>CAWJHY010000080.1:0-23583 GCA_963842495.1 uncultured Acidobacteriota bacterium
CTCGACTCAGCCCAAACGAAAAGCCCCTGGCCGTGCGCAGACCGCACGACCAGGGGCCCGGGATACTGATTGGGTTTGGCTTTTCTCCCTCCTTCGTCGGGGAGAGGCGCCGCACAGCGCCCTTGCCACTAACCCTCTGTCGCTAGCGAGAGGTTCCCACAAGTGGGCACGTGCTTGACGCCTTAAGCCTCAGCACCCTCGCTAAGGTTACTTTCTATCGACATGGATCACCTCCTTTCTAGCTACCGTGATAATAAAATCCGGTTGAATGCGAGTCAAGAAAAATCGCACTTACATCAGCCGCCATTCATTTTCGGGCCAGCCGGCCTTGCCGACCAGCGGCACGAACTGGCAAGGGTCGAGGATTCGAGTCCTCACTTCTCCCGCCTGTTTGACGTTGAGGAGAAGGTCCTGGTGATGGAGGTCTCCCACAGGGATGATCAAGCGGCCTCCTTCCGCAAGCTGCTCGAGCAAGGCGGGCGGCACACTGGGCGCGGCAGCGGTGACGATGATGACGGCATAAGGCGCAGCAGCCGGGTAGCCCTCACTTCCGTCGCCCACGATCACTTCCACTCCGTCGTACCCCAGGCGTGCCAGGCGGTCGCATGCCTTTTCCGCCAGCGCAGCGTTACGTTCCACGCTGTAAACTCGCGCGCCCAAATAGGCCAGGATCGCCGCCTGGTACCCGCTTCCGGTCCCCACTTCCAGGGCCTTGTCTCCGGGTCGCAGACGGGCTGCTTCGGTCATGGCGGCAACAATGTAGGGTTGTGAGATGGTCTCCGCGTCACCCAGAGGCAACGGTCGATCATCGTAGGCAGCCTTTATCAAACTCGAAGGGACAAACTCGTGGCGCGGCACGTGCAGCATGGCATTCAGGACTCTTTGGTCTCGGATGCCCCGGTTCCGCAGTTGGATTTCGACCATCAATCGGCGTTCTTGTGCGAACGGTATTGGCTCAGTCATCGCGCCATTCATTGAGCAGGAGGCCGGGCCCGGGCACAGTATCCTGGCAGCGTTCCCCGCCGCTGGGCATTCAGGTTGCCTTAATCATCGCTCCGCAGACGGTGTGCGTCCAGAGTTTTTTCTGACTGGGTGCGAGGCCGTCACGCCCACGGTAGGGTTGCCCCTGCGGCAAAGTGTGAGAGAATCATCTGTAGGGGCGGTCCTCGCGGCCGACCTGCGCAACCACAAGGGTTGCGCTTCGAACCCCAGCATGAACCGCGAAAAATACTCCCGTCAGATTCTGTTCCCGCCCATCGGCGCGGCAGGGCAGGAGAAGCTGCTCGAATCCAGGGCAGTAATTCTGGGCTGCGGAGCGCTCGGCACTGCCCAGGCGAGCGCCCTCACCCGCGCCGGCGTGGGAACGCTGCGCATCGTGGATCGCGACTTCGTCGAAGAGTCAAACTTGCAACGCCAGATCCTTTTCGACGAGGCGGACGCCCGCGAGCGATTGCCAAAAGCCATCGCTGCGGCGCGCAAGCTGAACCAGATAAATTCCGAAGTCAAAGTCGAGGGCGTGATTGAAGATGTGGACAACCGCAACATCGAAAAACTCGTCAGCGGTTTCCAGGTGGTCTTGGACGCCACGGATAACTTCGAAGCGCGCTACCTGCTGAATGAGGTCGCTGTGAAAAACGGTTTACCCTGGGTTTACGGCGCCGTGGTGGCCAGTTACGGCATGACCATGACGATCCTTCCGGAGAGCACGGCCTGCCTGGCCTGTCTGTTTCCCGCTGCGCCCGAGGGCGCGCACGAAACGTGCGATACGGTGGGAGTGATCGGCCCGGCGGTCTCCTGGGTGGCGGCCATTCAGGTGACGGAGGCCCTGAAAATCCTTCTGGCCCGGCGCCACGAGCTGCACGGCAAGATGCTCGCCTACGATATCTGGAAGAACCAGCTCCAGGAAATCCGGCCGCGCAAAGACCCGCAGTGCCGAGTTTGCGGAGCCAAGGACTTTGCCTACCTCAAGAGGACCGGGCCAACCCACACCAGCCTTTGCGGACGAGATTCCGTGCAGATTCACGCGGCGGCGCCGCGGCAGTTGGATCTCGCGGATTTGAGGGTCCGCCTCGAACCGTTCGGCCGGGTACGCGGCAACGAGTTCCTGCTCGTCTTCGCAGTCGATGCCTACGAATTGACGGTCTTCTCCGATGGCCGCGCCATCGTGAAAGGCACGCACGACCCCGCCGTGGCGCGTAGCGTTTATGCCAAGTACATCGGAGCTTAGCCCGCTGGGACGTAGCCGACTTTGTGTCACTGTCAGGCCTCGCCTTTCTAATTCGACGCCTGACTTCGTTCACGCAAAATGCGCTGATTTTGCTTCGTTCAGGCCCTGATTGGTGTCGATTTGCGCTCAGAACGCGCAGAATTTGCAGCGTTCAAAAAAGTGATGTCCTTTGTTTTCAAGTACTCCTCAGCTTCGTTTCCACTATTTTTCATTTTTTGTAGTTCCCTACATTCCCCATAGCCGGGACACTTCCCCTTTCCCTTGCGCCTCGGCGCGCCCACGCGCTTGCCTACGACAATCTGTCCATAAGACGACCATATTAGTAGGCTATCATAGGCCGACTGGCTTGTCAAGTGAAAAATGCGAAGCCTTGCGATCAGCGGCCCGCGTAGCGCCGAGTCGCTGGCGTTGCGACTCTCCGGCATTTGGACGTTGGATAATTTCTTCAGGATTAATTCGCGTACGTCAGTACGCTCCACAGAAGAGCCGCGGAGTCCCGACAGCCGGGACTCCGCGCTACCCCGCTCCCGCCCCATCGGCAACACCGTTGACGTGTTCACCCACGGCAATCATATCACCAATATCCCAGTGATTTTGGTCCCAACATAGGTTGAGGTGAAGCTGGGAGGGCAAGTGGCGGCGCATTCAAGTACGGTGACGTCGGTCGCATGACCGAAGCGGATGTCCTGAAGCTGCGAACAGCCACGGAACTCATGGCATCCGCCGTCACCAGCGCACCTCGCTGACCGGTTTGTTTTTTTCTTCTGCGGGGCACCCAGAAACTGCGGTCGTTAAGGGACGGATACTCTAGGCCAACTTTCGTCGATGGGGAAGGTCCTTGCACCCAGAGGAAAAGCAGGCCTGGGCGTGCACTGTGGCCAGCTAAGAGACAGTTGGCGGGCTGTGGAAGCGGCCCGCCAAGTCGGTTTAAAATTCTCACCTGGACGCTTTCTGGGTGAGGTCTTTTTGATCGAAAACGAGGACCTTGTCCGAGCCAGCGGAGCGAATCTCAACAAGGGACATCGTCCCGTCCGAAGCGGTGTCGTAAACAACCGCGTTGCGGTCGTAGGCCTTGGAACGCTTATCCACTCTGCCCTCGGTGGAGAGAACAACTGCGTGGCGCCGCACGAAGTCCACGGTCGCCTCAGGGCTATGGGTTTGCCACCGCACCGAATACTTGCCCGCCGGGACCGTTGTCCCGTTCACAACGAAGCCATAGCGAAACATCACAGTCCGCGAGCCCGCAGAGCTCTTCGCCAAGGCAGGCATGCCAGAGGCAAGCAATATCGCCACAGACAGAACCGACGTTCCGAGACACTTTCTGATCTTCATATTCATTTAACTACTCCTTCATCCGTTTTGAATTTAGGCAACCCTGAGCTGCCTCACCCTCTAGAACGGAAAACGCCGGTAAAAAGGGTCATGGTAGAGAAATAATTCTTAGCCCACGAAGCCACGGCGACCGCAATGTGTGGAAATCGCCGAATAAACGTGATAGCTTTGGTTCATCTCGAACCGAGGACTTGGGCGGTCGCGCCATGGAACCGTCGAAACATCAAGTCACACAACTTCTTAAGGCCTGGAGCGAGGGCGAGCCCACCGCGCTCGAGAAGATCATGCCCTTGGTGTATCGGGAGCTGCATGAAGTGGCGCGCCGCTACATGGCGCACCAGCGCCCGGACCATACGCTGCAACCCACTGCCCTGGTGCACGAAGCGTATGTGCACCTGGTGGATTCCGCCCGGGCGAGCTTTGAGAACCGGGCGCAGTTCTTTGCCTTGTGCGCGCAAGTGATGCGGCGCATTCTGGTGGATTGGGCGCGTTCCCGCCATGCCGAGAAGCGTGGGGGCGATTTTCCGCCGTTGCAGTTGGACGAAGCGCTGGTGGCGGGAGAGGAACCAGGCCTTGACTTGGTGGCCCTGGATGATGCCCTGAAGGTCTTGACCGCGGAGGACGCGCGCCAAGGCCAGGTGGTGGAGTTGCGCTTCTTTGGCGGGCTCAGCATCGAAGAGACGGCTGCGGTGCTTAAGGTCTCACCCAAGACAGTAAAGCGGGATTGGACCTTGGCCAAGGGTTGGCTGCGGCACGAATTGAGCGGGGAGAAGCAGCGTGGAGCGTGAGCGCTGGCGGAAAATCGAACGCTTGTATGACGCCGCCCTTGAGCGTGATGCGAGCGAGCGGGCGCAGTTTCTCGCCGAGGCCTGTGCCGGGGATGACTCCTTGCGCCAGGAAGTGGAGCGGCTGCTGGCGCAAGGGGAAGGAACAGGAAGTTTCCTGGGAAAGCCGGCCTTGGAGGTGGCGGGGCAAGCCATGGCACGGGATCAAGCGCGGGCGGCAGACCCGGCGAGCCCGGACGCGATGCTGGGCAAGACGGTTTCCCACTACCGCATCGTGGGGAAGCTGGGCAGCGGCGGCATGGGGGTGGTCTATAAGGCCCAGGACACCAAGCTCCCGCGCTGGGTCGCCCTGAAATTCCTGCCGGAAGTGATGATGGAGAGTTCCGAGGCCCTGGAACGCTTCAAGCGCGAGGCGCACGCTGCCTCCGCCCTCAATCACCCCAATATCTGCACCATCTACGAGGTGGACGAGGACGGCGGCCGGCCCTTCATCGCCATGGAATTGTTGGAAGGGCAAACGCTGCGCGACCTCCCGAAAAACACGAAACTGGAAACTGGAAACTCGAAAATCGGCCCACGCGCAAGTTTCCAGCCTCCAGTTTCCAGTTTCTCCTCCAGGCCTCCCCTTCCGCTCGTAACGCTGCTGGACTTGGCGATCCAGATTGCCGACGGGCTGGACGCCGCGCACACCAAGGGCATCATCCATCGGGACATCAAGCCGACGAATATTTGGGTCACCACGCGCGGTCAAGCGAAGATTCTGGATTTCGGCCTGGCAAAATTAACGTGGCAGGTCGCCAAGGGTTTAGCCCGCCCCGGAGAGGGTGGCGCCGCAACACCGCCTCCACATCACCCGACGGTAGAGTCGAATGATCCCGAGAGCAACCTGACCAGCCCCGGCATGACGATGGGCACGGTGGCCTATATGTCGCCGGAGCAGGCGCGAGGCGAGCGCCTGGATGCGCGCACCGACCTTTTCAGTTTCGGCAGCGTGCTTTACGAGATGGCGACGGGCCGGCAAGCCTTCGGCGGAAACACCTCGGCGGCGACATTTGGCGCCCTCCTGCACGAAGCCCCAACGCCACTCCTAAGGTTAAGACCGGACTTGCCGCCCGAGCTGGAAGAAATCATCCACAAGGCGCTGGAGAAAGACCGCGACCTGCGGTACCAGAGCGCCGCCGAAATGCGCGCCGACCTGAAGCGCCTGAAGCGTGATTCGGATCCGGACCGGGTAGCGGCGGGTTTACCCCGCCAGGACCCAAGTGGCGCCGTAGAGCCGCCGCTACAAGGCGGCAGCTCCGATTCGCAGGTGATCGCGGCCCTGGTAAAGCGCCACAGGAAAGCCGTGTCCGGAGTGATCGCTGCTGGGCTGGTCATCGCCGCCGCCATTCTTTATGCCCTCTATCGCACCCCCAGCCCTGCGCCGGCGCCGCCCGACCGCCTGGAATTTACGCGCGTGACCGGCAGCGGTGACATTCAGGAAGCGGACATCTCGCCCGATGGCAAGTATGTAGCCTACGTGCGGGAAACGGCAGGGAAGCAAAGTCTCTGGCTGAAGCAACTCGCCACGGACAGGGACGTCCAGATTGTCGCCCTGGGCGAGGACTATTGCCCCGGCGTGGCATTTTCTCTCGATGGCAGCTACGTCTACTTCGCCCGAGTGGGTCAACTAACGTTTGCCGGCGACCTCTACCAAGTGCCTTCTCTGGGCGGAGGTCCAATAAAGATGCTGGCAGGGATTTCCGGCCCGCCGGCATTTTCACCCGATGGCCAGCGGGCCGCTTTTGTACGTGACACTAATGGTGAGGACAGCTTGTTGACTGCCGCGCTGGATGGCTCTGACGAGCGGGTGTTGGCATCCTTCAAGCGGCCCGAGGGGATTCCGCAGAACCGCGTCGCCTGGTCCTCGGATGGCAAAACCCTCGCTTTCATCCATTACAGTCTCCGCCCGGTTTTGACCATGATCGCGGCGGAAGGCGGTCCGTCCCAGCCAGTGGAGGCCGCCAATTGGAGCGAAATCGAGGACCTTTCCTGGCTCCCTGGCGCCCGTGACTTGGTTGTGGTGGGCCGTCTGCAAGGGGTGTCGGGGTCCGTTCAGCTTCACGAAGTCTCACTGGACGGAGGCGAAACCCGGCAGATCACTCACGACCTCTGGCGGTACAAAGGAGTTCGGGCGAGCGCGGACGGAAAGACGTTGCTGGCCCTGCGGGAGCAGCTTCTTTTTGCCCTCCAGGTCGGCACCCCCGGCAAGGAGTCGGAAACCAAGACCTTGAACGCCGGAAACCAGAACGGAGACGACTGGTATAATGTTACATGGGCACCGGAAGGGAAAATCGTCTATCAAAAGGCTCCTAACGAGCAGGGAGACCTTTGGGAGATGGACGCGGACGGGTCGAGCTCCCAGCGGCTTACCCACAACGTGTTGCCGGACTATCCCGCCGTCTCTCTCCGTGGCGGCTTCATTGCCTTCAGTCAGAGGAATCCAACAAGTGGCGCGTCAATCTGGCGCATGGATATGGACGGTGGCAACCTGCAACGGCTTACTCAAGGTAAAGGAAGAGACGTGGCTCCTGCAATATCGCCGGACGGCCAGTGGGTGATTTTCCAACGGCACGAGGGCGGCAAGTCGGTTCTGATGAAGGTTTCGAGTGGAGGCGGACAGGCGTCGCAGTTAACGGACTACTTCTCAGCTTATCCATCCGTCTCCCCCGACGGCAAGTGGATCGCTTGCGAGTACCTTCCGGGCCGGAATCAGCAGACATTCAGCTTGGCGATCGTTCCTTTCGCGGGCGGCCAACCCGCCAAGGTTTTCCCCGTGCCCGCGACCGCCACACTTCCCCTTCATTGGACCCCGGACGCCCGCGCCATCACTTTCATCAACACCGTGAACGGGGTAGGTAATGTCTGGGAACAACCGGTGGCGGGCGGCCCGGCGAGGCCCGTGACGCATTTCACTTCCGACGAGATTTTCTCGTTCGACTGGTCCCGGGATGGCCGCCTGGTTCTCTCACGCGGCACGCACCAGACCGACGCGGTGCTGATCAAGAATTATCAGTAGTGCCCGTCCGAGAAACGGTGTCAGGTACCGTTTCTCCCAGTTCGTCTCTCATACGCAAGTCACGCCGACGCCTAGGGCAGCATCTCGCTGATTCTTATCGAGCGTCGCAAGAGGACTCCCTGCCCGCATTGCCAGTTCGACGTAAAGCACATCGTAGGATGCCAAGCCGCGTTGACGGCAAAGCGCTTGGACGTCTTTGAACACTCGCTCCAAGGAAGCGTCGTCGAGCCTGGGCGGTAACCCGGAAAGATCACGACGGTATTCGGGAGGGTCGGCCCGCTTTTCTTGCATTTTTTAGTTGACAAACTCCGGGAGCTATGATAGCCTACAATGGTGGTTATTTTGCGGACACATTGTCGTAGGCGAGGGCCGGTTCGACACGCGGCGCAAGGGATGGCGGGAAGGTGCCGGCACTCGGGGAAAGTGGGAACTGAAAATAAATAAAAATGATACGACCGAAGCCAGTATGTCATTGAAAACACACAAGCCCATTCGAAACGAAGCTAAGAACTATCTGAAAACAAAGCAGTTACACGTTATTGAAGGGAGAGAAGTTAAGAAGTACTTGAAAACAAATGAGATAGGCTCTTGAAGGGCCGCGAATTATGCGCCTTTTGCGCACCAATTAGCGCCAATCGGACCCAAATGGAGCAAGAAACAGCGCATTTTGCGAAAACGAAGTCAAGGCTCGGAAGTCGGCTACACCAGCCTCGCGCCACCCCGTCGAAGCCCAGCCGGCCGGGTTGCTGCACGTCGTTCTCGAGGGATTAACGCAACTCGCGGGAGCGTCCTGATTTGATGGATCCCGTAGGGGGGTGTCATTCCGAGCGGAGCGAGGAATCTCGCCCTGGTCTTGGTCCAGTGATTCGCCCGACACAGAGCGAGATTCCTCGCTCCGCTCGGAATGACACTTCGTAGCTTCCGGGTGCCGCCGGCCGTGTTACACGCCGATCTCGAAGGTTCGGAGGCGCCACGGCTGAAGTGAGAAGTTCAGCTTACCGGCGCTGATGGAAACTTCCGCCGACTTCTTGCCAAGAAGATTGGTTTCCGCGGCTGCGGTGACGGGCAGGGCCGACTCGACGGAAGCATCACCGGTTTTGCCCTCGACCTCAACGAATCGGAGCTCGAGCCCTTTTTGCTCCTTGGCGCGCAACACCAGCAGGTGTGCGCTCGAGGGTTGCACAGTAACGAAGGCTTTGCGCTGGGGCAGGCTCCCGTTGTGCGGGGGTCCCACCACCGCGATCAGTTTTTGGTCGAACTCTTCTGCGGCGCGCACGCGCTGAGCATTGGTGAAATTCGTCCCGTGGGGAAGCAAGGCGTGACGGTACTCCGAGTAGCGTGGCCAGCCATACTCGCCGGTGAAGTACGATTCCCACTCCCGCATCAGCAGGTTTGAAAACACTCCGTGACCGTCATGCTTGAAATACTGCGTTCCGGGGTGCAGCAGCAAGAGTCCGGTATCTTGACCCACCAGATCAACGAAGGTGCGGGCCTGAAAGACTTGGCGTTCGGTGGGTTCGATGCCCAGAGGGAAATCGCGGACGAGCGAGACCGGAGCAAAGGCCGGCGCGAAGGTCAGCCAATAACCCTGCTTGATTTCGGCGGGAAAGCGATTGTCCTGCCCCAGCGCGTCGGGTGCGGGAGGGATCTCTGCCAGCACGCGGCTGGTTACCTCGACCCAAGGCACTCCTGCGCAAAGGCTGACGTAAGTCTCAAACTTGAGAAGCGGCCATTGGTGGCTGGTCTTGACGGTGGCGCGCAGCGGCCCCTGCTCGATCCAACGAATCGCGGAATTCGAAATGGCGCGCCAATCCGCTTCCCCGCTCGGAGCGCTGGCCTTCTCCGCGCCCTCGTAAGCCGCTTGCGAAGTCGAGCTGTCGAAAAGCGCAGGAATAGCGGTTGCCTGGCGGTGATACTTGGACTGGACGAAAACGCTGCGCAGACAATAGTCCTGATTGGGTGTGCCTTTGAAAATGGGGAAGGCGCTCTTCGCCGGGTCGAGCATTTCCCGCCCTGTCCGCTTGTCCATGAGGCTGACGATGGCCCCGTGTTTCGAGCTTAGCCTGACTTTCAGGAATTCATTCTCGAGCCCGAGTTGCGATTCATCAATGCGCAAAGCTGTGGCGGCGGGCTTTGCGGCCTCGGGAGTGAGTTCCAGGTAGTAGGTGTCATATCCCACGCTTGGAACTTTCTGACCCAGGAAAGCCACCTCGGCAACCACCAGGTTTCCCTGCGGGTCCTTGTCACCCTTGATGATTTGAGACGGCACCACGCGGCCCGCATGGTCCCTGACCACAATGTCCTTGGCTTTCTCTCGAATCGGATAGATGCGACCCGTGGTGGCGAGGCCGGTCCGCTCCCACGCACAGGGGTTGAATACCGTAACCGCAAGCTGTCCGTACTTGCCTGATTCCGAGCCGACGTGGCTAACCACGTGGCCCAGCGAGGCGTCCAGCGCCTCCTGAGCTTGCTTCCCGGCGGCATCGAGATGCGTGTAGCCGATGGCTCCCCAGGTGAAATTGTGGTAGTCCTCGATACGATCCAGCGGCGCCATGCGGTCGCCTTGCCAGCGGGAGAACTCGCACAGGCCCACATCGTGGCTTTGCGAGGTCAGCAAGTGTTTCCAGGCCTGCTCGAGCGGCCCCGCCTGATTCTTCGCCCCCAAACCGGCGGCGATGGCATCGAAGCGCTCCGCCGCCAAAAGTTTCGCCTCGACCTTGCGGTCCATGACGCGCAACTGGTCGCCGCCCAATCCCCAGGTCAAGAGCTTTGTCCAGGCATCCATGTTCAGGTAGATGGACTGCGTGGCGCCGCTTCCGTACTCGTCGAGGTAGTCTTTCAGAGTGACGAACTCGACCGGAGAGTCTTCCGCAAATTTCCTGTATTTCTCGGGTGTCTTCAGGTAGGCGGGCTCGTCCGGCGGTTCCCATCCAAACTCCTCCCAGGTGAAGATGAGGGGCTTGCCGAGGACCTGGAGTTTCTTGAAAGCTTCCGAGCCGGCGAGTTGCTTGAGATCCGGAGAATAGCCGAAGAGCGAATTCTTGGGCGTGCTCCGGATCTCGCTGCCATCCATGCCTTTCCATTGGAAGGCGTTGACTTCCAGGTAAGGGATGCCCGCCCGGCCCCAGGTGTCAACTTGCGCCAGGCTGGCATAGCGGTAGCCCGCTCCCAGCGCGATCTGCGGGATCTGCGGATGCGAGAACTCTTCCTCATCGAGAAAGGTCGCCACGTCATAATTCAGCGCTTTGCGAATGGTTTCCCGCCCATACACAAGCTGACGGATGTTTGATTCGCCGCTGAACATCGTCCCCATCGGCTGCCCGTAGGTGCCTCCGATTATTTCCACTTTGTCCTCGGCCAGGTATTTCTTCAGCCGGGCAGCAACTTCCGGGAACTTCTCCGCCATCAACTGATAAGCGAGCGCATCCATCTCGAGGCAGGTCTTCACGTGCGGGGCGCGATCAGCCATTCCCATGGCATCGACCGCCGAGAGCACGCACGACTCGAGGCCCAACTGCCAGCCAATGCCGGTGTAGCTCCAATGGTTGCAGAGCGTGACACAGATGCCCTGGCTGCTTCCCTCCGCGCTCCCTGTCGCCTTGGCGAGAATCCTCGCCGCCGGGAAGAAAAAGGCCGCCCCCGCCCCGGTCTTGAGACCTTTTTCTAGAAAACGCCTGCGCGAAATGCTCTTTTCCATGACGGTGACTCCTGACCGACATAGAGCTTCTTCGTGCCGCGAGAAAAAGATACACCACTGAGGGCACAGAGAACACAGAGAACACAGCGCGGCAGAGCCGCAATTCAATTCAAGATTTGAAATTCAAGAGCATGTAACGAGAACGATTACCGGCAAAAAGCTTGGCGCCGCGAAGAAGTTCGAGAATAGTAGTGCAGAGAAGAAAGACGACACACTTCTCTGTGCACTCCGTGGACTCTGTGGTGAATCTGCTTTACGCCTGCGAATCGGCGGCGAGCGTCTAATCCAGCCCCCTGCCTCGGCGCGCCGTGAACGTGATGACGGAAAGACTCTTACTTGACTTCCTTTTCTTTCCCTGGGCGCGCGGTCGTTGAGGCGTCGATTGGCGCCGCCCCGGAGTCGCGACGACTGTGCTGCTTGCAACGCCGTTGCCGGCGGAGGTGCGTCCATCTTCGGCGCGAATCCGTTTCAGCGCCGCTGCCACCTCCTTTTTGCCGGGGAGCGAAATGTTCTTGCCCTTGCAATTCTCGGCGCAACTGCGGCAGCCTGGGATGCAGTCAAGAGGGCGAGCCACTACAGGTTTGCCCGTGGCGGGGTCCCAATCGAAAACACCTGCGGGGCAAAAGTTAAGACATTCGAGATCGAGGAGGCAATCCTCGCATTTGAGGGTGGGAAACCAGGGAAAACGCTTTCTCTGACGGCCAGGCATTGACTCCTCATTCCCTCCTAGCAGGGCTGGGAACCGGACCGGTCCCCCGGGCGAGCCGGTCAACGGGGCCTTTCTCTGGCTTGGACGTGATCGCGGAGTTTTTCACACAGCCGTTGGAGAATCTCGTTATTTGTCGCGCCGCGAATATCCACCGCCAGATAGTGGTCCTGGCCGAAGCCTGTCTTGCAAAAGAGCTTCTGGAATAGCTTGAGTTGAGCTTCCTGGTCGCATGCCCCGACGATGACGAAGGTGTCGGGGTCGTCTTCTGCCGAGCGGAGGATGTCCTCCATGACCCTGTTTCCCCCCATCCCGCAAAGTTGCGGGTGCACGATAGCGTAATCCACATCCAGGTCGGATTCGATGTCGAAGGGAAGGGTATTCATGTCCGAGTTCTTGAAAGACGGGCACAACCCCTTGCAATTGCAAATGACCGCTTTGATTCGCATGGAGAAATAGCCTGCCTCACCCTCCACTCCCAAGTGGAGGAGAATCGGTCAACCACGGAGTCAAGCTTGACCAGACCTTGCCCGCCCCTCATCACACGGAGAGCAGGAAACACTATCGCCTTTAAAATCAACCAGTTTCTGCACATCCGCCGCGAGTTCCGGAAAAAAAGGGGCAACTTCGCTGAGGAATCTGCCCAAAGGGTAGTTGAGAAACGGCGAGCGAGAGAGCGAGTAACAGATTTTGTGCCCTTGCCGCTCGGCGCGAACTAATTCCGCCCCGCGCAATACGGCGAGTTGCTGGGAAACCGTCGGTTGCGAGAGGCCTAAGACCACTTGCAGATCTCCAACGCATAGACTCTGGGTGCGCAAAAGATTGATAAGACGCAGACGAGTTGCATCCGACAGGACCTTGAACAAATCAGTCAGTTCTTTCAAAGACATTACCACCTCTGGTGCCGAGCATATGTACTGCCATAAAACCGAGTCATTTGCCGCAGTATTCGAGTTGATGGCTACAACCCTTCCCCTTTATACTCATTACTCCGTCCGCGAAAGCCCGCGACGAAGGCGTGTCGCGGCGGCCCTTGTGTCCGCCTTGGCGCAATGGGTTGCAGTTGGAGTGTGGGGCTCGAAAACGAGGCCGCTCTCAATTTCGGCCGGGAGCATGGATCGCAATGGCAGAGAAGTCAAGGCCCGCAAGCACAATTCGCACCGAAGAGGTACGCCGCCATTTTCAGATGGGTGACTCGGTTATCCGGGCGGTTGACGGAGTCTCGCTGGAAGTGAAAGGGGGCGAGTTCGTGGCGTTGCTGGGCAGTTCGGGCTCCGGAAAGTCGTCTTTGTTGAACTTAATAGCCGGGCTTGATCGGCCGACCTCCGGTGCGGTTATCGTGAACGGAGAAAGCCTGGCTAAGATGTCGAGCGAAGAACTCTCCCGATACCGGAGGCACAGTGTGGGAATGGTCTTCCAAGCCTTTAACCTGGTGGGCACGATGACGGTGCTTGAAAACGTCGAACTGCCCATGCGCTTTGCAGAGGCGGAGCGTGGTGACCGTTTGGCGCGAGCGCAAGAGGCCTTGCAACGCGTCGGCCTGGGCGGGCGCCTGACTCATCGCCCGGGCCAACTCTCCGGCGGCGAACAGCAACGTGCGGCGCTGGCGCGTGCCTTGGCGAACCGCCCCGGCCTGCTTTTGGCTGATGAGCCTACGGGCAATCTCGATAGTCGCACAGGCAGCGAGATCCTGGACTTGCTAAGGGACTGCAACCAGCAGCTTGGAATGACCCTGGTGATGGTGACCCACGAGCGCTCCCTGGCTGACCGCTACGCCCAGCGCCTGATCTTCCTGGCCGACGGCAAGGTGGTCGGGGAGGAGTCTGGGACCGGGGGCTGGGAGCACAGCGGTTGACAACTGGCGCTGGGCGCAACAGAGGGAGTGCTCTCCGCAAACCTTAGTACGAGAAAGGGACCGGCGGTGAAGGCAAACGACTTGGTGGATTTGGCGGCACGCAACCTGCGCGAATCCTCCCTTCGCAATTCGCTCACTACTCTTGGCATCGGCGTGGGCGTGGCGTCCCTTGTCGCCATGCTCTCGCTGGGGATCGGCCTGCAACGGCTGGCCGACCGGCGGCTCGAGCGGTCCGGACTTTTTGACACTATTGTCGTCACCTCCGGCCGCAACCTGCGGGGTCTTGGCCGCGTCGGAAACCGTGACCTGACGCCTCCCGCGGAGAGCCGGCCTCTTGACGAAGCAGCTCGAATCGAAATGGCGCGCCTACCGAACGTTCTCGAAGCGGTGCCCGACCTGCGCTTCGTCAGCGAAATTCGCTACGAAGGGAAACCACATTTCGCCATGGTGGCCGGCCTCCCGTCCTCTGCCCGCGACAAAGAGGCGTTTGAGGGCATGCAGGGCAAGTTCTTCTCCTCAGATACAATCGACGAGGCAATCCTGCAAATCCAGTTCGCGGACGAACTCCTGAGCATAAGTCCGAGGTACGGCGAATCAAGCTCAGCGCTGAATGGCCAGACGCAGTCGTTGATTGGAAAGGAACTCACGTTGCGCTATGCAGAGCGCTCCGCGGCGGCGACCCCTGCCTCTTCGCCGGCTTCCTCTAAGCCTGCATCTACGATCGGCGAGGGCCGCTACGGCGGGATGTTTTCGGTCCTTGAGCGCGAAAAGAAATTGCGTATCGTGGCGGTCACCGATCAGGATCCCGAGGGCATGCGCGGCATCGCGGGAGCGCGCGTGTTCGTCCCGCTCCAGATGCTCGAGAACCTCCACGTCCTGCTGCCCTCCGGCCCGCGCGGCGGCGAGACGGACTTTTCGAGTTCACCGGCTTATCCCAGCCTCAGCGTTCGCGTAAGAAATCCGAGCCAAATCGAGTTGGTGCAGGACGCCATCCGCAAAATGGGATTCAATACCTTCTCCATTCTCGACGCCACGCGGGGACTGCGGCGCTTCTTCGCCGTGCTCGACCTGTTTCTCGGCATCTTCGGCAGCCTTGCCCTGGCGGTGGCCGCATTGGGAATCGTCAACACGCTGGTGATGGCCATCCTCGAGCGCCGCCGTGAGATCGGCATCATGAAAGCCATTGGGGCCAGCGATGGGGATGTCAAGAAGCTTTTCCTTGCCGAGGCCGCCGTGATGGGCTTGGCCGGCGGAGCGCTGGGAGTGGCGCTAGGCTGGGTGATTGGCCGCCTCATCAACGTCGGCACGAACTTCTATCTGCGCCGCCAGAACCTGCCTCCAGAGAACCTCTGGGCGGTTCCGTGGTGGCTGGTGGGCGGGGCCATCGCCTTTGCCATCGTGATCAGCATGATTTCCGGACTCTATCCCGCCGCGCGAGCCGCCAAGTTGGATCCCGTGCAAGCGCTTCGCTACGAATAGCCTGCGGTCAACAAAAAGAAAGGCCTGGACCAGGTGGTCCAGGCCTTTTGCTGCTCAGGCGGTTTGCGGCAGGCGGGCTGCCCTTGGCAGTCACTGCCTAAGTAGTGAGACTAACAGTCGTCGTATGAGTTTTACCTCCGCCCGTGCCTGTTATCGTGATGGTGTGAGTGCTGGTGCCGGCGCGCCTCGACACCGTAATCGTCATTGTTGATTTCCCGGAGCCTGGGGCGGGGATAGACGAAGGACTGAAGGTAATACTAACTCCGGACGGCGCTCCGGACGCCGACAACGCGATGGATGAGCTGAAGCCACCGGAGACCTTGGTAGTGATCGTGACACTGCCTGAATGTCCCCGGTTCACTGTGAGCGAGGTGGGTGAGGCGCTGATGGTGAAGTCAGGGTTGGTGCCCGCGGCCGTCACGGTCAAAGTGACGGTGGTCGTTTCATTAAGGCTGCCCCCTGTGCCTTCAACAGTGATTGGATACGTCCCGGTTGTAACCGTCGAGCCTACGAGTATGCTCATTGACGAACTCCCAGAGCCAGGAGCTGGTATCGGAGTGGTACCGAAGCTCACGGTCACACCACTGGGCTGGCCAGAGGCCGTTAAGGCAATCGCCGAGTTAAACCCGCCAAAGACGGCGGTCGTGATCGTCGATGAGCCATTGCTGCCTTGTTGGACGGAAACAGAGCCGGGTGAGGCGGAAATGGTGAAGCTAGGAGACGACGTTCCGGCAAGGGCGTTGACCAGGCCGGAACCGTTGGGACTGCCCCATCCCGTAACCAAGTCGTACCCCGCTACGGCCGGAAAGCCGTTGCTGCCGCTGGTAATGTCGTGGAAATAGGTCGATTGTGAGCCCACTCCTAACGGGTAGATGAGTGGGTTGATGAATCCGAGCGTCTTGCTGCCGTTGGCGACCGCCTGTTGATTCACCAACGCCAAGTAGCCAGCCCACATGGGCGCGGCAAAACTGGTTCCGCCGTATTCGTTTGCCGTGCAGCCGGATTGGTCAGCACAGACGTAAAAGGTGAAATTCGCGTTGGCCGCAACATCAGGGCCGTTGCGATAGGTCGTTGACCCCTCATTGCTCGAGTTGATCACGCCCGAGAGTTTTTGCCAGGAGGGAATGGGAATATTGTCCGGGGAAATCCCGCCGCCGCTGTAAGGTGACCAGGCAACTTCTGAGGCCCAGGGTCCCCCCGCGCTGCTGGTGGTTAAGTCCGTGCCGCCGACTGCAACGACATTCGCATCGTCAGCGGGGTAAGGGTAATTGTTCTTGGTCCACTTGTCACTGTCCCCGGCCGCCACGAAGAAGTTCTGGCCCTGCGATGCCATCTTTTGGTAGTAGGGATCGTCAGTACTGGGGTCCGCCGGGCTCCAGCCCCACGAACAACTCAATTGCGCGGGCAACGGAGAGTGTGTCGTCATAGAACTGAGGATGGCCGTATCGGTAGACCCCACGTAGACATACAGTGTGGTTATGCCCGGGGCCATGCCCAGCGCCTGAGTCATGTCGAGAATCTGTTCAGTATCATCGCAGCTTGAATAAACGCAGCTCAAGCTGGTTCCATCCGTGGAAATTCCGACGACATGCGAACTCAGGTTTGTTTGTTTCGCGTTCGTGTAGTAGGTGTTTAGGTCGGCGATATCGTATCCGGCGTACTCCAGCAGCCCGATGTTTTGTCCGGAACCGGTGAGAGAGCCCCCGTAATAGGCCGCCCTCATGTCGCTGCCTAGAAACGAGGCAGAGGGTCCGGAACCAACTGTTGCTGCGGGCTTTGCACCCGGCTGCCTATGCACGAGAGCAGGATGTGGGATCGAGAAATTGTCTAGACCCGAGATATGCCACAGCGGAAACCCCAGGGACGCGGAGGGCTCACGATCCGGGGCATAAAAAGTCCGATTCTCCGTAGGGTGCTGGTAGACTCCCATGGCCACATTAAAAGCCGCCTCAATGACCGTCACTGAACCTTCGACCTGCACGTCCATGCCGTCGCGGGAGCCGCCCACCACGTTGAAGCCGCGGCCTTTGGCAAAAGCCACCACCGCGTCATAATCCTCTTGGGTGGGCCCAAACCGCTCGGTGAATTCCTCCACCGTAAGGAAGTTCCTGTAAATCGGGCTGGTAGGATCGTAGACCTCTTTCAGAAAGCTATCCAGACCAGCTTGATCGCGCAACGGCAGAACAATGTCGAGGCGCAAGACCTGAGTGCCAAGCAGCCGGTTCACAAACTTCGCCTGACCGCTGGTCACTTCCAGACGCGTATGCCGCGTCATCATGGATTGTCCCTGCGCAATGCCCGCCGCGACAAACATCAGCGTTGCCGCAGCAGACAGTACTCGCCACACACTTGCCTGACTCCTTGCTCGGAATCGCATCGTGGTGAACTCCTTCTGAGGTTGTTGAATTGGATCTTCGTAAACTACCGTCGAGAAAAGCAATGTACACTTCCTGGCGAATTTAGTCAATAACCTTTTGGCCGATAGAAAAAGAGGTACCTAACGAAGGAAGTGGGAGGGACACTTTGGCTCTGATCTTGGTTGCTGCTGAATGCCGTCCAAACTTGTGGACGGGGAAGCCGCCTTGTCGTGCAGTCACACACCCCCTCTCATCGGCGATATCGGCAGTTCTCGCCAGAACTTTAACGAATTCTGCCGCTCTCCCTCTTGGCGGTCTGAAGATCTCAGTTATCAAGGGCTCTTCTTATTATTTGAAATTCCAGTTAAGATAAAGAAAATGCAGTTACACAACCCCTAGTATCGGCCATATCGGCAATTCCCGCAAAAACTTTAGGGCGAAGTTTGCTGCCCACCCCCCTTTTTGGGGTCAGGAACTGCATTTTTCCGAAGGGCCTTCTTATTCTTCGAAATTCCAGTTAAGATAATGAAGAAAGTGCGCAATTGTCAGTGGGTCCCGCGCTTCTGCCCATGGCCACAGTCTATTGCTGCTGGATCGTGGCGGGGGAAGTGTAGGGCACAGTGGGAGGACTTGGATGGAACCTGCGGACGTAGGATCGAACGTGACGAACCTTGCTGAGCTTTTCACGGGACCGGACCATCCGCCGGCCCAGACGTTGGAAGAACGGGCGCAGCGCGAGGACCCGGCGCTCTTAAAGAAGCTGCTCGAACAAATGCTGCTGATTCGCCGTTTTGAAGAGAAAGCGGCGGAACTCTACACGCTGGGAAAGATCGGTGGCTTTTGTCACCTGTACATCGGCCAGGAAGCGGTGGCGGTAGGGGCAATTTCGACCCTTGAGCCGGACGACTACATTCTGACCTCCTACCGCGAGCACGGGCACGCCCTGGTACGAGGGATGGACCCGGGCGAGGTGATGGCGGAGTTATACGGAAAGCAAAGCGGTGTCTCGAAGGGCAAAGGTGGCTCGATGCACCTGTTTGACAAACGGCGCAGCTTCCTGGGCGGGCATGCCATTGTGGGTGGTCAGATCCCGCTGGCCGCAGGCGCGGCTTTTGCCTCCAAGTACCTCAAACAATCGCGCGTCACGCTAGGCTTTTTTGGCGAGGCGGCGGTCAATATTGGATCGTTTCACGAATCGCTGAACCTCGCCGCGTTGTGGAAGTTGCCCGTGGTGTTCATCTGCGAGAACAACCGGTTTGGGATGGGGACACCGATCGAGCGCGCATCGTCTCTCTACGACCTGTCACAGAAGGCCTGTGCGTACAACATGGCGCGCACCTGGGTAGACGGAATGGACGTATTGGCGGTTCGAGAAACGCTTAAGGAAGCCGTCGACCGCGCCCGGAAGGAGAGCGCTCCCACGCTCATCGAAGCTCGCACTTACCGCTTCATGGGCCATTCGATGTCCGATCCGGCGCATGGCCACTATCGCACCAAGTCGGAAGTGGAGGCGCAGCGGCGGCACGACCCGATCAAGAATCTGAGCGCGGCGCTCGAAACGGTCGGGGTTATCAATGCCGAATTTATGGAAGAGCTGGATCTGAAGATCCGCGAAATCGTCGAGGAAGCGGTCGCCTTCGCGGAACGCAGCCCGGAGCCGGAGCCGCAGGAACTCTACACGGACATTTACGCAGGGTGAAGGCTATCAGCTCTCAGCTATCAGCAAGCAAATCGTCGCCGGACGCGTGCTGAAAGCTGAGAGCTGATAGCTGACGGCTGATAGTTCGAGGAGAATTCATGTCGATTTTGACTTACCGTGAAGCGTTGAATCAGGCCATGAGTGAAGAGATGAGGCGTGATGAGACGATCGTTCTAATGGGAGAAGAGGTCGGCTTTTACAATGGGGCGTATAAGGTCAGCAAGGGGATGCTCGAGGAATTCGGGCCGATGCGAGTCTTGGACACGCCCATCACCGAGCTGGGATTTACCGGCTTGGGAGTTGGCGCCGCCATGGCGGGCTTGCGGCCCATCGTAGAGATGATGACCTTCAACTTTGCCATCTTGGCTCTCGACCAGATCGTCAACGGCGCGGCCAAAATGCTTTACATGTCGGGCGGGCAATTCCCCATCCCGATGGTGATTCGCGGGCCCGGCGGGTCAGCCCACCAGCTTGCAGCACAACACTCGCAGGCGCTCGAGGCGTGGTTTTGCAGCGTGCCGGGGCTCAAGGTGGTGATGCCTTCCACGCCCGTGGACGCCAAAGGACTGTTGAAGACGGCGATTCGCGACGACAATCCGGTGGTTTGTATCGAGTCTGAAGTGCTTTACGGGACGCGGGGCGAAGTTCCCGAGGGCGAGCATCTCATTCCATTAGGTGTCGCTGATATCAAACGAGCGGGCAAAGACGTGACTCTGATCGCGCACTCCAAGATGGTGTTCGTAGCTCTCGAGGCTGCTGCCGAGTTGGCGAAAGAGGGCATTGAGGCGGAGGTAGTCGACCCGAGAACGCTTCGCCCCCTCGATACCGCGACCCTGGTGGAATCGGTGAAGAAGACGAACCGGGCAGTTATTGTGGAAGAGGGATGGCCGTTCTGTGGCGTAGGAGCTCAAATTGTGGACACCCTCCAGTCGCATGCTTTCGATTACCTCGACGCACCCATCTTGCGGGTAACCGGCGCGGATGTGCCCACGCCTTACGCGAAGAACCTCGAGCACTTGGCCTTTCCAGACAAACAGAAAGTAATAGACGCTGCGAACAAGGTGCTTTACCGGACGTAGGCGAACGGCTTCCTGTCGGCTGGGAGTAGGGCGCGGCCTACCCGTTGATGTAACCCGGGAGTGGGGATTAACCATGGTCAAGGTACTCATGCCGAAAGGCAGCGATACGATGACAGAGGGCAAGGTCCTGAAATGGGTCAAGAAGGAGGGGGAGCAGGTCTTGGCCGGAGATGCGGTGGTCGAGATCGAGACCGATAAGGTCAACATGGAAGTGGAGGCGATGGGCGGGGGAGTATTGCGCAAGATTCTCGTTCAGTCCGGGAAGGTCGTTCCCGTGGGTGAATTACTTGCGCTCATCGGCAAGCCGGATGAGGACATATCCGCGCTGCTCAAACGAGAAGGCGCGGCGGCGACCCCGGCGCCCGGGCCTGCCCCGTCTTCGCATCCGCCTGCCATCGGATCGCCGGCGCCGGCCGTTGCGCCGATCCCCCCCAGCGCGGGGCCGGCAGTTGCCACTCCATCTCCTGCGACGGCGGCTTCGCGGCAGGCGCTGAAGGACGCGAGCGCACCCTCTGCCCGTCAACCGGAAAACGGCGGGCGGGTTCTGGCTTCGCCGCTGGCGCGAAGAATGGCCCATGAAATGGGCCTGGATATTAATCGCATTACGGGCACGGGCCCTGCGGGGAGGATTGTGCGCCAAGACGTGGAGCGCGCTGCAATGCTGTCGGTTGGGGCGCGAACGGCGCGTCTTGTGGAGGCCAAGCCGGCGGCGCAGCAACCCGCTCCGGCGCCTGAATTGGCAAGGCGACCGGCGCCTGTCCCGTCCGGCCCGGAGTTCTACGACGAGCCCCTCAGCTCGATGCGCAAAGTCATTGCCGCTCGTCTTGTGCAAAGCAAGGCCCCTGTGCCGCATTTCTACCTGACGATCGAAGTCGACATGGGCCGCGCCAAAGAGTTGCGCGAATCGGCGAAGGTTCTTAACCCGGATCTGAGCTTTTCATATAATGATCTGATCCTCAAAGCCTGCGCGTCGGCGCTCCAATTGCATCCGCACGTGAATGCGTCCTTCCAGGGCGAAGCGATCCGCTACCACCGGCGCATTCACCTCGGGATTGCCGTGGCCGTGGACGAGGGCGGATTGATCACGCCGGTCATACGTAACTGCGAGAGCAAGACGCTACAGGAGATCGCGCGAGCAGCGAAGGATCTCGTCGCCCGGGCGCGCAACCGCAAGCTGAACCCGGATGAGTACGTGGGCGCAACCTTCTCCGTGTCCAACCTGGGCATGATGGGGATTGAAGAATTCTCCGCCGTGATCAACCCACCCGAGGGCGCGATCCTGGCGGTGGGCGAGGTGGCGGAGAAGCCGGTCGTAGTGAAGGGTCAGATCCAGGTGGGTCTCCGCTGCCGCATGACGCTCTCCTGCGATCATCGGGTGGTGGATGGGGCCACGGGCGCGAAGTTCCTCCAAACGCTCAAACAAATCCTCGAAAACCCGGTTTATCTGGCGTTCTAAAACAGTTAACAGTTGACAGTCAACAGTTGACAGTTCTGTGCTGCCAGCCCCTCGATTTGGTCCAGCTACGATGTGGGCGGGGCGGTCACCTGCTTATGTCGGGTTCTCTCCCCAGCACCCCGGGAGGCGGCCGCTGGTTTCGTGGCCGTAACCTTGCTGGCCCCAGAGTAGGGAATCCAAACCACCATACCTCCCGCCAGCCGATTGCCCCAAGCGTAATAAGGGACGAAGGTCAGATTGGCCTCCTGGGTCTCGCCTCGCGTTGCGCTTTCCAAGGTGCGGTAGAGCGGCTCTTCGGAATTAGGCTTGGAGGCAGCCACGCCTTTATGCTGCAGCAGCACCACTCCACCCAGGAGATCGGGGCGAAACTCCGAGGTGAATCCGCCGTTGGGACTGGAGCTTGGCGCCAAAGCGATGTCGAAAAGGGACGCTTTGTACTCCTGATCCACCTGCTCCAGGCAATACACTAGCGGGCCACGCTGCACCGCGACCTTTCCGTAATCCTCTGGCACGCGGGGATTGGCTTCCACTAGGCGCGGGGTCATGTCCAACTGCAGTTGAACGGTGTCCTCGCCCTGCCAGGTGCGATGAATGGCGAAGTACTCGCCCGCTTTTGGTTTGCCGGCGGCGGGCTTGCCGTCCACTGTGACCGTTGCCTTGCTCGACCAGCTCGGAATGCGCAGGTAGAGCGTGAAGGTTGCCGCTTTGACTGGGCTGACCTTGAGGGTGATGGCACCATCCCAAGGGTACTTAGTGCGCTGGACGACTTTAAGTCCGGTGCCGTCCTCCAGGTGCCAATCCAGTGTGGAAGTGTGGTAAAGGTTGACATACACTCCAGTCGGGCTGGTCGCGTAGAGATAGCCGGGGATCGCCGCAAAGGTCCGCTCCAAATTCGGGGGGCAGCAGGTGGTATCGTACCAGGGTTGGCGAGGGTCCTCGCTGCCTCGAGACTCAAGCGGATTGCGATAGCAGTAGAGTGTCCCGGAAAGTGACATGCCGGAATTGATCCCGTTGTAAAGCGCCTCTTCCATGACGTCGGCATAGGGGGCGGTCGCCTTTGCCGCCAGCATTCGCCAATTCCACATCAGGTTGGCAATGGCCGCACAGCTTTCTGCGTAGGCGCGCTCATTCGGCAGGTCATAGGCCAAGCCCACTGATTCGCCCTCCGCGTACGATCCGACTCCGCCGGTGATGTACATTTTCCGATCCACCAGGTCATTCCAAAGCCGGTCGAGGGTCTCGCCGTAGTCCGCGTCGCCGGTCTCAAGGTAGTAATCCGTAGCCCCGCTGCATGCGTAGAGAGCCCGCACCGCATGGCCTTCAAGTTGGGTGCGCGAAATGAAGGGTATTCCACTGAACAAGTACGTCACTTGGTCGTCGGTGAGCTGCAGTCGCAGCCTTTCTCCGGTGAATAGGTAGTTGACGAAATCCAGATACCGTTTGTCGCCGGTGGTGCGGTAAAGCTCCACGAGCGCCATTTCAAATTCCGGGTGCCCCGTGAGGGCGGGTTTCTTCTCGGGCCCCAGGGTCTTCAAAACATAGTCTACATACCTGATCCCGCCGTCCAGCAGCTTCCGGTCCCCCGTGGCGCGGTAGTAGGCGATGCCGGCCTGCAACAGATGACCGAGGCAGTACAACTCGTGGCTGCGATACATTTCGGAAAAGCGCAGCTTGGCGCGGTCCCCCACGTAGTAGGTGTCCAGGTATCCCGAAGGTTCCTGGGCTGCCAGCACATCATCGATGAGCTTATCGAGCGTTTGGCGGAGTTGCGGGCGGTCGCCCGATTGCAAAACGAAGGCGGTTGCTTCCATCCACTTGTAGAGATCGGAGTCGGTGTAAAGCGGGCCCCGGCG
>CAWJHY010000081.1:0-7595 GCA_963842495.1 uncultured Acidobacteriota bacterium
ATCGCCGATGGCTTCGGGCTTGACCTCGAAGCCGCTATGAATCCGAATTCGCATTTGCCAAGTATTTCCAGAAGCTTCCAAGTCTCTCTGTCGTCCAGGAGAATCTTGCTTCGCTCCAGAATGTCCCTCTCACTTCGTTTCCGCTTAAATCCACGCATATTGGCCTGTCATTCAAGGACCCAGCGACGCTCTCATCCACCAGCCCTCAATTCACAGGCAGCGCGGCGGTTTCCGGCTCGTTGTGCGTGTTTTCGGCGGGGAAGCTTTTTGACCCGGACCCCTTTGCGAGCCCCATCGAGATTCCGAGTGGGCACGCCTACTTGGGCTTGGGCCTTCAGGCTTCGGTTACGCCTGGGGTGAACGTGCCGGTGGGCGAAGCAGTTGCCGGTTTCACGGTCGGAACCGCAGTGTCCCTGACGCACTACAAGTCCTTTCAAACCACCAGTACTACACCCACCTTTGCAGCCGCGCTGGAAGCGTCCGTGCAGAGTTTTGTGATCCCCTTGGGCGTGGATGACCTGGCGTCTTTGGGCGTGGGGGACGTTGCTACGCTGGAAGGAAGCTGCACCCTTAAGCTCTGTGGAACCGTGAATCTGTTGGCCGCTGTGAACCCACTCGCGAGTCTCTCCACGCCGGCGCTGCCTGGGGTCGCCGTGAAGGCGGGGGCTGCGATTGACTTCACGGCCACGTTCACCATCCAGGGCGATTTCCAGGTGCGCATTCAGAAGGTCGCCGACACGACCATGAGAATCGGGTTTTACGGGAAGCGCGGGGCGGACTTCACCGTGAAGGTCAGTCCTTCGATCGGCGTTACAGCGGGTACAACGAAAACGGATTTCATCTCCGCGGTCCTGGGAGCTGTCACTCCCTCACCCTTCCCTACCGGCGATCAGCTTGAACAGCGGGCCTTACGAAAGAGAAACAAGAGCTTGTGGTGGGCGCTCTAAAAGCCTCTGTGCAGCGGCAACTCGAACTGGCCGTCCAGGAGGAAGTTCAGGCGCTTTCATCTGATGAGTCGGCATTCCTCTATGAGATCGATTTGCAGGGCCTCGGACCGGAGGGCAAGGCCGCCCTCGAAGACGCCTTACGCTTGGACCTCACGACCCTGCTGGGATCGCCCGGAACCTTGCGCCACGGCATCTCCGAGATTCAGAATCTTATTACCAGCACCCGAAAAATGGGCCACACTCTCAGCATCAACATCCTGGGACTCTACAACTACGCTTCGATCAATGATCTTCTGCTGAAAGGAACGGTCCTGACCGACGCGGCGAGCGGCGCAGTCCTCATCACCGATGAGGCCAACGCAACCCACGTGAGCGGAGCGGTAAACTTCCTCGCCGACTCCGATAAACTGCGCAAGGTTCTGGCGCAATCCTTCCTGATCACCGCAGCTTACCGATGCAGCGGCCTGATCGCGCACGGGCCTACTCTGAAAGCTTCCTATTGGCATTTCGCATCTCATGCAAAAACTGATCTCGAAACCATGGGCGCTTATCTGGACGCCCTCGTTGCCTTAGGCTTGATTTCAGAGGCCGACAAAGAGACAAGGCTCTCGAACCTGACTGATTTTGGAAGCTCGACGTGTTACATCGGCACCGATTACGACGATACGCTCTGCCAAGGCGTCTACCTTCAGGCTGACGGCCAGCCACGCGGAAGCGATGATTTCGAGCAGATCGGCCGCCAGGCGCTTCGGGAGCTCCTGCATGCGGATGGTGATGACGGGTTTCGGCTGCGCAGCCTGGAAAACGACGCAGTCTGGCAGCAGGTCAAAGATACCGGCGGCACGGCAACCAATCTTGCGATGGTGTTTCCGGACCTCCGGCCCGACTCGCAGATTCCCATCATTGCCGGAGACTACCTCCTCATCGAGTGGTGGGCAAACACCATGTCGAAGCTGGCTGTGACGCTGAGTGCTGCCAGGCGCTTCTTTGCTCAAGACCCTCCGCCCGCAACCAATAGTCCCGCCTTCAAGCAAGCACAAAACGATTTGTGGCATCGCATGGCTGAGGTGGCAAGCAACACTCACGACAGGTTTGGCGACCCTTGGGGTCTCATCGCCATGGACCTCGCTTCGGGACAGCGCTCGCAGGCGAGTGCGCGGATCGTATCGCCCCATCTCACGCTGCGAGTCGCCAGGCCGCCGGCATAGCCGTAGGGGCGGGCTTTGTCAACGCCCTCGGGCATCCACAAGTGTTGCCCCGCCGGGGTAGTTGTGTTATAAACAATACGCATCTAGCAATATTCGTAGTCACAGTTCAGGGCATAACAATCAATGGCCGAGGCATGATATGAGGAACCGGGCACATCGCCCCAGCATGAAGAAATTCGTAATCGCTCGTTCCATCCAGAGTGAGATGGAGGCGCAAAAGGGGCAGGAACGGCAACGCATTCCGGTAATTGTGTCACTGAGGGACCCCGGCGCGGCTTCCTTGGCGGGAATCCAGGAATCGAAATCGCAAGTTAAGGAGTTTCTGCGCGATAAGACCGATCAGGTGAGCGAAAGCGACTTCTACGTTTTCGCCTCGCTTTTCCCCGAGGATATCCAGAAACTTGCCCAGTTGCGGCAATATGTCCATCAGATCTGGAAAGACGAGACGACCTATGGCCATCTGCTCAATTCTGTCGATACCGTGAAGGCCACGTCGTGCTGGCGAACCTTTGAGGCCCGAGGCAAGGGGATCACGTGGGCGGTGCTGGACACTGGAATCAACGCCGCTCATCCCCATTTTGTCGCTCTGAACACCGTCGACGGCACTCTCAGCAAGAACTTCTCGAGTTCCGACACGCTCGATGACCGCGAAGGCCACGGCACGCACGTTGCCGGTATTATTTCCGGCGCTGCCCCAACCTGGCCGGAAGGCAAGCCCTACCACGCCGCCACGTACCAGGAAGAGCAGGGCGATGCCCCGCAGTTGACCGAACTCCAAGCCTGCCCCTCGGGCGTAGCGCCGCTGGCCAAACTCCTGAACATCAAGGTTCTCAATGACGACGGGACTGGTTCAGCCTCGGCAGCGATCCGCGGCCTGGAATACTTGCGCAAACTGAACGATTCCAGCGTTGCTATCCGCGTCGATGGCGCCAACATGAGCCTTGGCCACCCTTTCGACCCACAGAGCTACGGCTGCGGGTACAGCCCGTTGTGCCAGGAAGTGACGCGGGCGGTGGACTCCGGGCTGATTGTCGTCATTTCCTGCGGCAATTGGGGCTACGGCAAGACTACCATGAGCACCGGAGAGCCGGAGCCGGTAACCGTGGTCTCCTCGATTACCGATCCCGCCAACACGGAAGCGGCCATCTCGGTCGGCTCCGTCCACAAGAGCGCTCCGCATCGTTATGGAGTTTCTTACTTTTCGTCGAAGGGACCGACGGCGGATGGCAGGATGAAGCCGGACCTGGTGGCGCCGGGCGAGAAGATCATGTCTTGCCACGCCCATCCTGAGCAGGGTTACGAATACAAGGAAGCGAGCGGCACTAGCGCCGCCGCGCCGCACGTTTCAGGAGTCATCGCGGCCTTTCTTTCCGGACACCGCGAGTACCGGGGAGATCCGGAGAACGTAAAACGAATCTTCATAAAGACGGCCACGGACCTGGGGCGCGACCGCGCCTACCAAGGCGCGGGTATGGTGGATTTGCTGCGGGCGATGATGTCGGTTTAACACTGTGGTGCGGGCGTCTCACCCGCTGTCCCGGGAGCGTCCCGCTCCCGCGCAGGGCGAGCTCAGCCACGGTAGGGCATAACAGGTCCGCCGCCGCAGATGACGAGCGCGGGCAAGATGCCCGCGCGACAGCGGGCGGGACGCCCGCACCACGATGAGAAAAAAGGAGCCAACCCATGTCGCGTTTCAAACAGTTTCACGATCCCGAGCTTTCAATATGGCAGGCCGCAGTGGGTGAAGTTGAAGCTCAAGCTGCCGCCGGTACGCAGGTCGAGGACGTAGGGGCAGCCCAAGTCTCCGCAGGCCGACCCGAGGATCTCGACTCGATGTCCTCCGAAGCCATCGCCTACTGCACGCAAGTTGACACAGGTGCGCCCGTTTCAGCCGCCACCGCGGAACATCCGGCCACGGAGGGGCTGGCCCAAACCGCCGGCTTCTGTTCCCTCACGGCGCTCAAACTGGCGAAGGCGAAGATTACGGGGAATCAAGCCGACGAGGAGCGATACAAGGAAGAGCTGGCCAAATTCAGCGACTGCGACCCCCGCTATGCAGAAGCCGCCGCTAAGTATACCGACTATTTCGTCGCCCAGCAGAAACAGATTCCGTACATCGTCTATAAGAACCTGAGCGACTTTGTCATCGACGGCAAGATTCCTGACAAAGCCAGGGTGGCGATTGTCGGCGACTGGGGGACCGGTCAAGACGCCGCCAAGCTGGTGCTGCGGCAGATTGCCGACCAGAAGCCGGACGTGGTCATCCACCTCGGCGACATCTACTATGCCGGCACCCAGTTCGAGATATCCAATTACTTTTTGAAAATCTGGCAACAGGTTCTGACCCTCGGCGATCAGCTCGACCGGATTCCCACTTACACACTTGCGGGCAATCACGACATGTACTCCGGCGGCGTTCCTTATTACCAACTGATTCAGCAGCTCGGCCAGCCCGCCAGTTACTTTTGTCTCCGCAACGCCAATTGGCAGTTCATTGCCATCGATACGGGTTACCACGACCACAATCCGGCAGGCGGAGGGGCCGGGGCAACGTTTTTACAGGATACCGAGGTCACGTGGCTCACCGACAAGGTGAACAATGCCGGCGGCCGCAAGAATGTCCTGCTTTCACACCATCAGCTCTTTACTGCCTTCGACAGCATCGACGGGCAGGAAGTCAACATGCGTCTGGCGTCTCAACTCGGTCCCCTGTTGCCGAAGCTGACTCACTGGATCTGGGGTCACGAGCACGACTTCGTGCTTTACGACTCTTACATGAACCTGGCGCGGAGCTGCTGCCTCGGCCATGGAGCGTTCCCCGTGGGAATCGACGAGGTCGTTAAGGTGCCGAAGCACCCTGACGTTCCCTTGATCAAGGGCGACGACGGCAATCCTATTAGACTGGACACCACCGGTGGGCTCTGCAACCACGGCTACGCCATCATCGATCTCGACGGCACATCAGGCAAGGTCTCGTACTACCAGGACAGCGACGAAGACACGCCGATGTACCAGCAGTCGATGTAGCGCAGACCTGCTCTTTAGCTCTGCGGCTCTTTACTGTTATTCGGGGCGCCGGATATTTGCAAGTCGCAGTCTGTCGAAAAACCGGAGACCTTGGAAAGCAGGTCTGCGCTACCTGCTTCTCGACTTTTGACTTTTAACTCTCGACTTTCTGGAGGGCTGCATGGCTCGATTGGCATCACCCATTGAAACCCTCAAAGAATACTACCCGGTGGTTGTGATCGGGTCCGGATATGGGGCCGCAATCGCCGCCTCGCGGCTGGCGCGGGCGGGAAAGAAGGTCTGCGTGCTGGAGCGCGGGCGCGAGTTCCAGCCCGGTGAATATCCGAACCGATCGACGGAAGCCGTCGGCGAAATGCAGGCGCACACGCCGGAGGTCCCGCAAGTGGGTTCGCGAACCGGCCTCTACGACCTTCACATCCACCCGGACATCAACGTATTTGTGGGCTGCGGCCTGGGCGGGACATCTCTGGTCAATGCCAATGTAGCTCTGCGCGCGGAGCCTCGCGTCTTCGACGACCCGCGCTGGCCGCGCGAGCTTCGCAACCCGAAACCTGTGGACCAGACGCTTGAGATCGACCACGCTACGCCGTTCGAGAAAGGGTACACCCTGGCCGAAGGGATGCTCAAACCCAATCCCTATCCTCAGGACGGGCCGGAGCTTCCCAAGTTGCGTGCACTCGAAGAGTCCGCGCGGCATTTGGGCCAGAAGTTTTACCGCCCGCCGATCAACGTCAACTTCACGGTCGAGGGCCCGAACCATGTGGGCGTGGAACAGCACAAATGCGCCAATTGTGGAGATTGCGTTACGGGGTGCAACTATGCGGCTAAGAACACCCTGATCATGAACTACCTGCCTGACGCGGTCAATCATGGCGCGGAGGTCTTTACCGAAGTTTCGGTGCGTTGGCTCGAGCGCAAGAACCACCAATGGTTTGTGCAATGCGAACTGCTGGGAGTGGGGCGCGAGAAGTTCAAGGCGCCGACTCTCGCCATTGCCGCTGACTTGGTGGTATTGGGCGCGGGGGCGCTGGGCTCCACTGAGATTCTGCTTCGTTCGGCGCAGCACGGCCTGTCGTTGTCAAATCGGCTGGGCGAAGACTTTACTGGGAACGGGGACGTACTCGGCTTCGGTTACAACACCGCGCAGGTGATCAACGGAGTGGGTTGGGGGCATCACAAGCCAGGGGAAATACCCCCCGTGGGACCCTGCATCACGGGAATCATCGATATGAGACATCAGGCGGTCCTCACCGAAGGCATGGTCGCTGAAGAAGGATCGCCTCCCGGAGCCCTCGGCGTGTTTCTTCCCGCTGCACTCGAGGCTGCTGCCGCCGTAGCCGGCACGGTCGAACCGGTGGCCGGCACAGAGCTCATTGAGGAAAGGGAGCGGGAGCTTTTGACTGACTTCGAGGGCCCTTATCGCGGCGCCGTCAATCACTCGCAGACTTACCTGGTGATGACCCACGACAATGGCGCCGGGCGCATGAGCCTCGATGCGAACGGCAACCTTGCGCTGAACTGGCCCGGCGTCGGAAGCCAGCCCATCTTCGCGCAAGTGAATGCGCGCTTAAAGCAAGCGACGGAAGCGCTAGGCGGTGTGTTCGTTCACAATCCGCTTTGGAACAAGCTGCTTCACAAAAACCTGACCACCGTGCATCCGTTGGGAGGATGCGTGATGGCGGACGACGCGGGCGGCGGAGTCGTGAACCACAAAGGACAGGTGTTTTCGGGGACCGCGGGCACAGGCGTTTATGACAATCTTTACGTGGCCGATGGCTCCGTCATTCCCATCCCGCTGGGCGTCAATCCGCTGCTCACCATTTCGGCAGTGGCAGAGCGCTCCATGGCGCTGCTGGCGCAAGACCGCGGCTGGCAGATCGACTACCGCCTGCCGTCGGCCCCCAAGGCGGCCGCAGCCGTCAAGGCCGGCGTCGAGTTCACGGAGACAATGAAGGGTTATTACTCCACAAAGGAGACGACGCCCACCCCAGCGCTCACACTCGACCCCAGCTACCAACGCGGCTATGATCGGGGTCAGACGGACAACTCGCCCTTCCAGTTCACGCTCACCATTGCGAGTGAAGACCTGGACGACATGATCACTAATCCCGAGCACGAGGCTCGCATGGTTGGGACAGTGCATGCACCGGCGATTTCTCCCCAACCGCTCACTGTGGCGGAAGGGCGCTTCAACCTCTTCACCGTCGACGCGAATAACGTGGACACCCACAACATGCGCTACCGGATGAAGATGGCTGGCGCAGACGGTCGCACTTACTATTTCGAAGGCTTCAAGGTGACGCATCCCGACTCCGTCTTTCAGGTCTGGCCGGCGACCTCCACCCTCTACACCACGATTTACGACGGCGAAAGCGCGGCCAGCCCGATTTTGGGCAAGGGAATCCTCCACATT
>CAWJHY010000082.1:0-21881 GCA_963842495.1 uncultured Acidobacteriota bacterium
AGTTGCCTGGGCTTCGCTAGTCCGCCCCTTCGGGGCTGGAGGCCTGTCTACCGGTCTCGCCCGCGCAGCAGGCGCACCGCCTCGGGAATAGTCTCCACGCGTACGGCGGCGGCGGCCGGTTCCGCGTCTGCTCCGGCCTCCCTCACCTTGTCTCCTTCACCCGGCGCCAGGAAAAGGTTTGCCGCAACGCCATGCTGCTTCGTGTACAACTCGTAATAGCGGCCGCCCGCCGCATAGAGCTGCTCGTGAGTGCCGCACTCGATAATGTGACCGGCCTCGACCACCAGGATTTGATCCGCGCGGCGAATGGTGGAGAGGCGGTGCGCAATCACGAAGGTTGTGCGGCCACGCATCAGGTACGACAGCCCTTCCTGGATCATGGCCTCCGATTCGGAGTCGAGGCTCGAGGTCGCCTCGTCGAGGATCAGGATTCTGGGGTCCGCCAGGATCGCGCGCGCAATGGAAACACGCTGCCGTTGGCCGCCGGAGAGTTTTACGCCACGCTCGCCCACCACCGTGTCGTACTTCTTCTCGAAGGTCTCCGCAAACTCATCCACGCGCGCAATGCGGCAAGCCGCGAGGATGTGTTCCTCGTCGGCGTCGGGGCTCGAGAACGCGACGTTTTCGCGGATGGTTCCATCGAACAGGAAGGTCTCCTGCAGCACCACTCCCAGTTGGCGGCGATACGAATCCAACCGCACTTTCGCCAGATCGCTTCCGTCCACCAGCACCCTTCCGGCGCTCGGCGTGTAAAACGCCGCGACCAGGCCGATCATCGTCGACTTGCCCGAGCCCGAGGGTCCGACCAGCGCCGTGAGAGTGCCTGGGGCGGACCGGAAGCTCATCTCGCTCAGGACCGGCTTGCCGGCTTCATAAGCAAAGCTCACGTTCTCGAAAACCACTTCGCCGTTAATGTGATCGAGGCGCAGCGACCTCGCCGGGTCGTCGTCTTCGGGCCGCTCGCGCAGCACCTCGCGCGTGCGCTCCAGCCCCGCCAGGGCTTCCGTGATCTGCGTGCCGATCATGACGATCTGGAAAACCGGCGCCACCAGCAGTCCCAGAAAAATGGTGTAGGTCACAAAGGTGCCGAGCGTCATGTGCCGGGCGACAATCTGGCGCGCGCCCATAAACATAATGAGCGCGCTGACCATGCCGAGCAGCGTGGTGGCCGAAAGACTCATCAGGGAAGTCGCGGTGAGGGTCTTGAGCACGTTGTCGAGAAGCCGCCGCACACCTGCGGCAAACACCGTGGCCTCGCGCCCTTCCGCATGGTAACCCTTCACCACACGTACGCCGCCCAACGATTCCGTGAGCCGCCCTGTGACTTCGGCGTTGATCTTGGGCCGGGCGCGGAAAATGGGACGGATCACTTTGAACGAATAGCGGAGAAACAGCCCGAAGCCGAGCAGAATGGCACAAGCCAGGCCGGTCATGAGGACGCTGATGCGCAGCAGAATGATCGAGGCAAACGTTGCCGTCAACAGCCCGCCCACGAACTCCACCAATCCGGTTCCAACCAGGTTTCGCACTCCTTCGACATCGCTCATGATGCGCGAGACGAGGACGCCGGTCTTGTTGGAGTCGTAGTAGGCCACGGGCAGCCGCCCGATATGCGCCTGCACCTGGCATCGCAGTTCAGCGATCAGCCGCTGCGCGGCCTTCGAGAGGAGTTGGGTCAGAGCGTAAGACGATACGCCTTGCACCGCGGTGGCGCCGACGATGGCCAGCACCAGGGGGACCAGCAGTTGCAAGTGGCGCTTGCCAATGACGTCATCAATCAGGAATTTCGAGGACGCCGGCAAAACCAGCCCGGCCACGCGGTTCACGGCCATGATCACGAAGCCGATGGCCAGCAGGCCCCGTCGCGGCCGGAGCAGGAACCAGACGTCCGGCAGCAGCGCCCACCAGCGGTCGGGTTTGGATTTGGCCGGAGTATCCAATCAATGGATTATACCATTTCGCACTCGCACGCTCTTAACTCAGCCCCGACCGTCTGTCATTCCGAGCGAAGCGAGGAATCTCGCCCTGGTTCTGCGTTCCGAGCCGCGCCTGGGCAGAGCGAGATTCCTCGCTTCGCTCGGAATGACAGACCTGCGTGGAGTTTCGAGGGTGCGCGAAGACTAGCGAACCGGTTGGCCCAATTGCAAAGCCATGAGGGCAAACGAGCCGGCGATGATTACGACGGACAGCACGGCGAGGGCGTTCCAGAGGTTCTGGCTGGCTTGCGTCTCCGCTTCGCCTTCCGGCACCACGTAGCCCAGGAGTAGTCCGGCGATCAGCCCGCCGAAGTGCGCGGCGTTATCGATGGGGAGGAAAATGCCGAAGATGGCAATGTAGATGACCCATCGCCAGAGTTGCCCGCGGTACGCCTTGCCGAGGTGACCGTGATGAAAGCTGGCGCCGATCAGTATGCCGATCAACCCGCAAACGGCTCCCGATGCCCCTATGGACATTCCCATGGGACGCCACCAGAGGCTCAAGACGAATCCCAGTACGCCGGTGACCAGATAGAACACCACGAACTTGGCTGTCGAAAACAGCGACTCGACTTCCGGACCAAGATCAAACAAGCACCAGAGATTCATTCCGATGTGCAACAGGCCGGCGTGCAGGAAGATTGCCGTAACCAGTCTCCACCATTGCCCTACCAGGATGTAAGGACTCTTGGCGCCCAGGCGCAGCAGCACCTCGCCGCTGATCCCGCCCATCGCCTGCGTCGTCCCGGAGGTGGCAGTCATGTACCAGGAGATGCCGTAGAGCGCGATCGTGACGGCGACGATCGCCGAGGTGGCGGTAGAGGGAATCGGGATGATGCCCATGATCCGGCCCGGAGTGCCGGAAGAAGAACGCGCGCGCGGCGAGCGCAGTTTCTCGCCGCAGAAAGGACACACCGAAGCATTGCGTTCAATCAGGGCGCGACAGTTCGGGCACATCCGGTGCGAGGTGTCGTACTTTTGCTCTGACGAACCGAAGGCGGAACGAAGCGCTTTCTTCACTCTTTCCAGTTGAAACCAGAATTTGGGAGGAACATCCATTTGTCCGCGCCCCTTGTGTCATTCCGAGCGAAGCGAGGAATCTCGCTCTGATTCTGTCTCGTATTATATCCCGGATAAGCTGCTCTGCCGCTCCAACGCAGAGCGAGATTCCTCGCTTCGCTCGGAATGACACCCTCGGCGCAGCAGATGCAATTATATCGCAGGCGTGTCCTTGAGGTCAGGAATTTCATTTGTCGCGCACCGGCGCGTTGATTAGAATAGCGAAAGCGAGAGTGGGAGGGGCCATGAACTTCGAAGAAGCCGGACGTGCGGTCGATCGAGAAGTGGCAAAACTTGCGGACTACGTCGATAAGAAGCTGAAGCCCTCGACCCGTAACGAGCTAGCCACGCTGCTGCGGCGGGCATCGCGCCACTTGGACGATTTGGCGAAGAACCTGGAGAAGGAAGAGCCTGGAAAAAGTGGCCAATAGCGTGGCGGGTAATCCGAGCCGGCCTGATTTGCGGCGAGTGGCGCGGATGGTGGCGGTGGGCAGCATGGTGCTAGCCTCGACCGCCTGCCTGCACCGGCATCACCCTATTCAGGCCCCAGGGCGCGTGCCCTCGGCGGCCCGCGGACCGTCAACCCCCGTCCCCATTGTTCAGGGCGAGAGAGGAATCGCTTCCTGGTATGGGCATCCCTACCACGGGCGTCCGACCGCCAGCGGCGAAATCTATAACATGTATGACATGACCGCCGCCCACAAAACCTTGCCTTTTGGTACTCGCGTGACTGTTCACGACCTCGAGAATGGCCGTGACGTTACGGTGAGAATCAACGACCGCGGTCCTTTCATCGAAGGGCGCATTATCGACCTCTCCTATGCGGCTGCTCAGGCCATGCACATGCCCGGCATCGCACAAGTGCGCCTCGAGATTCTGGACCTCGAGCAAGCCGCCGCGATCCCGGGAACTTTCGCGGTCCAGGTGGGAGCATTCAGGAATCAGGACAATGCGGAGCGATTGAAGGAGCGTATCGAATCTCAATTCTCACAGTTTGGGCCGGTCACGATTCAGAATTTTGATCGCGGCGACGGCCTCTTCTATCGCGTCCGAGTGGGCCGCGAAAGCAGCGAGGATGCGGCGCGTTCTCTTGCCGAGAGCCTGCGGCGGGCCAACTTGGCGACGGAGACTTTTGTTGTACGTCTGAATTAGCTGTCAGCCGTCAGCAATCAGCAATCAGCCGGCGGTCGGGCAGGGCGGGGTAGACTCGCCGCCACATCGACTCGCATTCTGCTGGTCTGAGACAATGCCGATTGCTAATAGCCGGGGCTGATAGCCGACAACTAAGGAAACATGGATCAGTGTATTTTCTGCCGGATTGTGGAACGGAGCTTACCTGCCAGAATCGTCTTCGAGGATGATGAAATCGTGGCCTTCGAGGACGCTCATCCCCAAGCGCCTGTTCACACCCTCATTGTGCCGCGTAAGCACCTTGCCTCATTGAAAGATGCCACGGCTGACGACGCTGCTCTGCTTGGCCGGATGCTCGTGGTGGCGACGCAACTGGCGCGGGAGCGTGGTCTGGAGACTCGCGGATACAGGACGCTGATTAACACAGGCGCCGGAGCAGGCCAATCCGTTTTCCACCTGCACCTTCACCTTTTGGGTGGACGGGTTTTTCACTGGCCGCCGGGCTAGGGTGTGATTTCGGTTCCACCACGGCGCTTCGAGCCTTACTGCTGGGACTCGGCGAGCAGGTTGTCCGTATCGATGGCTATCCGCCTGGGCCTCGCCGCGGTTGTAAACCGGAAGTGGCCCCCTTCGTCGGTGACGGCCACGCGTCCCAAGCTGGCCCTCTTCTCTTTGCCCACCTCAGCGATGACAGGCACCAGCATTTCGAAGTCGCTCGATACTCCGCTCTGAGTGATGTTTCCCTGCACGAGGAATTTCTTCGACGGGAGTTCTTTCACGCTTGATTGCAGCTTGTAGGTGGGGACACCCGTATCGTACACCCACTCATTGAAGAACCAGTCCAGCCGGTGATTGTGTTCGAGGTCGCTCGAGCGCGTCATGAATTTAGCCGCGGCGAGAACGAAGTCTTCCGTGGAAACGCTCTTTCCCTGATAGGTGGCGACGAATTCACGCAAGAGGCGGAAGAACTTCTCGTCGGAACCCGTGGCAGGATCGCGCATCAGGCCTCGCAGCATGTGCAGAACCCAGCACGCTTTTTTGTACACGACCGCGTCGTAACCGCCCGGGGTCAAGGAGTTCGAGAGGCGTTGGCCCAGCCAGATCGGGCCGCCTGCCTCGTTGCTCATTCCACTCTTGCTCTTGTTGAGCAGATCGAGTTTGTAACTCCGCAGCAGCTCGTGGAATCGGTGATCGCCATCCTTTTGCCTCGACAAGTCGAGCGCTGCGGCATAGGTCGCCAGCCCTTCCGAAAGCCACTGATCATGGTAGGTCGCCCAACCGAGCAGGTTACCCCACCATTGATGGGCAATTTCATGGGCGACCATCCCATGACCCAGCAGGTCCTCGTCTTTCTCCGCAAACCCCAGTTCGGAGCGCTCCGACTTGCGCAAGAACGACAGAGTTGGAAGGTAGATCAACTCCGGCCAACCTTGGCCGAAGTTACCGGGAATCTGGGCGACGGCGAGACGGGAGTAGGGAAACGGGCCAAACAGGCTCTCGAAATAGACCAGCGCCTGTGAAGCGCTCTCCGCCACCGTTTGCAGCAAGGCGGCGGGGGCTAGAGGAGGAATGGTCTCGGGAGCAATCGACAAGGTCGGATCATGCCCGCGCCCGAGGTTGGGGATCACAAAATGCGGAACCAGCTTTTGCGAGTGGCGCGCCTCGAGCGCCGCTTCCGCCTCGCGCGTCGCATACACTTCCACGGTTGTCTTTCCCACCCGGCGCTCGAGGGAATGGTACGGCCCCAGATTGAAGCCGGCAACCCGAAACACGCCGTCCGAGCGCCACCGGCTGTGCTTCCTGCCGTTTGCGGTTTCCTCTTCGATCCTTGCTCCCGTGGCAACCAGCGTGAGGTTCTCGGGATAATCAAATCGAAGGTCGAAGGTGGCCGGAGATGTCAAGCCTAAGTTCGGGTACCAGCCACCCCTCTCTCCCACGTACAAAACGTTGTTCCCAACGTTGGTGATGACGTTCCCTTGGTACGTGAATTGGAGGCGGAATCTTTGGCCCACGGGGTGCGGCGCCGCCAAAACCACTTGGATCCAGCCTTTGCTTCGGTCGCCGGCCTCGACATCTTCCGGTTGGGGATACGCATAGACGGGCAGGCTTTCCCCCCGTTCGTTCAGGACCTTCGAGACGTTGAGTAGTCGTGCAAAATCAAAAGTCAGCACCCGGTCGGCGCTGGAGAGTGATTCCAACAGGAGTTCTGCACGGCCTTGCATGCTGTTGTCAGGCTCGAGACGCGTGTCGATATCGTAGGCAAGGGCTTTCACCGATCCGGGCGTCTGATAGGCGAAACGGGCCGCGGAGGTCTTAGTTTGGAAAGCACACCAGTAGTCAGCAAACACAGCATCCGCGTTGCGGCGGGCCGCAACCACGGTCACGGCCTCCGGCGATCGTTCGTCGTCAACCACGTCGAACCATTCGAGGCTATTGCCTTCCAAGCGAGCGTGAAAGAACGGCATGGTCGTGTCGCCCAGCAAATCTTCGAAGACCCGAGGCGTATCTTCGAGAGCAAATAGGTGCGGCAAGGAGTTCCATCTTTGAGGGAACTCTGGCGGCCGCTCCGGGTCGTCGGGCTCTGGTTTCTGCGCTACAGCCATGAGCTCCTTGGCGGTCTGGTCTGTGAAGCGCAGAATCGCATTGCTGAACTGTTCTTCAAGAATGGGCGCATGAGTGAATCGGGCCAGACTCTCTTTCTCGGTGCGCGTGGGAGGGATTAACAGAATTTCTCCTTCTCCGGTATAAACGGCGCCGGTGATTTTCCCCGCGGCCGGAGTGAAGAACCCCATATAGCCACGGGTGAAGAACAATTTCACGTGGTCGCGGATCAAGTGGGCGCGCCGTAGTACATAAACTTGGTTTTCATCCACCTTGATGTTGCGGAGCTGGTCGAAAACTTGTTGCGGATCAGGCCCGCTCTGCGCCCAGGTTCGGCCCGGCAATCCCAGCATAGCGACCAGAACGGCGCACGCCAGCAGCGTCGATTCGCTTCTCAGGGTTGTGGCTAGATGAAAGCGTCCTGGCTGGTTGGCTGTGCCCGGCATCGTTTACCCTCTGCGCTCCTACTTTAGCGCGCTTGACCTCGTAGCACAACTCGAACTGGTTGAGGCACGGGTTGTATTATACTTAGCGTATGTTGGAAGCAGGCATTCCACGAAAGAAGAAGGCGACGAGCTTGGGGCGGTTTCTCTTCCTGTTTCTGGTCACGCTGATTCCTTTCACTTCGTCTGCGGACGTTATCTATTTGAAGAATGGCCGCAAGATAGTCGCCCAGGTGACGCAGGAAGACTCGAAGCAGGTTGTTTACTCAGTTCAGGGCGGGGAACTTTCGATACCCAAATCGATGGTGGATCATATCGAAAGATCCTCCGCTGCTGCTGAAACGCCGCCGTCGCATCCAACTGAGAACCCGCCGGAGAAAATCCGCGAGGTCCCCCTGCCGGCATTGCCTTTCGGCGAAACTTCGTCCGCGAATGATTCGCCGGTCATCAAGGCTGGGGCTGTTGATGAGGCCTATCTATTGCATTTGGGCGACGAATTTGCTCACAATCCGTCCGCGGAAAACGCGCGTCTGCTGAAGCAAGGATATCAGCAGGCAGCGCTCTTTCAGGCTCGCAGAGGCGACCCCGACGGCGCCATACAGAAATACCAGCAGGCGTTGAAGCTGCTCCCTAACGATCTGTCCTTAACTCTGGCGCTCGCTTACCGCCAGGTAACCCAGAGCCACTATCTGGAAGCCGTGGACCTGCTCTTGCCCGCCTCGGACCGATACCCCAAGTCGGCGGAGGTGGTTATGTTGCTGGGGTCGGCCTTTTACGGAATGGAGAATCTGGACGAGGCTATCGCTCAATGGAACAAGGCACTTGCCTTGCAGGATAACGCGCTGCTCCGTGAAGCGGTGGCGAAGGCGGAGCGCGAACGCGAAATCGCGGGCTACTACCGCGAGCTTCGCAGCGAGCACTTTCTGCTCCGCTACGGGGGAGACCCGGTCGAGAAGCTGAGCGGCCAGGTTCTGACCAGCCTCGAGGCATCGTTCCAGAACCTCGTGCTCGATCTTGACTATTCTCCGCGCGAGGTCATTATCGTCATCCTCTACCCCAACCAGGCCTTCCAGGATATAACCCGCTCGCCGAACTGGGTGGGCGCGCTCAACGACGGGAAAATCCGCGTGCCCGTTTCCGGCTTGACGCAGATGACCGCCGACCTCGCCCGCGTGCTTAAGCACGAACTGACCCACTCCTTCGTGCGACAGATTACCATGGGCCACTGCCCGACTTGGTTTAACGAGGGTTTGGCGCAACTCGAGGAGGGCGATACCACGGCTAGTTTGGGAGCACAGCTTGCGCGGGCAGTAGCAGACGGACACTTACCTTCGTTCCAGGCGCTGGAAGGCCCCTTCCTGAATATGCCCCAGGACCAAGTGGCGCTTTCTTATGCCAAATCGCTGGCTGCCCTCGAGTATCTTCGAGCCAACTACGATATGGGCGAAATCTGCAACCTCCTCAAAGCCATGCCTGCTCAGCCTGACTTCAGTCTGCTTCTTCAAAATGAGCTTCACCTCACCTACCCCGCGTTCGAGCAAGAGGTCGCAAATTACCTCGTGAAGAAGTATGGAACGTAGGGCTAAAGCGTGGCCAACAAGGCGGCCAGCAAAGCAGCCCGGCGGGGTAACTCGGGGATAAGAATATGCTCGTGACGGGCGTGGGCGCCGTCACCGACCCCGCCCAGGCCATCCAGAGTCGGGACGCCCAGCGCGGCTGTAAAATTGCCGTCTGAACCGCCGCCGGTGGAGGCTTCGGCCAGGTCCATGCCCATTGCCCGTCCCACGGCATGCGCCTTGCGAAAGAGGGCTACGGTCATTTTCCTCTCCATGGGCGGCCGATTGATGCCGCCTTCGATTTCAAGCCGAGTCCCCCGGTCATAAGGTTTTTGGGCGCGAATTCTTCGCTCGATCATCGCCCGGTCGCGAAACCGCGGAATGCGCACGTCGATCCACGCCGTGGCGCACTCCGCCACAACATTGGGCCGCGTGCCGCCTTCGATTCTCCCCACGTTGATGGTAAGCCCACGCCGCGGGCGTGCGAAGGATTGCACGGTGAGCAGTTGCCTTGTCAGTTCGATGATGGCGTTCGCCCCTGCCGCCGGGTTTACTCCGGCGTGAGCGGAGCGGCCGTGAACGGTAATCTTGAACTCGCCTACTCCCTTACGGGCGGTCTTCAGCGCGCCGCCGGCCGCCGCCGGCTCCAGCACCAACACCGCTCGCGCGCGCTTCGCCTCGGCAAGAATCTCGTCGCGAAAGGCGACGCTGGAAATTTCCTCATCAGGGTTTAGAAAGAAATGCACCGGACCGGCGGGCGAAATCCGTAAGGCTTGCAGAGCTCGAATAGCCCAAAGACCGATGACGATTCCGGACTTCATATCGAGTATTCCGGGCCCGAAAGCCTGGCGACCGCGAACGCGGAAGGGCATCTGGGCCAGCGTTCCGAGTTCCCACACCGTGTCGAGATGGCCGAGCAGCAGAATCGGTTTTTGCTTGTGTCTACCTGGCCAGAACGTTGCCTTGATTGCGCTTCCTGCCGCCGGGTGTTCGAGCAGCCGAACCTGCCCCGCGCACCGCTTGAACTCTTTGGCTAGAAAGCCTGCCAGCCGGTCTACCGCTGCCTTGGAACTGCTCGGCGATTCAATCTCGACCGTCTGCCGAAGGCAATCGAGCATTGCCCCAAGTTCTCCTTTACAGTAGTCCCGTAGCACTTTCGCATTCATCGTTTCGCCTCCTCCAAAGCCGCCGCGTCACTTGGCCGTACCTCGCTGAAATCTGGTTGCTGAAGGCGGGCGGCTCGTGGCGGTGACGCTTTTCTTACTGACAAGCCTTCAGGCTTCATCTTATTCTAATTAGTGTAGAAGCCATAGTATGCTCTCGGAGCGCGCTGATTTGACTTGTGGCACGGGCCTTTGCGCCGGCATGCGCCAGCGTGAACTCGCGGTGACCATGGCGAGCTAATTTCGCCGATACGAATCGGCAAAGAACCGGTCGGCACATCGGGAGATTCGGGCGTAGTAGGAAGGAATCCTGGCCTTGAATAAAGTCTTCTTTGCTCTCGTGATCCATTCTCATCAGCCGGTGGGAAACTTCGACCACGTTATTGAAGAAGCTTATCGGAAGTCTTACTTGCCCTTTGCGCAGATTCTCCTCAAGCATCCACGCGTCCGGCTGAGCTTGCACTACTCCGGCGTGTTGCTCGAATGGTTAGAAGTTCGCCACCCGGAGTTTTTCGATCAGCTTCGCGAGTTGCTGGGGCGTGGTCAGGTCGAACTTCTGGGCGGAGGCTACTATGAGCCGATCTTGCCGTCCATTCCTGACGGCGATAAGGCCGCGCAGATACGCAAGCTAGCAGATTACCTCGCTCAACACTGGGGAAAAGCCCCTCGTGGCGCGTGGGTCGCGGAGCGGGTGTGGGAGCCAAGTCTGGCGCGCCCGCTGGCCGAAGCCGGGGTCGAGTACGTGTTGCTCGACGATACGCATTTTCTTGCGGCCGGCTTGGAACCAGCACGCTTGCATGGCATCTACATCACCGAAGAACAGGGTGCGCCGCTCCGCCTGGTGCCCAGCTTGAAGTCTTTCCGCTACGCGATTCCCTTCCGTGAACCGGAAGAAACAGTGCGTATCCTCCGTGAGGGGAGAAACAACCCCGGCCAACTTTTTGCCGTGGGAGACGATTGCGAAAAATTCGGTGTATGGCCGGGAACGTACGCCCACGTGTACGAGTACGGGTGGCTGGAGAAGTTTCTCGACGCCTTGGAAAAGGAGGGCGACTGGCTCGAAACGACCACCGTTTCGAATTACATGGCTTCGCACCCCCCCATCGGACGAGTCTATCTCCCCACGGCTTCCTACGCGGAGATGATGGAGTGGGCTTTGCCTGCTGCCGCCTTCGTGGAATTGAAGGCTTGTTTGAATGAAACCGAAAACATGCGGGATGGAGAGCGCTTCCGGCGTTTCCTGCAAGGCGGATTCTGGCGCAACTTCCTCAGTAAGTATCCCGAGTCGAACCAAATTCAAAAACTCATGTGCGCAACGAGCCGGCGCTGGCAGGCACTGAGCCGTGGCGGGTCGCAGGAAAAAGAGGCGGTGCAGTTTTTGGCTGAGGCGCAGACCCACGTGTTGGCTTCCCAATGTAACGATGCGTACTGGCACGGAGTTTTCGGCGGCCTTTACGCCCCGCACCTCCGCAGCGCTTTGCTTCGCAGCCTGATCCAGGCCGAGGTTTTATTGGATAAGGTCGAGGGCCTCGCCGATGATCCTTCGTTTCGCGTCAAGCGGGAGGACTTTGATGTGGACGGACAGGAGGAGATCCTGCTTGAGCATCCGGCCATTGGAATGATCATTCGGCCCGCGGACGGAGGGACAGTCTCGAGCCTGCGTTTCAAGCCGGCGCAGGCTGAACTTGTGAATTCTTTACGGCGGCGCCCGGAAGCCTATCACGCTCTGGTGCGCAAGCACGTGGGGTCGAAAGAGCCTCCCAAAGAGGGGCCGGCTTCCATCCACGACATGGTCTTGAGCAAAGAGGCCAACCTCGAGGCGTTGCTGCTCTACGATCGCTACGAACGGCATATGTTCCGGACCTATGTTTTTTCTGCCGCCAAAGGGTGGCGTGATTTCAGCCTGCTCCGCCTGGAGGAGAACGAACTTCTGGCGGGCGGGCCGTGGAGACAGGCGGCGGGCCGTGAAATTCCGGGCGTTGTGCGGCTAGAGAATTCGGCGCCGATTCAGATCGGCGATTGCATCATGCAAATCGCGGCGCAGAAAACCATCACCACCAAGGTACAGGGCGAATCGTGCTGGGTTGAGTGCAAGGCTTCGCTTTCCGCGGCGCAGCCCTGCCCGGCCAAAACCGCCCTGGGCATGGAATTGGTTATCAACCTTCTGGCGCCGTCTGCTCCCGACCGCTACTTCTATGCCAACGGCATACGGCGGCCGCTGGATTTTCGCGGCGAAATTGATGCCTCCAACCTGACACTCGTGGATGAGTGGCAGCGTGTGAGAATTTCCTTGGACGCCCAGCCCAGGCCTCGCTGGTGGATCGTCCCGATTGAAACTATCTCCCAATCGGAGCTGGGTTTCGAGCGGGTTTACCAGGGCTCAGCCATCCTTGTCGTGTGGAAGATCGACCCCGCTTCCTGGCGAGACGTCAGGGGCGTGGTGCGGGCGGAAATTGCTCCTTGGGAGGGCCCGGAACGCGAAGATGACTAAGGTTGAGGCGGCAGCCCGCAACCCAACGGCTCGAAATGTCGGCGCGGCCAACTCGCCGCTCCAACTTGAAATACCTGCACGAGCCTGATAAATTGCGAACGTTCGGAGGCTGATCATGGCCATTTCTAAAGAACTGCTTGATATCCTGGTCTGCCCAGTGTGTAGAATTCCTCTGAAACTCACCCCTGATGGCGCAGGGCTCAAGTGCGAGCAATGCCGGCGGGTCTACCCTATTCAGGATGACATCCCGGATATGATTATCGACGACGCCAAGATCGAGGGGGAGTGAGGCCCTCCGGGTGCCTCCCGGGGTTCAAAAGTTATGACACCGGGCTCTCTGCTCGGCGATCTTCCCGAGCGTTCTCGAATTCTCATCATCCGCCTTCGATCGATCGGCGACATCGTTCTCCTCACGCCCGCCCTGCATCTGCTTAAATCCTGGCGCCCCGATTTAGTCATCTCCGTGCTCGTCGAGGCGCGCTTTCGTGAACTCCTGGAAGGCAATCCGGACGTTGACGAGATACTCTTCCCGGGAGAGGGGCCCATCAAGATTGCCTCGCGGCTGAGCGCGGCGCTGGCGCTCCGACGAAAGGGGTTCGCGGTTTGCGTTAACTTGCACGGCGGCCCCACCAGCCGGTTCCTCACGAATGTAAGCGGAGCCCGCATCCGGGTCGGCTTTACGCATTTCCGTTCGCCGCAGCAATATCATATCCTGGTTCCCGACGCCCGCCTGATCCTGAACCAGCCCACGTTGCACACCGCCGAACATCAAGCTTGCGCTTTCTTTTACCTTGGATTGCCTCGAAAGGAGGTACCGCGCACCTGCATCTTCGTCCATGACAAGCACAAAGAATGGTGGGAGCAAAGGCGCGCGATCCTCGGCCTCGCACCTCGCCAGGAATATGCGATGGTCCACCCCACCGCGCTTTACCCCACCAAGCAATGGGCAGCAGAGAACTTTGCGCAACTGGCTCTCACCCTGGAGCAGGAAATGGGACTGAAGCCGGTTTTTTCGTGCGGCCCTGGCGAGGGTGCCGTCCTCGACGCCGTCCAGAATGCTTCAAGCTCTGCGATTTGCAGGCTGGAGAACAGCAGCCTGGGTCAACTCGCCGCAGCCTTCTCCGGAGCGCGCCTGTTCATTGGAAATGATAGTGGGCCCGCACATATCGCGGCGGCTCTTGCCCGCCCGGCCGTTGTCATCTTTGGCTCCTCCAGTTCGGCCATTTGGGGGCCATGGCCAAGACAACCCTCGAATCCTCCCGCGCAGGTGGTGCAGAACTTTTACGAATGCAACCCCTGCCCAGGCGACCGGTGCTATCACTTTCAGCGCCCGGAGTGTATCCTCTCTGTGAGCTTAGGGCAGGTCAAGTCAGCCGTGGAATCCGTGCTGGTCCGGTCAGCGGGTCATTCGTAAGCAGGGCTGGCATCCCAAGCGGGCGATGTCATTCTGAGCGAAGCGAAGTCCGGTTTCCGGACCTCGATGAGGTCCATCGGACTTCGCTTCGCTCAGAATGACAGCATGCGTTTGGAGAGCGCCATGAACAAACAACAGATCCACTTTTCGAGAATTGTCCGGAGATTCCACGGACGAAGGGTCGCCGTTCTCGGTGACTACATGCTGGACGAGTTTCTACGCGGGGAGGTCACCCGCATCTCTCCCGAAGCCCCTGTGCCAGTGGTTCTCATTCGAGATGCCGATGCAGGCGCAGAATACCCGGGGGGAGCTGGAAATGTGGCGGCAAACATCGCCGCGTTAGGCGGTCGGCCCATACCCTATGGAGTCGTCGGCGACGATCGAAGCGGAAGGCGGCTGCGGGCGTTGCTGGCGGGTTCCCATATGCCCGTCGCCACCCTCGTGTCGGAGCGCCGGCGAGTGACCCCTCGCAAGGTCCGTATCGCCGTCCATGCGCACCAACTCCTGCGGCTGGACTTCGAGCGGCCGGGAACCATCAGCAGGCAGACTGCCGAGAAGCTGGCGCGAAGTTTCGCGCTCGAAGCCAGGAGGATCGAGGCGCTGATCATCTCAGATTACCTGAAAGGAACTGTCACTCCTGAACTCTGCACCCGAATCAAAAGCCTAGCTCGTCAGCGCCGTATCCCGGTGTTCGTGGATCCCAAGCCGGAGCACCCGGAGGCTTGCCGTCACGCCTCGGTGGCGGCTCCCAATCTGCACGAAGCGGAGTTGTTGGCTCATGCGTCCCTGCGCAACCGGCATGACCTTGAATCCGGCGGACAGAAACTGCGTGCCGAGTTGGACTGCGGCTGCCTGGTCATTACTCGAGGCAGCGAGGGGATGATGCTCTTCGAACCGAATAAACCTGGGCAGGAAATCAAGAGCTTGCCTCGACCGGTCTACGATGTGACGGGCGCGGGTGATACCGTCCTCGCCACTCTGACGCTTGCCATCATTTCCGGCGCCTCGGTGCGAGACGCCGCGGAACTGGCTAACCTTGCCGCCAGCCGCGTGGTGCTCAAGTTCGGCACGGCGCAGATTACCGGTGAGGAATTGCTCGAGGCGGTGAGGTCAGAATTATGAATAACGAACCGTGGGTTATAGACCTATCGAACTCAGCCAGGCAGCGCGGACCCGCGGGTTCGGGGCCGGCGGCGCCTGTCTCCTCCCATCTCCGTCCATTATTCACTAGTCAAAGGCTGAATAGGACAGGCCCTTGGTCTTGCGGTCCACCACCAAATCCAGGGGCGGGTCAATATTGTTGATCCTCACGGTGACGATAACCAGGGCGGACCCTTTGGATCTGGTTCCCAGAATCTCAAATCCACGGATCTTGCCGTAATCTCCCTGGAGACCCCATCCGTGCAGAAAATCCTGGTAAGAGTAGGTTGGGCTGGGCTGCCAAAGGCGATAGCCTTCTTGGAACTTCTCCTGCTCGAGAGTAGTCAGGAAGCGTGACACCGCGCGTTCTTCAGGATAATTCCGGAACGCGAAATAAAACCCTTCGCTCAGCAGAATAACCAAGATTCCAAGGACAATGTACCTCCAGATGTGCAAGGGTGGTTTCGGAGGTGTGGCGTCGAGCAGCGTCATGGGCTATGCCCCCTTCAGTTCCTATTGTACCCGAATTCCGAACGCTTAGGGATAAGGCCTCCCTGCCGGTAGCGTCTCAGTTTGCCGTAGAGGCGGCTTTACGCCGCCACGTGGCGAGGTAAACTCGCCGCTACAAGTTCAAACCCTGCCGGTGAGAATCGCACGGCGGGGACGGCAAGCTGTCCCCAGGCGCCTCGCGCGCAGCTAAAGCGTCCGCTGGAAAAGCCAGGTGGCGAGAAGCATGGACACAATCGCGAATAGAGCGAGGTAGGTGAGATCGCCCGCAATTGCCACCAGCGGAGTGTTCTTGAGCAGTAAGCTCTTGAAGGCGTGAACCGCATAAGTAAAGGGATCGAACTTGGCCATGACCCGCATCCACCCGGGGAATCCATAAATGGGGTAGACCGCGCCGCTGGGAAAGTACAGCAAGGTGTTGAGAACCCCGAAAATCGACCTCGGCACCAGGGGGTCGCTGACCCTTACCATCAGAAGGAACATCATGCTGATTAGAGCGACGGAAGTAATGACGATGAGAATGAAGAGTTTTGCCAGGCGGATTGGATCCAGAGGATGCGGGATCCCGGCGATAACCGATCCCAGCGTCGTCAAAACCAGGCCGGACAACGACGCCTTGATGCTCCCCGACAGGATGAATCCCAGGATCAATTCCGTTTTGCTGATGGGCGTCAGCAGATAGCCCTCGTGGAGCCCTCTCGCCTTATCGTCAATGTAGATAATGCCTCCGCCAATCATTGCCGAGATATAAATTGCGAGCACGATGGTGCCGGAGAGCAGGTACTGCATGTAGGGAACGTAAGGGTAAAGCTCGACGACGGAAAGCGTGACTCCGCTGGGCACACGTGGGCTGAGGCCGCGTTGATTGAATGCGCCGACTAAATCGGTGAATGCTCCTTCCAGTCCCCCGACGGCAAAATTGTCGGTATTGTCTTCGATGAGCGCGACCTGGGGCTTGTCCTGCGCCAGGTACCTCCGGGAGAAATCCGGGGGAATAGTGAGGACCCCGTTAATTCTCCCCTCCCGCAAATCCGTGTTGGCCTGGGAGAGGTCGGTATAATCCACGGTTGTAAAGGTTCGCGCATTGGCGGCAATGGCTCCAAACATCTCGCGCAATTTCACCGTGGGAAGGCCGCGATCCTGATCGACGATTCCCACGCGCAATTCCTTGATCTTCCCGCCGAAGGCATAGCCCAGGACTACTAGCTGCACGATGGGAAGGAACATGGAAACCACAATCAAGGTGGGGCTTCGCATGAACCTGCGCATATCGCGCTCGATAATGGCAAGCATACGATTCATATCAATCCGTCCCTAGCGCCTTGGAGGCATGAAGCCGAAATCATATCTGGCGTCTTGCAACGCGTCGCGCAATTGCCTGCCGGTGTAGTGCATGAAAACATCGTCCAAGGTGGTGCTCTGCACGGAAAGCGACGTGATTTCCACCTTGGCCAGGCTCGTCGCTTCCATCATGGCCACAGTTGTCTTCGGCCCGTTATTCGACCCGATGCGGTAAACGTGATCCTCCGCCTTTACGCTCTGCACATCCGGCAAGCTCTTGAGGGTTTCCAACCAACCGGGCGGAACCGCGGAAAAGCTGATTTCCAGGATGTCGTTGCCGGGAATCGATGCCTTGAGTTTCAGAGGCGAATCGAGCGCCACCAGCTTCCCGTGATCCACAATGGCGATCCGGTCGCAGAGTTTGTCGGCTTCATCCATGTAATGGGTGGTGAGAAGGATGGTGAGGTCGCGGCCCTCTTTAAGCTTTCGCAGCATATCCCAAACGCCGATACGGGAGGCAGGATCGAGCCCTGTGGTCGGCTCGTCGAGGAAGAAGATGTTGGGTTCGTGCACGAGCCCGCGTGCGATCTCAAGCCGCCGCCGCATGCCGCCGGAAAAGTTCTTGACAGGTTTGTCCGCCCATTGCGTGAGTTCCACGGCTTCCAGCAGTTCCTTCACCACCCGCCGGCGCCGTTCGCGCGGGACGCTGTAGAGCTTGGCGAAGATGTTCATGTTCTCGGCCGCAGAAAGCTCCATGTCGGAAGTCAACGCCTGAGGGATCACGCCAATCGAACGGCGCACGTCACCGGCGGAGCGCACCACGTCAAAGCCGTTGATCCGCGCGCCTCCGGAAGTGGGGAGAATCAGGGTGGTGAGCATGCGGATGAGCGTCGACTTCCCCGCGCCGTTGGGGCCGAGCAAACCGAAGATTTCACCCCGTTCGACGCTGAAGCTCAAGCGGTCAACGGCGCAAAACGTCCCAAAGCACTTCTTGATTTCCTGGACTTCAACCGCGGACACGGGCATTCCTCATTTCGCGTGCTTCGAAAACCACCTCTACTCAAGCTGGATTCTCGACCGTGAGTAGGGGCTCTCCTGACTGCAGGATTTGAGATTTGAAATTTCAAATTCGAAATTCTCCGCTTACCTGGCTTCCGGCAGCGGGACGTCCACGTACGCTGTTAAACCTGGCCAGAGACATCGGTCGCTGTTATCTACCCGCAAACGGAACTCGAAGGTTTTGACATCACGCTTGGTGCGGCTCACGTCTCGCTGTGTGGCGTAGTCCGCGTCCACTCCCCTGAAGAACACCGTCCCTTCGCGTTCCGCCCCGGAAGGCAAGCGCACCTTCATCTTCTGGCCCAGGCGTACGCGGTCAATATACGTCTCTTCAACATCAACCCGAACCCAGAGATCGTCCGGATTGATGATTTCCAGGATCGGCTGAGCGACATTCACCACTTCGCCCTGGCGAGTCGGCAGGCTGGCCACGTAGCCGGGGATGGGCGCCCGGATTTCCGTGTAACCGAGACGGACCTGAGCTTTCGACATCTGCGCTCCCGCCGCCGCCAACTGCCGCCGCATCGAGAGAAGTTCATTCCGCCGCACGGTGATTTGATCCTCATTGGACCGCGCCAAGGCCACGGCGGCGTGTTGCGCCTCCACTTGCTTGTGGAGAGACTCCACATGGGCTTTCTGCGCTGTAGAGGTGGTGCGAGCCTCATCGAGCGATTGCGCCGTGACGATGCCTTCCTTGAACAGTCCCTCAGTTCTCTCCAAATTCACCTGGTCTAGTTTGAGGTTAGCCTCCGCTTCGTTCACCTGGGCTTGCGTTGAGGCCAGCGAGGCCTCAGCCTGGCGGATCTGATCCCGTGTCTGTTTCTCCTGAAACTGCAGCGCGGCTTCCGCCTGTTGAACCTGGGCGGCAGTTCCCCGTTCCGAATCCGCGTAGAAGGCCCGGTCGGCGCGCAACTCCTGCGGTTCGATGACCGCGACGAGCTGCCCCGCCTGTACCGTATCGCCCTCTTTAACCAGCAGTCTCGCCAGTTGGCCCTGGATCTGCGCGCTGACGATGACGTCGTTGGTGGTGACGATACCTGTGATCACCATATTGTGCGGCTTGGTCGTAGCTTTGTAATAGGCCACACTGCCCGCAAGCGCCAGCAGAATGAGCGCCGGAATTAGTATTTTGCGCTTCATTGCACCCCACTCTCCGGATCCGTGAAAATCGCATAACGGACGAACTTCAGCACTTCTTTCTTTCGCCGTCCTACATTGGCCTTGGTGTAGGGATCTTCCCCGCTTACCGCCCGCAACACGGATGCCGAACTGAAATAGAACGCAATCAGAGAAACCAACGAAATGGCAATGTGGAAGCTGTCCATCCGCCGGAGCTCCCCAGTCCGCATGCCTCGCTCGATGACCTTGAGAAGCGCTTTCATCCGCGGCAGGCCGTGCTCCCGCGCCAGCCGCACCCACGTTTTTTCATCCGCCATCAACATCCGTTGAAACAACGGACCGTTGTGGCGGTGGGCTCCAATGAAATCGAACTGGAGATCGATATAGCGGAGCAGGACCGAGCGGGCCGAACCTTCTGAAGAAAGCACTTCCAAAGCGTTGCGGTTAAAGTCCGCCACGTAGCCTTCCAGGACCTCGCGGTAGAGCCCCTCTTTGCTTCGAAAGTAATAGTAAAGCAGCGCCTTGTTGACGCCTGCCGCGGCGGCGATAGCGTCCGTGCGCGCCCCTTCCAAACCTTCATCCGCGAAGATACGCTCGGCGGCTTGCAGGATGGCCGCCCGGGTTGACTCGCTGTCGTGATGACGAGCAGGGCGCGTCGCCGGTCTGTAAGATTGTCCGTTCCGCATTTAACTAACCGGATAGTTAACATACAATACGAAACTTGGGTTGTCAAGGCCGGGTGTCTGATGCTTGTCGGGATAACCCTTGTGGCTACCCATGGGGCGATCCAAAGCGCTTCCCCAACAGCACGCGCACCTACTTCGGCGGGGCGTAATCGTAACGCGTGCGGAGCTTGTCGCGGTGTCGCTCGAGGGCCAGCTCAACAAGGCGGTCGAGGAGCTTGGAATAGGGGACGCCGGTCGCTTCCCAGAGTTTCGGGTACATACTGATGGATGTAAATCCAGGGATCGTATTGATTTCCAGGAGGAAGAGCTTGCCGTTCTTCCGGTCCAGCAGAAAGTCCACGCGCCCCATGCCGGCGCCGTCGATGGCTTTGAATGCCCGTACCGCCAACTCCTGGACGCGCTTGATTTGGCGGCGGCTGAGACGGGCGGGAATCAGCAACTTTGAACCTTCCTTGACATACTTTGCTTCGTAGTCGTAGAACTCATTGACGGGAACGATTTCGCCGGGAAGGGAAGCCTCCGGCGTGTCGTTTCCCAGCACCGCGCACTCGATCTCGCGCGCGTCGACGGCCTTCTCCACTAAGATCTTGCGATCGTACTGCGCAGCCAGATCCATAGCGGCTTGAAGCTCCTCTGGGGAATGTACTTTCGTGATCCCCACGGATGAGCCCAAATTGGCAGGCTTGACGAACAGCGGGAACCGCAGCCGTCTCTTGATCTTCCTCCGAACTCCCGCAGGATCGTCCTCCCATTCCCTTCGGAGCACCATCTCCCAGGGAACCACCGGCAACCCAGCGTCCCGGAAAAGCCGCTTCATAACGTCTTTATCCATGCCCGCGGCCGACGCCAGGACTCCCGCACCCACGTAGGGAACATCTGCGAGTTCGAGCAGCCCCTGGATGGTTCCATCCTCCCCGAAGGTGCCGTGGAGTATCGGAAAAATAACGTCAACTTCGGGACGAGAGTTGACCGCACCGGAGGACTTCGCTATGGGAAGGAGCTTGGGTCCGGTTGGATCCACTGAGGGCGTGACGGCCCTGCCTTCTTCGAGCACGGTCTGTAAGGGCGCCGTGCGCTGCGCCAGATTATCTCCTGCCGCCCCCGCTAAGAGGCCGAGCGCCTTAGATCCCACGCGCCATCTGCCTTCGGGCGTGATGCCGACCGGGACGAGTTCGTACTTTTCCGGGTCGAGCGCCTTCATCACGGCAGCGGCGGAGGTCAGGGAGACCTCGTGCTCGCCAGACCGTCCGCCGAACAGAACTCCCAAGCGGATTTTCTTTGTCACAGAATTTTCTTCCCCAGCGCCGAACTGACCAGGCCGACGCCCAGTATGGCTGTTTTGTTCATGACATCAATGATGGGATTAATCTCCACTAATTCGAAGGCAACCATTCGACCGCTGTCGGCCACCATCTCCATGGCAAGATGAGCTTCGCGGTAGGTGATTCCGCCGGGGACGGGCGTGCCGACGCCGGGCGCTTCATCCGGGTCAACCACATCCGCGTCAAACGAGACGACGAAACCCGCCGTTCCATTGCAGGCGAGCGCAATACTCTTCTCCATCACTGCAGGCATCCCCAGTTCGTCAATGGTTCGCATCGTAAACACGCTGATGCCTGACTCCTTCACAAAGCTGGCCTCGCGGGCGTCCAACTCTCGCACCCCAATCAGCGCGCAGTTTCGAGGAGAGATTTTGGGCGCATAGCTGAAGATCCTGGCCAGCAAGAGCGGGCCGTGGCCTAACGTCGCGGCCAGCGGCATGCCGTGAACGTTGCCGCTGGGGCTGCTCTCCGGCGTGTTCGTGTCAGCGTGCGCGTCAATCCAAAGGCAACCCACCGCCTGCTTCCGGTCGCGGTAAAACTTGGAGACCCCTGCCTGCGCGCCGACTGCCACGGAGTGGTCGCCGCCCAGCGAGACTGGGAAGTAACCTGCCTCAAGAGTCTCGCGAATCTGCCTCGCCGTTTGCCGCGAGGTTTCAGTAATCTCCTTCAGGTATTTGGCTCGCCGGTCGCCGAAGTGCTGTTCCTCCGGCAGCTTAACGTGAATATTTCCGGCGTCCTCAACCTGGTGCCCCAGGTTCTTCAAGGCCTGGTTAAGCCCCGCGGCGCGCACCGCGGACGGCCCCATGTCCACCCCCCGGCGTTCCTGCCCGAGGTCGAGCGGCGCCCCTAGAATGCGAATCTTCATCGGTCTGCCCCCGTAAGCCAATCGGCTGTAGCGACTTCTATCATAACTGATGCCAGACAAGATTCGTA
>CAWJHY010000083.1:0-24974 GCA_963842495.1 uncultured Acidobacteriota bacterium
CTGACCGACAAGCAGGGAGGGCATAGCGGCCCGAAGGCCAGCAAGCTGAGAACCTTCTGCTTCGCACGGTTGGTTGTGAGGAGGTATCCAGGACTGTGAGCGTACTCATCCAATACACTGGATTCCAATTAAAGCCCCGCGGCAGGGATTACTCTTACCGGGTCGTGGGCATGAAATCCGAGGACCGGGAGTTTACGCTGACCATTTCGAATCGCGCCTTTGAGGAAAGGCGCATTCCCTACCAGGATGGCGCGGCGCTCTGCTACCAGAAACTCCAGAAAGAACTCCTCGGCGAAACCGCTGATGTCCCCGTCCAGCACCATCTTACGATCTCGGACCGGGACGTCGATGAATACCTCGCGAAGTATCGCCCCGTGAGGAAGCGCTCCTGGTGAATCTGGAATAGTGAATTGTGAATGGAGCAATGCTTGCCTCCTTTGCATTCACAACGCACGATTCACCAATCATAATTCACTATTTAGCTTTGATCAGCGCCGCGCCGTGTCTGGGCACTTCGGTCGTGTATCGATCTTGAATGGTGCCCAGGTCTTTCAGGGCCCACAGGTCGCGCACGCCGGCGGAATGGCCGAGTCCAATGGTTGGGAACCTGACTGAAATAGGCAGCGGTGACCCGCTGCGGTTGAAAAGCCCCACCGCTTTGCTCCCATCCGCCAACGGTCTCATCCAGACCTCTAAGGGACCTTCTTGCCAGACGCGCCGCGCCGCAACGCCGAGTGAGTCCTGATCGACGGCGATGACCTCCGGATTGGTAAGAATCTCGAGCGTTTCCGGGGACATCTTGGTGAGATCGTTACCGGCGAGCAAAGGGGCAGCGAGAAGGCACCACAGGGTCATCTGGGTGCGCCCTTCGTCGTTGTTCAGCTTGCCGATCCCGATCTGCAGAATGTCCGGATCGTTCCAATGTCCCGGTCTGACGAACGTGTCGAGCCCATTGTGTTGGAAGCCGAACAATGACATCCGGTCGTAGTCGCCGCCAATGTCGTCGGTCGTGCGCCACATATTGCCTTCGACCGCAGGCCCCCAGCGCCAGACGGCCTCAAGACCGTACTGGCAGAGGCTGTAGACCATGGGGCGGCCGGTGCGCTTGATCGCGTCGTGCATTTTCCGATAAGCGCCCCGCATCTCCTCGGGCTTGTAAACCTGCGGCGCGCTGCACCAATCGTACTTCACAAAGTCCACACCCCACTGGGCGTAAGTCTGCGCGTCCTGCTCCTCGTGCTTGTAGCTGCCCTCGTAGCCTCCACAAGTCTTGGGTCCGGGTGACGAGTAGATTCCGAACTTCAGCCCTTGGCTATGAATGTAGTCGCCGAGAGCCTTCATATCGGGGAAACGCTCGTTGGGATGAATGAAGCCCTTTTCGTCGCGCTGGCCCTGCCAGCAATCGTCGATATTCACGTACACGTAGCCGGCGGCTTTCATGCCATTGCTCACCAGCGCGCCGGCATTGGCGCGCATGATGCTGTCGCTGACCTTGCACTCGTACTGATACCAATCGTTCCAGCCCATGGGCGGGGTTCGGGCAAGTTCGCTGTCCTGGGCGGCCAAGGGGCTGAGCGTCGCGGCAAGGATCGCCGCATACGCCATTCCGCGCAGCCAGCGCGCTCGAGAGCATCTCATCGATTGTGGCCTCCTGAATCTGGGGATAAGGAAGGCATCAAAACCACAGAGGCACTGAGAACGGCCTATGGCCCGTCTCTGTGCCTCTAGTTCTACGCCATCCAGGGGCGGGTTCGGTCCACGTTCTCAGCCAGGATCTTCTTGGCGATCGCCACATCTTCCTTGAGTTGGAAGTCGAAGATTCCGGCGCAGATAAAGTCGGCTCCGCCTTGGTAGGCAAAGTTGAAGGCGGTTTCCGGGGGAATGGCGCCGGCCGCCATCACCTTGAAAGCGACCCAGGGCTTCTGGAAGGTGGCCATGAACTCGCGGGTGGCTTCGGGCTTTATGTCCCAGATGTTGTCGTGATTGTCGGGGGTGTTACTGTCCACCAGGAACTCCCGGCGCTTTTCGCGCGGCGTGGCGGAGAAGTAGTCGTCCCTGTGATAAGTCTTCATGAAGAAATCGGGCACAATACCCGCTTTCGCGCAAGCCTTCGGGGTTTCGATCGAATGGGCGCCCAAGCCGGAGGGCAGGCCGGTCTTCTTCATCATCTCGAGAGCTTCGCCAAGCTCGTCCAACAGGCCCCGATCGACGAAAGAATCTGTAACCCCGCCTTGGATATACATAGCGTTGGCTCCGTGGTCGACGACTTGCGGGATGTTCTCCTTAAGGTGCACCAAGCGGATGTCGTAGTAAGACTTTGCGTGGGGATGGACTTCCGAGATCCACTGAATCTTCCCGCCCCGTTCCTTGCGGTACCGCTTCATGATCCGCACCGGCTTGTCGAAGGGGTCGGAAAGCACAGTGTTGATGCCGAGTTCTTCGGCCAGTTGCCAGGTGTCCATCACTCGCTCGTCGGTTTGGTATTCCCGCATCAGGTTTGCCACGTATTCCAGGTCGCGCGAGTGGGAATATCCGCTCACCTGGTTGCAGCCCAGGAACAGGCGGGTCACATTGAGATTCCCCAGCTTGCCGGTCGGAAATCCCTGGTGAAAGGTCTGGGGCATGGCCGGCGAGCCGGCAGGCGCAGCAAGAGATAGCCCCTCTTTGGCATTGAGCGCCGCGGCGCTCCCGAACGCAGCCAAGGCCGAGGTTTTCAGGAAGTCGCGACGGTTATGACGATCAAGCATATTAACCCTCCAAGAGTTCGAGTTGGATGAGGCATGTAGAAAATGGCACACTACCCTTAACGTGAATGAATAGTCCGAGCAATTAAGCCACCAACAGCCTAGCGCCTAATTGGTCCAATGAGCGCAATTTCAAACGACCCTCGGAAGGGCGGGGCTTTAGGCCCGGAAGCCACGTGGCTTCGTCTTCGCGTCACGAGGGCTTGTAGCGCCGACCTTCAGAGCCTGCCCTGAGCGAAGCGAAGGGTCGGCATGCGGGGGTGCCCCGACGCGTCGGGGCGCTACGCAACCATCACCGGTCCAACCCGCACCGGGTGTAGCCGGCTGTATGTCGTTCTTCACAAGCCTGACTTCGTTCTCGCAATGCGCTGTTTTTACTCCTTTCAGGCTCTGATTTGTGCTAAATTGCACGCAAAACGCGCATAATCCGCAGCACTCTAATAAACCATGTCATTTGTTTTCAAATACTTATTGGCTTTTTCCCCATTGTTAACGTGTAAGTGCCTTGTTTTCACTTACTTCTTAGCTTCGTTTCGAATTGCCTTGTGTGTTTTCAATGACATACTGGCTTCGGTCGTATCATTTTTTATTTATTTTAGTTCCCTCTTTCGCCGAGTGCCGGAACTCTGCCGCCATCTCTTGCGCCGCGTGTCTAACCGGCCCCCGCCTGCGACAATGTGTCTCCCTAAAGAACACAGTTATAGGCTATCATAGGCTCGTGAGGTTGTCAAGCAAAAAAATGTGACGAGGGTCGAAATGTCGATCAGGCAAGGCGTTCAGGGGTTCAGGGGTCGAGAAGTCGGCCATGCCGCTTCCCGTCCCCTCAGGCACAGATCATCTCAAACCCGCTTTACCGTTGCGCTTGAATCATAGCTAGTCGACCGTCGGTAACGCTTATTGACCGGATGTTTGGGCTTCAGTTACCGAGGCCTGCGGCGCTCCGGCTTCCTCGGATTCGAGGAGTTGCCTCTGCTCCAGCGGCAGCTCCAATAATACTTTGGCGTCCTGGGATTCTTTGTAGCGCGCCATCACGTCGAACACCTTGCGGATAATCGCGAATCGTTGCTGGTCTTTGAACACGTCTGCGATTGCGGTGTTCCAGACTCGCAGTTCGGTGAGTTCGCCGGGCTCCACTTGCCGATTCATCGCGCTCGTGAATTCAGTTAGTCCACCGGCCAAAGCTTCTGGTCCCGGTTCCTCAGCGAATAACGATTGCAGCTTTGTTAACTGGTCATGAAGCTGTCTGCGGTTAAGCTCTTGGTTGGCGAGCTCTATGAGTTCGTGGTAAATCTGGTGTGCGACCACTCCCACGGGAAACTCCCGAAGGGAGCGCCTATGTTCCCCAAGAGCGAATAGGATCCCACAGTAATTGTACGCGACTCGGTCGTCTTTTGGGTCGAGCTTCTTTGCACGTTCAAGCGCCGCCAGTGCCTCCCGAGTCCGGCTAAGTTTCTGAAGAATCCAACCCTTATAAAGCCATCCTTCCGCTTGCTTTGGAAAAATCGTCGTGGCTTTTTCAAACCATGGCAGGGCGAGGGCAGGAGTGCCCATGTTAGCCAGTGCGCAACCATAATCGACATAGATACCGAAGAGGCGCGTGCCATATTTTAGTATTGGTTTCAAAACGCGCTCAGCCTCCGTGTATTTACTGAGCTTCAACAAAGTGACACCCATCATGTATGTCGGATCTGGCCAATCCGGGCTAAGGCGTGCGGCTTGGGAGAAGGCCTGAAACGCGTCCTCGTCTCGCCCTAATCTTTCCAAAAATTGGCCTTTGTCCATCCAAGCCGAGGCATTTGTGGGCTGAAGGCGAATCACTTTCTCGAAGGCCGCGAGAGAATTTTCCGACTGACCAGCCATATCGTACGCCCTAGCGAGCGCGTGGAGCACATCGGGATCATTGGGGCACTTCGTCGCCGCTTGTAACACGTAGGCTAGAGCCTCTTCCCCGGCGCCCAAGTGAGCAAGCGCCCTGGTATAATGAATCCAATCTTCTGCGATCTTGCTCACTTCAGCCAGTTCTCTTGCCGTTGATGCTAAAGCGGACTTGTTACCCGAGGCCTCGGCTCTACTCAAAGCCACGCAGAGCCTGGAAACATCGGGAGAAAGATGAGCATGGCCTTCAGCATTATCGTATTCGCGGATCGCAGCCTGTAGATACTCACGTTGAGGACAGCCTGTTGCCACGGACGCCAGTTTTTGCGTCAGTTCCAGTCGTGCGAACCAGTACCGTAGGAATTCGACAAGTAGTCTGATCGGTTTGCCATCGTGAACCTTAGCTTCGACACAAAGCCGCAAGAGCGGTTCATTGAGCTCGTAGTACGATTCCCTTCCAATTCTGGTCACCCGCAAGTACCGGTTCTCCAACAACTGCTTAAGTTGTGAGGCCGCAGTTTGATGGGACACGAAACATCCAGATGCAATAGTCTTCACATTAGCAGCGCTGCGAAATCGGCAGAGAAAATCCACCAGCTTTCTCTGCTGCGGGGACAACTCCTTCATCTGCGACTGGTAATATGGAGTTAAGGCGTCTATCGTTTTCAGAACCGGCTCGACTAAGTCAGCTTCCTTGTCGCGGGCCAGGAAATCGTAGAAGATCACGAAGACGCGATGATTGCCGTTGGCCAAATGCTGTACTGCTCGGACCCTTGCCCGGCCTGCGGGCGAGCAGACATATTCTGCTATGTCACATCTGCCTTGAGACTCAGCCAGGCGTTTTACCAATGTTACGGCATCGGAAACCGACAAACCTTCAAGGGGTTGGATTTCGAAGAATCCGTAGAACGGCGATGCGTGGTCGGAGATATCCTCGGAGAGTGATGGGGTTGTGGCAAGCAGCGACCATATTGGGTTGTTTTGCAGGCAAGCACGCCACTTTCGCTGTCCTTCCTCGCCCATGGAGTCGAGCACGGTCTCCAGATTTTCTAGAATCAAGAGAAGTGTTTTTCCCTTCACCAAGTCGCGGAGCGCACTCCATGCGCGTTCTTCGGCGGAATCTGCCGGGAGGCCCTGCCATTGAGCGGTTGGGATCTTGAACTCGCGGAGAATTCGAAGGAGCAAGTCCAAGAACGACGTGACGCCCCATTCATCCTCTCGCAAATAGGCGATCGCCAGTTTATCCTTCAGTTCTGGCTTCTTGAGCAGACGGTGATAAATCAACGACACCAAATGCGATTTGCCGATGCCCCGAGGTCCGACGAGGAGCACGTGATGCTTCGAGTCAGTGAGCGCGCTCTCGACAAATAGCTGCGTGAGGCGCTCTGCCGAACGCTCGCGCTGGACAAATGTCTTCTCGAGCAATTCGGCGGGCATGCCGGCTGGGCTGAATGTGGAATGAATCATAGGATGCCCCCTTAGCCGCGCTCGGATTTCCACCACTGACGCACGATGGCGTATCTGAATGCATACCCGCGCGCGCCAGGCGGGCGGCTAATGTAGTGGTCCTTTGAAAGCAAGCTAAGCGTATCGCGGACTGATTCAGGTTTTGCTTCGGGCAGTTTGTGCCGTACAAGGTTGAGGAGGCTATCAAAACTCTCGGGCTGGTCTGCGAAGGCAAGCGCGTCCAAGGCTGCGAGGGCGATGGCCTTCTCTTCAGAGGCGTAGTACACGTCGAGTCTTTCGCGATAGTGCCGGAAACGTGCAGGGTCGTTCGGATCGCAAATGAGCGAATTTAGATGCTCGAGGACGGAGGATTCCGTAACCGGGACTTTGGAGTCAGCCATTCGCGCGACAAGAGAATGGATGTAGTAGGGGATTTGACCTGCCGCCTCGCTGACGGCGCTGGCGAGCGCCGCTGAGGCAGGCAACTCAATGCCCTCTCCCTCAATCAGTTGCCTGGCGAGGCTCACCCCGTCCGGCTCATCGAGTGGCCAAACCTCTTTGATTTGCATGTCGTTGGTCGGATCGTTAACGTACCTGCCCCGGCGAAGTGCCTTAACCACCAAGTGCAAGCCCACAGAGCCGGTGAAAACCATTCGCAATTGGCTGTGCCGCTGGCGAAGGGACCGCAGCGCATCCAACATCTCCATCGCCGCAGCTTCGCCTGAGGATTTGCTCACCTCGTGAATGAAATAGGGAAGCTCATCCCAGAAAAATACGACCCTCCGCTGAGCGTCTTCGAACAAGTCTTCTGCCAACGCGAAGAGGAGGTTCTTCCAATGCGGGATTATCTTGGGAATCTTGAGGTCATGCACCTCGATGCCACCCAGCTTGGACAGGAGTTGCTGAAATTTGAGCCGGGCACGGTCCGCGACGGGCAAGAGGGCTTCGACGTCCGTGTACAGCGCTTCCACGAATTCTTGAGGCGAACGAAGCTCTTCAATGTCACGTAAGACGCAGACAACGTCCGGGTCGGGGCGCTCCTCTTTCATCTTGCGGATCACACACGTTTTTCCGATACGCCGTTCGGAGGTCAGGACCAAGCTTTGACCTGCGAGTATCCGCCAGAGCCTTTGAACGAGCGCGTCGCGGCCTACTATCTCAGTGAGTCCAATTGTACCACTGGGGTTTGCTCTCATACGTCGATATTATTGTACGTTAATCTCATTGTATGTCAAGAACATTTTTTGGCGGGCACCTGGTGGTTCGTGCAGCTCCGTTTTTATCGAGCAAGCACCGCCGGGGTGGGCACATTTTGTCCTCCTCGGTGGCCCATTTATTGGAAAATGGCATCGGCCCATGATTTCGGCGGACAGCGTGGGGCGCGAGCTTCGTTGCTCGCCGATGAACACACACGGATTTGAGGAGATGCCGATGGCCTTCCACCCATACCGACGGCAGAAAAGCCGGAAAGGAGCGCAAAGGAAGTGCACTCCTGCGGGAACCTGCTTTCGAGCCCCAAAGGGGCGACCTAGCCCAGCCCAGGGCAACGCCCTGGGTGAAGAGGCCAAACCCGTTCCTGCAAGCCCTGAAGGGGCGGGGTAGGTGAATCGCTATGCCGGAATCGCTCTCCAAGCTGTACGTTCATCTCGCCTTCAGCACGAAGCATCGCGAACCCTTGCTTCTGGCGCCGCTACGAGGGCAGATGCACGCCTATTTGGCCACAGTCCTCAACAATCATGACTCCTCGCCGGCCGTGGAGGTCGGTGGTACGAGCGATCACGTTCATGCCCTGTTTCGTCTCTCGAAGAATAGCTCCCTGGCGGCGATCGTGGAGGAGATCAAAACGAGTTCCTCGAAGTGGGTAAAGACCCAGGGCAAAGCCCTGGTGAATTTCCATTGGCAGAATGGTTACGGAGGTTTCTCAGTGAGTCCTGCGGATGTGGAGAAGGTGGCGGAGTATATCGCGCAGCAGGAAACGCACCACCGGGCTATGACCTTTCAGGAGGAGTACCGGCGGTTATTGGAGAGCCACGGGATTGAGCTTGATGAGCGGTACGTCTGGGACTGAAGGCGCAATTCCTATTTCGCCCCTTCAGGGCTCAAGGTCAGAACGGGCGCCCGGTTAACCCAGGGCGTTTGGAGTGAACCCCAAAAGTGAGACATTCGTTAACCCAGGGTGGATACAGCGAATGGAGGGAAACGGATGTCGGAGAAGAAGAGAAGACGGCGGCACAGTGAGGAGTTCAAGCGGGAAGTGGTGAAGCGGATGCGCGAGTGCAAGAACGTCGAAGGGCTGGGGCGGGAATTGGGTTTAGACGTGAAGATGATGTACCAATGGAAGTGGAAGCAGGAGGGGCGGCCGACGCGCAAGCCGGCGGTGCTGACGACGCAGGCGGCGAAATTCGGCGATCTGGAGACGCTCCGGCGGGAGAACGCGCAGCTGAAGCGGTTGTTAGCGGAGAAGGCGCTGGAGGTGGATTTTTTCAAAGGTGCCTTGCAGCAAGTCGAGGCTCGACGCCCGGGTCGTGGAGACTCTGGCGAGACGCCGTCTACGAGCACCTGGGAAAGCGGACGGAGTCAGGGCAAGGCGGATTGAGTGTCGAGCAGATGTGTCAGTTAGCGGAAGTAAGCCGGGCGGGATATTACCGGCGGTTACAGCAGCAAGCGCCGGAGGAAGAAGCGATGGCGGTGCGGGCCGCAGTGCAGCAGATCGTGCTCGAACACCGGCGGCGGTATGGCTACCGGCGGGTGACGGCGGAGTTGCGGCGACGCGGTATGGCGGTGAATCACAAGCGGGTGGCGCGACTGATGCAGGAGGACCAACTGCTGGCCCTGCGGCGGCGTCCCTGGGTGACCACCACGAGCTCCGGACATGCCCTGCCGGTCTATGTCAACCTGGCGCGGCGCATGGTGCTGAGCGCGCCGGATCAGCTCTGGGTGGCGGATCTCACCTACATCCGGCTGGCGCAGGAGTTCGTCTATCTGGCGGTGGTGGTGGACGGGTTCTCCCGGCGGGCAGTGGGATGGGCGCTGGAAGGCAGCCTGCAAACCCGCCTGACGGTGGCGGCGCTGGAGATGGCCATTGCCGAGCGTCGGCCCGCTCCCGGATTGGTGCATCACTCCGATCGCGGCATTCAGTATGCCGCCGCGGAGTACGCCAGCCCGCTGGCTCAGCACGGCATGACCGCCAGCATGAGCCGGCCGGCATACCCCTATGACAACGCCCAGTGCGAGAGTTTTATCAAGACGCTGAAGCAGGAGGAAATCTACTGTCACCGTTATCGCGATCGGGAGGACTTGCGGGGCCATCTGCGCGAGTTCCTGGAGGAGTATTACAATCGCTGCCGTTTGCATTCCGCGCTGGGCTATCGGACGCCGGCCGAATTCGAAGCGGCGGCCAGCAAGGCGTCGAAAACTTCCCTCGCCGCGAGCGTCACCTTGAGTTTTCCAGGCATGGGGAAATCTATCTCTCCGATGAACGAAACGATACTGGCCGACAATAGTAGGCTCAGCACAAGGAAAGCAGGGGGCCCTGTGGACCCCCCGCCCCATCGGATCGATGAGTCTCCAGCTGACTATTCCTCGGCGAGTTGCTCTCCAGCAGAGCTCGCTTCCGCTTCATCAGCCAAGCGCGAGTCTGCCAGAAAGGGGCGGCGAGAGTGAACCGAAAAACATTGAACGGTAACCCTGGGTTATTTTCTGTGTCTCACGATAGGGGTTCATGCTAGTTGCCCTGGGCTGAGCTAGGCCGCCCCTTTGGGGCTGCAACAGCGCAAAGGTCAGGACCGGCTCCCGGTTGGCCCAGGGCGTTGCCCTGGGCTGGGCTAGGCCGCCCCTTTGGGGCTGGACAACCACAGGGTTTGCGTCCCCTTGCAATTATTTCCCCAAATATCTTTCGTGCTGTGTTATACTGCAAGAGACTTTGGCGTAGTCCGTTTGCGTTGAGAAGAGTTTGAGTTGTTGTCTGCTCCCTGCCTATTGACTCCATCAAATGTCCTAGAGGCCTGTCGAAGCGATTAGCTCACGGCTGGCCTACGTGTCCGCTCCGCATTTGCGGCGCGGCAACTTTAGGAGAACAAAAGAATGAAGAATGTATTTGTCGGAAACATGAGTTTTGAAACTACGGAAAGCGGACTACGCTCGATTTTCGAACCGTTTGGAGAGATCTCGCGCGTCAATGTGATCACGGACCGGGACACCGGCCGGGCTCGCGGCTTCGGTTTCGTGGAAATGACTAATGACGAGGAAGCGGCCAAAGCGATTGCGGCGTTGAACGGAACAGAAATGGACGGCCGCGCCTTGAACGTGAACGAAGCGAAGCCCAGGACAGGGGGGAGCGGCCCGCGGGGCGGCGGGGGATACTCTCGCGGTCGCGATAATTACCGCGGGCGGTAGCCGTGCGGGTAGCGGTGAGTGAGAGTTAGATCGGGTCGGGGCCCGTGCTTTCCGAGCCACGGGTCCCTTTGCCCAGCAAGACGATGCGCTAAAGTTTCAGCCTGCTACCGTTCCGAGTCAGGCGGCCTTTTTCAAACCAGGCCGCGTGGCGCAAGGAACCGGTGTTAGGTGCCTCTCCCCACGGCGATTTCTTGAGCACACATTTGTCGTGCGGAGTCCAAGGTGGTCACGGTCGAGATACACGGGACTTGTGCGCTTCGACGTACTTGCGCAATACGGCATTTATCGCGGTTTGATAACGTCGGCCACGCTTGCGGAAGTAGGTCAGGACATCGGCATCGAGCCGCAGAGTGATTTGCTGTTTGGGGCCGGGCCACCAGATGGCCTCCTTGAAGAACACTTCGTCGAGTTCGGGATTTTCCGAAACGTCGATCTCCTGATCTTTCATTGTCTTGATGCGCTCCCAATCAGTCCTGGAGCGCTTTCTCGAAGCCCTCACGCTCATGCTTTCTTGCCTTCCTCAGTGAGATAACCCGGATAAGGTCCGAGCCCCTTTGGGTGAAGATCAGAACCACGACTTGGCCCCTTAGTAACCCGATGCCTTGCCACCTGTCCTCGCCATAATCCTCGCGCTGATCAAGCCGAACTAGAAGAGGTCCCTGGAATACCTCCCAAGCGTCCCGGAAGTCGAATCCGTGTTTGCGTATGTTTATCTCGTTCTTCCGCTCGTCCCACTCGAACTTCACGATGATCGAATATAACTCCAATTGTAGTTACAACGCAACTACCCTGTCCTCCAGCAGGCGCACTCTCCAGAACCCATAGCCTCTGAGGAGTCTTGGCCTCAGCCCCACAGGGGCTGGACTTGAGTGGCCGGGGGCAACGCCCCCGGAAACGTCGGTCCCTTCAACCCCTGCCCCCTCTCCCCGTCAGCGGGGAGAGGGGTGCCGAAGGTGGGGTGTGGGGTCTCGACCGGGGGTTTCACCCCCGGCTACTCAATTTGCTCCCCTCCGGGGAGCACGCGCGGGTGCGTTGCCGCGCGGGCGGCCACTCGGGCTGGCCCCACACATTACTCGACGGTTACGGACTTCGCTAAGTTCCGTGGTTGGTCCACATCGCAACCGCGCAGGACGCCGATGTGGTAGGCGAGGAGTTGAAGGGGGACCGCTTCCAGGATGGTGGAGAGAGTCCCGCTGGTGTGAGGCAAAACCACCAGGTGGTCAGCCATGGCAGGGACCTCGCGATCGCCTTCGGTCACCAGGGCGATGATGGTGGCGCCGCGCGCTTTGGCTTCCTTGATGTTCGAGATGGTCCGTTCGTAGCGCTGCCGCGAAGAGGGTGAGTTCCAGTTGCAGGTGGCGATCACCACCACCGGCAGACCGTCGGAGATGAGAGCGATGGGGCCGTGCTTCATCTCGCCGGCCGGATAGGCTTCGGCGTGAATGTAGGAGATCTTCTTCATTTTGAGCGCCCCCTCGAGAGCCACCGGGAAGTGGACGCCGCGGCCAAGGAAGAGAAAATCCGACGACCGGTAGAAACGCTGCGCCAGTTCGGCGATTTCATCGTCTTTCTGGAGGACCGTTTCGAGGTGTTTAGGGAGCGCCGCCAAAGCCTTCAGCCAGGATTTGCTGTCCTCGAGGGAGAGTTGGCCGCGCACCTGCGCCAAGTAGAGCGCGAAGAGGTAAAGGGCGGTCAACTGGGCGGTAAAGGTTTTGGTGGAGCCGACGCCCAGTTCGGGCCCGGCGTGGGTGTAAATGGTACCGTGCGCCTCCCGCGAAACCATGCTGCCCAGGACGTTGCAGATGGCGAGCGTCTTCGAGCCTTTGGCCCGCGCCTCGCGTTGCGCGGCGATGGTGTCTGCGGTCTCGCCGGACTGAGTGATGAGCACGGTCAGGGTGTGTGAGTCGACGAGCGGATCACTGTAGCGAAACTCCGAAGCATGGTCCACCTCGACGGGCACGCGCGCCACCCGCTCGATCATAATCTTCCCGGCCAAGCCCGCATGGCGGGAAGTTCCAGCCGCCACGATTTTGACGTCGCGGAAGGCACGGAATTCCTCCTCGCTGATTTCCATCTCGTCCAGAAAGACCTGGCCGGTCTCGAGCGAGAAGCGGCCCAGAGCGGTATCGCGAACCGCCCGCGGCTGCTCGTAGATTTCCTTGATGGTGAAGTGCTTGAAGCCGCCTTTTTCTGCAAGGATGGGATCCCAGGTGATGTGCTGGACGCGGCGCGAGACGGGGTGGCCGTCAAAGCCGCTCAACTTCACGCCGTTGGGCGTGAGCACGGCCAGGTCGTGGTCTGCCAGAAAGAACAGATCGCGCGTGTGATAGAGGATAGCCGGAACGTCGCTGGCCACAAAATATTCGTCTTTGCCCAGACCGATGACCACCGGCGGTCCCTCGCGCACGGCGATGATTTTGTTGGGATCGCGAGTGGAAATGATGGCAAGGGCAAAGACGCCGCGCAATTGACACACCGCGGCGCGCACGGCTTCTTCGAGATTGTTCGAGTTAGAAGCAGCCCCCGGTGCACCGCTGCCCTCGAGATATTTCTCCACCAAGTGAGCGATGACTTCGGTGTCAACTTCCGTGGAGAACTTGTGGCCTTCGGCCACGAGCCCCTGCTTCAACTCCAGGTAGTTCTCGATGATGCCGTTGTGAACCACCACCACGGTCCCGTGGCAGTCGCGGTGCGGATGGGCGTTTTCTTCCGTGGGGGCTCCGTGGGTGGCCCAGCGCGTGTGTCCCACTCCGTAGGCACCGTCGACGGGGTTCAAACGGACCACTTCTTCGAGGTTGTGCAGTTTGCCCGTGGCGCGGCGCACCTGCAAGCGGTCGCCCTCAATGACGGCGATGCCGGCGGAGTCGTAACCACGGTATTGCAATCGCTGCAAACCTTCCAGCAACACCGGGACTACCCGTTTATTTCCGATGTAACCAATAATTCCTGACATGGGATCTTCCAATGCGCCCGTTTTTCCAAGCCCCGTCAGGGGCGGGATAAAGTAGCCCAGGGCGTAAGCCCTGGGTTGCATGGCCCTCACCCCGCCTTCGGCACCCCTCTCCCGCCAGGCGGGAGAGGGGACGGGAGTGAGGGTGGGCTCTCTCGGCCCACGGCTTGCGCCGTGGGCTACGCGCTGCCGCCCGTCGGCTGACCGGCTGATATCTTAAACGAACTGCTGATTCGGCATACTAGGTTCGGTACGAAGCATTGATGGTGATGTAGCCGTGGGTCAGGTCGCAGGTCCAAATACGGGCCGAGGCGCTGCCCTGGTGAAGGTCAAGCCGGAGGACCACTTCCTTCCCATCAAGTTCCTGGCGCGCGGCGGCTTCGTCGAAGCCGGCATCCACCCCGTCCCGGCAGAGCAGCAAGTGATTGACGCGGATGTCCACTTTGTTGGGGTCGAAGACCGCGCCGGAATAACCCGCCGCGCAGAGGATGCGGCCCCAATTGGCATCACTGCCCGCCACGGCAGTCTTGACCAAAGGTGAATTGGCGACGGCGCGCGCCACCCGTTCGGCATCAGAGTGCTTTGCTGCTCCCTGCACCTCAACGACGATAAGTTTCTTGGCGCCTTCGCCGTCGCGAGCGATCATCTTGGCCAAACTCTGGCAAAGTTGTGTCAGTCCCTCCAGGAACCACGCCCAGCTTGCATTGCCGGGACGCACGGCGGCGCCGGCGACGCCGCTCGCCCAAGCCAGCACGGTGTCGTTCGTAGAGGTATCGCCGTCCACGGTGAGGCAGTTAAAGGAGGCGTCCACGGCGGCGCGCAGGAGGTTATGGAGCGTCCGCGGGCCGATCAGCGCGTCCGTGGTGAGGAAGGAAAGCATGGTGGCCAGGTGCGGATGAATCATGCCTGAGCCCTTGGCGATTCCCGCCAGATGCACGAATTTTCCTCCCACCTCGGAGCGCAGGACGCATGACTTGGGGAATGTGTCGGTGGTCATAATCGCCCGCGCGACCGCCGAGGCGTTCTCGATGGAAAGGTTTCCGACCAGACCAGGAAGCGGGCTGGTGAGCACGCCCAAATCGAGAGGCATGCCAATAACGCCCGTGGAAGCAACCAGAACCTGCGCCGGCGGGAGGTTCAACAGCCTGGCGACCGCTCGCGCGCTCTCTCTGGCGGTGTGAAGGCCCTGCCGGCCAGTGCAAGCATTGGCATTTCCCGCGTTGACGAGGAGGGCGCGGCAGCGTCCGCGGCTTTCGACGAGATTCTGGCGCGAAACGAGCACGGGCGCGGCGGCCACCAGGTTGGTTGTGAACACGCCGGCTGCCGTGGCCGCCGGGGCATCACAAACCAGCAGTGCCAAGTCGAGTTCGCCGTGCGTCTTCTTGAGTCCCGCCGCCGCCGCCGCCCCTCGAAAGCCTCGCGGGGAAGCGAGATTGCCTTCTGCAACTTCCCACTTTTGCATTTTTGCTCCTGTCACTTGAGCTTGACGAGCGGGGCCGGCTGAAGCTCCATCACACCGGGCTGCGGCGGCGGCTCGGGTCCGGCGATCTTTATGCTGCGGAGGGTCTGGTCGCACGCGTCCGTGTAGAGGGCTTCGTCTTCACCGCCGGTGGTGCAATCGGCTTCGATGATCCGGTCTTTGGACATGATCCTCGCCGTCACGTGCATGTAACGGCCCTTGAGCTCGCGAATCATCATCGCGTCACGATCATTGATCTTCGTATGCTCCAGATGATAGTAGCCCAGATCTTCGGTGACGCCCCGCGATTCCCATTTCGCCAGATCTTCGGCCGAGAACTCCCAGGTCTGGTCGGGGTTGGGCTGGGAAGTAATCGTCAGCGAGGGTCCGACGCTCCAGAACTTCGAGCGCCCAATCTTTACTCCACCCGGAAAATTCTCCACGTTGCCATAGATTCCGTCAGCAACTTGAATGTCAATACCGAGCGTGTCGTTGTGATAGGGACGCGGGTGCAGGGTTTCCTCACTGACCCGCTGTTGGTGCCCGGGATACCATCTCACCAGCAGGTATTCGCCCCCTACCAAACCGCCCCCGATAACCAGGATTGAAAAGGCAACGATCAATTGAAAGGGTATGCGCTTCTTCATGAGTGCCATCTTACCCTGTGTCCCAAAACGGCGCAACGGTGTGGCCGGGCTTTACGCCACTGCGGAATTCGTTAATCGGAGGCCCCTCGACGGGGGCATCAGAGTTCTAATTCCATAAACTCCGCGCCGGGGTGCGGATTATCATAATAGGGCTCGATGCGCTTGAAGCCCAGCGATTCGTACAGAGCCTTGGCCTCCGCCATCGCGGCCAGGGTATCCAGCCGCATCCGCTTGTAGCCCAGTTTGCGAGCTTCCTCGAGGATGGCTGTGGCCAGCAGCCTTCCCGCGCCTTGGCCGCGGAATCCCGGCCGCAGGTAAAGCCGCTTCATCTCGCAGGTCTCCTCGTCGAGTCCTCGCAGGGCTACGCACCCGGCAGGTTGGTTGCCGTCGCATCCCAGCAGCAGTCTGCCTCGGGGCGGCGCGTAGTCTCCCGGCAGCTCTGCCAACTCCTTTTCAAAACCCTGAAAGCACAGGCAGACGTTGAGGGAAGCCTCGTACTCGAGGAGCAGCCGCCTGACCTCTGCGATCTGCTGAGCCGTTTCAACCTGGACCAGGGTCATCCTATGCGGTTGGGAAAAGAATTCACCACAGAGGACACGGAGAACACAGAGGAAACACTCTGGCTTTTCTCTGCCGTCTCTGTGCCCTCTGGGGTAAATACTCTCTTGCGGCCACAATCAAGCCTAGCTGACCTCGATGAGCGGGTGCGTCTTGCCGATGACTTTGCCGATTGCCTGCGCGGGGATGGCTAAAGCCCGCAGGGCTTCCAGAAGTCTGGATGCGTCCTGCGCGGCGACCGATAACAACAATCCCCCCAACGTCTGCGGATCGAACAGGAGATTCCGGACCTCCTCCGCCACGCCGCTCGCGAATTCGACGCAGTCCCCGATGAAATCCCTGTTTCTTTTCAGGCCGCCGGGCAGAAAACCGTTCCGCGAATACTTCTCAGCCTCCGGCAGGAATTCAATCTGGGAGGAATCGATCTCGAGACTCACCATGCTTCCCATTGCCATCTCGCGGGCATGACCCAGCAGGCCGAAGCCGGTGATGTCGGTGGCCGAGTGCACGTCAAATTTGAGGGCTGCCTCACTGGCGGCGCGATTCAGCGTGCACATGGAATCGACGGCGGCGTCCACGGCGGCTTTACTGGCTTGTCCTTTCTTCAGCGCGGTGCCGAGGATCCCCGTGCCCAGGCGTTTGGTCAGGAGCAGCAGGTCTCCCACCTGCGCGGCGCGGTTGGTGAGAATGCGCTGCGGGTGGATGAGTCCGGTGACCGCATATCCAAACTTGATCTCCTCGTCGCCGATCGAGTGGCCGCCGATTACCACGCATCCGGCCTCCTGCATCTTCGCGTGCCCGCCCACCAGGATCTTTTCCAGGATCTCGAGACCCTCTTCCTTATTGGGAAACCCCACAATGGAGAGCGCGGAGAGAGGCCGCCCGCCCATGGCGTAAACATCGCTGAGTGCATTGGCGGCCGCAATCTGACCAAAAGTGTAGGGATCGTCTACGATCGGAGTGAAGAAATCAACCGTCTGGACCAGCGCCAGGTCGGGCGCCAGTTGATACACTCCCGCGTCGTCGTTGGTGTCGAAGCCCACCAGGACATTTGGGTCGGATTGTTTCGGCAGCTTGGCCAGCACGCGGTCCAAAATACTTGGACTCAACTTGGCCGCTCAACCCGCCGCTTTCACCAGGCTCGTCAAACGAACTGGAGGCATCGGCAACTCTCCCTCAACGCGGCGCCCAAATCGCTGGAAACGGTCTCGCCGCGGCTGTGAAATCAATTACCAAGGCAGTATAGCAGACACGGGCGGAAGGCGTGTTTCGAGTAGCGCCGGCCTTCAGGCCGGCAGGTTCGCCTGCTGACCTAAAGGTCAGCGCAACGGCTCGCCTGGAATCTCGCGTTCGGGCAGGTTATTATTCAACCCATGCTATCGGGGCGTACCATCAAAGAACGCGCGCTCGAACTGGGCTTTGACCTGGCCGGAATCGCGCCCCTGGAGGTCTGGAGAGACCTCGAGTTTTCCAGACAGTGGGTGGAGAAGGGATTCAACGGCGAGATGCGTTATCTTGAGAACCCCAAGCGCTTCGATCCGCTCCTCGTCCTGCCTTCCGCCAAATCGGTGATCTGCGTCGGGCTGGTCTACAACGCGCCGCTTCCGTATTCAACGGAGGTGGACGGCGCGGAGGGGAGTCAGGAGTCAGAAGTCAGGAGTCAGGAGTTAGAAAGCAGAAGGCAGAAAGCAGAAGGCAGAAGGCAGGAAGAATACGAAAAAAGCCGCCCACAGCCTGGCGGGACCATGGCGCCCTATGGGCGGTTCGGAGCCTGAGACGGAGACCCGCAATGGACAACGGACCACGGACAACGGACCATTCTCCAGTTTCGAATTTCCATTTTCCAGTTTCCATTTTCCAATTTCCGCTCCTACGCCTCGCGCATGGATTTCCCGGTACGCCTGGGGACGCGATTACCACGAGATCATGTGCGCCAATCTCGAGCGGCTTCGCGCGGCTGTACAAGAGTCAGCACCTGAGGTCGAAACTCGGGTCTTTGTGGACACAGGCCCCATCGTTGAACGCGCCTTCGCGCGCTTTGCGGGAATCGGCTGGATGGGAAAGAACACTTGTATCATCAATCAGGAGAAGGGGTCCTGGTTGTTTCTTGGGGTCATCCTGTGCAGCCTCGAGTTGGCGGCGGACCTGCCCGCTCCCGACCGCTGCGGGTCCTGCACGGCGTGCCTCGAGGCGTGTCCCACGGGGGCCTTGGTGGAGCCCTACGCAATGGACGCGTCGCGCTGCATCTCTTATTTGACAATCGAACACCGGGGAACCATTCCGAATGAGTTCCGATCGAAGATCGGTGGGAACGTCTTCGGGTGCGATATCTGCCAGGACGTGTGTCCGTGGAATGGCAGTCGTCAGTCGGCAGTTCTCAGTCCTCAGCAAACTCTGTCCCAGGGTGGTCGGCCATTGGATAAATGCGAAGTTGCGCGTCCCGCATTGACGACAATTCAGCACTTCCATCCCATGGTTGTGGAGCCGACCCGCCTCAGATTCTCAGATGGAGCTGTTGCCGATCAAGTTGCGACGGACAATGGACAACGGACAACGGACCCTGCCGGCTTCTCTCTGTTCAACCCGCCTTTGGAAGCGTTGGCTTCGATGAGCGAAGAAGACTTCCGCAGCATATTTGCCCATTCGCCCATCAAACGGGCGAAGTATCGAGGCTGGCTCCGCAACCTCGCGGTGGCTATGGGTAATTCCGGCGATGTAAGGTTGCTGCCCTGGCTGGAGCGGATTGCTCGGCATCCCGACCCGATCGTCCGTGAACACGCCGCCTGGGCCCTGGAGCGCCTGCGGGGGAAATAATTCAGAACGGCTTCACCACAGAGCGCACAGAGATCACAGAGTAAAGAGTCCCGCACTTCTCCGTGAACTCCGTGCCCTCTGTGGTGAGACTTCTCTAATTTGAATTCTTGGACTTTATCTTGCGGCGTCTTGCAAGGCTCATTCGGGTGCTGAAGTCGGCCACCCCTCGCAACACAACAACGGCCTGTGACTTAGTCCCCTCGGCTTCGAATTTGTCCGCCGCTTTAGTCGAGCTTTTTGCATCCCGTCGCAAATTCCTGTGCTGCTTCTTGTTGTATCGGAAGGGGCTCACCATGGCCCAAATCATAACTGAACGCCCACCAAAAGGCCACAGGGGCAATTTCGCACCAGGACACTACCCAAAGGATGCCTCCGTTGACTTCTGCGGAGGCAAGTGTTATGAGGTGGCAAAGGGAGGGCATTATGCAGCTGCGAGTCTTGCTTTTCTGTGCGTCCGTCACCATGCATTGCGCCATGTGTGTTGCCCAGCAGCCTAAAGTCGTCAACATCCCCGTCGGGCACACTTCCGCGAATTCCGGCAAGGAAATGTACGAAGCTTATTGCGCCACGTGCCACGGCAAAGACGGAAGAGGCCATGGACCCGCAGCGGCAGCGCTTAAGATCCCTCCCACGGACGTTACGGTGCTAGCGCGGCAGCACGCCGGAAAGTTCCCCTCCATTAAGGTTTATAGGGCCATCACGGGGGAGGCCGGAATCGCCGCTCATGGCTCGAAGGAAATGCCCATCTGGGGTCCCATCTTCATGTCCATGAGCCACCAGCATGAGTCCGAGGTGCATCTCCGGGTAGCGAATCTCACGGACTACATCAAGTCGATGCAGCAGAAGTGAGGACCCTAACCCAAACCCTCTTGGCGCCCGCCTCCCCGAGGTGGGCGCGCTTGCCGCCCAAGCCCAGGATCATGGTCTCGTCATAGTTGCGGGTCAGTACTTCCGCCTGGGAGCCGGGGCGAATTCCAAGCCCGTCGAGATATTCGAGCAGAGAGCGATCTCTTTCGTACAGGGCGACCACCTGCACGCGCACGCCGGCAGGCACTTCGGCCAGCAGCCTCAGCCCCGCCTTGCGGCGCTGAGCAGCGCCCATCCCGGCCTCGTCCCCATGCGGACAGGGCCCATCCTCGCCCAGCTTTTGGATCAGTTTGTTCTCCAAGTCATCCGAAACAGCATGCTCCAGCCTCTCCGCCTCGTCGTGGACTTTGTACCACTCCATCCCCAACATCTCGGTCAGCATGCGCTCAATCAGACGGTGACGTCGGCGAAGCCGGTCGGAGATCTGGCGGCCCGCGCCGGTCAGCGAAATGCGCCCGCCGCTACCTACCTTGATGAGGCTGTCGCGTTGGAGGCGCCGCAAAGCCAGAGCTACCGCCGGTGGAGTTATCTTCAACCAGCGCGCAATGGTCGCGGCGATCACCGGCTCTTCTTCGTTCTGCGCTTCGGCGATGGCTTTTAAGTAATCTTCCTTTGATATGGTGAGCTTGAGATGACTCATAGGCAGCGCCTTCAGGGCCTTTTTCCTCTCCATCGGGCGGCGTACGACCGCTTTGCCGCAGCATTCGCCCAGCACACAATACCTATATTAAGCCAAGCGGCGCGAGTCTCAACACACCCCCACTCCAGCGCCCAATTCCCCTCGTCTCGCCTCTCCTGCCTCCCGCCAGCCTCGCGCCCTCCCCCCACTGTCTGAATCACAGCGTCGTAACAAATTCGAGTTGACACGCATCGAATCTTGTAGTAAACTATGGTTTACTAGAATTAGAAAGCCTTAGTAAACTGGAGTTGGCGCAAAACTCCCAAACCACACTGTCACACCTGGAGGCACACAAGACATGGACCGCAAGGTGATTCTGGTTCTTTTGCTGGCAAGCACTGAGTTAATCTCCGCCAGTTATGGGATGGCGCAGGGAGAAACGACCAGCGCCATCTTGGGCCAGGTGACGGACACCAGCGGTGCGGCAATTCCCGGCGCGACGGTGAGCATTACGAACCGCGCGACCAGTATGCGGCGATCTCTCTCGACCGATGAGGAGGGGCGCTTCAACTTCCCGCAACTCACGCCGGGCACTTACTCTGTCAGAGTCGAGGCTGTGGGTTTCGACTCTCAGCAAAACGACAACGTGTTTTCAGGTCTGGGACAGAAGCAGAAGGTCAATTTCACCCTGGTGGTGGCGCAATCCAAACAGGCGATTGAGGTCAGCGCCGCGGCGCCGATCCTCAACCCTGAAAATGCCAACACCAGCACGAATCTTAACGCACCTGCGCTCGAAGACCTTCCCAATCCGGGCGGGGACCTCACCTACCCGTTGCAGTTCGCGGCCGGTGCCCTCATAAACACGGCGGGAAGCGGCAACGATTTTGTGGGCGGAACCAACGGTTACGGCAACGTGGAGTTCAACGGGCTTCCCGCGCTCTCAAACGGCTACATCATCGACGGACTGGAATCGAACGACCCGCTTACCGGTCTCAACAGCGGTCTCTCAACGAACCTTGTGCTGGGCCTGAACTCGATTGCCGAAGTGACCGTCAACACCCTCTCCTATTCCGTGGATCAGGGGCGATATGGGGCCTCCCAAGTGAACTATGTCACCAAGCCCGGCAGCAACCACTTTCACGGAAATCTATACGAGCTTTGGAATGGCTCGGTCCTGAACGCCGCCGACTTCTTCACGAACGCGACCCCGGGGAATCACACGCCACGTTCCACCGTGAATCATTTCGGGGGCAGCTTTGGGGGGCCCATCCGTCAGGATAAGTTGTTCTTCTTCACTGATTTCGAATGGGTGCGGATCGCGCTTCCCATCGTCACACCGGTCACCGTCCCGACCCCCTCCTTCGAGAGCTACGTTCTCCAGCAACTTCCTTTAGGAGGCACGGACGTGGTGACTGGCGCCACTTACCCTGCCGCGCCGCAGATGGTGCCGTTCTACAGGAAAATGTTCTCGCTTTACGGAAACACCGGCGGCACGCCACTTGCGGTCCTTGGCTGCCCGTTCAATGCGGACGGTAACCAGGCGGCCGGCAGCCCACCCAATGGAAGCGGCTGCGCCAACCGGCAGAGTGTTTCGCATTCGAGTGATGATCGCGAGCAGGTCCAAACAGTTCGGGTCGATTACAACATCAACACGGCAAACACCGCCTGGTTCCGCTTTCAGGCCGACAACGGCCTGCAAGCGGCCTACACCGATCCGATCAATCCCTTGTTCAATTCGTTCTCTCCGCAACCGCTGTACTCGTTCATGACCGGGTATTCGCACGTTTTTTCCCAGAACCTCGTCAACTACTTCAATCCTGGTTTCTCGTGGTATTCGAGCATCTTCGCCCCCACTGATTTCCAGAAAACGCTCGCAGCATTTCCCATCGTCCTCCAGGGGAGTGGCGCGAACGCACCTTTCACCACCATCGGCGGGCTCGACAACACCTGGATGCAGGGACGGCGAGCTTCGCGTTTCTTCCTCAATGACAACCTTGCCTGGAGCCGCGGCGCTCACGAATTCCGCTTCGGAATCAACACCCGTATCTTTCGCTTGAACGACCTCGATTTTGGCCAAGGTACGGTCCCGACCGTCAGCCATACGACTTTGCCACAGTTTATCTATGGGGTCGCCTCGACCGCGACGGAGACTTTTCCACTTACCGCAAACGAACCGTTCAATTTCCTCAATCTGGACCTCTACGCGCAGGACACTTGGAAGCTGACGCGAAACCTCACTTGGACCATCGGGGTGCGCGACACTCTTAATTCCAATCCCTTGAGCCCGCATCGTGGATTTGCGCGGCTCCCCGGCTCGTTCGATGCGATCTCCCATGGCATCAATCAACCGCTAAATAGCGCGATTCAAACCGGTCTCAGGAACGTCTTTGCCTCCACACCGCTCGCGATCTTGCAGCCAAGAACCGCGCTCGCCTGGCAGTTTTCATCAAATTCCGTGCTGCGGACGGGCTTCGGACTCTTCAGCGATCTCTTGCCGGGTGACGTAGTTGACCTCGTGGCCGTAAATCCGCCCTACGTTCGGACCTTCCAGGGCGGGCTGCTCGGCACTGCCGGTGGAACGGCCCTCGCGCCCGGCGTGCCAGGTAGTGCGGTGGATGCGACAGTGGCCGCGAACCAGGCGTTTAACCTGGGCTATGCCCAAGGATGGCTTTCCTGCGCGTCTCCACAAGCCAACCCCGCCGCATGTCTGCCGCCCGTGGCGATCACGGCGGTACCGGACGGCGAACTCCGCGCCCCGTATTTCATGCAATGGAGTTTCGGGCTCGAACATCAGTTCGGGAGCACCGCCAGCGTGCAGGCGCAATACGTGGGCACGCGAGCCTTGAACCAGTCGTACCTGACACAAGTAAACGGTTATCAATCCGTGTGTCAGGGATGCTTTTCTCCCTTTCCGTATCTCCAGCCTCGAGATCCGAGATTCGGGGCCGTCACGCAACTCTCTACCGGTGCGAATAGCCACTACCACGGGCTTCAAGTCACCGCCATGAAACGCACCAGCCACGGCCTCGAGGGCCAAATCAATTACACCTTGAGCCGATGTATGGACGAGGTCTCGAATGGCGGATTCCTGCAGTTTTCCTCAGGCGGGATACTCTCCCCCTTACCGGGAGAACTGGCACGCAATTATGGTCCCTGCGATTATGACATCCGGAACAATCTGACTGCGGAGTATGTTTATCAGTTGCCCCTCAAAGTCCAGAATCAGCGGCTCGGCTACGCACTCAACGGTTGGCAGATCTCCGGCACGGTCTTCAGGCACAGCGGGGTTCCGTTCTCGGTGCTCAGCACGCCCTACGCCGCCGATGGCAAGGGCATCGTGCAGGGCGCCGGCCCTCAATTTGCGAGCCTCGTACCGGGTGTCCCTGTTTATGAGCGCAAGCCCATCCCGGGCGTCACTCAACCCGGCACCCTTCAGTGGCTTAACCCCGATGCCTTCGCTTCCACAGTGGATCCGAGTACAGGCGCCTGCGCCGGGGGAGACGGCCCGCAAAGCTGCCAGTTCGGTGACCTCGGCCGCAACGCCTCGCGCGGTCCAGACTTCACCTGGAGCGATTTTTACCTTACGAAGTGGTTTCAGGTGAAGGAACATATAAAGCTGCGCCTGGAAGCTCAGTTTTTCAATGTTTTCAATCATCCGAATTTCGCACTCCCCAGCATGGTACTCGCCGGCGTACCAGGGAAGGCTTCCACTCAAACAGGGTTCGGGGCGCTCACTTATACCACCTCTCCGCCCACCGGGCTGCTGGGCGTGGGTTTAGGCGGCGACAACTCGCCACGCATGGTCGCTTTCCAGGTTAGGCTCGAATTCTAATCGAACTGTGAGAAAGCCTCGTCCAGCAAGGCAGCCTCGCCGGGAGACAATGATGCCGCAACGATTGATGGACTACGCTGCAGTTATTCTGATCGCACTTCCTTTGGCGGTTTTCGGGGGCGCCATCCCGGGTCAACAAGAGCCACGTTCAGAGGCACCCGAAGGACGAATTAACAAAAGACCTGCGCAGTACACGCCACCATCCTCTGGTAAAGCTATGTACCTCGCCTACTGTGCCTCCTGTCATGGCAAGGTTGGCAAGGGAGACGGACCGGCGGCGTCCGCCTTGAAGATCGCACCTCAGATTGACCGTACTCGCGGCGAAGCACGCAGGCATCTTCCCTGAGAACCATGTAGCCCAGAACCATAAGGGGGGACTCGAACACTCCCAGTCACGGCTCGAAGGACATGCCGGTCTGGGGCCCGATCTTCGGTGCAATCGGAACAAAGAGTGACGGAGTGCTGCAACTGCGTGTTCGGAATCTGACAAAGTACATCGAGTCACTGCAGCAGAAGTGAAGCCGAGACCCACTCGTCACCAGGGAGAGGTGTTCTCAAATCGGCATGGAGTTTCGCCTGGCCATAATCTGCCATATCCCCTTTTGTTAGGGTCGCGAGGCTTAGCCGATCGCGGTCCGTGTCGTTTACGAATGCAACCCCATTCTGAACTGAACGAACGGCAGGCTGACCTCTAGCTTGTTGTTGGGCCGGGGCTCGCTCGACCCTCAGAGGATGCAACCGTTTGGCCAGGATGGATCATCTAAAAAT
>CAWJHY010000084.1:0-26981 GCA_963842495.1 uncultured Acidobacteriota bacterium
GATTGGATACTCCGACCAAATCCAAACCCGACCACTGGTGGGCGCTGCTGCTGCGACGTCTGGTTCCTGCTCCGGCCGCGACGGGGCCTGCTGGCCATCGGCTTCGTGATCATGGCCGTGAACCGCGTGGCCGGGCTGGTTTTGCCGGCGTCCTCGAAATTCCTGATTGATGACGTCATTGGCAAGCGCCACTTGCAACTGCTGGTCCCCCTGGTGCTGGCCATCGTCGGCGCCACCGCGGTGCAAGGCGTATCGTCTTACGCTCTGACCCAACTCCTCTCGAAGGCCGCGCAGCGGCTGATCGCTGAACTGCGATGCCAGGTGCAGGCGCATATCGGGCGGCTGCCCGTGGCCTACTACGACTCCAACAAGACCGGCGTCCTCGTCTCGCGCATCATGAGCGATGTCGAAGGAGTGCGAAACCTGGTTGGAACCGGATTGGTGGAGTTCGTGGGCGGGCTGTTGACGGCAACGTTTGCCTCGATCATTCTGCTGCGCATCAGCGTCCTCATGACCGGCCTGGCTTGTGCCATTCTGCTCGGCTTCGGGCTGTTTCTCCGCTATTCGTTCAAAGTGATCCGTCCCATTTTCCGCGCCCGGCCCAAGATCAACGCCGAAGTCACAGGGCGGCTCACGGAATCGTTGGGCGGCGTACGTGTGGTGAAGGGTTACCATGCGGAAGGGCGCGAGGCCACGGTGTTTGCCGCAGGTGTGCGGCGGCTTCTCGACAACGTGCTCAAGACCCTCACCGCGACTTCCCTGATGAGTCTTTCGGCCACCACGCTGCTCGGCATGGTCAGCGCGCTCATTATGTTTATGGGCGCGCGCCAGATTGTCGCCCGGCACATGACGCTCGGCACCTTTGTGACCTACACCATTTTTCTGGGACTGCTGGTGGCGCCGGTTTTCCAGATCGTCATGATCGGCACGCAGATCACGGAAGCCCTGGCGGGGCTGGAGCGCACGCGCGAGGTGCTGCGCGAGCGGCCCGAAGACGACGACCCGGCGAGGTCGCTGCGCCTCGATCACATTAACGGCGAAGTGGTTTTCGAGAACGTGAGCTTTGCTTATGAAGCCGGCAAGCCGGTCCTGAGCGAGATGAGCTTCCGGTCCGCCCCAGGCACTCTCACGGCGCTGGTCGGACCCTCGGGCTCGGGCAAGTTGACGATGATCGGCCTGGTCGCGGCGTTTTACACGCCGAGCGCCGGAAGGGTGCTGGTGGACGGAAGCGATCTGGCGAAAGTGCGGTTGGATTCGTATCGCCGCCAACTGGGAGTGGTGCTGCAGGAGACCTTCCTGTTCGATGGAACCATCCGCGAAAACGTGGCGTTCTCGAGCCCCGACGCCGACGAGGAACACATCCTCGCGGCTTGCCGCATTGCGCGCGTGGATGAGTTTGCGGAGACCTTCGAGAAGAAGTACGACACGGTGGTGGGCGAGCGCGGCGTAAAACTCTCCGGCGGCCAACGGCAGCGTGTTTCCATTGCGCGCGCGATCCTGGCGGACCCCAGAATCCTGATTCTCGACGAGGCGACCTCGAGCCTGGACTCCGAATCGGAGGCCATGATCCAGGAAGGGCTGTCGTACCTGATGCGCGGCCGCACAACCTTCGTGATTGCGCACCGCCTCTCCACCATTCGCCGCGCGGATCAAATCCTGGTGGTCGAGGCCGGTCACATTATCGAGCGCGGCACTCACGAGCAGCTCTATGCGGCGGGCGGCCGCTATTACGAGTTGTACACGAAGCAGCATGGGGTGGCGGCAAACCTTTTCCTGGCGCCGGGTGAAGGAGACAAGGTGAGGGAGGCCGGAGCAGACGCGGAACCGGCCACCGCCACCGTACGTGTGGAGACTATTCCCGAGGCGGTGCGCCTGCTGCGCGGGCGAGACCGGTAGCAGCCCCGAAGGGGCGGACTAGCAAAGCCCAGGCAACTAGCATGAACCCCTATCGTGAGACACAGAAAATAACCCAGGGTTACCGTTCAATGTTTTTCGGTTCACTCTCGCCGCCCCTTTCTGGCAGACTCGCGCTTGGCTGATGAAGCGGAAGCGAGCTCTGCTGGAGAGCAACTCGCCGAGGAATAGTCAGCTGGAGACTCATCGATCCGATGGGGCGGGGGGTCCACAGGGCCCCCTGCTTTCCTTGTGCTGAGCCTACTATTGTCGGCCAGTATCGTTTCGTTCATCGGAGAGATAGATTTCCCCATGCCTGGAAAACTCAAGGTGACGCTCGCGGCGAGGGAAGTTTTCGACGCCTTGCTGGCCGCCGCTTCGAATTCGGCCGGCGTCCGATAGCCCAGCGCGGAATGCAAACGGCAGCGATTGTAATACTCCTCCAGGAACTCGCGCAGATGGCCCCGCAAGTCCTCCCGATCGCGATAACGGTGACAGTAGATTTCCTCCTGCTTCAGCGTCTTGATAAAACTCTCGCACTGGGCGTTGTCATAGGGGTATGCCGGCCGGCTCATGCTGGCGGTCATGCCGTGCTGAGCCAGCAGGCTGGCGTACTCCGCGGCGGCATACTGAATGCCGCGATCGGAGTGATGCACCAATCCGGGAGCGGGCCGACGCTCGGCAATGGCCATCTCCAGCGCCGCCACCGTCAGGCGGGTTTGCAGGCTGCCTTCCAGCGCCCATCCCACTGCCCGCCGGGAGAACCCGTCCACCACCACCGCCAGATAGACGAACTCCTGCGCCAGCCGGATGTAGGTGAGATCCGCCACCCAGAGCTGATCCGGCGCGCTCAGCACCATGCGCCGCGCCAAGTTGACATAGACCGGCAGGGCATGTCCGGAGCTCGTGGTGGTCACCCAGGGACGCCGCCGCAGGGCCAGCAGTTGGTCCTCCTGCATCAGTCGCGCCACCCGCTTGTGATTCACCGCCATACCGCGTCGCCGCAACTCCGCCGTCACCCGCCGGTAGCCATACCGCCGCCGGTGTTCGAGCACGATCTGCTGCACTGCGGCCCGCACCGCCATCGCTTCTTCCTCCGGCGCTTGCTGCTGTAACCGCCGGTAATATCCCGCCCGGCTTACTTCCGCTAACTGACACATCTGCTCGACACTCAATCCGCCTTGCCCTGACTCCGTCCGCTTTCCCAGGTGCTCGTAGACGGCGTCTCGCCAGAGTCTCCACGACCCGGGCGTCGAGCCTCGACTTGCTGCAAGGCACCTTTGAAAAAATCCACCTCCAGCGCCTTCTCCGCTAACAACCGCTTCAGCTGCGCGTTCTCCCGCCGGAGCGTCTCCAGATCGCCGAATTTCGCCGCCTGCGTCGTCAGCACCGCCGGCTTGCGCGTCGGCCGCCCCTCCTGCTTCCACTTCCATTGGTACATCATCTTCACGTCTAAACCCAATTCCCGCCCCAGCCCTTCGACGTTCTTGCACTCGCGCATCCGCTTCACCACTTCCCGCTTGAACTCCTCACTGTGCCGCCGTCTTCTCTTCTTCTCCGACATCCGTTTCCCTCCATTCGCTGTATCCACCCTGGGTTAACGAATGTCTCACTTTTGGGGTTCACTCCAGTTGGCCTGGGCTGTGGTTGGCCGCCCCTTCGGGGCTTATCCGGGCTATCCATAAATCCCTTCCTCATGCGCGGTTTCGATGAGCGCATGAATATTCTCCGGCGGAGTGGTGGGCGGGATTGCGCACCCGGCGTTCAGCACAAACAAGCCGCCGGGTTTCCAGACCGAGATCAGGCGCCGCGTTGCCGCTCGAACTTCCTGCGGGCTGCCGCGCGCGATGACACCGCTGGGATCGATATTCCCGAACAGAACGTGGCCAGCCCCCACGCTGGTCTTGGCGATCGCGGCTTCCGTCTTGTAGTCCAGCTCGAAGCCGCAGAACCCGTATTGCGCGAGATCCTGAAGGATTCTGGTTGTGTCGCCGCAGATGTGAACAACCGTGAAAATCCCCTCCGCCACCAGCGTCTTCACCAGCCGCTCCTCGTACGGCCGGGCAAACCGGTTGAACATTTTGGGGGAAACAACGTCGGGGCCGGCAAGGCTGTCGCCCAGCGAGGTCAGGTGAGCGCCCGCTTTGATCAAGGCGCGATGCACGGCGAGGTGGCTTTCGAAACAAATCTCGAGAAGCTCGCGGATGGCCGGGTTCTCGGGCTCGGACGCCAGCTCCATCAAGAGCTCTTCGGTGCCGCGCAGCATGCAGGCAAGGTCGAAAGCCATCTGGTCCGCGTTGCCGCGGATCGCCACCTCGTCGCCCACCTGGCGCGCCAGCAGGCGCACCGCTTCGAGCAGCGCGGGGATGCGGCCGTCGCACTCCGGGTTGATGACCTTCAGCCGGCCCACCTCCGCAAGGCTCTGAATGGCCGGGCGCACAATGCGGCCGGGTTCGTCGGGGGCGCATTCCGCCTGCGCGCCCATGGCCTCCGCCAGAAGCGTGGTGTCCGTGTCGATCAAGAGGCAATCGTGGCCGTATTTCTCCCAGGCCTGCAAATGGGCCTGGGCGATCGCCTTGGGGTCAACCCGATACCTTTCCATCGGAATCCCCGCCTCTCGTGCGGCCATCATGAAATTGTGAAGACACACCGGGATGCGGTCCGGAGTCTTGCCGCTTATTACGGCTTGCACTCGCTCGAGTGAATTCATAGTTTGGCTTCCAAAACGTATCGAGATCGCGTCAGAGGGACGACATTTGCGCCCTCCCTCGGGCCGCCACAAGGGTTGCCCTCACCGCCCACCGCCGGAACGGCCGGCTATGTGACAACTTGTCTTGTGAGTGGCGCGGCAAACATGCTCGGCCGGCCCGTACTGCGGCGCGTCTTGCGCCTGAAATCGTACTCTCTTTCGCTTCGATTCGCACCTTTTGCGCGCAAGAATGCGTTGGTTCTGCGCACATTGTTTTGGCGACTTCGTTTGTTTTCAATGAGTTCTTAGCTTCGTTCCCACGATTTTGTGTTTCTTCGGCGGATGAAGGACCCAGGGGCTGCAAGCTCTGCTGCGAGGCTTCGACAGCTCCGGCTGGGGCGTCAGAAGTTAGCCCACGGCGTGAGCCGTGGGTTAGTGCGCCCACCCTCTCCCCCGTCCCCCTCCCGCCTCGGCGGGAGAGGGGTGCCGAAGGCGGGGTGAGGGTCCTTCCACCCAGGGCTCACGCCCTGGGCTACTCTCTTCCGCCCCTGGCGGGGCTGACAAATCGCCCTCACGGCCTGGGTTGGTGGCTGATTCGGGCAGGAGGGGCGGTTCGCGAACCGCCCCTACATCGGTGGCGGGCGCGGTGGGTGCCGGCCGCCCACCGGCGTCGCCGGAAGGGTCATATTGTCCTACCAGCCTCGACAGCAGGTCCGTGGCGCTACCCAGCTTTCGCCGCCGCTCCTGCGTCTCATCCAGCAGCCGGATCTTCCGCTCCATTTGCCGGTGCAAGGCGTTCTGCTGCCGGATGATCGCCGCCCACTGCGCGTGCGACGGCGCCGTGGCCGCGATCCGCGCCGCCCGCGTGTTCTCCACGTGTTCGTGCAGAAACAACTCGTATTCCCCCAACACCGCCTCCGTCTCTTCCGCCAGCGTCATCTCGAACACCGTCTTGTCGTCCCCGAGGTCCTGGCCCTCCGACTGCCGCTTGCGCAGCTTCACATAGCCGTTCAACAGCCCCGCCCCCCGCACGGTCGGCTGCTGCCCGTACAGGGCCAGCAGCAGGCGGTGCATGTCGTCGCTGAACTCGTTGCGCTCCGTCAGATCCTCCAGCATGCCCAGCATCTCGAGTATCTCCTCGAACTTGCCGGGCGCGTCCAGCGTCACCCGCAGGCCCTTCTCCAGCATCTCGGCCTGCGACATGGTGGTCCCATCGTGGCCCACCTGCATGAATTGCTTGCGCCGCTCCAGATCGTGCTTGCGCACGTTGCACACCTGCACGGCGGACTCGGCCCGCTCCAGGCGCGCCTTCTTCCAGATCAGCACGGCGATGTCTTCCACCAGCACTTGCTCGAGCGCGTCGGCCGGCGGGCGCGCCGCGAGCAGGCCCGCGTAGAGGCGAAAGAACTGGCCCGGGTCTTCGCCCAACTCCCTGGCCGCCTCCCAATAAAAGTATTGAACGTCGGAGTAAAGCCCGTGCTTGAGGGCGTTGCGGCTGGAGTGCCGCTTGCCGCGACAAGTGCGCGGGCCAGAGGACTTGCGGGAATTCTCCCGGCGCGCTTCGGTCTGCGCCGGACTTGGATTTCTGCTTTGCATCGCTATTCTCCCTTCACACTTGACTGGTAGGGGCGGTTCGCGAACCGCCCTTCCGGCTTCGAGGGTGACTGATTCCTGTACGGGCACGCCATGGCGTGCCCCTACGTCGAAAACCCCAAACCGCTCAACCACCCCCTACCCCCTCCTGACCCCAGGAGGGGAAGTCCCTAGATCTACTAGCCTATCAGGTCGGCGTGAGAGAGTGGGAAAAGCTGCAACAGATGAGAATATTTATTTTTAGTGCAATGGAATCAAGGGGTTGGCGAGGCTAGAAAGTTTCACATTGTGAAAATCGGGGCCTGGACTGTGGCATTTTGACACATATATGCAGAAAACTGCATATTTCGCTAGGGTTTCGGCGCAGTGCGGTTTTTCATCTCCTTGCGGATCAGGTCGGGATTGTCCAGAGGTTCGCCGGGCTTGGCCGCGAGGCCCGGCTCCTTCACTTTCGCCGGGTCGAAGATGCGCGTGTCGGAAGGCAGCGTGTCGTAAGGGGTGAAGTCCGGAGTGTTGGCAAACATGTCGGAGAGGTCTGTGGCCGCGGCGTCGTACTGATTGACGAAAGGCATGCCCAGGATCAGGTTGATGGTTTTGATGATGCTCGCCATGCTGGTGTGGACGTGGGAGACGCCGGGCTTCGCGTAAGGGCTGATCGCGAGCAACAGGCTGCGATGCGCGTCCACGTGGTCCTGGCCGTCCTGCGCGTCGTCTTCAGTCACGAAGATCGCCGTGTCATTCCAGAAAGGGCTGTGCGAGAACAACGCCACCAGCTTGCCCAGCGCCAGATCGTTGTCGGCCACGTAGGACGCGTGGTAGGCATACCCGTCGTCAGGACGCGGGTCGGAGGTATGGTCGTTGGGGAGCCAAATGTAGATAAACTGCGGCATCGGCTTTGTGCCGCTTACGAATTCGTCGAATTCCTTCTTAAACTGCGCGAAACGATACTGGTCGGAGATGTTGGTGTTGAAGGTGGGGAAGTCGCGCGAAGTGTTATCGAACAGGACCTTCGGCATGGGCACGTTCACGACTTGGCGCGAGCCGGTGGGATATTCTCCTGTGCTTTCATCGTCGCCGGGCAATTCCATTCCCTCGCCGTAATTGCGGAAGGAAATGCGGGCGCGGGCCAGGTTTTCCCACAAGGAGCCGTTCTCCAGGTACATTTCCGGAATCGTGGACGAGGCGCCAATGTCGAGGCGCCCGGGGGCGTCCTGGTCCGGGACGAAATCAAATTTGCCGCCGTAACCGGCGGGCCAGGCCGATTCGAGGAGTTCGTTGGGGTAATTACCCACCAGCCAGTGGTGGCCGTCCACGGAGACATCCGAATCCACGTAGAAGTTGTCGCCGAAGGCGAAACGCTTGGCGAGGGCATGTTCGTTGGGCGTAACCTGAATGTGCTCGAGGGTCGGAGCCGGCACCTTCTCCTCCTGGACGGTGGCGTCCATCCCCCAACGGGCCAGCGTGGCATCGCCATCCACAGCGGCGCCGCCCAGATCGCCCAATACCTCGTCAAAGGTGCGGTTCTCTTTGGTAATGAAGACCACGTGGTGAATCTTTGAACTGGGCGAGCCGGGGAGCGGAATGGGGAAGTCCGGCGGGCGTTGCGGCCCGGGTTTTGTTCCCTGCGCCAGGAAGCCGGGAACGAAGCCATTGTTCTTCATCACCTGGAGCGTGAAAGGCCCCAACTGGTAATCTTTCGGAATCGTCAGTATGGAAACCACCCCCTTCGTGATGTCGCCGATGTAAGCGCCCTCGGGACCAAGCTGAACACCTTTCCCGCCATTGGGACCGGCGCCAAAGCCTTTGGCATTGGCAACAAAAAGCGTTTTGTTGTCGGCACTCAGTGCCACGCGCGCAGGGAACCAGCCCGTGGGAATGAAACCCAGGAGTTGCATCTGGCCGGTTTCGACCACCGCGACCGCATTGATGCCTGCGCAGGCGACGTACAGGCGCTTTTCATTCGAACTGAGCGCCATTCCGAACGGCAGGACGCCGCGCAATCCCTTGACCTCGGTTGCGGGGGAGATCAGCGCATTCTGTTCCAGCTTGCCGCTACGGGCATCGATCACCGTGACGCTGTCTTGCGTGGCGTTGGATACGAATATCTTCTCCTTGCCCGCGACTACGGCGCCTGGGCTGCTTCCGCCGACCACCTGATCGCCAATCGGTAGGCCGGTGCCAATCCGGTCGAGTACCTGGGGAGCGTGAGGGTTTTTCACATCGATCACATAAAGCGAATTGGACTCTGGAACGTTGGGGTCGCCGAGACCGGCAATCGCCTTGCCCTCCACGGTGGCGCCAGCTTCGGCTTCTTTCGAGGGATATCCAAAGGCCGGGAATGTGAGGCCGGTGTCGCGGGGGTTCTTGGGGTCGTAGTTCGGAACTAGGCTGTAGCTGAACGTGCCCACATTGGAGACATAAACCCGCTTGCCGTCGTGCGAGAGCGCCAAGCCAAAAGGCATGCGGCCGACGGGGAGGCTCGAGATCATCTGCTTGCTGCGAGTGTCAAAAAGCGCCAGGCGGAAGTGCGCCAGGTCCAGAACATAAAGAGCCTTGCTGTCGCGTGAGAGCAGGAGTTCACCGCTCAGGCTATTGGCGTATTGCTTGCCCTGAAACTCGCCGTCCAGGCTGAGCGAGCCCAGCCGTTGGTGAGACACCAAGTCGAATATTCCGACGTTCCCGTTGTTGCCTTCGGAGAGGTAAAGCGTGCGGTTGTCGCGTGCGATCGCGGCGCCCAGAAAGACGCTCTGCGGATCGGCATCCGAAGACTTGAAGCCGGGAGGGATCTGGGCCACGTGAGGGGCAAGTCCGAAAATATCCGTGATAATGCTTGCCGAAAACGGATTCGTTCCGCCATTGACGGTGACCAGGGTCTTGCCGTCCGGGCTGAGGACGAGGCCGTAGGGATGAGGCGCGACCTTCACGTGCTTGCCAAAGGGAGTAATCAGTCGCCCGTTGGGTAAGACGGTCATGCCGCGCGGATCAATCTTCACCGGCAAGCGGCCTGCCGGAGCTTCGAGCAGCGTGGGCTTGGGAGTCTGCGCATCTTCTCCAAGGCTGCCTCGAATGGGCGTAAGCAGAATGTAAACGGCGAGCCAAGCAATGAGAACGCGGCGCGGCATAGGCGGTGTCCCTTCAAGCATGTTTGCTGATAAGCCTTCCAATGTAACACGGGAAGGACTGTGTTCACGACGCTTATCGCGCTGGGCGGTGTGGTGCGGGCGTCTCGCCCGCTGTCGCGGGAGCGTCCCGCTCCCGCATGAGGTCGCGCGGGCAGGGCCTGTCCTGAGCGCAGCGAAGGAATGCCCGCGCGCCTGCGGGCGAGACGCCCGCACCACGGCTTGGCCGCACCACAGCGGCAGGCCGGCGCATGATTCTGGTATCCTGATTACGGCAGTAAAGACCGCAATGAGGAGGACGCTTTTGTTGAAGAGGACTTCGATTACTCGATGGACCACGGTTCTGTTAGGGTTTTTCCTGCTCCGCGGGGCGATTGTTTGGAGCAAGGCTGACTTTCCGCGCCGGCCCAAGCTGCTTCTGATCATCGTGATTGATCAATTCCGATATGACTATCTGGTGCGCTTCCGGCAAGAATTCGTGGCGGGCGGCTTTAACCTCTTACTAACCGGCGGGGCTTGCTTCGCGGATTGCCGCTATGATTACGCCACCACCGCCACGGGCCCCGGCCATGCCAGTCTCTTTACTGGGGCGTACCCGAACGTGCACGGAATCATCGGCAACGAGTGGTACGATCACTCGCTCCGCCGCACCGTCAATTGCGTCGAGGACCCGGCCACGAAACTCGTGAGCGGTCCAGACGGGGCCGACGAAAAACCGGGGTTCTCTCCGCACTACCTGATCGGCAGCACACTCGGGGACGAGTTGCGGGCGGCCACGGACTTCCGGTCGAAAGTCGTGGCGATCGCGCTGAAGGATCGCGCGGCAATTCTGCCCGGCGGCCATTCGCCGTCGGCTGCGTATTGGTACGACTCCCAGGGAGGCCGATTCATCAGCAGCAGCTACTACATGCCGGCGCTTCCCTCCTGGGTGGTGAAGTTCAACCAAAGCTCTCCGGCGAAGAACTACTGTGGACAGAAATGGGCCGCTCTGCCGGAGAGCGGATACGACATGACGTTCAGCGAACTCAAGGCCAGTCCGAACGAGCCGTGTCCTGACCCGAAGTTCCTGAGCTGGCTTGGCCAAACGCCTTACATGAATGAAATTGAGTTGGCGTTTGCAGAGCAGGCAATCAAAGGCGAGCATTTAGGCAAGGACGACGACACCGATATGTTGAGCATCTCGCTGAGCGTCAACGACTACATCGGCCATGCGTTTGGGCCATACAGCCCTCAGGTTGGCGATGTCACCCTGCGAACGGACCGCTACCTCGCGTCATTCTTCGGCGAGTTGGACAAACTTGTGGGCCTCAGGAACGTCTGGATCGCCCTCTCGGCAGACCACGGCGTGTCGCCGAACCCGGCCTTCATTCAGGAGCATAAATGGGGCGCGGGTGTGGCTCAGACGGCGCTTCTACGCAAAGCGGTGGAAGCAGCGATGGCGGGTGAATTTGGGAAGGGGGACTGGATCGCGGCAATCGACGGGCCCTATATCTACTTTGATTCCGAGGCTCTGAACAAACAACACATTCAGGCGGCGCGGGCGGAGGAAGTGGCCGCCGTGGCGGCGGCTTCCGTGCCCGGAGTGGCGGCCGCCTTCACGCGCGCGCAAATCGTCTCAGGCCACTTGCCCTCCTCGCCCCTGGGTCGCAAGGTGTCAAATAGCTACAACGAACAACGCGGGGGAGACGTTTTCGTTGTGCTCGACCCTTACGCCTTGCCGGTCGTAGGCCGGACGAGCACTACCCATGGCGGCCCCTGGAATTACGATGCGCAGGTGCCGCTGCTTTTGTGGGGGAACACTTTCAAGCCGGGGGTATACTTTAACCACTGCCAGCCTATCGACCTTGCAGCGACCCTGGCGGCCGCGCTGGGGTTGACGCAGCCCTCGGGGTCGCAGGGGAACCCGTTGGTTGAGGCATTGGAGTAGCGGCTGGTTACGGGAAAAAACAATTCACCACAGAGTGCACAGAGTTCACTGAGAAGAACGTTGTGGCTTTTCTCTGTGATCTCTGTGCACTCTGTGGTGAATCTTTCTTTAGCGGACCTCAAATTATCTCGAAGTATCGCTCCAATTCCCAATCGGTTACGGCGCGTCGGAACTGGCGAGTCTCCCAATCGCGCGTGGCGGCGAAGTGATCGACGAATTCATCGCCGAAGATCTGCCGCGCGATTTTGCTCGAATGAAAAAGCTCCGTACTCTCCTCGAGACTCCGGGGCAGCGCCGGCGCCTGCGCCTCGTAGGCGTTGCCGGTAGGTGCGGGGAGTTCCAGGCTGTTCTCGATCCCGTAAAGGCCTGAAGCCAGGCTGGCGGCCAGCGACAAATAGGGGTTGGCGTCGGCGGCGGGCAGGCGATGCTCGACCCGTGTGCTCTTGACGCCGGAGGAAATGGCGCGGAGAGCGGTGGTTCGGTTGTCCACTCCCCAGGTGACGTTGGTGGGCGCCCAGGTGCCGGGCACGGTGCGTTTGTAGGAGTTGATGGTGGGGCAGAACATGACCGTCAACTCGCGCATTAAGGCGAGTTGTCCCGCCATGTATTGCTGCATCAGCTCGGAAATGTGCGAGTCCGATTTGGGGTCGTAGAAGAGGTTCTTCTTTCCGGCGCGGTCCGACAGGCTCTGATGGATATGCCCGCTGCAACCCGGCAGGTTGGCATTCCACTTGGCCATAAAAGTGGCGAGCAGACCGTGCTTGCGCGCCACGATCTTGACCAGGGTTTTGAACATCGCTGCTTTGTCCCCGGCCCGCAGGGCGTCGTCGTAGCGAATGGCTGTTTCGTAAACCCCGGGACCGGTTTCGGTGTGAAAGCCCTCGAGTTCAATACCCAACGCGCTCGCGGTGTCGATAATGGCGTGGGCGAGGTCGGAGTGCGCGGAAGCGCGCATGAAGCTGTAACCAAACATTCCCGGCGAAAGTGGCGTGAGGCCGCGGAAATGCTTTTGACGCGCGGAGAGCGGGTCCTCCTGAAAGAAGAAATACTCATACTCAATCGAGGCCTTCGTGGTGTAGCCCGCTTTCTCGGCGCTTTCCACGACGGCGCGCAAAACCTGGCGCGGGGAGACGGGCAAGGGCGAGCCGTCCTGGCGGCAAAAATCAAGCAGGAAAAATGCCGTGTTCAGCTCCCAGGGCAGAACGCAAAAAGTGGACAGGTCGATGCGGGCCAGCGTATCGGGGTAACCCGTGTGCCAACCAGTGAATTGGACGTTGTCGTAGAGCGCGTCGGAACTGTCCCAGCCGAAGATGACGTCGCAAAAACCAAAGCCCGACTCGGCGGCCGAGAAGAATTTCTCGAGCGAGATGTATTTGCCCCGCAGCACGCCGTCAACGTCGAAGCCTCCGAGCTTCACTTTTGCGATTTTAAGTTTGGCGAAAGAGTGCTTAATTTGTTGGATAGTCATAAGACCTCTTCACCACAGAGGCACGGAGAGGCTGCGGCGCGCTACGTCCGCGTACGGATGTGAAAGCTCTTCGGGCGCGTCAAGTAAAGGAAACCGAAGTGCGACAGGGTGCAGCCGTGCCCGCTGTCCTTGATGCCCACCCAGGAAAGCTCAGGGTCGAGATAATCGCAACGATTGACGTAGACCGTGCCCGCTGCCGTCCGGTGCGCCAACTTCTCGGCCTGATTCACGTCCTCGGACCAGATAGAAGCCGTGAGGCCGTACGGACTGTCGTTCATCAGCCGGACGCCTTCCTCGTCGCCGTCCACAGGCATGATTCCGATTACCGGCCCGAAGCTTTCTTCCATCATAACACTCATCGTGTGGTCGACATTCACGAGCACGGTTGGCTGAAAGTAGTAGCCAGGCCCGGGAAGGCGGCGTCCTCCGGTGAGTACTTTGGCGCCTCGCGCGACGGCCTGGCCGACCTGGAATTCCATGAACTCCACTGTCTTGCGCTGGGCCAGCGGGCCTACGGTTGTGGTTTCGTCTTCCGGCGAACCTACCTTATATTTCTCCACCTCGGCTACGTAAGCGTCGACGAATTTGGAGAAGATCGGGCGCATCACGTAGATGCGTTCCACGGCGCAGCAGCTCTGCCCGGCGTTATAGAAGGCGCCGTCCACCGTGTTTTCCACCGCAAAGGTGAAGTTGGCGTCCTCGCGCACGAAGGCGGGATCCTTGCCGCCCAGCTCGAGACCCATATCGAGCAACTGGCTTGAGGCTTCCTGGTAAACCTGGCGCCCGCCCTCGATCGAGCCGGTGAAAGAGATGAAATCGACGGCGCGCTTCTCAATCAGCTTGCGGATGGTGGCGTGATTGACGTGGACCGATGCCACGAGGTCCTGCGGCAGTCTCGTCTTGCGGAAGGCCTCGACGAATGCCTCGCCGCAGAGCGGCGTCAGGCGCGCGTGCTTGATCAGAACGGCATTGCCGGCCAACAGTGCGGGGACAATGACGTTGACGGCGATCAGCAGCGGATAGTTCCAGGCTGGAATGTCGAGCACGATGCCGAGCGGTTCGTGCCGGATAAACCTGCGGAAACCTTCTTTGGGCGGGAGCACGTCGTCCTGAAGTGCGCCGGGCGCCAACCGCACCATAGTTGCGGCGCGGTCGAGCATCGTATCCACTTCCCGGCGCGCCTGGACAAGCGGCTTTCCCATCTGCCGGGTAATGTCCAGCGCAACCGATTCTTTCATGGACCGGAATGCGGCTATGAATTGTGTGCAGATCTCTACACGTTCCCGAAGCGAAACGTCTCGCCAAAGCACCTGCGCCGCGCGCATGCGCGAAAGGATCGCGTCCAACTCCGCGTCGGAAGTGGACGCGAGGGTGCGGAAGACTTCTTCGGTGGCGGGGTTGATGAGGTTCCAGCTTGGTGTCTCACTCATGCTCTCTCCTCAGGGTCTTTTCTGCACACCATGCAGAATGCGCACAACGCAAATAACATCCTATCAAGTTGGCGATGTTTTCCAGGTCGGCAATAGCGATCTGGTTTTTGACTGGGCGGTCGAGACGCCTGAGGTCGTGTTCGGCGCTCGAGGTAATGTTGACCTTAAACATCAATCTCGCCAGCCGCGCGTAATTCGTTCGCCACCTCTTCAAACGACCTGCGTGGTTCGGATCCGCTTTCGCGTGCGGCGCGGCCCATATGAAGGTCTTCCATCATTTCCTCGTATTCTTCGACTGGAAGAATGACGGCCTTCCTGTTCCCCTCTCCGTCGACAACAAACTGGACATTTTTCTGCATTGCTTGACCCTGCCGGTTCATTTTAGCACACCCCCGTACTGACAGTCGGAGTCTGAGCAACGTCCACTAATTCCACGGTCTCCAGTTGATTGCTTTTTGCGCCGCACTCGCGCATACTGAAAATCAGTCGTCCGAGCGAGCGATACTATGGACTGGCGAGAGAGAATCACGGTGGATCCCGCCGTTTGCCACGGCCAAGCCTGCATCAAAGGCACTCGCGTAATGGTGTCCGTCGTGTTGGACAATCTCGGCGCCGGGGAAACGCCCGAGCAGATCGCGGCAGCATACAGGCTAGCCTCCGAAGACATCCAAGCCGCACTCCTCTACGCCGCTGAACTCGCCAAAGAGCGCTTTCTCGCTCTCGGGGTCGGTTAATGCGCTTCAAAACCGACGAAAACCTTCACCCTGAGCTCGCCGTGTTTCTCCGCGAAAACGGTCATGACGCCGTGACCGTTTGGGATGAACAACTGCAGGACGTCCGGACACGGATTTGGCCGCCGTCTGCCAGTTGGAGCAACGCGCCTTGGTCACGCTCGACACCGGCTTCGCCGACATTCGCGTCTACCCACCTCGGCAGTACGCAGGACTCATCGTCCTCCGAGTTGCGGATCAAAGCCGACGGAGCATTCTTAAGGTCTTTCCCCGCGTGCTGAACCTGCTGAAAAACGAACCTCTGTCCGGTCAGTTGTGGATTGTAAGTGAGCGTAGCGTCCGGGTCAGAGGGGAGTGAATGCATCACCAGCTCTCCTCATAAAGCCTCAACAGATCGCTTTGCGTGCAGGGGCGGATATTGGTTTTGTGGCAGGAGTCCTCGAAGGCTTTCACCGACAGAGGGCCGAGGCTCTCTCGGGGGACTCCGTGATTACGCAGGCCACGGGTTATGCCGAGCCGTTCGATCATGGATTCGACTTCCTGCACGCAACGCGCCGCCGCTTCCTTCTCCGACATCTGTTGCACCGGCACGCCAAAAAGACCTGCCAGGCGCGCGTAGTGATTTGCCGCCGGGTCGAGGTTGAAGCGCATCACGGCAGGCAGGCACAAGGCGTTGGCCAGGCCGTGATTCAACCCAAACTCGGTGGATAGCGGGTGTGCCAGCGAGTGGGTGGCACCGAGGTCTTTTTGGAAGGCGATGGCCCCCATGGTGGCCGCCACCTGCATGTTCCCGCGCGCCTCGATGTCCCTGCCATTGCGCGTGGCCCGCTCGAGATAGCGGATGACCAACTCCAGCCCGTGGATTGCGATGCCGTCACAAATCGGGTGGAATACGGGGCAGGTCAGGGATTCAAGGCAGTGGGTGAAGGCGTCCATTCCGGTGGCCGCGGTCAGGAACGGGGGAAGCCCCACCGTCAACTCGGGATCGAGAATAGCGCGCTTGGGCATCAGCCAGGGACTGAAGATGATGATCTTCCTGCCCAATTCATGAGACGTGATCACCGAGGAGCGCCCTACCTCGCTGCCGGTCCCCGCAGTGGTGGGGATCGCGATGATAGGGTCGTAGGGTCCGGTCATCCGCTGCATGCCGCCGGCCTGCCACTCGAGTTCGGCCAGCGAGCCGGAATGTCGGGCCATGACCACGACCGCCTTGGAAACGTCCAGGGCGCTTCCCCCGCCCAGACCGATCGCCGCGTCGCAGCCGGCCGTCCGGTAGAGCTCTGCCGAATTGAGCACGTCTTCTTCGATCGGATTGCCGTGGACCTCGGCGAAAACCGCGTGAGGGACTTGGGCGTCCTCGAGCACCGAAACGACAGCCTTCAACACCGGCGAGGCGCGGAGCCCGGGGTCAGTAACGACAAGCGGTTTGCGAGCGCCGGTCTCCTTGAGACATAAGGGAAGTTGCTTGACGGCCCCGCATCCGAAAACGATTCGAGTGGGAAATGAAAAAGTGGAAATTTCTTCGAACATGTTCGGGTCAATCTCCTCACTGCCCTTTGTCGAAAGTCCGTGCTTGTGGTGCGGGCGTCTCGCCCGCTGTCGCACGGGCATTCCATCGCTCCGCTCAGGACAGGCCCTGCCCGCGTGCGGGAGCGGTACGTTCCCGCGACAGCGGGCGAGACGCCCGCACCACAACGCGCCCCTACCGGCTCTGTGGCAGCACTATCTTGTTTATCCAGTTGCGGAATTCTACCTGGCGCACTTGGTCTGACAACACGTCGTCGTCGATGTCGAGTTCCCAGCGCAGATCTTTCCGGCTGGGGTTCTGGTGGAGCGTTTCGAGCTTGGCGACGTACTGCCGGAGCGCCTCCTGGTTCTGGAAGAAACCCTCCGCCAACAGCTTGGGCGCCCGCGCCGTGATCAGGCGCGCCATCTCGTGCAGATCGTACTCCGGGTGATACGCCAGCCCCCAGAATATTCCCTTCCCGTGCTTCACTTCCATCGCTTGGACGCGAGTGAAGTCGTTGGACGCCAGCAGCGCGCCTCCGGCAGGAAGCTGGGTGATCTCGTCGAGATGGCTGGTGAAGCCGTTGAACACAGGCGGCTTCCCTTCGAACATCGGATGGCCAAGCCCCTGGGCGGTAAGGTGAATCTTGCGCGCGAAGCCCATCTCGCGTCCGCGCGGGTTCGCCGAGACCACTCCGCCCGCCCCCACCGCTGCCATCTGGATGCCCCAACAGGTGCCGAAGCCCGGCGTGCCAACTTCGTAGCTCTTCCGGGCGAACTCGATCTGGCGTGTCACGCGTTGGTCGTCGTGATAGATCGTGAGGTTGCAGCCAGGCCAGAGTAGGCCGGCGTAGTGCTCCGGTCCCAGCCCTTCAGGGGGAACAGGGTCGTCGCTGGCAAGCCAAATCCTGCACTGCGCCTCCGGCAGATACTTCTTGAGCATCTCGACATAGAGGCGCGAGGCATGCTTCATTCCGACCACGTCGAATTCGTCGCGGCTGGGTTTCGGATAACCGTCGATAATGAGGAAACGAAGCGTTGAGGGCATGGGTTTGTTCTTAGTTCACAGTTAACAGTCAACAGTTAACAGTCGACAGTCAAGGAGTCGAGAAGTTGAGGAGTCGCGGCAACATCGAGTACGACTAGCAACGCCGAGGCCGCAGATAGGTCGCTGCCGTGATTCCCCAACTTTTCGGCTCTTCGATTTCCGAACTGTTGACTGTCGACTGTCAACTCTCGACTTTTGACTGTCAACTGTCAACTGCCTCCCCGCCTCCCGCCAGGGTTTCAATGATTTCGGGGAGTTGGCTAAACTCCCGGCAGACGGCGTCGGCGCGGGTGTTGGCGCTGTCGCGGTCAACCACGCCGGTGAAAAGGACGGCGCGGCAGCCCGCGTCTTTCGCGCCCGCAATATCATTATGCTCGCGATCGCCGACATGGACGATTTCCTCGAGACGGCAGCCTGTAAGTTCCGCGGCGCGGCAAAACATTCCCGGCGCAGGCTTCGAGCAACCGACCTCGTCGGAGAACGCAAAGGCCGAGAAACAATCCCGAATTCCATAGCCCGCCAGCAAGGCTCGCAACACGCGGCCTGGGGTGAAGATCGCGTCGGAAACTACCGCCAGCGTAAATCGCCGCCGGAGCGTTTCGAGTGCCCCGGCGACTCCTGGCACAAGGTAGGGGCGGACGCGCAACTCCATCTCTTCGTGGAGACGCACCAGCTCTTTGAGTTCGTCCTGCGGCAGTTCACGCTTCAGGCCCGCAAGCAGAACCCGCAGGCGAACCTCGACTGGCCAAGTCACGTGTTGGTGGCGCCAGACGTGCCGGAATGCCGCATCGGCGGTGTCATAAGCGCAATCGACAAGCGCCCGATCAATAGGAGCATGCCGCGACAGAAAGCGGTGAACCAACTCCCGGCGCTCGACGGGCTTCGGGGGCAGGCCCTGCCGGAGGCGCTTGGACTCGTCGGAGTCATCGACGAAGACGGTATCCCAAAGGTCAAACGAAACAACACGGATCTGCGGCATTGCAGCTACTCGCATGAGTTGAGTTGATATGAGTGTGAAATTCTAGCACACAACGAGAGTAAATGGTGATGAGGGCCATTCTTTCCGGGCGTTTCGCTCTTGGATCTGCCCGCCGCCTTCATGAAAAACTAACCCGTTCGTAACCTGCATTTCACATTCGCGTGCTTCAATGAGTTTCTGACGCGGTTTGTCAGCCTATTACTCTGAAACATATTGCATAGTTCGTCCAGAGCGCAGGGAGCAAGGTGCTCTCCACCTGATCTGCCGGGTGTGACGTGGAGAGAGTGTACCCATTCATGGGAATGCGACCTTCGGGAAAACCTTGACAAGAACGGGCTTTATGTCTAACGTAGTATATTCACCCTTTACAATTGCTTTCGGAGAAGGACCCTTCGATTCGGGGCAGCAGTCTTCAGTTCAAAAAAAGGAGATCCCCATGCGGCAAAGAATTGCATGGTCAGTACTGGCAATTGCATTAAGTTGTGGTATGGCAATGGCGCAATCGACTTTCGGCACGCTCGAAGGCACGGTAACGGACGCGAGCGGCGCGGTGGTGCCCAATGCTACGGTGACGATAACCAACACCGATGAAAATACGTCGCGAAGCGTGACGACGGACGCCAGCGGCAATTACACTGCCGTCGACCTCAAGGCCGGACACTACTCGGTGGAAGTCAGCGTCGCCGGGTTCAAGACCACCCGAGTTGACGGCGTCGAACTGGGCGCTCGCCAGACGTTGCGCGTGGACGCCGCGCTCAGCGTGGGCGAGGTCAGCCAGCAAGTGGAAGTAACGGGCGAGAGCGTGGGCGTGATCACCACTGAGACCGGGACCGTCTCTTCCGCCTACAACACCCTCGAGATCACCGACCTTCCGGTCAACTATCGTGCTTCAGGGAATGGCAACAGCCCGTACTATCTTATGGAAATCCTTCCCGGCATGCAGACCGATCCGGGGGGCAATCTTGCCATTCAGGGCGGCTTGCAGTCGCAGTCGCAGTTCAGCGTGGACGGGGTTTCCATCACCAATGTGACGGGCAATTCGCCCCTGCATAACGCCTTCCCTTCCGCGGAGTCTATCGCCGAAATCAAGGTACAGGGGATAGGAAGCCCGGCGGAGTTTGAGCAACCGGGCGACGTCACCACCACCACCAAGGGCGGCACGAACACGCTGCATGGCTCCGGGTTTTGGTATCACCAGAACGCCGCTCTCAACGCCATTCCCTATGGCGCGGCCACCAAACCAGCCCAAATCGCCAACGACTTCGGAGGAAGTCTAGGCGGGCCGGTCGTCATTCCCCACCTTTACAACGGACAGAACAAGTCCTTTTTCTACGGCGACTACGAGGGCTTCCGGCTGCCGCGCACCCAGCCCATACAGAACACCGTTCCCACGCCGGACATGAAAAGCGGCAACCTGGGTTACCTCTGCACTCAGGGAGGGGGCAATTTCAACGCGGCCGGCATCTGCAGCGTCGCTGCGGACCAACTTTACAATCCCTTTAACGGCCAACCGTACGCGAATGATGTGATAACCGATATCAGTGCGGGGGCAAAGGCCTTCCTTCAGTTTTATCCCGACCCTAACTACGGGAGCCAGTTTACTAGTGGCAATTACCGAACGAACCTCCCTGCGAACTTGAGCTCCAATGGATTCGACGTGAGGGGAGACCAGTATTTCGGCCAGAAGCTCTTCGTAACCGGACGCTTAACATACAAGAATATTCCCCAATTATCGCCTAAGGAACTGACCATTCCTTCCAGTACGAACTTCGAGCACGTCCGCATGCTGGTCGCCTCGGGAACCTATACCTTCAAGCCCACGCTGCTCAATGAATTCCGCTTCGGGTTGACGGATGATTTGTCGGGGACGCAGAATCCCTATAACGGGAAACCCTTCACCGAGTCTCTCGGTTTTGCAGGCATCAGCAACCTATGGTACAACGGGCTCCCAGAGATCGATTTTAGCGGCGAAACCACAGGCCTTGGCGTCGATCGGTTGAATTCCCAGGGACAATCGCGGACCTATGAGTTTACCGATGCACTGAGCTGGGTCAAGGGCCGCCACTCCTTCAAGTTCGGAATGGACGCGGCCAAATTCCGCGCCGTAAGCGCCTTGGGTTTCTTCGGCGCTGACAACTACGGCACTTACGCGTTCAGCGGCCTGTTCACGGGCAATGATTTCGCCGATTTCCTGATCGGCGCCCCCTACCAGACCGAATTGGACAACGTCGAATTGGACAACGATGGCCGAAACTACATTCTGGCCTTCTTTGCTCAAGATAGTTGGAAAGTCTCGAAACGCCTGACCGTGGAGTTGGGTCTGCGTTTTGACTATCACCCCGGCTACACCGACGCCAGCGGCCAAATTGGGAACTTCATCCAGACTCCCGGCTCCGGCGAAGTCGTCTACCCCGATGGAGCGGCCAAACTCCTGGCGACTTCGTTCCTTCAGTCGTTTGATGCCTGCCCGACAGCGGGCCTTCCCGGGCTTGCCAGCGATCCCATGTCGATTAATGGCGCCGCCTGCACCCCGGTGCTGACGGCATCCCAGGCACATATTTCTGAGGGGCTCCGCGCCAATTCAAAGCGCGCCTTGCCGCGCTTTGGCTTTGCCTACAAGCTCACGAATGACGATAAGACGGTGCTGCGCGGCGGCATCGGAGCCTACCAAGCCTCGACCTTGGGATCCGTCTACTACTCACTTACTGGAACCATTCAGTCGGCTACCAACTTCTACACTAATGTTGAAACGGCGACTGGCCCCGCCTTCGTTTGGCCGGCCACTTCCTCCGCAAGCACCGCGGGCGGTATAGCCCCCTACGGCTCCGCATACTTTGGCACGGCCAACTCGATCAACTGGAAAGAGCCCTACTCGCTCCAGTGGAACCTCTCACTCGAACGCGAGCTCGGGAAGGCGACGGGGCTGCGCCTCACCTACGTCGGCATGAAAACCACCAACCTCGTCTGGGCGCCCGATGATAACCAGTCGCTCCCCTCAACGATTCCCTTCAGCGAGCAGCCCCTTAGTATGAGGCCCTATCCTAACTGGGGCGTCGTGAACTCACGGTCGAACGGCGCAACTGCCACTTTTGAAGAGGCTCAGGTGGAAGTCACGCACCGGGTAGGCGCGGGGCTCACTTTCGATAGCACTTACAGTTGGTCCCACAGCCTGGCAGACAACCTGGGAGCAGGGAATGCCGGCGGTTTGTGCGGCGAGACAGCGTGCAACCGCGCGGAGGACTTTTATCATCGAAGCAACGAGAAGGGCAATCCCTACGCGCCGTTCACGCATGACTGGGTCACCACCATGGTCTACTAGCTTCCCGTGGGAAAAGGCAAACGATTTGCGAACACTTCCAACAAGATCCTCAATGGCGTGATAGGCGGGTGGCAAACGAACCATGTCTTGACGTTTCATACCGGCGGCTTCCTTACGCCGTATTTTACCGGCGGAGACCCGTCTGGAACGGGCTCCGGAAACTTCGTGGGTCGCGCCCAGAGTCCTGACCGAATCGGCCCCTTTAATCCTGCCCAAAGGAACGCAGGTGAATGGATCATGGGCTCGGGTTTCGCCTGCCCTGGCGGCAGTTGCAGCATCGGTGAAGGCGGGTCAACCCCACCTCCCATCGCCCGTTTCGGAACTGCGGGCGTCGGCATCTTGACCGGCCCGGGCACCATTGACTGGGACGCCGGGCTCGCTAAGAGCTTCAGCCTTTCTGAACGTGTCAAGATGAGGTTTGAATTCTCCTTCGTCAACGTTTTGAACCATCTCAACCTGGGCGACCCCGATCTGAAGATTACCGATCCGAATAATCCCTCGCAGGGACTCTGCGGTTTCGGCTGCATCACCTCAGCGCAAGGGTTGTTCGGGTTCGCGGGCGCACGCCAAGGCCAGGCCAGCCTGCGGATCGACTTCTAACTTCCTATGGTTTCGCAGGGGCGGCTCGCGAGCCGCCCCTACATTCCGCAAGCCCGCCCCCTCCTTACAACCCCACCAACTCCAACAGCATCACTGTCAGCGGAGACCGTAGAGCCGCGCTCTCGGCCAGCCAGGTTCGATCAGCCCAGACAACTCTTGGATTACGCTACGGCGCCTCACGCCGCCAATGGCCTTTTTTGGGGAGGAAGCTCACGTTTTGATGGTGTGAACGTCAAAGTGACTACGAGCAAGAACGTGTTCCGGTTCATGGCAAAGTGCAGCACGCGCGGTTTTGACCGTAGAGGCAACCCTCCTGGTTGCCAGCGAGCGGCCGGAAGTGCCGCCCGTGCATAATGTCCACAATTCAAGTTCGTGCAGAGCAGCGAGGGAGGCGATATGTTCAGGCTCAGCTCCTGGAAAGCAATGGTCGTATTGTCTGTTTTCTGTTTCGCGACGGCTGTTGCCGCGCGCTCGCAAACCCTAACCACACTGGCCGATTTCAATGACCCGAACGGCTCCACGCCCGGGAGCACCCTGATCCAGGCCACCGACGGGAACTTCTACGGCACGACGATCAGTGGCGGGGCCTACGGCGCTGGGACCGTGTTTAAAGTCACGCCTAACGGCGAACTGACCACACTCTATAGCTTTTGCGCCCAATCGGGCTGCCCTGACGGACGGGAGCCTCTTGTAGCTCTCGTGCAAGGCACCGACGGCAACTTCTATGGGACAACTTCCCTTGGAGGGGGCGCCAACAAGTATGGCACTGTTTTCAAAATCACTCCCGAGGGCCAACTCACCACGCTGCACGTCTTCAACGGCGCTGATGGCACGGGCGCGGGCCCCTTGATTCAAGCCAGCAACGGGAACTTCTACGGAGCAACTTACAATGGTGGAGGAAGCAACGCCTGCAACGGCGGCTGTGGCACCATTTTCGAAATCACACCCGCTGGTGGGTTCACCACACTGCACAGCTTCACCTTCACCGATGGCTATATGCCGTCTGGTCTAATTCAGGCCAACGACGGAAACTTCTATGGGACAACCACTAGCGGTGGGGTGGTCAGTAACGCCTGCCTTACGGGCCCAGGCTGTGGAACAGTCTTTGAGATGACTCCCACTGGGCAGTTGTCCACGCTGCATAAATTCCAAGTGAGCGACGGATCGCGGCCCAGCGCAGGACTGCTGCAAGGCACGGACGGAAACTTCTATGGGACTACATACTATGGCGGGGCGAGCAATGCCTGCAACAACTTGGGCTGTGGCACTGTCTTCGTTATCACTCCTGCGGGCAACCTGACGACTCTCCACAGCTTCGACATCACCGAGGGAAATGCACCTCAAGCGGGCCTCGTCCAAGCCACCGATGGGAACCTTTACGGTACTGCCCAGTCCGGCGGACCGGCTGCGGTACTTACGTGCCAAATCTTCCCCTGCAACCAAGGATACGGCACGATTTTTGAAATCACTCCCGAGGGTGAGTTCACTAATCTGCTCAACTTCGACGACACGGACGGATCCACGCCGTGGGGCGGGTTGGTCCAAGCCACCGATGGAAACTTCTACGGGACAACCATCTTCGGCGGGGCCGGCGGGGGAACGGTCTTTAGTTTGTCCACCGGCCTCGCTCCGTTCGTGAAACTAACGCCAGCCTCCGGGGAGGCGGGGGTAGCGGTCACAATCCTTGGTACTGACCTGACGGGCTCGACCAAAGTCACTTTCAATGGCAAGCCGGCGCAGTTCAAGGTTGTTTCGAGCACGGAGATTCAAGCCACCGTGCCCGCCGAGACGAGCACCGGCAAGGTCGAGGTCAATACTCCTCAGGGCGCGCTTTCAAGCAATGTGCCCTTCCAGGTTCCACTCCACCCCGAGATGCACCACGGCCGGCCGCTTTTGAAGCTGTAGGAGTCCGTGTGATAACTCGATCGCTCTGTCATTCCGAGGAGCCCCGCAGGCGCGGGGCGAGGAGGAATCTCGCACTGCGTTGAGAATACTCAGAGCGAGATTCCTCGCTCCGCTCGGAATGACAGCATTTAAGCGTTTTCACATAGACTCTGTAGGGGCGGCCCTTGCGGCCGCCCCGCATGCGGATCGACTTCTGACTTCGTAGGGGCGGCTCGCGAGCCGCCCCTACTGATGAGAACCCCGCCTTTGCTTTTCTTTGCGAACTTTGCGTACTTTGCGCCTTTGCGTGAAGCTGCTTCCTTCGCCGCTTCACAACTTCTGCTTGGCTGCACCCGCGTGCCCCGCTGTGTCCACAAGGTAAAGCACCGCGTCCTGGCTGAAGGGCGGCGTAAACGATTGCGAAGCTGAACCGGCAGCAATGGGCTCGGCGGTGATCGTGGTGCCCGTCGAAGGATTGAACCACTCGACGGCCAGCGTCCTCAAGTGCGGCATCGCGGAGAGATCAACCGTGAATGAGCCGCCGGAAGGCGAGTAGACCAGGTACTCCGCGCCGGCAGGAGGAGTTTGGGCAAGACAATACCCTGTCGAAGCAAGAGAACCGCGGGGAGTGACGTTGGCAAGATTCAACCTGTGGGAATAGCTCAGTATGTACCCGAGATCATCCCGGAGGTTATCCCAACGCGTGTCCGGCGCTCGACAAATGTCGTTGACCGGAGAGAGGCACAAGTTTCGCTTCTGGCGCGGGTAATAAACCAAGTAGGGGTCCATGAACAGGACTTGGTTGCCCGTCATAAAGTTTTCCCAGGCATAGTTGCGACCCTGCTGAGGCGTGTCCTTCCAAATCTCCCAGTAGCTGTGGTCGCTGTCATTGACGTTGACCTTGCAGGCGGGCTTCCCGGCGCCGCAGGACTTGACCGGCGAGAGTCTCGCGCCCGGCGCGACCCAGTCTGCGTCCGAGTTGTAGAGTATGTCATCCGAGGGCCCCTCGAGCGCGGCGTAGCCGATCGGATGCTGGTGCAGTTTCCGCGACTCGTAAGCCCGAATGTGAGCAATCTGGTGGTTGTTCCACCAGGTGGAATCATTGGGCGCCTCTTCGGAGACGATCCAAAGGACGTTCGGCAGATCGTTCAAGGTATCGATGGTCTTTTCCACATAAGCGTCCTGAAACGCGGTAATCGCGTTGGGAGCCGTCATCGTTACTGAGCCCTTGCCTTTTCGTCCGCTTGTGTAACCATCGTCAACACCATTGATATTGTTGGCTGCGGTGAAGGGGTAGCCGTCGGTCGAGCAGCGGTAGACGTTGAGGAATTCGCCGGTGAATAAATAGACGCCCGCATAAATGCCGGCATTGTTCAGCGCCTCCGCCCGCGCGCGCAAGCGGTCGAAGAAGCTCTGATCGAACTTCCTGAGATCGAATTTCAGACCGCCGTCCGTCGCTGTCCCCGGGCCGGTCCTCAACCAGGGGAACGGGGCAGCGGTCAAATCCGGCGCGGAGCCCTCAAACAGGGGAAGGCCACAGAACTTCGGCAATTCGACGGTCCAGAGCAAAGTGAAATTGTGGCCGTGCGCTGTAAGGAACTTGACGAATGCGTGGAAGTCCAGATTCTCGACAGAGCCGTCCGCGCCCCAGTCCTGAAGCGTGTTCCAGGTCTGCGAGCCGTTCAAAATAAGAACCGTGCCGTTCGCATCTTTGAAATAGTTGGGATTTCGAGAGGCTGTGAGCGGCCCCGCGACCTGGGCAGCGGAGGCTAACTGGCCGGACAACCACACGCCGAGGAGCAGCCACGCGCCTCTACGAAGTGGGGCTCTATCTCTCATGGATCGATGACGAATTTGCACGCAGGGTATCTCCGAAGTTCACTGGCGGCGCAAACATCAAGGGCTATGGTTGTGCCAGTCGCGCATTCATAAGGCCCCCTCAACCGGCAACCGCATTCATCACCACCGGTGATGGCTGTTCCTTGCCGAAGTCACCTTCCCAGCGTGAGATCACCACGGTGGCCAGGCAGTTGCCTAGTACATTGACCGAAGTGCGCGCCATGTCCATCAGTTGGTCGATGCCGAGCAGGATGAAAATGGGCTCCGTGGGCAGGCCGAACGACCCAGCCGTACCGAGGAGAATGACGATAGCGGCGCGAGAGACTCCCGCCACGCCTTTACTGGTCAGCATGAGCGTGAGCATGAGAAGCAATTGCTGGCCAAGGCTGAGGTGCACCCCGGCAGCCTGCGCGACAAAGATCGCGGCCAGCGAGAGATAGAGCGTACTGCCGTCGAGGTTAAAGCTGTAGCCCGTCGGTATGACGAAGGCTACCACCGGACGCGGCACCCCGATCGCTTCCATGGCCTCCATGGCGCGAGGCAGCGCGGCCTCGGAACTCGCGGTGCCAAAGGCAATCGACACAGGCTCCGCCACCGCCGCGATGAACTTCTTGAGCGGCACGCGCGCCAGTAGGGCCACCGGCAACAGCACTCCTGCGATGAATACGAACAACGCAACGTAGAGAGTCAGCAGCAGCCTGGTAAGATTGAAAAGGATGCCCATGCCGGTGCTGCCCACCGTATACGCGATAGCCGCGCCCACGCCCAGCGGCGCCAGGTACATGACGAGGTTGGTGAACTTGAACATGGTCTCCGTGAGGCTTTCGGCGAGGTTGACCAGCGGCCGCCGACGCTCCTCGCGCACCATGGCCAGGGCGATGCCGAACAGGATGCTGAACACCACGACTTGCAGGATCTGTCCTTCCGCAACAGATTTCGCCAGGTTCTCGGGGAAG
>CAWJHY010000085.1:0-20306 GCA_963842495.1 uncultured Acidobacteriota bacterium
GGAAAACATCTCATGACCGACAGCGAAATCGTCCAGATCTTCGTGACAGCTCCGCCCTGTTCGAGGGCCACTTCATTCTCTCTTCCGGGCTGCACAGCGATCGCTACGTACAATGCGCGCAGGTCTTGCAGCATCCAAAATTGCTGAACAACTCTGTTCCGAACTCGCGGCGAAACTGCGGCACCTGGGCGCGACATTGGTGGCGGCGCCGGCGCTGGGCGGAATTCTGGTGGCGCACGAAGTGGGCCGCGCGCTGGGCATCCGGGCGCTCTTCAGCGAGCGGCAGGACGGCCTCATGAGTCTGCGCCGCGGATTCACTATAGCTTCCGGCGAGCCGGTGCTGGTGGTGGAGGATGTGCTGACCACCGGCCTCTCGACGCGCGAAACGATGAAATGCGTCGAAGAAGCGGGAGGGAAAGTAGTGGGTGCGGGATCCCTGATCGACCGCAGCGGCGGCACAACCGATCTTGGCGTCCCCCGGTCGGCATTGCTGACTCTAACCATTCAGAACTACAACCCTGCCGACTGCCCTCTCTGCATGTCGGGCATTCCCGCCGTCAAGCCCGGTAGCCGCACCAAGCGCGCCGCATAGGCAACGTAGGGGCAACCCTTGTGGTCGCCCAGGGCGGCCACTACGGCCGCCCCTACGAGACATGTTTTGCTGGATTTCAGGCCTTTGGTGGGAGTATCATGCCAGCGTTCAGAGGGGCGGCAAGGAATAATCAGCCGGTCGGTCCCGGAGAGGTTACTGAAGCAGGTGCGGCTGAGAAAACACTAAGGAGGCATATTCATGGTCGATGGAGTAATGAGTCGGAGAAAGTTTCTGGGCGCGGCCGCTGCAACGGCGACGGGCGCCATGATCCTTAAACCCGGGGCCGTGCGAGGTGCGGATGCGAACTCCGCTTTGCGCCTGGGAATTTTAGGCGTTGGAGGGCGCGGCACGGCGGTGGGGACGGGTTTCATTGACAACACCAGCACGCGGGTGGTGGCCCTGGCGGATCTCTTCCCCGATCAACTTGCGGCGGGCCGAAAACACTTCGATGAGCACCAGCAGGCAAAAGGATACGCGGCGATTGATCCCTCTCAACTCTTCCAAGGCCCCAATGCCTACAAGGAGATCGCAGCATCGAAGGAAGTGGACTTCATCCTCATCACTACTCCTCCCTACTTCCATCCTCATCACCTGGAAACCGTCGTGGCGGCAGGGAAGCACGTCTATTGCGAGAAGCCCGTGGCGGTGGACGTCCCGGGGGCCAAGCACGTGATGCACATTGGTGAAAAGGCCAACGGGAAATTGAGCCTCGAGGTAGGTTTCCAAATCCGCAAGGCGCCGCCCCACGTCGAGTTGGTGAAGCGGATTCAGGAAGGCGCTCTGGGCAAGATCGGCTGCGGTCTGGCCTACTACTATTGCGGCCACATCGATCGACCCGAGTGGCCGAATGCCTCGCCGGAGGAGAAGAAGCTCCGCAACTGGGTCTGGTACAAATCACTTTCCGGGGACATCATCGTTGAGCAGAACATCCACGTGATCGACATGGTGAATTGGACGCTCCAGGGGCATCCTCTGATGGCCGTTGGCAGTGGCGGGCGCAAGCTGCGCACCGACGCCGGCGACTGCTGGGATAATTTCAATCTCGTCTTCACTTATCCCAACCATGTGCAGATCAGTTTCGGATCCACGCAGTTTGACGACCCGACTTTTGACGCGGCAACCCAGTTTTACGGTGAGAAGGGCAGTTCGCAGGCGCACTACGACCACCGGGTCAGCATTGCCGGAGCAGAGCCTTGGGACGCGGGACTTGGCCCGGCGCAAGGCGGTAACCAGTTCTCTGTGGCGGGGACGTTCAAAGGCTCACTGGACGAAGCCGAGGCCGAGAAACAGAAGGCGTTTATCGAGAGCATCACCAGCAACCAGTTCCACAACCAGGCGGCGCAGGGCGCCGAGTCCGCGCTCAGCGCCATGTTGGGGCGCACGGCTGCCTACACAGGCAAGTTGGTTACTTGGGATGAATTGCTGAAATCTAGCGAGGTATTCGATCCCCATATCGATATCTCCAAGTTCGCCACAACCTAAAGCGAACATGCCAGAGTGCTGAATTCACCACAGAGCGCACAGAGTTCCCAGAGAAAACGCTTTGGCTATTCTCTGCGAACTCCGTGTCCTCGGTGGTGATTCTTCTTTGCTTGCCGCCTCCGATTGCGGTGTGCTCTGACCTTTCCAGTTCTGTGGAAGTACTGTTATCAATGGAGCACCACGTCCGGTTTCTATGGTAATGTGCACTGGCCTTTTGTTTTGCAACAGACGACAAAATGAGATCAGGAAGAGGGGGGTTGAAATGAACGAGAGTTCACGACGAGATTTCTTGAAAGCATCCATTGCGGTGGGTGCCGCAGCGCTGAGCCGCAATGCGGTGGCTTCTGCAGCTTCTCCCGCACCGGAGGCGGGCCACATCAAGAAGGCCCTCCAGATCGAGATGCTGCCCAAGAACCTGAGTTACGCCGACCGGATGAAGCTGGTGAAGGCCGTAGGCTTCGACGCGATCGAGGGCCAGACGGTGACCGACCAGCGCGAAGCCGAGGAAATCAAGAAGGCAGCGGACGACGCCAAAGTCAGAATCCATTCCGTGATGAACATGGCGCATTGGGCGAATCCGCTCTCCTCGCCCGATCCCGGCGGTAGTGGAGAAGAGCCTCGAGGGAATGCGAACTTCACTTCACAATGCCAAGCTCTGGGGCGCTGAGGCGGTGTTGTTGGTGCCCGCCGTCGTCAACCCGCAGGTGAGCTACCGCGACGCATGGACGCGCTCCCAGAAGCAGATCAGGAAACTGCTCCCGCTGGCTGAGGAATTAAAGGTCGTTATCGCTATCGAGGAAGTCTGGAACAAATTCCTTCTCAGCCCGCTCGAGATGCCAAAGTATGTGGATGAGTTTCAGAGCCCCTGGGTCAAAGCGTATTTCGACGTGGGCAACGTCGTGCTTTACGGTTTTCCCCAGGATTGGATTCACAACCTGGGCAAGCGCATCGCGAAAGTCCACCTGAAGGACTTTAAGCGCCTCGAAGACGGCTACCGTTGGGTCAATTTGGGAGAAGGCGACATCGATTGGCCAGCGGTCCGCAAAGCTTTTGCCGACGTTGGCTACACGGGCTACGCGACCACGGAGCTGGAAGGCGGCGATGAGGCTTATTTGCGCGACGTGGGCAAGCGCGTGGACCGGCTGGTGCTGGGGATGTCCTAGCGTTCCGGCTTGAAGATCGCAATGCCCAGCGGCGGCAGAGTCACGTCGATATGGCAGGGTTGGTTCTGCCAAGGCATGGGCGTCGCCTGCCGCCCTGGCGAGTTCGTAGTTCCGCTGCCGCCGTATTGCGTGGCATCCGTATTAAGGACTTCGCGGTAGAAACACGGCGCGGGTACACCGATATGGTAACGCTCCCGTGGCGTGGGGGTGAAGTTGCAAACGACCACCAGGTGATTATTCGGGTCGCGCGCCCGGCGCTGATAAACGATCACGGAGTTATCCGTATCGTGGAAGTCAATCCACTCAAACCCCTGCCATTCAAAATCCACTTCGTACAATGAAGGCTCCGCCTGGTAAAGGTGATTCAGGTCAGCCACCAGCCGCCGAACCTGCTGGTGCGGTATATAGTCCAGGAGGTTCCAATCCAGGGACTGCTTGGAATTCCACTCGTTCCATTGGCCGATCTCCCCGCCCATGAAGAGCATTTTTTTGCCGGGATGAGTTATTTGGAAAGCGTAAAGGGATCGCAAGTTGGCGAACTGCTGCCAAACGTCTCCGGGCATCTTCGCCAGCAGCGCGCGTTTGCCGTGCACCACTTCATCATGGGAGAGCACCAGCACAAAATTCTCGCTGAAGGCATAGAGAAGCGAGAAGGTGAGGTTGTGGTGGTGATACTTGCGATGGATGGGCTCCTTGGAAAAGTAAAGCAGGATGTCGTGCATCCAGCCCATATTCCACTTCAGGCTGAACCCCAGGCCACCCAAGTGGGTGGGGCGCGAAACCGCCGGCCAGGCGGTGGACTCCTCCGCGATGGTGAGCACGCCGGGATGCTCCAGATGCGCGAGTTCGTTGAAGCGTTTAATGAAATCGATGGCCTCGAGGTTTTCGTTGCCGCCGTAGCGGTTGGGGATCCACTGCCCCGGCTTGCGTGAGTAGTCCAGGTAAAGCATGGACGCCACTGCATCCACTCGCAGCCCGTCCGCGTGATACTTCTCCAGCCAGAAAAGCGCGCTATTCAGCAGGAAGTTTCGTACTTCCGACCGGCCGTAATTGAAAATCCGCGTGCCCCAATCGGGGTGCTCCCGCAGACGCGGGTCGTCGTGCTCGTAAAGGTGCGTACCGTCGAAGTATGCCAGGCCATGGGCATCGGAAGGGAAGTGCGCCGGCACCCAGTCGAGGATTACGCCGATCCCGTGTTGGTGGCAGTGATCAACAAAATACATGAAGTCCTGCGGGGTGCCGTGGCGGCTGGTGGGCGCGAAATAACCCACGGTCTGATATCCCCAGGATTCATCCAACGGGTGCTCCATGACAGGCAGCAGTTCGAGGTGGGTGAATCCCATTTCCCTGACATAGTTCACCAGTTGTTCGGCGAGTTCGCGGTAGCCGAGCAGGCGATTGCCCTCACCGCGGCGCCAGGAGCCGAGGTGAACTTCGTAGATGGCCAGGGGCGACTTCAGGGATTGGCGTTGGGAGCGCGCCTCCATCCAGGCCTGGTCGTGCCAGGTATAGTTATTGATGTCTCGCACCACGGAAGCGGTGTTGGGCCGGAGTTCGGCAAAGAAGGCGAAGGGATCAGCCTTGAGGCCAAAGTAATCGTTGCGGCCCTTGATCTCATACTTGTAAACTTCGCCCTCCAGGAGGCCCGGAATAAACAGTTCCCAAATACCGCTGCCTCCCCGCACACGCATCGGATGCCGGCGGCCGTTCCAGTTATTGAAATTCCCTACGACGCTGACTCGTTGCGCGTTCGGAGCCCACACCGCGAACGCCACGCCTGAAACTCCTTCGACCTCCGTGAGATGGGCGCCGAGTTTTTCGTAGGATTTGTGGTGGGTCCCTTCACCGAGAAGGTAGAGGTCGAACTCAGAAAGAGTGGGGGGAAAGCGGTAGGGGTCTTCAAACTCAACCTCATTGCCGTCCCCATAATTGGCACGAAGCCGATATCGGAATGCTTGCGCTTCGTTAGGAAACACGGCCTCGAAAAAGCCGTCGGCGTGGATGAGTTGAGCCGGAATGACTTCCGACTCGCGCAAAACCCATAGTTGTTCGGCGCCCGGCAGGTAGGCGCGAACGGCAACAGCCGGTTTCTCTTCCCACTCCACGACGTGCGCGCCGAGAATGTGGAAAGGGTCCGAGTCTTCGGCGTTCAGAATCGACTCGACCTCCTCCAGCGGCGCGGTGGTTGCAGCTAACAGGTCCGTTGGCTCGAGCATACCCTTCCATTGTATATGAGAACTGTGATGATTGGCAGGAGTCAGAAGTCAGGGTAATGTCCCAGTTTGACGTAGAGGCGGCTTTACCTCGCCACGTGGCGAGGTAAACTCGCCGCTACAAATTCAAACTGAGACGCTACCAAGTCAGGAGTCAGGAGCCAGAAGAATGAGGTGGCGCATGCCTTGTAATCCAAGTATGCGCCACCTCGCCTCGTCCCCTGACTCCTGACTCTTCGTCGTTATCGTCTGCCGTGGCCACCGCCACCATGCCCGCCGCCACCGCTATGGCCCCCGCCACCACTGGAAATGTGGCCACCACCGCCCCCTCCAGCATGTCCACCGCCGCCAGAGTACCCCCGCCCGCCGCCGGACGGCGCCGAGCCTCGACCGCCGCCGCTGTAAGAACGCGGCGCGTTGGACCGTGGGACCACAATTGGCCTATTCATGTTCAGCGTAGGACGGCCACTGTAGCCGCCATAGGATCGAGTGCCTGACCATTGGCCCCAGCTTGGCGAGTTGGTGCGCGGAGCGGGAGCGTTCCACCCTCCACTCCGATTGGAGGGCGCGGCTTGGTAACCGCCCTGCCGCGGGGCCGGCTGAGACCGCATCGTTCCGTAGCCGCCATTGTTGTAGCCCCGAGTCTGCCCTCCCTGGGAATAGGGCGCGCGTGAAGAGAATTGCTGCCAGCCTGGGTTGCCTGACTGGCCCTGAGGGGTCGCAGACCTGGGGTTCGCAGAGCCGGAGCGGTTAGTGTTGCCGTAGGCGCCGCCGGCATTCCCAAATCTCGCCGTCGAGTTCGCGCCCCGAGCGCCATAGTTCGCGGCGCTCGTGGGGCCCTGCCGGACCATCTGCTGGATCTGTGCAGCCCGCTGGTTGAATGACTCCGTGCGGGTGGTGACCGGATTCCGCGAGTAGAAGTGAGTGCTATTGATCGACCGTGACGGTATGGCGGAACCGCTGGCCATACGATTACCCGGCATCAGGCTAGCGCGCGTGGGGACGACCGGCAGTGTTCCGCGCACCATTTGTGCTGAGCGCAGCGTCGTAGCATCCACACCCCGCCCGAACTCTCTTGCGGGCATTCCCCTCCCAAACTGACTGGAAGGCATGGTAGTTATGCCTCGCCGGACATTGGGGTTGTTGAACGCCGCTTGCAGGTTGGACGTGTAGCGTCCATTCATCGAACGCCCGAGGCCGCCGCCGTAGTTGTTGATGCGGGCTATACTGCCGATGCCGACAGCGCTGTAGCCATTATGATGTCCCCACCAACCGGACACGGCGTCAAAAGGCCCCAGGGCCAGCCAGCCAATCGAACGGAAACCCAAGCCAAGGCCAATTCCAATTCCCCGCCCCAGGCCGAGGAAGGAGACATAAGCCGGCGCCCAAAGCGGCCGTGCTCCCCCGTATCCGATGCCCGGCCACCAGCACCAACGGCTGCCATGGCAGAACCAACGCCCGTAGTGGTAAGGCGCCCAGCCCCACGGTTCATAGCCAACCCACGTCCATCCCCAGTAAGGCTCCCAAGTCCAGTTACCATCCGAATAGGGCGACCAGTCCGGCCCTTCATTCGGCGACCAGACGTTGCCATAGTCAGGGACATTTTGCCATGTCCCGTACTGGTCGAGGTCCTGCGCCCCGGCGTAATACCGGTTCGCGTATTGCCAGCTTTGTGCCTGCTCGATCACGCGGTCGCGCTGCTCGTTCCACCGATCGAATTCATCGAAGGGCCGGGCGTTAGCAATCTGGTATTCGGGATTCTCCATGCCCCGAACGTAAATGACCTGGCCAGCCTCAACGTTTGTGCTGCCCTGGGGGGTCGAAACTTGAACCCTGCCTTTTCGGACGGTCACTTCCGTCTGCGAGTCGCTGTCGATCTGAATGCGATAAACGCCCGGGCCTTGTGGAATCACCGCCATGTTGGGCGTGTCGATTTCCACATTCGCTTCCGAGCCCTTAAATACCGTGTAGTCGATGACCCCGTTTGCCACCTGAATCTGAATCCTGCCCTGCACGAGAGCGGCAATCTTTACCTGGGCATTTTGGTCCAGGCGCATCATGTTGGCGAAATCAAGCTGAACTTCCGTGCGCGAGTGCGCGGCGGTGGCTACCGTGTCGCCTTGCATCACTGGCGCGTTCACTATCGCCGCTACCCATTCCCCGCTATCCCCCCGCATCAAGGAAACTTGGCCGTTGATGATGCCCACGCGGGCGGCGCCCGGCGGTGGTCCCTGCTCTTGGCCTGTGCCGTATTGTCCTTGCTGTTGGTCGGGACCATACGGCGGTGGTCCCTGGTCCGGGTTCCCTGTATCCGGCAGGGGGGCTTGCCCTTGAGCCTCGGGCAGAGGCGCCTGCTCCTGAGCCATGGTCATCCTCGCCGCCACGAGGAATAACGTGCTGAGCGCAATCGCGTACCAGAATTTTCGGTTTTTCATGGCCCACCTCTCACCCATCAGACCCTTCTCCTCTGCCACCCTCTTCCGGGCAACTGTGTGGCCAAAGATCAGGAATGAAGCGAAACACCACATCTCATTGAGGCTAAAACAGTTATTAGTGATTACCGAACTCGTAGGCAGGGGTGCAATGAGCCCTGGTCTTGGCCGAATTCAGCCGAAGGTGGCCGATTTGAGCCAACCTGCAGTCCCTTCATTTTCAAAGAAATAGGTGATGCAGCAGACCGCCTGCGACGTGCACGTACGGGCACGCCATGGCGTGCCCCTACGCCTCGGGCTCGTCGGGCACTCCCAGCTTTGACAAACGATAGCGAAAGGCATTGCGGGAAAGTCCCAGCAGGCGTGCGGCTTGGCTCTTGTTGCCGTTGGCACGGCGCAGGGCTTCTTTGATGATCTCGTCCTCGTACTGCTCCAGCGTCATGCCTTGCGGCAAGGAGGGTCCGGCCGCGTCGCCGGAAGACACCCCGGGCCCGGCCGCCACCGGTACGCCCCGGCCGAAGTCCAGCCGGATGTCGCCGACGTCAAGCATCGTGCCGGTCGAGAGGGCCACGGCGCGCTCGATAATGTTCTCGAGTTCCCGGATGTTGCCGGGCCAATGGAAATCCATCAGCATCCGCATAGCGGCAGGGGTAATGCCCTTGATGGGCTTTGCGGATTCGCGCGCAAACCGCGCCAGGAAATGGTCCGCAAGGTAGGGGATATCTTCCTTATGCTCGCGCAGGGGAGGAATGCTGATCGGCACGACGTTCAGGCGATAGTAAAGATCCTCGCGGAAGGTGCCCTGTTCGAGGGCGGCGCGCAAGTCCTGGTTCGTAGCGGCAAGCACGCGCACATCCACCTTCAACGTTTTGGTGCCGCCCAGGCGCTCAAACTCGCGCTCCTGGAGCACTCGCAAGAGCTTCACTTGGATGGCCCCAGGCACGTCTCCGATTTCGTCCAGAAGAATCGTGCCCTTGTCGGCCAGCTCGAACTTGCCGGGCTTCGACGTTATCGCCCCGGTAAAAGCCCCTCTCTCGTATCCGAACAGCTCACTCTCCAGGAGGTTTTCGGGGATGGCGGTGCAATTGATTTTGATGAAGGGTCCGGAAGCGCGGCGCGAGTGCTGATGGATGGCGCGCGCGATCATGTCTTTGCCCACGCCGCTTTCCCCGCCCAGCAGCACGGTGGAATTCGTCGGCGCCACGCGCTCCACGAGGGCAAGCACTTCCTGGAGCTTGGCGCTCTTGGCGACGATGTTCTCAAACCGGTAGCGCTCGCCCAGCGCTTCGCGCAGGTCGCGGTTCTCCTCGCGCAGGCGGTGAACGTCCAGCTCCTTGCCGATGAGGAGCTTGATCTCCTCCATCGAGAAAGGCTTCAGCACATAATCGCTTGCCCCGGCTTTCATGGCATTAATGGCGGTCTCTACGGTGCCATAAGCCGTCATCAAAATGACCGGCAAGTGCGCGTTCGAGCGCTTCACGTTTTGCAGGAATTCCAGGCCGTCCATGCGCGGAAGCTTAAGGTCGGTAAGCACCAGGTCGACTTTCTCCTGCCGCAAAATCTTGAGCCCCGTCTCGGCATCCGGGGCGGCGAGGGTCGTGTAGCCCTCGTCCGCCAGATTCAATTCCAGCAGCCGCAACATTTTCGCTTCGTCTTCGACGATTAGAATAGTAGCCATGGTGTTAGGGGAGAGAAGAAATTGGAAAATGGAAACTGGAAAATGGAAACTGGAAACTGGAAACTGGAAAATGGAAACTGGAAACTGGGATACAGAATGTGGAGAGTATTAGAGTTCCGCGTTTTATCTTCGTGACCGCCATACCAACTCCAACCCCGCGGATGGGCTTCACAGGCTCGCAGTTCCCCTCTTCCATTTTCCAGTTTCTAATTTCCATTTTCCATTTTCCATTTTCCAGTTTCTATTTTCCAGTTTCCAGTTTCTATTTTCCACTTTCCATCTGCTTGCGCGCCAGCGTTGAACGAAGGTATCCATTGAGCAAGCGCGTCACTGACTGAATCAGCGCGTCCAGACACTTGGCATCAGCAACGTTCAGATAGCCTTCATCTACGCAGGTCGTGAGATGGTCCCTCAACTCGTACAAAGAGCCACGCGCCTGGCGGCACATTTAGGCGTTTTCCTGGTAGCCAAACCGCCGCGCGTCGTATCTGGCTTGCCAGACCGAACTTCTCGACATCGGGAAGACCGTTTGCCACGCCGTACATCTCGCGCCGCAATTGGCGGGCCGTCTGCCAGACCTCCAGATCCTTAAAGTCCCTGACCTGCTTCGGCGCCACCGATATACTCACGATTTTTTCCATTCGCTAGTTTCCACTTTCCATTTTCCATTTTCCATTTTCCAGTTTCCGTTCTTGTCACTCCGCCGGCAGAAACACGCGAAAGCACGCCCCCTTCCCCGGTTCGCTCGAAAGACGAATCCAGCCGCGATGGTCATCCACGATTTTCGAGACCAGGGAGAGACCCAATCCCACGCCTTCCTTCTTGGTCGTGAAAAAGGGGTTGAAAATCTGCTCGCGCAATTCAGCAGGGATACCCGGCCCGGTGTCCTCGACGTCGACCTCCACGCCGTTCTTTCCGTCAAATCTCGCGGTCAAAATACTCAGGGTCAGTTTGCCGCCGGTTTCTTTCATCGCTTCAAAGGCATTCAGCACGAGGTTAACGAACGCCTGCTCAGAGAGATCAGGGTCCACGTTCATTTCCGGCAAACCGTCCGCGTATTGCCGGACCACCTCGACCTTTGCCTCCGGCCAGCGCTCGCTCGCGACCTTTATCGCCCGGTCGAGGAGAGGCGGAATCTGCGTGGGCCTTCTCTCCAGTTTGAGCGGGCGCGCGAAGTTGAGGAAGCGGGTCACAACCGTGTTCAGGCGATTCACCTCGCTGGTGATAAACCCGGCAACTTCCGTGGTCAGCGGGTCGGCCGACTGGAGACGGCGTGTGAGCGTCTCCGCTGAGCCTCTAATAACCGCCAAGGGATTGCGAATCTCGTGGGCCAAGCCCGCCGTAAGCTGTCCCAACGCCGCCAACCGCTCCGACCGGCGAGCCTCCTCCTGCGCCTGCTCGAGACGGCGATTGGTTTCCGCCAACTCTTCCGCCAGTCGCCGGTAGCGTTCTGCCTGCCGGCGATTCTCGCTGACGAATGGATTCACCACCACGGCCGCGAGGAAGAAGAAGATGTTTCTGAGCATCAGCTCCTTGGCGCCCTCCGGCGTAAACTCGTAAAACTGCAGCGCAGGAATCAGGAGCGAACAGTAGGCCGCCGACGTGACGGCGGTCCAAATCAGAGTGCCGGTGATCTCGAAGAACAGGGCCGCCGTCATGACGGGCAGGAAATAGATCAGGTAATAGCTGCTGTTGATGCCTCCGGGGTCGCCGCCCGTGTGCTCCATGAGCAACGTCGCCAGAAGTATCTTGATGATGACGCTGTAGTACCTGCCGCGGGATGGAATCCCGGTGAGCAGGCGATGCTCGAAGATTTGAAACAGGCCGATGCCCAGCAGGATCTCCTGCTTATGGACTTCAGAAACCGGGTCCATCAGCGCAAGGCCGCCCAGAAAGACCAGCCAGAGGAGATCAGTCCAGGCGAAGGTGTGGCGCTCTTGGTCTGCCATAATCGGGGTCAATAGACACTCCAATGTAACATCTCTCTTGGGGGTTGTGAAATAGACCATTCCTCGGTAGTGTCCCAGCTTGGGGCAGCGGCGGCTTTACGAGCCTGTGTGAGGACCCCCCTTGCAGGTCATCCCCGCGTAGGGGCACGCCATGGCGTGCCCGTACAAAGTCGAGCGGGGGGTGATTTTCGGGGGAGCCCAAGGCGACGAGGAATCTCGCCGTGCCTTAAAAATACCCAGAGCGAGATTCCTCGCTCCGCTCGGAATGACAGGCAGGCAAGTTCAACCTGGGGCACTGCCGATTTTTCGCTTGACAAGCCGGGTTCTATGTGATAGCCTATCAGTGTGCTCGTATTATGGACACATTGTCGCAGGCAAGCGCCGGGTGTTGCCGAAGAGCGACATAGAACCCGTCGCTCCGCGCGAGTGGGGAATGCAGGGCACTACAAAAAATGGAAAATAGTGGAAACGAAGCTAAGAAGTACTTGAAAACAAAGAAAGTCGCACTTTTTAGTGCTGCAAATTATGCGTGTTTAGCGCGCAAATTGGCAGCAATTTAAGCCGAAAAGGAGCAAAGAACACCGCATTTTGCGAAAACGAACCAAAGCCTGCGCACCCCTGCGCGATTCTGCGACAGCGACAGGCAGTCGGCTAGACACCCGCGGGACTTGCGTCGGCTCCGACCTGGTCTCCGTTCGGGTCGCGGCGCCTTATCGACGGATCCGGGGTTGGTGTTTTTCTCCTACACGGGCCTCAAGCCGCAATAGCCTATCGTGGTTGTCGTAGGTGCGAAGCTAACTCAAGCCCCATAAGGAACCCAATCTATGCCGGGAATCATCAAGGAAAGACTCTTCACTCCAGGGCCCACGCCCTTGCTCATGGAAGCCCAGGCGCGCGCCATGGTTGCGAACGTTCACCACCGCACCGAGGCGTTTCGTCGAATCATGCGCGAAACCTTGGATCTTCTCAAATACTATTTCAATACCCAAAACGATGTCCTGATACTGGCCAGCTCCGGTTCGGGAGCCATGGAAGGCTCCATCTCGAACCTGGTATCGCCCGGCGAACGCATATTGGTGGGCACGGCGGGGAAATTCGGCGAGCGCTGGCTGGGTCTGGCGGAAGCGTACGGCATCGAGGCTGTTAAAGTCGAATCTTCCTACGGTCATCCGTTGAACGTCAATGAGATCAAAGCGAGGTTGGAGCAGGATGGCCCGTTCCGCTCGGTCTACGTTCAAGCCACCGAGACCTCGACCGCCGTCAGCCATGACGTGAAGGCGCTGGGCGAGATCGTCAGGAACTATCCCGAGACCTGCCTGGTGGTGGACGCCATCACCGGCCTCGGCACCACCGACCTTCGTCCGGATGAGTGGGGCCTGGACATTGTTATCGGGGGATCGCAAAAGGCCGTGATGATTGCTCCCGGCTTGGCCTTCGTCAGCGTAAGCGAGAAAGCCTGGAAAATGATGGCCAAGGCCAAGCTTCCCCGCTACTATTTTGATTTTGCGAAGGAGCGGAAGAACCAGGCCAAAGGTGAGACGAGTTACACTCCTGCGACAACGCTCATCATCAGCTTGCATGCGGCGCTCGAGTACATTCAACAGATCGGCCGGGAGAACCTGATCGCCAACGCCGCGCTGCTGGCGGAGGCCACACGTGAAGCCGCCAAGGCGTTGGGGCTCAAGTTATTTGCGGTCTCCTCTCCGGCCAACGCCGCCACCGCGGTCTGCGCACCGGAAGGAATGGATTCAGGCGCTATCGTCAAAGAAATGCGCAGCCGATTCGGGGCCGTCATTGCCAACGGCCAGGGGAGCATGAAGGGCAAAATCTTTCGCCTTGCCCACCTCGGCTATTACGACGTTCCTGAACTGTTTGCGGCGACGGCGACCTTGGAGTTGGTTCTCTTGAAGCTGGGACACAAGGTTGAATTGGGCCGCGGCGTCCGCGCCGCCCAGGAAGTGTACCTGCGGCGGTGCGGTTAGGACGTCGTAGGGGCGGCCCTTGTGGCCCCCCTCAGGCAACCACAAGGGTTGCCGGTGCGTTGCACCCCGGCGCAAGAAACCCCTCACCCGTCCCGCTCCGGCTGATGAAAACGCCGGCAGCGGGACACCCTCTCCCCAGGGGAGAGGGCAGACAATCGGAGGTTGCTCTTACTGTCGACTATCGACCGTCAACTGTCAACTCGCTTATGAAAATCCTCATTGCAGACAACGTTTCAGAGCGCGCCGTCAAACTTCTAAGGGCGGAAAAATCCTGGCAGGTGGTCTTCCTTCCCAAGAAGGCGAATGCCACCGTCGAGGAAGAAATCCAGGACGCCGACGCCCTGGTGGTGCGCAGCGCTACGAAGGCGACGGCGGCGCTGCTTGAGCGGGCCAGGCGTTTGCGCGTCATCGGGCGCGCGGGTAGCGGCGTGGATAATGTCGACCTGGACGCCGCAACCAAAAAGGGCATTGTGGTGATGAACACGCCCGGCGGCAACGCCGTGAGCGTGGCCGAGCACACCATGGGCTTGATCCTTGCCCTGGCGAGGCGCATCCCGGAGGCCGACAGCCTGCTCAAACGCGGCCAGTGGGAGAAAAAGAAACTCACCGGAATCGAGTTGCGCTCGAAAACGTTGGGCCTGGTGGGATTCGGCAACATCGGACGCGAAGTGGCGCGACTCGCACAGGCTTTCGGCATGTCGGTTCTCGCCTCAGACCCCTTTGTTTCATCCCGGCTGGCAGAGGAACAGGGCGTCAGGCTGGTCTCACTTGAAGAACTGCTGAAGGAAAGCGATTTCCTGAGCTTGCATGCGGCGGCAACGGCGGAGAACCATCACATGCTCAATGCCGGGACGCTGGCCCTTGCCAAGCCCGGCTTGCGCGTCGTGAACTGCGCGCGCGGCGAGTTGATCAACCAGGCGGACTTGCTGGCCGCCCTGGAAAGCGGCCAGGTGGGCGGAGCGGGGCTGGACGTCTTTGAAACCGAGCCGCCCAAAGACGCGCGCCTGCTGAGCCACCCGCGCGTCATCGCCACCCCGCACATCGCGGGCTCAACGGAAGAGGCGCAGGAGATCGTGGGCATCCGGATCGCCGAGCAGGTACGCGATTATCTCCTCCAGGGCGTGCCGCGCAACGCCGTCAACATGCCCGCCATCTCGCCCGAGGAGTATCAAAAGCTCGCCCCTTATTTGCAGCTTGGCGAAAACCTCGGCACTTTCCTGGCCCAAATTGCGGGCGGGCGGATCAGCGAAGCGAGAATCAGCTACGACGGCGGGCTGGCGGAGCTGAATACGCACCTGGTGAAGAACGCGGTCCTGAAAGGCATTCTCAAGAAAGCCCTCTCCGACAGCGTGAACATCGTCAACGCCGGCACCCTGGCGCAGGCGCGGGGCATCGAGGTGCTGGAGGTCCGCAGCGCCCGGCGCGAGGCGTTCTCTCATTCCCTGGGGCTAGCGCTGCGCACCGAAACCGGCTCGGCTAGTGCACTAGCCATGGTGGGCCCGCGGGGCCACCTGCGCATCCTGGGCATCAACGGACTCGACATCGAAGCCCCCCTGGAGGGCATTCACGTCTACATTCGCAACCAGGACGTGCCGGGCGTGATCGGGCGCATCGGCACCATCCTGGGCGACCACAAAATCAACATCGCCAATTTCGCTCTGGGCCGCGACGCACAGGGAGGAGAAGCGGTGGGACTGGTCCAGGTTGACGGACTCGTCCCGGAAGAAGTGCTGGCGGAAATCCACTCCATCGCGGCCATTCGGGTAGCGCGGGTGGTGGAAATCTAGGCAGTCGTCAGTGGTCTGTTGTCCGTTGTCAGTGGTCCGCGGTTAATCGCGCCTGGTCTCTTGGTCGTGTTCAGCCGTGGAAGTCATTCCCGCGAAAGCGGGAATCCAATGCGTGTCATCCGCCGAAAGACGGGCAACTCATATCAGGCAACGGACCACGGACTACTGGCAACGGACGACGGACAACGAACAGTGAACACCTGGGTCTTCAAAATCAACACCAAGCGCGGCTGGGAGTTTGATCAATACTTCCGCTCGCGCACGCCCGGCGTTTATGAGCTGGGCGACGAAGGCTGGATCCGCAGCGCCTCGAGCTTGCGCTATATCCGCGAGGGAGTGAAAAGCGGCGACCTGTTCCTCTGCTACGAGGTGGACCGCAAGTGGGTGGTGGGGATCGCGCGGGCGGCTTCGGACGGGCGCGACACGGGCCTGGGCTCGCTCCTCGATTTCTGCCCGCCTCGGGAGGCCGTGCGCCTGAAGCATCCCCTTACGCGCCATCCCGACCTCGATCACATCCTGGCTTTCAGCCCCCACCGCGGCCGTGGCACGGTTCAGAAGATCGACCGCGATGAGTTCCTTCGCCTCCGCCGCATCCTGCTGCGCAAGAACCCCGAACAAGCACAGACACTGCGCCGCCTCCTCGGATGAACGCAGCCCTCAGTCTCCCCATCTACAGGCGATTGATGACGCTGGCAAGATAGCCGGCGCCAAAGCCGTTGTCAATATTCACCACGCAAACGTTGGGCGAGCAGCTATTGAGCATGCCGAGCAGCGCGGCCAGGCCGCGAAAACTGGCCCCGTAACCCACACTCGAGGGCACGGCGATGACAGGCGCACTCACCATGCCACCCACGACGCTGGGCAGCGCGCCTTCCATTCCTGCTACGCAGATGATGATGCGAGCGTCGCGCAGGTGCCGGCTCTCGCCCAACAAGCGGTGGATGCCCGCCACACCCACGTCGTAGAGCGACTCGACGCGGTTCCCCATGATTTCGGCGGTAACCAGCGCTTCTTCCGCCACCGGGATGTCCGAGGTGCCCGCGCAGACCACCAGGATTTTCCCCTTGCCTCGAATCTTGCGCTCGCGGCGAAAGGTGATGGCGCCGGAAAGCTCATAGAACTTGGCCGTCTTTTCCAGACTCTTGAGGCGCTCAAACAGCCCCGCATCGCCCCGCGTGATGAGGACATTGTGCTTGTTCAGCAGCATGTGACGCACGATGCCCTCGACGTGCGCCGGGTCTTTGCCGCGCGCGAAGACCACTTCCGGCAATCCCTGGCGAAGCGACCGGTGATGGTCGATCTTGGCGTAACCGAGATTCTCGTATGGCAGGTTGCGCAGGCGCTCCACCGCGCCTTCCACGCTCAGTTTCCCCCTCCGCACTTGTTGGAGCATCTCAGTGATTTCTTCAGGTGACAATGTCCCCTCCGCGGTTCGTGGTGGTCCTAGAAGTTAGTATATCAGGTGCAAGCCGACTTTCTTGACTTCCCGCAACGCACTTACTAACATGCCTTTGATGCCCTCCTCGCAAACTGCCCTCGGCAAGCGTCTGATCCTCGGGGTGACCGGCGCCAGCGGCGCGATTTTTGCCCGGCGCATGCTGCAACTGCTGGAAGCCGACGATCGGGTTGGGAAAATACATCTCGTGATCTCAGGCAGCGGGTTGAAGGTGATGCGAGATGAATTGGACTTGGAGGTCTCGCGATCCTGGGACATCCCTTCTGCCCTTGCCGCGCAGGCGGTAGCGAAGACCGAGTACTTGTTGGATTCCGACATCGGCGCCAGCATCGCCAGCGGGTCGTACGCCGTGGACGGCATGGTGGTGATCCCCTGCACCACAGGTTGCCTGGCGCAAATCGCCCACGGAATCTCGGATACGCTCATCGAACGCGCTGCGGACGTTTGCCTGAAGGAAGGCCGCAAGCTCTTGCTGGCGGTGCGCGACGCCCCCTTCAATCAGATTCATCTAAAGAACATGTTGCGCGCTCAGGCCGCCGGGGCTGTGATTTTTCCTATCATCCCTTCTTTTTACCATCGGCCGAAGACCCTCGACGATCTGGTCACGCAGTTCTGTTGCCGCGTGCTGGCGCTGCTTGGACTGGAGCAGGCGGATCAATTCCGATGGAAGGGACTGGGAGAAGACAGTAGGCAGTAGGCAGTGGGCAGTCGCTGATCTGGAGACGGCTCTGAATTAGCGGCTGAAAGGATCAATGGCTCAATGATCCAATGGCTCAATGACTCAATTCTTTATTGTCTTCGGGTTGTGCCGTGATACTTCGCCTGATCATTGCGCTGCTCTCGCTCGCCGGGCTTGCCGATTCCCTCTATTTCACCTTCGCCTACTATGGGCGAATTCGCAAGGCGCGCTGGGTGCCGGAAGTCTTCTGCGCGCGAGAGGGTTCGAGTTGCGTCACGGTAGTACGCACACCCTACGCGCGGGTCTTCGGGATTCCGAATTCGCTGCTTGGCATTCTCTACTATCTGTGCTTGTTGGTGTGGATTGGATTTGTGCCCCGGCACCTGAGCATCTCAGGGCAGATCTTCAGGCCATTCGAGACGGTGGGCCTGTGGCTGCTGGGCGCAAGCCTGCTCACGGTCCTGTTCGGCTTCTATCTGGTGTATGCGCTACGGCGCGTCCTCGGCGTTGACTGCCCACTCTGCTACGCTGCCCACGCCGTCAACGTAGCCCTTTTCGTGCTTTTGATCCTCATTTCCTAATCCCAGGAAAGTCCAATGCGAGACGCGTGGTGCGGGTGTAGAATACGTGTCCGCTTCTAACTGGTTTTGTTGAATACAACGGAAAGGACACTCATGCGAAAACACGTTTTGCGTCTTCTTGGAATACTCACGATCGTTGCCTGCGCTTCGCTCGCGCTGGCGCAGGAACAGAACCCCGTACCCCTTCCGCCGCCTCAGACCACCGGCGGAAAACCGCTGATGCAAGTTCTCAAAGATCGACACTCCACGCGGGAATTCAGCAGTCAAAGACTCTCGCCGCAGACGCTCTCCAACCTGCTTTGGGCGGCCTTCGGAATAAACCGCCCGGACGGCAAGCGGACCGCCCCTTCGGCCATGAATTGGCAGGAAATCGATGTCTACGTGGCCACCCCGGACGGCCTTTACGTCTACGACGCCAAAGCCAATGCTCTGAAGCCAGTCTTGCAGCAGGACGTTCGCGGGGCGACCGGCCAGCAGCCGTTTGTCAAAGATGCCGCGCTCGACCTCGTTTATGTAGCGGACCTCGGCAAAACGGGAAGGGCCGGCGGTGAGGAACAGATCATGTACACGGCGGCCGATACGGGGTTCGTCGCCCAAAACGTGTACCTGTTCTGTGCTTCCGAAGGGCTAGCGGCAGTGGTGCGAGGCAGCATTGATCGCGAGGCGTTCGCGAAAACCGCAAAGCTCCGGCCCAACCAGAAAATCATCCTGGCACAGACTGTTGGATACCCGAAGAAGTGATCTCGCGCTTGCGCATTTGCCTCGCATTTGGCCATGATACGCATATGCCGACACAGGAAAGCATGGCGAGCGAGCGCGGCATGGGTACTGGCCCCACGGGCGCCCCGGCCCCCAAGGGCCTGATCGCCAAGCTCCGCACCACGCTCGAGATGATCAAGTTCGAGCACTCGATCTTCGCCCTGCCGTTTGCACTGACGGGCGCCATGCTGGCGGTGCGGGGTTGGCCGGCCTGGCGGCAGGTGCTTTGGCTGATCGTGGCCATGATAGGCGCGCGTAGCGCCGCCATGACCTTCAACCGCATCGCCGACCTTAAATTGGACGCGCTCAACCCGCGCACCCGGATGCGTGCTCTGCCTACGGGGCAACTCAGCCTGCGTTTTGCGCTGGGGTTCACTTTGCTTTCCTGCGTGCTGCTGGTATCGGCCGCGCGCGAACTGAACCCGCTGGCATTCAAGCTTTCGCCGCTGGCGCTTGCGCTCCTGCTTGTTTATTCCTACACCAAGCGCTTCACCGTCCTGTCGCACATCGTATTGGGAGCATGTTTAGGAATGTCGCCCATCGCTGCCTGGATTGCCTTGCGAGGCGACGTAAGCCTGAGCGTCTTACTTCTGGGTGCCGCAGTCACCTTATGGACCGCCGGCTTCGATATCATCTACGCCTGCCAGGATGTCGAATTCGACCACGCCCTGGGCCTCCACTCGATCCCCAAACGCTACGGGATCAGAGCGGCGCTTTACACCTCCGCCATCCTTCACGTTCTGATGCTAGGGCTTTTGGTGACTGCGGCCCGGTTGGAGAACCTGGGATGGGTGGCTATGGCAGGTCTGATCGCGGTGGCTTGCCTGCTCACTTACGAACACGCTCTCGTCAGGCCTTCCGACTTGTCCCGGGTGAACGCCGCCTTCTTTACCGTGAACGGATACGTCAGCGTGCTGTTCTTTGTCACTTGGGCCACAGACATATTGATACATTGAATCATTGAGCCATTGAGCGATTGAGTCATTCGAGACACGCATGCGCCCGGCTTAATGGCCCAATGACTCAATGGCCAAATGGCTCAATTACTGGAGTCTGTGCGTGAACCCTATTTCTTTGAAAACCAGCGAATCAAAGATGGCAAGTACATGCTTGCGATAGGCTAAAATACGAGCCACCGTTCCCTGGTAAACAGGGTCGTGATCTGCGAGGCGCTGCCACTCGGCAAGTACGCGGGCCGGCACATCGATGTCTTCCCGGAGCCTTTGCAGCGGATACCCGCGCAGGAAAAGGCCATAGAAGAACACTGCCTCGTCTTGGGGCTCCGCGAAACTGTAATTCGTCCACTCCATAGGGTCTCGAGCTTCAAAAACTAAATTCTAAACCCAACTCAGGGCGGGATGCCAGAGGTTTTGTGCCCCGCGGACCGTCAGGCCAAGCACACACCCAGGGGCTTTGTCAAGTCCTATTCAGTATTCATGCGGGTTTGGGGACTTCCCAGGCGATGTGTCGACGCTGTCATTCCGAGGGAAGCGAGGAATCGTGCTCTGATTCCTTCCCGCGCAGAGCTCAGGTCTCTAACGCGCAGAGCGAGA
>CAWJHY010000086.1:0-29324 GCA_963842495.1 uncultured Acidobacteriota bacterium
AGGGTTGCTGAGAGAAGGAGCCCTCCTCGCCGACCGCCCGCTTTGGGCCCCGTACCGTCGAGGAAGAGTTCAAAACCAAAGGGGCGAAACCACTTCCGCAGTCAGCCGCCTATGCGTCCAAGTGAGCCCTCAGATCGTGTCCGAGTTGCCGACAACCCGACCGGAACCCGCAAATCTCACCTGCGTCGAGCCAGAATGAGTAACTCGGGTCTTAGCAACAGGCGTGTGCGAAACTTACCGAAAAAGATGACTCTTTCGGCGCAGCCGCACTTTTTGACCGTACAATCCCCTGAGGAGCGATTCAAACCCCTAGATCAGGTGTAGAAAGGGGAGATTCTGGTTGAAACCCCTGTCTCGTATTCCCTTTTCCCTGCCTTCGTTGCGCTGCGCTCGACCTATCCGACAAATCGTCCAAGAATGCCTTCCACTTCCACCCGTAGCTGGGGTCTCCGGGATGGACCTGCGTTTGCTTTACGTTCAGTATCTCGCGCATGACGATCATCAAAACTTCAACTTCTTATTTCGCCTGCGCTAGCCCCGCAACAACTGCGGCAACTTTATCGAGTATCTGGTTCCAGCCCTCCACTTGACCGCTATTTTTTGCGCTCTCCATAGTTTCATTTCCAATGAAGGTGAGTTTCGTCTGGCCGTTTCCAAAATCCTCAAAGGTAATCACATCGTGCGCACCGTCTATGGCCTCATGTTCTATTCCATATTGCGCAGGCTCAACCTTGTTTCCCTCCGGGTCGGAAAAGTACATGGAGGAAACGACCTTCTCGTGCAGAACAATCTCGTGGTATTCACCAGCATTCCAGAACTCCTGGCCATCCGGCGCTCTCATGCAGCAGAGAAATTTTCCTCCCACGCGAAAATCCATCTCGCAAAAAGGCGCAGTAAAACCCTTCGGCCCCCACCACTGCATCACATAATTCGGGTCTGTCCACGCCTTCCAAACCAATTCGCGTGGGGCATCAAAAACTCTTGTGACAACCATCCGCTCTGTCTCGTTAACCGTGTTTTTTGTCATCTCTGACCTCCGTTTTTTTCATTTGATTCACAACTACATCCAGCTTGTCGATACTCTCTTCCCAGAATCGGCGATAATAAGCCGCCCAGTCGCTGACTGTCTTTATCGCCTCTGGCCTAAGCGTGCACACACTCTCTCGTCCACGCTTCGTCTTGATCACAATCCGCGCCCGCACCAGGTAGGCAATATGTTTTGAAATCATCTGCTGCGAGAGTGCAAACGGTTCCGTCAATCCATGCACAGAGGCAGGACCATGTGAGAGTCGTTCGATCATCCCCCGCCGGGTTGGATCAGACAAAGCAGCAAATGTTGTACCCAATTTATCCACAACCATATGGTAGTGGATTGTCCTATCAATGTCAAGTGTGAATTTTGCGTTCCTGATTTCTGTTCCCTGATCTCTGAACCCTGACACCTGCGCTAATTTATACTTCCCCATGAGCGGTGCCATCGCAGCTGGGTGCGTGGTTTAGGAAATAGGCTTCCTCGTGCAATAACTCATTAACCTGACGATTAAAGTGCACACCGCAACCTGCGCAAGGAGCGCGAGCCGGCAGGGTTGAGGCGCTGGCATCAGGGGCCGGGGGAATGCAGATTGACCCTGGAACGTGTTCTGGATGTATCACGGGCCATTCGGAAGTTAGACAGAAGTGGTAAAGTTACCGGTAAACGGCCCAATCACGGTTGTGCAGGGCGGCGCAGCCGATGGCTCCCTGGGGCGGAAGCGAGTAGCAAGGTAGCGCGGACCTGCGGTTTAGGTCCGCGGCTTTTCGTCAGGAATCGCGCCTTTCATTCTCAAATCCGCGTGCGCCCACCAATGGCCAGAAGGGCGCGACCGTTACCAAGCCAAATCGGTCGTACCGAAACGGCAGGCGCCGACGTCATACCGCTATGAGCTATGCGCCCGCCCGGCGGGGCAGAGGCCCGAAAAGCCGCGGACCGTGCGAAGCAGGTCCGTGCTCGCTGGGCGGAAATCACCACACTGTCTGGACGTTTGAGGACTTTATGCGTCCGTCTCGACTGATGACGGGCACTCGCAAATATGCCGCAGTGGCCGCTACAATCCGATCCGGCATGTCGGGCACCTGTGCGCGGGGGACTTGGCGCATCGCTTCAACGACCTCAGCAGTAAAGGGAGCTTCCTCGATAACATATTCGGGATCAGACAAGGCGGCCCGCAAATCTTCGTAAGCGGACACCGATAGCCGCTTTTTCTCGACCAAATAGACAATCTCGGCGAGGCTGATGGGAGATAATGCGATGTGATGGCCGCGTTCGGCGGCATCATCCATGAAGCTCCGCGCGGTAACCGACAGACGAGGATTCTTGTGCAGATACCATAGCGCCGTGTGCGTATCGGCAACGCCGACGATCACGGGAGATCCTCGCCGAAGCCGCGAAACATTTCCCGGCGGTTCTCGTCGATCTCTTCCTCAGTCGGACCCGGACCGTACTTGGCAAGCAGTCCATAGGCCGATTTCTTAGGCTTGACCGGCTGAGCGGCCGCCTCGGCGAGAATTCTATCAAGCGCCTCGCGCACGAACGCGTCCGGCGAGAGGCCCTTGGCCTGCGCCGCAGCCTTGAGGCGGGCTTCCTCCTGAGGTTCGAGCGGCAAAGTGATGGTCATTGAGCGGTCCCTTCCGTCGTAATGCCTCTTCATTATCTTACGTGAAATGCGGCATGCAAGCAAATCAGCCGCCTGCGATTTCCAGAAAGAGCCGGCGAGCAGCCGCGCTTCGCGGGAACTGCTCCTCAGTGGAATCGTTGCATGAGGGCGGCGATGGCCTTCAGGTAGATGCGTTCGGCCTGGGGATCGAAGTGGGTAGAAGCCACTTCATAGCCGCCTTCCGCGAAGGCCTTTTGTTCCGGGAAATAGCCGACATAGCCGTTGGTGTATCCCATCAAGTGCGCAAACGTGGCCGGCGAAGCCGCTTTAACCTGTTTCCCGATGTTGCTGAACAATTCGCCCGGGAACGTCGTCCACATCAGGTCGCCGATACGAAGGATGGTGGTAGGAACCGTAATCGCGGTGGCCGCGAAATCCTGAAACAGCTCGCGATAATTCCGCGGCAGAAGAATGTCGGCGGTCTCTAACTGAACGCGGGGGCTGAGGCAGGACTCCGGCGACAGCCCGCGATAGACTCGGGCCACCTCGCGCCCGATCTCTTCGCCGAGCGCCCAGGTGGCCTCGATGTTGTCCACGTTGCCATCCAGGCCGCCCACGACGCGCGGGTTGATATCTCCCGCGGCCCCCTGCAAGTAGACCGAGCCCAGACCGGGGAACTGCTTCTCGATATACTCTTGCATGCGGCCCATCCACTCGCCGGAGATTTTGCTGTTGCGTCCCCCCAACGACGTGCCATGGCAGGCGTAGTGAATCATGATGGCCAGAGGCGCCCCCGAAGCCTTATCCACGCGCACGATTTGCACCGCATCGTCGATGGGGCCCAGAGGGTTCGCGCCCAACCGCACGACGCCGCCGAACTCGTGAATCATGACCGGATGATCGGTCTTGTGCTTGCCGAAAGATTGGCTGGCGTCGTTCTCATCGAAGGTCAGGGTCGAGTCCGAATCGGCCGGCCGCGCCTGGCGGCGGTTCATCGCGATGTGCGAGTGCCCCGTGCCCGCGGCGATGCGCACCGGCTGCAAGTTGGCGACGGCTTGTTGCGCGGCTTTTATCACGCCATCTCCAAACTGGCGGTCCCAGTCGATCTTCGGCTCGGCATTCGGCGAAGGCGCGGAATGGTTATGGACGTCGCCCAGCAAAACGTTGGCTTCCGGAATCCCTGTGGCCTCGGCGATACGGCGGCGGAATAGATCGTGCCCCTGAATCTCGATCACGTCCGCAACCACAAAAGCCACGCGAACGCCCGAGGCGTCAAAGACCAAGGCGCGGACGTACAGACGGTCGTGCCCGTGAACGCCGTTGGAAGGCTCGCCGCGCAAGTCATACCCGCCCATGAATACCGGCACTGAAGGAGTGACGTCGACTTTCGCATACCCGGCGCGCAGTTCCTGGGCACGGCTGTCGACTGAAGCCAACAGCAGCGGAAGCACAAGAAGCATTGCGCCTCCAACGGTCCTCCCTACCTGCCCGACGATGGGTTCTCGCATTTGGATCCTTTCCTTAGGAGTTCGGCCTTGCACGCGGAGAGAGTTTACCACGAAATCCCGGGAGGAGCGCGATGCGGCGTGGTGCCCTGATTTGACTCGCAGCGCCGGCCTTGAGGCCAGCATTTGCCGACCCTTCGCATCGCTCAGGGCAGGCTCTGAAGGCCGGCGCCACTTTCAAATCAGGACACTGCCTATCGACGGCGACAGTCGGCGGCTGCCTGAGTTCTAATTAATCATTCGCTTAGCGGAATACGGGACTTGTTCTGAGCGAGCCACTGCTCGAAGCTTTGCAGCGCCGGGTTGAGGGCCCGGGCGGTCTCGGGGTTGCGCGCGCCACAGAAGTACTCGTTGAAGTCGCACTTGAACTGGAACATGTTCCCCAGGTCGTCGGCTCCGGGGAACCCGAAGCTGCGGTAGACCGCGTGGGGCACGGCGTTGTAACGAACCTCCTGCCCCAGTGCCTTGCTGAAGGCCGCGGCCATCTGCGCGCCCGTCAAATGCTCGCCGGCAATGCCGACCGTCTTGCCGATCAGTTCGTGTCCGCGCTTGAAGATGCCGTAGGCGCACCGGCCGATGTCTTCGGCGGCGATGGCGGCAAGCTTCTTGTCCTCCATCGGCAACGTCAAAGCCAGTTTGCCATCCGGGCCTTTCTTGGGGCCCATGCCGAAGTAGATGAAGTTGTCCCAATAGAACGATGTCAGCAAGAACGTCACCGGCAGCCCAAGATCGGTGAAGACCTTTTCAGCCTCGCCCTTGGCGTCAAAGTGCGGCACCTTGTACTTACCCTGGAGTGTCGGCATGCGGTCGTCGCTGAGGGGAACCCACTTGCGCGTATCCTCGAGCGTCGACCAGATCACGTGCTGGACAGCGCCGTGCTTGGCCGCCTGAGCCATGTTGGTGGCTTCAGCCAACTCTTTCTCGGGCGAGAAATGCTCCCAGAAGAACGTGACGCAGAATGCTCCGTAGGCGCCCTGAAACGCCTTTTCGAGGCTTTCGAGATTGTCGACGTTGGCGGCGACTACCTCCGCGCCCATTTCTGCCAGCTTCTTTGCCTTGTCGGAGTTGACGTCTCGCACTAGAGCCCGCACCGCAAAGCCGCCTTGTTGGTCGTTCAGGATGGCGCGGACTAAGCCGCCCCCCTGCGCGCCGGTGGCCCCTACTACCGCGACAGTTTTTTTCGTAGCCATATGATCCTCATAGTGAATTCAATAAGCCAATTTACGCGGATGGAGAACTACACGTCCACCCCCGGGCAACGCGTCTCGAGTCGCCGCCCGAGGTCCTGCCCCGATATGTCCAGGCACAGCCCCTAGCTGCAGAACAGAACTGTCACGACCACTTCTTGCCCAGCTCCTCCAGGCCCGCCTTCGCCAGGTCGTCCGGAGTCATGACAATGTGAAGCTCACAATCCGCGTTGAACGTGATAAACCAAGGCTCCGCGAAGAACGGGACCTGGGACGGGTTGTCTACATTAATAATCAGAATCCCGCCGCGGCGGCCTTCGTACTCCGTGAAGTAGGCCGCCTCCGGTTTTTGTTCCTGGAGAATGCGCTGCATTTTAGCGCCTGCTGTTCCGTTCTTCACCAAGCTATTGAACGGTTCGTGGGGGAACTTGACGTGGAGAAGCATTCGCATATGTCACCTCTTTGAGTTTGTGATCCTGCCCATTTGGTTGCTTTCCGTCATTCAGTCGTCCGGCACTGAAGGCACAGCGCCTATCCGCCCCGATCCTTGCATCGGTTCCGAAGCCTGGCCGTGGGCCGGTGCTGTCCTGCCCATCGCCCCGCTGGGCAATAGGTCGCGGCGGGTTTGAACGCGCCAGTTTGCGCGCTCTTCGAGACCAACCGGACGCGTGCCTTACAGTGATTAGCTTTCGAGATGTCCCAGAAGGATTGCCCTACAGCCTACCTAATTGATTAAGCCATTGCCGTGGCGGGAAGTCAAGTGGCCCGACGACCGGTATTTCGCCTTTCATTCCAAGGCAACACACGCTAAGCTTGGTGCTTCCAAAAGTCTGTAATGACATTTCTCGAAACGGAAGGTGACTTATGCTCAAGCGAGGCGTGTGGCGCTGGCTCGTGTGCGGATTGGCCATGGCGTTCCTGGCGGGCGGTCAATTGCTCGGCCAAAGCACCGTGACCTCAACCCAGCAGGATCAGAAAGATCTGGCGGTGACGGTTTATAACTCCAACGTGGCGCTGGTGCGGGATGTGCGCAGGCTGCGGCTGCCCGCGGGAACACTGGACCTGCGTTACATGGACATCGCGGCCGAGGTGAACCCGGCGACAGTCCACATCGTCTCGCTCACCGCTCCAAAGGACCTGAACGTTCTCGAGCAGAACTACGAGTACGACCTGCTGAGCCCTCTAAAACTTCTCCAGAAATACGTGGGAAAAGAATTGACCCTGGTGCGGATAGTGACTGAGAACAATTCGACTAAGGAAGTTCCCGTGAAAGCAACTCTGCTTGCCCTGAACGACGGGCCGGTGTGGAAAGTGGGAAGCGAAATCGTCACCGGAATAGGGACTGACCGGTATATCTTCCCCGACCTACCCGAAAACCTGTACAGCAAGCCGACCTTGATTTGGTTGCTGGAAAATGCGCGGGCCGGGGAGCAGACGGTGGAAGCCTCCTACCTGACCAACCAGGTGAATTGGACCGCCGACTACGTGCTCACGATCGGTGCAGATCAAAAGGGGGCGGATCTGAACGGTTGGGTGACGGTCAGCAATAATAGCGGGACGGCATTTCGGAACGCGCAACTGCAGCTTGTGGCGGGCGAAGTCCACAGGGTTTCCGAAGCGGCGCCTCCGACGCCCCGGCCCATGATGATGAAGGCCGCCGTAGCTGGGGCGGCCCAGTTTGCCCAGGAACCCATCTCCGAATATCACCTTTATTCGCTCGAGCGCCGCACCAACCTCCAGGACAAAGAAAGCAAGCAGATCAGCCTGCTTGCAGCCACGGGCGTCGGCTTCAGCAAGGTCTTCGAAGTGGACGGGCAGCAATACTACTACCACAACGCCCAGAGCCCCGGCGCGCCCGTCAAGGAACCGGTCCAAGTTCACATCAAGTTCAAGAACTCTCAGGAGAATTCTCTTGGCATGCCCCTGCCGGCCGGCACCGTGCGTGTTTATCAGGGCGACTCGAAGGGGCGCGTACAGTTTATCGGCGAAGACCGCATCGGCCACACGCCCAAAGACGAGACGCTCGATCTTCACATCGGAAATGCTTTTGATGTGGTCGCGGAAAGAAAGCAGACGGACTTCAAGTCTTTTGGCCGGGCCTTCGAATTTGCCTTTGAGATTTCACTACGCAATCACAAACCAGACCCCATTACGGTGGTCGTCAATGAGCCCATCGGCGGCGACTGGACGATGCTCGACTCGAACTACAAGTATGAAAAGACGGCAGCGTTCGCGGCGCAATTCCAAGTGCCGGTGGCGGCGAACGCGGAATCTGTGCTCAAGTACCGCGTGCGCGTGCAGTGGTAAACCCCGTGCGAAAAGCGAGTCAGTTGTCAGTGGTATGCTGGACGGCGAGCAGCCGAGCGAGAGAGTGGGGAGAAGACTGAATTGTGAATTGCCGTGACTTGCACAGGCTCCGCGAGGGGCGGTCGAGCTTTGTCAAGGCGCAGACTTGGACCCGGTGCTCGGGGGCTTCGCGAGTTGACACATGGGAGGCATCGTCAGTTTGCGCGGAGTCGGTGTCCAACTCGGAGTGGACACTGTGGTGGCTTATCAATTGCGCAACCCAGGACATCGCCCGGACATAGACCATGGCGGCTTCTTGCTGCTGCGTAGTTACGCGGGGCGGCGCGGGCAAGGGCGACGGACGCGCAATCCACTCCCCGATACTACTGGAGAATAAGAAAAGAGTGGCCGAAAAAAGAATCACAACCGGTAACGGTAGTTTGGCCTTTTTCATAAGACCCTTACCTCCCTGCAAAGGCGACTCTTGAGTTCGAGAACCCTTACTTGCAGATTTCCTGGTCAAAAGTTTAGACGTTTGACCCCAGTTTTGGTCACCAATGCTGGAGAGTTTCAAATCCCTGAAGTCTATTGGATGTCAGGTCAGTTGCCCGGGTTGTGTTGAGGGAACCATAGAGATTTGGCAGTAAACGCGATGCCCAAGATGCCTTGAAAGCATACTAGAGCACTAACATACAGTCGCCGTAGCTGTAAAAGCGGTAGCGCTCTTGGACTGCGTGATGGTAGGCGCGGAGTGTAAGGTCGCGGCCCGCCCAGGCGGAGACCAGCATGAGAAGCGTGGACTTGGGCAGGTGAAAGTTCGTGAGCAGCCCGCGGATCACCCGAAACTTGAATCCCGGATAAACGAAAAGGTTAGTTTCCCCTCTTCCGGGCTCAATTTTTCCGTCGTGTTCGCGCCCCACCTGTTCGAGTGTCCGGAGGCTTGTGGTGCCCACGGCAATGATGCGCCGGCCTTGCTCGAGCGCCGTGTTCAGGGCCACGGCGGCGGACTCCGAAATCTCGAAGCGTTCGGCTTCCATCCTGTGATCTTCCACCTGCTCGACACGCACCGGCTGAAACGTTCCGAGTCCCACGTGGAGCGTGATCTCGCAGGTTTCAATCCCGCGCCCGCGCAGCGACTCCAAAACTCTTTCCGTGAAATGGAAGCCTGCCGTGGGCGCGGCGACGGCACCGCGGACCTTGGCGTAGATCGTCTGGTAGGTCTCGCGATCCTGCGTTTCATCGGCACGTCGGATATAGGGCGGCAACGGGACGTGGCCCAGACGGTCGATGGCGTCTTCAACGGTGCCTCCGCGTGCCCTCAACCGAACGCGCCGCACTCCATAATCGCCTCGCCCGATGACTTCCGCTTCTAATTCCCCCTCGCCGAAAAGGAGTAACTCGCCGGTTCGCACCTTGCGGCCCGGGTGGACAAGCCCTTCCCAAACGTCTCCGCCCTCCTGCCTTGTGAGCAGCAACTCGACTTCGCCCTTCAGAAATTCCCGCGCCGCAGGATTGCGCTTGCCGACGGGTTGCGAATGGAGACCCTGCCGGCGCCCCAACAAGCGCGCCGGAAACACCTTGGTGTTGTTGAAAACCAAAAGATCGCCGGGTTCGAGGACTTGAGGAAGGTCTCGGAAAACCTGGTCACGAAAGGTCCCTGCTTCGCGCTCCACGACCATCATCCGCGAAGCGTCGCGGGGAACCAGCGGCCGTTGGGCAATTAACTCCCCCGGAAGGTGATAATCGAACTCGTCGACAAGCATCGCATAGGAATTGTAGCAGTGAGACACGTCCGTTGTCCGTTGCCCGTTGTTGGCTAAGTGGTACGGGGATATCGTTCAGGGCCAGCGCCCCAAACACGAGAAGTGCTCCGTTTGTGGTAGAGTTCTAGTATGCCTTCCCCGGCGGTTACTATCACGCAGCGCGGCGCCGACCGCGTGTCTTCCGGCCACGTATGGATCTACCGTGCCGACGTACTGGACGCAAACCAGGCTGGCCCCGGCGCCATTGTTCGCCTCCAAGACCTCAGCCGGCATTTCTGGGGTCAGGCGCTTTACAGCAGCCAGTCTCAGATTGCCTTGCGACTGCTCACGCGCGACGAGCGGCCCTTCGACGCCGCCTTTCTCGCGGAGCGAATAGCCACGGCCTCAAGTCTCCGCCAACAAGTAGCAGGCGGGGCGCAGGCTTATCGCCTCGTCTCTGCGGAAGGCGACCTGCTTCCCTCTCTGATCATTGACCGCTACGGTGCCTGCTTCGTCATCCAAACTCTCACCCAAGGTATGGACCGAATGAAGCCGCAGATTGTCGAGATCCTCCAGCAGGCCTTCTCGCCCCGCTCCATTTTGGAGCGTAACGATGTGGCGGTGCGCGGACTCGAGGGGTTGCCGGAGCAGAAAGGGACTCTGGCGGGCGAAGGCGTCAGCGAAGTCGAGGCGGAGGAGAATGGGCTGCGGTTCGTCTTCGACCTGATGGGCGGGCAGAAGACGGGCGGTTTTCTCGACCAGCGCGAAAACCGCCTGGCGGCGCGGCAATACGCGCGGGGCCGCGCGCTCGACTGCTTCTGCTATACGGGCGGATTTGCGCTGCATCTGGCGGCGGAGTGCGATTCCGTCCTGGGCGTCGACTCCTCGCCGGAAGCGCTCGCCCTGGCTCGCCGCAATCAGCAACTGAACCGCATGACCAACCTGGAATGGAAGGAGGCCAACTGTTTCGACTTCTTGAAGGCCGCCGACGTGGGAAGACAACGCTACGACACCATCGTGCTCGATCCTCCGGCCTTTGCGCGGCAGAAGTCCAAGCTGGAGGCAGCCTGGCGCGGCTACAAGGAACTGAACCTGCGCGCACTCAAAATGCTGAACCCGGGCGGGTTCCTCATCACCTGCTCATGCTCCCATCATGTGAGCGAGGCGGATTTCCTCGAAATCATCGCGGCGGCGGCGCTCGACGCGCACCGCACGGCAGTTGTTGTCGAGCGGCGCACGCAGTCGCGCGACCACCCGATCCTATTGACGGTGCCAGAAACGCACTATTTAAAGTGTCTGATTTTGCGTGTCATCGGATTCTTTTCTTGAAATCTGTAATTTGAAATTTCCCTCGCGCCGGTGACGCGTCGACCGGTCCGTATATTGAATCGCAGTCTCAGAGGAGAAACATGTCAAACCGTGTACCGACTGGCACTAATCATGGCATTAGTTGGATTCGCATCTTCGCACGGTGCGCCTGGCTCATTGCGGCAGCATTGTCTTTCACGCAGATCGCCGGGCCTTCGCTTGCAACAGAACAAAATCTGCACTTTTCTTCTCAGGAATTCCTCGAGCCCATTAAATTTTTAGCCAGCGACAAACTCAAAGGTCGCGGAAACGGCACCCAAGAACTCGATGAAGCCGCGCAATACATTGAGAAGCGCTTCAAGAAGTTTGGACTGAAGCCTGCCGGTGACAACGGAACCTATCTTCAACGTTTCAAAATCACGGTGGGGGCGGAAATGGGTCCGAACAACTCCGTGACTTATGAAAACGGCGCCACTCGCACCGCTCTTGCCGTGAGACAGGATTTTGTTCCCTTCAGCTTTTCGGAGGCTGTGACGGTCCAGGCGCCGCTCATCTTTGCAGGATATGGAATCACCGCTCCGGAATTCAATTACGACGATTACAAAGGCATCGATGCCAAAGGAAAGATCGTCTTGGTGCTGCGTCACGAGCCGCAGGAAAACGACGAGAAGAGTGTTTTCGCGGGAAAACAACTCACTACGCACTCAGAAATCGTTAATAAGGCCATCAACGCAAGAAACCACGGCGCGGTGGGGATGATCCTGGTGAACGATCTCGCGAATCATCCCGGCGAGCCCGACGAGCTGATCAAGTTCGGCACACTCACAGGCCCCGAAGAGATGCAGGTGGCGGCTCTTCAGGTGAAGGCTACGGTAGTGGATGAGTGGCTCAAGCCCGAGGGGAAGAGCCTGGAAGAGCTTCGCCAAGCCATTGATAAGGACCTGTCGAACCACTCCTTTGCGCTGCCGCCCTCGGCGCAGGTGGTGCTGGCCGTGGACGTTCAGCGGATTCGCAAGGAGGTTTCGAATGTGATCGGCACGCTGCCGGGCCAGGGCGAAAAGCATTCCGGCGAGTGCATCGTCGTCGGCGCCCACTATGATCACCTGGGGCTTGGCGACCAGCACTCTCTCGCGCCCAGTCAAATCGGCCAGATCCACCACGGCGCGGACGACAACGCCTCCGGAACCAGCGCCGTGCTCGAGCTTGCCGATGGATTCACGCATTCCAGCCCTCGTCCCACGCATACGCTGGTATTCGTAACCTTCGCGGGAGAGGAAACCGGCTTGTTGGGCTCCAGCTACTACACCAATCATCCCGCCTGTAGCCTCGAAAAGACCCTGGCCATGGTCAACATGGACATGGTGGGTCGCGTCTCCAAGAACAAACTCTACGTCGGTGGAACGGGAACTTCGCCGGCATTCAAAAAGCTGGTGGAAGATGCTGACCGCAAGGTGGGGTTCGATCTGAGTTATTCAGCCTCCGGCTATGGCGCCAGCGATCACATGTCCTTCACCGTCCGAAGCGTGCCGGTGCTGTTCTTCTTCTCCGGCCTCCACTCCGACTATCACAAGCCCTCCGACACCTGGGACAAGATAAACGCCGAAGATGGAGCGAAGGTGGTGCAGTTGGTGGCGCAAGTAGTCAACGGGCTCGACCAGTTGACCGAAAAACCGCCATTCGTGCGCGTGGCGGAGCCCACTCCCTCTGCCATGGGTGGTGGAGGCGGGTACGGGCCCTACTTCGGCTCGATCCCCGATTTCGGCGCGGCTGAACATGGCGGCGTGAAGTTCGCCGATGTGCGTGAAGGGAGCCCGGCCGCCAAAGCCGGCTTCAAGGCTGGCGACACCTTGATCGATTTCGGTGGGAAGAACATCGACAACCTCTACGATTTTACTTATGCCTTGCGGGCCCACAAGCCGGGCGACAAGGTGCCAGTGACGGTTCTGCGAAACGGCGAGAAAGTTACGCGTGAGGTAACCTTGGAGGTAAGAAAATAGCTGTCCCTCGGGCGGCGGCACAGGCAAGAGTGCTTCTGCCGCGCATGGTATGATGGAAAGTAGACGGCACGTCGGGGCAAGATAGAAATGCACGCGCGATGAGAATGGGGAGATTCCGGAAGTTTCGAACTTATCTGGCTGTAGCGCTCTCGCTGGCGCCTCTCGCTGTGTCGAGTCCCGCGGCGGCGGTTGATGCGCCTCTCAAGCTCGTGGTCGCGGTCGAGGAGCAATCTATTCCAGCGCCCTTCCCGGCGCGTATCAGCCTCCACCTCCACAATATTGGCAGTGAAACGCTCTGGCTTTACCGGCATGCGCGGGCCAAGCTTCCTCCGCCAATGCGCATGTCGGACGAGGACACCGGGCCACAGTCCACGGGCGGGTCGATACTCGCCGTGCAGTTTGAACCGGTCAGTACGGGCGGGGCGACCATATCCACCCCAGCGGAAGCGGAGGTTTTCGACAGCATTGGCCTTCCTAAACCAGCGCTGGTCGGCTTGGCGCCGGGCGACGACTACGAAGAAAAGCATACGATTCACCTTACGCCGGCGCTTTCCGAGGTGCAGAAACCGCTCTGGGGAGCCTATCGGCTGACTGTCGTTTACAAGGCCCAATATTCTAATGCGGACGATATCCAACGCGACCTGAAGGCCAACCTCTGGCAGGGCGAGGTCCCGAGTAACACGATCGAGGTTCAGCTTCAGCCTCCCACCCCCGATTCGCGCTGCGAAGTATACGGGACAGTGGACACCCCGGTTTCGGTGCCGATCGGCGAAGCCATCGTTTCACTTTCCGACAAGACCCAGCGCCTCGTGGACCAGACGGCGAGCGACCCCGATGGCAAGTATTCGTTTTCCGGCCTCCCGCCCGGCTTTTACTGGGTTACGGCACGGCGCCACGGCGACACGCAAGATACCGGGGTATTCCGGCACGTGGAACTGACGTCCTCCGCGCCTTCGGTGGATCAGCATCTGGTGATCATTCCGGAGGAGGTCTACGAACCCAAGAAAATGCTTCACAAGCCGGTGCTCTTTCGTGTTACCGATAACGCCGGTGCGCCACTGGATCGGGTGGGCATCGATGTAACCTATGCGAACGGGGACCTTGTGGACAATGTGAAGGGTGAAACCGGGCGGGATGGTACGGTGGCGCTCGCCCTCATTCCCGGCCGCAATTTTGTGACGCTTAAACGTAAGGGATGTCCAAAGCAAGACGAGCGGGCGGATGTCCTTCCCGGGGGGGGAATCGGCGCGTTTCAGTTCGCCTTCAACTGCGCGAAGAAATGAGCAATGCCGCAGGACAAGTCTGAATGAGCATGCTTCTGAGAAACCCCTCACCCATCGCCCTCCGGCTGATGAAACCGCCGGAGTGCGACACCCTCTCCCCAAGGGAGAGGGCGGAAGTCTTGAGGGGGGCCCGTCTGGTCGCCTTGGTAATCCCGCTGTTGCTAGTTGCATTCGTGTTTGGGCTCGCAGGCCAGCAGAAATCCGGGCTTTCCGGCGTCGGCCCGGTGGTCAAAGGCGCTCCCGACGATCCGCTGCGCGATCCACGCGAAACGCACCTTCGCCACGTCAAACAACTCACTTTTGGCGGGCAGAACGCCGAGGCGTACTTCAGCTATGACGGCAGCCGCCTGACATTTCAGAGCACACGCGAGCCGTTCAAGTGCGATCAGATCTTCATCATGAACGCCGACGGCTCTGACCAGCACCTAGTTTCCACCGGCCAGGGCAGGACGACCTGCAGCTACTTTTATCCGGACGGCAAGCATATCCTCTACTCGTCGACTCACCTCTCCAGCCCTGAATGCCCGCCCAGGCCCGACTATTCCAAAGGCTACGTTTGGGGAGTCTATTCGACCCTCAGGATTTTCTACGCTACGGACAGGGGCAGGATTCTAAAGCAGCTCGCACCGGCGCCGGGCCACAACGCCGAAGCCACGCTCTCGGCCGATGGGAAGAAGATCGTCTTCACCTCCTCCCGGGACGGCGACTTGGAAATCTACACCATGAACCCCGATGGAAGCGGCGTGACGCGCCTGACTCACGAACTCGGTTATGACGGCGGGCCTTTCTTTTCGCCCGATGGGCAATGGATCGTTTATCGCGCCCACCATCCCAAGGCCGGCGATGAAGCGGCCCGTTACAAAGCCCTCCTCGCCCAGGACCTTGTCGAGCCGATGCAAATGGACCTTTATGTGATGCGCGCCGACGGCTCCGAGCAGCGGCAGATTACCAACCTCGGTGGCGCCAGCTTTGCGCCTTTCTTTTTCCCCGGCAGCCAGCGAATCATCTTCGCTTCAAATTACGAGCACCCTGGCACCAGCGCGTTTGAACTTTATGCGGTCAATCGCGACGGTTCGAAGCTCGAACCGATTACCTTCACCGGCGGCTTCAACGCCTTCCCTCAGTTCTCTCCGGACGGCAAGCGCTTGGTTTTCGCGTCCAACCGAAACGCCAAGCAGCCGCGCGAGGTCAATATCTTCATAGCAGATTGGGCGGACTAATACTATGGCCAAGCAGCATTCCCCCGCATTTTTGGCGCTGGTCGACGACGCGAAAAAACGCGTCCGCCAGACGACCATCCCGGAGTTGAGGCGGCGGTTGGAGGCGAAGGAACAATTCCATCTCGTTGACGTTCGCGAGGATCACGAATGGACTGCCGGGCACATCCCCGGAGCCGTGCACCTCTCCAAGGGAATCATCGAGCGCGACATCGAAGAAAAGTTTCCGAGCCGGGAGGCGGAAATCCTGCTTTATTGCGGCGGCGGATTCCGCTCCGCGCTGGTCGCCGACAATTTACAGAAGATGGGCTACCGGAATGTTGTCTCGGTGGATGGCGGCTGGCGCGGCTGGGTGGGCGCGGGATTTCCGGTAGAGAAAGAGGGCGCTTAGGAAACGTAGGGGCAACCCTTGTGGTTGCCCAGGGCGGCCACAAGCGCCGCCCCTGCTGGGTGCATTTATGCCACACAGGCCACCAGGCGGATCAGACCTTCGAGAGGTCCTGCTGGAAATCTATGCGGCCAACGACCGCATGAATCAAGTTCTGCTCGAGCACATCGAGCCGCGCGCCTGGCGAGCCAAACTGCCGGGGCTGAAGCAGCGCGGAGGCCGCACCATCGCCGCCATCTTTGCCCATCTGCACAACAGCCGTTTGGTTTGGCTAAAGCATTCAGCGCCTCACCTCAAATGCCCTGTTGCCCTTGATCCCTTTCGTTCGACTCTAAAACAAGCCGCTACAGCCCATCGGCAGAGTGCGGCGAGCTGCCTTCAGATGCTCAAGGAGGCGCTTTCCGAAAAGCCGGGCCGGCGGGTGGCCAGGTTCTCACGCGGGAGTTGGACGCGGGATTGGCCTGCCGGCGCGACGATGTTCGCTTACATGTTCGCCCACGAAGCGCATCACCGGGGCCAGGTGATCGCCCTTGCTCACCAACTCGGCTACCCCCTGCCTGCTTACGAAGCCTCCATCTGGCGCTGGGAAAAGTTCTGGAAAGAGCTGGGTTTCACCAAAGGCCCCAGATAGAATCCCAAGGAGTATCCTCATGACGCAGAAAACCACCCCCTGCCTGTGGTTCGAGAAGGACGCCGTCGAGGTAAGCAAGTTCTATACCTCGGTCTTCAAAGACTCGGAAGTCAAGAACACCACGAGGCTTCACAACACGCCCTCGGGAACTGTTGAGGTCGTTACCGTGTGGCTGGCAGGCTTGGAGTTGACGCTTCTCGTCGCCGGCCCGTTTCTCAAGTTCACTCCAGCGGTTTCATTTCTCATTGCCTGCGCCACGAAAGAGGAGGTTGAGGCGCTGTGGGCAGAGCTAGCCAAAGGCGGCAGACCCCTGATGGAGCTCGGCGAATACCCTTTCAGCGAAAAGTACGGATGGACAGAGGACAAATACGGTTTATCCTGGCAGGTGATGTCAGTTGGAGGCCGCGCCATCGAGCAGAAAATTACGCCCATGCTCATGTTCGTCGGCAAGCAGTGCGGAAAAGCCGAAGAAGCGATGGAGTTCTACACCACGGTATTCCACCAGGCGAGAATTGACGGCATTGTCCGTTACGGCGAAGGCGAACAGCCCGACCGGGCAGGGACCGTGAAGTACTCCGTCTTCACGCTGGAAGGCCGGCGTTATGCGGCCATGGACAGCGCCTACACTCATGCCTTCACCTTCAACGAGGCAACCTCGTTCAGGGTGCATTGCGAGACTCAGGAAGAGATCGATGATTACTGGGGAAAACTCTCCGCCGATCCCGCGGCGGAGCAGTGCGGCTGGCTGAAAGATAAATACGGCCTGTCGTGGCAGATTGTGCCCACGGTTATGGATGAGATGTTCAAAGGGCAAGACGAGAAGAAATTGGCCCGCCTGACCGCAGCTTTTCTCAAAATGAAGAAGTTCGATATTGAGAGTCTCAAGCGGGCCTACGAAGGGAATTGATCACATCAGCCCCTGCATGACCTCGTCGAGGACTTCTTTGGGCGGGCGCACTCTGGATTCCGGCAATGTCGCCAAAGGTTCGTCCACCACATTCAGCAAGCTGAGGAAATTCTCCTGCTTGGTATTCACGTAGAAGAGGCCGGTGATGACTTCCCCCTTGTCATGCGATTCCGTGAGCAGGCGGAGCGCTTCGACCTTATTCGTAGGGTCGTAAGATTCCTCGATTTTGCGCAGTAGGATGTGCGAGCCGTCGTGCATGGTGATGTCCATGGTTGAGCCCGCATCGTAATCCACCGAAATCTCCTCGAAGTAAGGCACAAAGCTCACATCGGCCAGAGGCTCGTCGTGGTCCTTCACATAGCTATAACTCTTGGTTGATCCCTCATGGTCATTGAAAGTCACGCAGGGAGAAATCACGTCCAACATCGAAGTTCCGCGATGGGCCAACGCGCCTTTCAGCAAAGCCGATAATTGCTTCTTGTCGCCCGAGAAGGAACGTGCCACATAGGTGGCGCCGAGCTGGATGGCCAGCGCGCAGGTGTCGATAGGCGGCAGGTCGTTCAACACACCCGTCTTGAGCTTCGAGCCGATATCGGCCGTGGCGGAGAACTGGCCCTTGGTCAACCCGTAAACTCCGTTATCCTCGATGATGTAAATCAGGGGCATGTTCCGGCGCATGAGGTGCACGAACTGGCCGACTCCGATCGAGGCGGTATCGCCGTCGCCGCTCACCCCGAGGGCAATCAAGTCCCGGTTGGCCAGCATGGCGCCCGTAGCGATGGAGGGCATACGTCCGTGGAGTGAATTCACACCATACGCCGTGCGCAGAAAATAGGCGGGGCTCTTCGAGGAGCAGCCGATGCCCGAAAGCTTGGCCACCCGATGCGGCTCGATACCCATTTCGTAGCAAGCCTCGATGATGCGCTCGGAGATGGCGTTATGCCCGCATCCGGCGCAGAGAGTGCTCTTGTTGCCTTTGTAGTCCGCGACCTCGAGGCCGAGGCGGTTGACTTTAGCCGGCGAGGCCGGCGGGATTGTAGCAGTGGCCATTTCAGTTCTGTCCTTCCTGGGAAACAATCTCGTTCGTGATGCTGCGCGCGTCGATGGGCAAGCCATCGTAGTGCCTCACGCTGCGCAGCTTGTTGATCTCCTCGGGTTTCAGTTCGAGCCGGAAGAGGCTCAGCATCTGCGCGTCGCGGTTCTGGTCGACGACATAAACCCGAGCGTGGCGGCGGATGAAGTCATACACTTCCCTCGAGAAGGGGTAAGCCCGCAAACGGCAATACCCGGCTTCCATGCCCTGCTCATTTTTGAGTTGGTCGAGGGCCTCGACCACCGCCCAGTGGCTTGTGCCGTAAGCGATGATGCCCACTTCGCCCTTGCCGCTTTCCCGGATCACGGGCTTGGGGACCTTGGTGCGGGCCGTCTCAAACTTTCGCGCCAAGCGGTCCATGTTGTTGACGTAATCATTGGGGCGTTCGCTGTAGATCGCCTTCTCGTTGTGGCCGCTGCCCCGGGCAAAGTAACCGGCCAGAGGTTCAGGCGTGCCGGGCAAGGTGCGGTACCCGATCCCGTCGCCATCCACATCCTTGTAGCGGCTAAAACCGCCCAGGCGCCGGACGTCTTCAGCGTTCAGCACCTTGCCGCGCGCTATGGGCTTTTCCGGGTAAGGGAAGGGATCAGCCATCCAGTTGTTCATCCCCAGATCGAGGTCGCTCATCACGAACACGGGAGTCTGGAATTCTTCCGCCAGGTCGAAGGCCTCGATCGCCAGTGTGAAGCACTCCTCGACCGAGCACGGAATCAGCATGATGTGCCTGGTATCGCCGTGGGAGAGGACCGCATTCTTCAGCATGTCCCCCTGCGCCGTCCGCGTCGGCAACCCGGTCGAAGGTCCGACGCGCTGGATGTCGAAGATGACCGCGGGAATTTCTGCATAGTAGCCAAAGCCCGTGAACTCCGACATGAGGGAAATACCGGGACCGGAAGTGGCGGTCATGGCCCGCGCTCCCGCCCAGCCCGCGCCCATCACCATGCCGACCGCAGCCAACTCGTCTTCAGCCTGAACTATGGCGAACGTGGCTTTCCCGGTTTCTTTGTCGATCCGGTAGCGCTTCATGTACTCGATTAATGTTTCGCAGACTGAAGAAGAAGGGGTGATGGGATACCAGGTTACGACGGTGACCCCGGCGAACATGGCTCCCAGCGCGCAAGCCGAGTTGCCGTCGATGATGATCTTCCCGCGTGTCGCGTCCATGCGCTCGAGGTAGAAGGGATCCTTCTTCTGGAAGTTCTTCGCGGCGTAGTCGTAGCCGGCCATGGCGGCATTGAAATTCAGGTCTACCGCCTTGGCCTTCTTCCGGAACTGTTTGCGCAGGCCAACCTGGATCTCTTCCATGTCAATACCCAGCAGCCGGGCCAGCACGCCGTCGTAAATCATGTTCCGTACTAATTTGCGCAGCCGGGCGTCAGGGCACACAGGCGCCACAAGCTGGTCAAACGGTACCGGGTAAAAGATCACATCCTCACGAAGACGCTTCAGGTTCAGGCGCTCGTCGTATACGCAGACGGCCCCCGGCTTCAGCGTCAGTACGTCTTCATCGCCGCTCTCGGGGTTCATCGCCACCAGATACTCGCTGTCCTGGCGGCGGGCAACGTAGCCGTCTTTGGAAGCGCGAATCGTGAACCAAGTGGGCAGTCCTGCAATATTCGATGGAAAGAGGTTTTTGCCGGAGACGGGAATACCCATTTGGAAAATAGCCCTCAACAGAACCGTGTTCGCCGTTTGGCTGCCGGATCCGTTGACGGTTGCGACCTGAATGCTGAGGTCATTGATGATCCTCTTCGGCTCCGCCGATACTTCGCTTTCTTTCAACTCAACATGCGTGGTTGCCATAAAATTCCTGAAAATACCCCCATAAGTCAGAGGAATACCTCCCCCTGTTTACGCGTTCCCGCGTACATGTACGCCGAGAAAAACAGCCCTTCCACACTATGGCCCCATTATACCAAAAGAATGCAGATGTGGGGCGGGCGTCTCGCCCGCCTTGGCGCGGGGCATTGCTTCGCTACGCTCAGGACAGGCTCTGCCCGCGCGTGGCGGGGGGACGCTCCCCCCACTGCAAATCAGACGCCCACGCTACGACCGCGCGGCAAACGGCCACTCGCGTTTCTTGGCGGATAAGGCGAGGAAGGCGATCAAGCCCAGGATGATCGTCCCGAAGGCGTAGAGCATGAAGCTCGATCCCCCTGGCTGGCCTAAAGGGCTGACGAACACATATAACCAACCGGTTAAGGCCAGTATGGCGGGCAGAGGATAAAGCCACATCTTGAACGGCAGCTTTATTTCATGCCGGTACCTGCGCATGATGAACAAGCCGGTGATCTGGCCGATGAAAACCACCAGGACTCGAGCCAGGATCAATGCCGTGATGATCTGCACCAAGCCGAAGAAGCTGGCGATGATGCAAAGCGATCCCACCAGGACGAGCGAGCGATGGGGAAATTCGCCTTTGCGGTGCAGCACTCCGAAATAGCGGAAGAAGGCGCCATCCTGCGCGGCGGCGTAGGGCACTCTCGAGTAGCCCAGCATCAGCGCAAAGACGGAGGCAAAGGCCGTGAAAAGCACCATCGCCGAAATTCCGTAGGCCGCCCATGGGCCGTAGATTCTTCCCATGAAGACCGAAGCCACGGCGTTGTAAGCCAGCGATCCCTCCTTCACCATCTCCCGCCACGGAACGACCGAAACGAAACTGAAGGAGAGAAGGAAGTCGATGACGGTCACGCCCAAGATGGAGAGAATAACGGCGTAAGGAATGGTTCGCTCCGGCCGTTTTACTTCCCCACCCAGGTAGCAGACTTGGTTGTATCCGAGGTAGTTGTAAATCACCAGCACCGTGCCATTGCCCAGCCCCAGCAGAAACGCCCAATTCATCGCGAACGCGTGGGGAGGGAAATCGAAGGCCAGGTGCGGGTTCATGCGCGCCAGGCCCGACACGATCACCCACCCGGTGGTCACCAGGGTGGTGATCCAGAGAATCATCATCAGCCGCGCGATGTCCTGAATCTTCCGGTACAAGGAAAGCATCACCAAAGCCGAAATCGCGGCCGCCAGGAACTTGATGCGCCATGGATGTAATGCCAGGTCCTTCCAGAGGAAACTCAGGTATTGCACCATGCCGATGCTCCCCGAGGCGATTTCCAGCGTGCCCGAAAACAGAAACTGCCAGATGAACATCCAGGCCATCAGCTTGCCCCAGCGCTCCCGGCCGAAGCTGTCGCGCAGGAACACATACGGTCCCCCCGAGCCGGGCAAGGCGGCGCCCAACTCGGAAACAACCAACCCGTCGCAAATGGCGAGCAAAGCGCCCACAAACCAACTGATCAGCGCTTGCGGCCCGCCCATCGTGGCAAGAATGGGCGGGACCGTGATGAACGGCCCAATGCCGATCATGTTCGACATGTTGATGGAGGTGGCGTTCAGGATGCCAAGCCGCCGCTGCAATTGCGGCTGCGGCGCGCCGGCCGGCGCTGAACTGGAAGCTTGCTCGAGAGGTTCGCTCATCGCTCCGCCTTCGGAAGAATTGGTGACGAAAGTCGAATAGCATACTCCATCCGGCGCCCTTTGACAAAACAGGTGCGTTGGCCGGTAGTGTCTCAGTTTGAAGTAGAGGCGGCTTTACGCCGCCATTTGGCGAGGTAAACTCGCCGCTACGAATTCAAATTGAGCCACTTCCCGCTGGCCGGGACCGGATTCGACCGCGGACCGCCACTGGGTGGAAGTCCCACTCAGATAGTTGCCGGTAGGTCTGATACATGTCACTTTTTTGCATTTTCCGCTTGACAACCTCGTGAACCTGTGATAGCCTACCATGGTGGTCATATTGTGGACACATTGTCGTAAGAGAGCTCCGGGGCGTGCCGAGGCGCATGGCAAAGCGGAACGGTCCCGGCTGGGGGGAATGCAGGGAACTACAAAAAATGAAGAATAGTGGGAACGAAGCTAAGGAGTACTTGAAAACAAAGGACATCACTTTTTTGAGTGCTGCAAATTATGCGCGTTTTGCGCGCCAATTTGCACAAATTAGGGCAAAAATATACTTGACAACTCCACTTCGTTCTGCTAAGATTTAATCATGGAACAAGAACTCAACACACTTCAAGAGGCAATCGCTTACTTCTCGAGTCCCGTCAACTGCCGTGAATACGTGGTAGCTCGGCGCTGGCCTAACGGTGTAGCCTGCCCGACCTGCGGAAGCATCAAGGTGAAATTTTCAGAGAAGCACAACCGCTGGCAGTGCAACAGCCATCACGACAAACGCCAGTTTACCGTAAAGACCGGGACGATCTTCGAGGACTCGCCGCTCGGGTTGGACAAGTGGCTCTGCGCAATGTGGCAGGTTGTGAACTGCAAGAACGGAGTCAGTTCTTACGAAGTTCACCGCGCCATTGGAGTGACGCAAAAAACCGCGTGGTTCATGGACCATCGAATTCGCCTTGCTCTGCGAATGGGTTCGTTTGAAAAGCTGAACGGTGAAGTCGAAGTTGACGAGACATTCATCGGAGGCAAGGCACGGAACATGCATTTGGATAAGAGGCAAGAGAAAATCACCGCAACGGGTGTAAAGGACAAGGCTGCCGTTCTCGGATTCCTTCGGCGTGGTGGAGAGGTAAGAGCCGAACTAATTCCCAACCGGAAGAAGAAGACCCTGCACGCAATGGTGCACGATCAAATCACGCCGGGCGCTGCGGTGTACACCGACGCGCTGGCTTCCTACGAAGGGCTGGAGAATTATTTCGCGCATCAGGTTGTGGACCACGCGGTTGAATACGTCAAGGGTCGGGTTCACACCAACGGCCTGGAAAACTTCTGGAGCCTTCTGAAGCGTGGAATCAAGGGTACCTATGTGAGCGTTGAGCCGTTTCACCTTGCGCGTTACCTTGATGAGCAAATGTTCAGATATAATAATCGCAAGGATATGAACGACGGAGAGCGTTTCAGCCTTGCTGTTGGCCAAATTGTAGGGAAACGCCTAACTTACAACACGCTGACCGGTAAGGAAGCTGTCGAGCCGTGACAGTTCCCTTATCGCAAGCCCTCAAGAGGAAGCCGTAAAGCTCACAATTGACATCCAGAGAATTTCCGAGTAACCTTACCGATCTTATTGTAAGATAAGAGCTAGGGGGGCGTATGGCTACGCTGGAAATCCCTGACAGATACCTAGGCACTGTACACAGACTTCTCAGGCTAGACGACAAGACTGTAGACGAGATCCGGTCGAGCCTGGAGCGAGAAGGTCAGTCCACCGTTCCTCCAAATGATATTAGATCAAGGATGTCTCGGGCAGTGTCAGATCCAGAAATCATGGAGGCTCTACTGTCGCTCTATATCGTCAAGTCTACGCGAGAGTTACCAACGGAAGAATTCGCGGAGGCTGTATGTTTTGCTGCGGAGCGGCAAGCATCAGATCAAGGGACATTGACTCCCGACGAACGAATCCGCTCGAAAGGAGTTTTGGTAAAGTTACTGAGTGTCGATAGCGTAGGCGCACTTTCAAAGGCTTACGATTTGCAGACGAGCGACGAGAGAACATTCTGCGATGCTCGTATATTTACCGATCTGCGACCAGTTTTTGGACCCACTATTCCAGAGGGTCCAAAGGGAATGGTAATCGTCCACCACCTCAGACTGTCTTACCATCAACCGGGCACAAATAGACGTTTCAACTTCTATGTTTCTCTTGACGCCGAGGACCTAAAGACGCTTCACAAAATAGTTGAGCGTGCCGAACAAAAGGCGGACGCGATCCGAAATTCGGTGAACAAGGCCCCGTATATGGGCTCCTAGTGGAGACGAACATGGATGATTGCTATCGAAGTAAGGCTCCGGTCTTTGAAGGCGATTGGTTTCCTCGTGTCCACCGCTGGGAACCGCCCGAGCACAAAGAGGATTTGGCTGAGCCCTGGGAGTTTCCTTCCTCTGAGTTTGCAGGGGAAGCTCGCAGCGCCCGTGTTATAGACGTGATGGAGATTCCCCTGGCGGAGAGATTCCGCATTCAGGCAGAAAAGTGGGCACGGGAAACTCAGCACCTTTCGTCCCCAGCGCAAATAATGGCCCATCCAAGCTATCAAGCCATACTTGGAATGGCATTAGAGAATAAGCGCGAGATTATCCGACTTCTGCTATTAGACCTTCAGAAGAATAGGAGCAAATGGTTTTGGGCGCTAAGTTACCTGACTCAGGATAATCCAATCACGCCATCGGACGCAGGCAGGATAGACAAGATGATTTCCGCTTGGGTCAATTGGGGTCACCAGCACAATTTTATCTAGGTATGGCACGCCTATACAGAAATATTGACGAAATCAGGGCAGTGTTTCTTCTCAAGTTTCCTCGTATACCTTTCAATACGTTGGCCATCAAGAGTCCTGCTGATGATGGCTACCAATGTATAGCGTGGGCGGAGGGTTTCACTGATCGTCAATCCTGGCCAGCGAAGGACTACGCTTGGCCCAAAGGATTGCCGCTTGCCGATCCTGCTGAAGTTGCAACTATAGATCACTTTCTGCCACGGTTCTCGTTGTTAGGATATAAGCCATGTGGACTGAACGATTCATTTGAACTTGGGTATCAGAAAGTCGCTTTATACGCTAACGATCAAGGGGTTACACACATGGCGAGGCAGCATCTTTTAGGAATTGGTTGGCTAAGCAAGCTTGGAGACATGGAGGATATTCTTCATCGAAACCTTGTGGACATAGAAGGAGAAATGTCAGTAGCAGCCAACCAGTACGGAAGGGTGGCAATGGTTCTAAAGCGAAGCTGGTGGACCGCAATAGTGAAACCTTGTCTTTTCAGAAGTGTCTGGAACGCCTTCAAATTCTGGATGTATCGACTAGACAAGGATTGGGTTATTGTGAGAGGGGACTAGCCGAAATGAAACAAGAGCATCAACCTCCAAATGGGAGTTCCGCCGAACGCCTTGACCGAGCATTTCGTAGCGTGCTGAATGTCTCTAAGACCGAACTGCTAAAAGAAGAGACAAGGCTAAAGCGGGACAAAGAACGTAAGAAGCGGTCCAAAAAGCCCGTCTGACTAAGCCTGTCACGCCTTCAAAACCTACCTTTTGTCCGCGGAGTTGTCAAGTATATTCTTGCCCAAATTAGGGCTGAAAGGAGCAAAAACAGCACAATTTGCGGAAACGAAGTCAAGGCTTCCGAGCCAGAAGGCCGAACTGGGCAAATGACAAAAAGTCGGCTACAGAGGACCGCCGTCGGAAACTCGTGTACAAGGGGGAAGGGCCTGTACTTGGAGTGCGGCAGCGAAACTATCGTAGCGCTGGCCTAAGAGGTCGTTCGGCGGGGTTCGCAACCCGGGAAGCAGCCTGCTTCCCTAACGCAAGCTTCAACCGCCGCCCGCCGGGGCGCAAGCTCCCGAGGCTACCCTGCTTGCGGCACCGGCCGTGGCGAAGGTCGAGAACTTCTGCTCCACCTGCTTCCACCCGCAATGCGGGCACTCCGGCGCCTCTGGATGGCGTGTCAATACGAGTTTCTCAAAAACATGTCCGCAGTGGGGACACGCATACTCGAAGATGGGCATGGCAGACCGTGCTCACTCCTTAGGTTTGATCTCACAGATGGTGTGGTCAGGTTGCCCCTCCGGGGCTTTCCTGCGACCCGCTCAGGTAAACCGGGAGATCCCGGGGATTCGTGGCAGGATCAGAAACCAGGCCACCAGAAAGAGAACGTAAATCAAGAGGCTTTGCATACTCTCACTCATTTTGCGGCGCTCCGCGTTGGCGGGACGCTCCCCGACATCGGCCGAGACCGCCGCGCCATCTTTCCAGACTGCGCTCACGCGGCGGCAGTGGACGGCGCGGTACGTTTTTCGACGGGCACCCAGTCCCGGCATTCGTGGCCGGTGTAAATCTGGCGCGGGCGCGCAATCTTCTGCTCCGGGTCTCGCAGCATCTCTTCCCACTGGGCGAGCCAACCGACCGTGCGCGGGATGGCAAAGAGAACCGTGAACATCTCCGGTTGGAAGCCCAACGCCTGGTAGATGACGCCAGAGTAGAAGTCCACATTGGGATAGAGCTTGCGTTTTACAAAGTAGTCGTCCTGCAAGGCGATGCGCTCGAGTTCGAGCGCGATTTCAAGTTTGGGGTTCCGCCCCGTAATCTCGAAGACCCGATCGGCAGCCCATTTGATAATGTTGGCGCGCGGATCGTAATTCTTGTAAATACGGTGGCCGAATCCCATCAGCTTTATGCGTCCGGTTTTAACGCGCTCAATATAGCCGGGGACGTTGTCCTTGGACCCAATCTCATCCAGCATCCTCAGCACCTCTTCATTGGCGCCGCCATGCAGAGGTCCGGAAAGAGCGGCCGCCGCGGCAGCCGTGCAAACATACGGATCCGCTTCGGCGCTGCCGACGGCGCGCATGACGTTAGTGCTGCAATTCTGTTCGTGATCGGCATGCAGAATAAACAGGATATCCAGAGCCTTCGACAAGACTGGATTGGCGTGATACTTCGGCTCGACCATCTTCCACAGCATGTTCATGAAATTTTCGGTATAGCTGAGGTCATTGTCCGGATAGATGTAGGGATAGCCGAGGCTGTGTCGGTAAGTGTAGGCGGCAATGGTCGGCACCTTCCCGATCAGCCGCTGAGTCTGTAAGGCCCGAACCTCGGGATCGCGCACATTGCGGGCCTCCGGATAAATTGTGGAAAGCGCCGCGACGGAACTGACGAACATCCCCATGGGGTGGGCGTCATAGCGAAAGCCCTCAAGGAATTTCTTGGTGGTCTCGATCAGCATGGTGTGGTGAGTGATCTTGTTCGTCCACTCGGCTAATTGAGCGGCCGTCGGAAGTTCACCAAACAGGATAAGATAGGCAACCTCCAGAAACGTGCAGTGCTCGGCAAGCTGTTCGATCGGATAACCGCGATAACGGAGAATACCCTTATCGCCGTCGATGAAGGTCACGGCGCTTTGACAGGCCGCAGTATTCATGAATGCAGGATCGTAGGTCATCATTCCGAAGTCATCGGCCTGAGTCTTGAACTGACGCAGGTCCATGGCCCGCAGCGTGCCCTTAAAAAGTGGCGCTTCACAGGACTTTCCAGTTCGGTTGTCGACTATGCTTATCGTTTCCTTTTCCATTCCGCCTCGCTCCTTTTAATAGTGCGCTTAAGCCCTTAGTCCTCGGTCGCCGACTCTGCACGAAGCAGTGTGGTCACGGGAAGCGAAATCCATTTTAACCTATTTACGGGGTGTTTTTCAGGCCTTTGCGCCGGGGCGCATTGGCGCGAGACGGCCTGGCAGCCGCGACCCAAACGAGTTTTCACTTGTCCTCTTCGCTTGCATAGCCCCAACTACAGGGGATCTCTTGGCGGCTGGTTTTGCCGCTTCCACGTCCAACTGCTGCCATGGAACCTGCGTCAGGCTGCGGGCGTTGACGGAAGAATCTCAAAAGTAGCCTCGATCTTTGCCGTCTTCGAAATCATCGCTCCCACGGCGCAGTACTTCGTCTCCGAGAGATAGATAGCTCTTTGAACGGCTTCAGGAGCGATTTGCCCTCGAAGCCGATGCTTGATTTCAACCCGAGTGAGGTAAGAGGGAGGCGCCGGGTTCTGCTCCGCAAGCAACTCGATTTCGTAGCGGGTGACCGTCTGGCGCTTTTTGCGGAGAATGCTGATCACGTCAAAACCCGTGCAGGCCCCGAGCGCCAGAAGCGCCAATTCGATCGGTTTGGGCCCCGTGTGGCCTTTCGCGTCGTCCACGACGATGGCGTGACCTGAGCCTGACTCTGCGATGAACTGCATTCCTTCCCCCTCCGGCATGGTTAAACGTAATTTCCCTTCCACCATGGGTCGCCTCTCACGAATTGCCGCTTTGCTCTGGAGGAGCGGGGGCTTCGCTGTCCTCGCTCCACCTTGTTCCCTCAACACTCTAAATGCATTTTCCGGCCAAAGGTAACAGCTCGCCGCAGTTTTTGTTGCCCTAGGCGTTCCTCAGAGTCTCTGCCGCCGCTTCCGGAAGCAAAGAATTGTAATAGACCTCTTTAAGGGCGTAGGACTTCGCTTTGGAGGGTATAACCGGAAGGATTTCCACATGCCAATGGTAGTCATCTGCCAAAGTCCGCCAGATGTCGCTCCTCTCAAATTTCGCGTTAACATTCGGAGAGCTGTGCAGCACCAGGTGGTAGGTGGGGCTGACGGCTTCCAGCCGCTTCAGAACCGATTTCAGCAAGCGCGCGAATTGAAGCTGGTCGTCCCAGACGGTCAGATCCTCCTCAAAGGCGCAGTGATGCCGGGCGGAAAGCAACCAGGTCTCATAGGGCACGCGGGCGGCAAAGGGGCAAAACGCAACAAAACGGCCGAGCTGCTCAACCATCCGTATGTTTTGCGAGATTTCCTGCTCCGCAATATCGCAAATCAGGCACCGTTCCTTCATCGCGAAATAGCGCGAGGAGGAACGGAGTTCGTAGCCCACGCGTCGCGGAATGAAGGGCGTCGCGGTAACCTCGGAGTGCGGGTGGTCAAATTCCCCGCCCGCCGTCGCGCCATGGTTGCGGAACACGGTTACGTACCTGAAACGCCGATCCCTCTTCAAATCGTTCATCCTGGCGAGATAAGCGCGCAGAACTTGGGCCACATTTTCGTCGGACAGGCGTGAGAGTTGCACATCGTGGTCGGGATTCTCCACGACAATTTCATGCGCCCCCAGGCTGCGCATCTTGTCGTAGATGCCCTCCGCGCGGCGCTGCGGGTCCCCCTCGATGCGGTAGATGGGATGGGGATGAGGTGTCACCCGGACTTGCCAGCTTGATCCTCCGCCCGGGTATTCGTACAGAGTTTGCGCAGCCTCACTCACCTGCCCCGGACAAAGAGGGCATGGAGCGTCTTCGTGGCGGACGTGGTCCTCACCCTCGTCCTCCAGATTCACCCAACTCTGAGTAATGGGATCCCTTCGAAGTTGCATGGTTTCCGCGTTGAAGCGCCCGCCTTGCGGTCCGCCAGCCTCCTTCTTGCAGCCAAGGAGCAGCCCTTGCTTCTCAGATTCTCAGCCCTTCGCGAGATAAAGCCACCCTCCGTTTTTATACAACAAATCCCCGCCGAGTTCCAGACTTTCACCGAAGGGTTGCAATCTCGGTCCAGAGCGCGCAGAATGCAAAAGACGATTTGGTGCCCTAAACTCGCTGCCGCAGCACCAGATATCGCATGAAGTGGTAACCTC
>CAWJHY010000087.1:0-21512 GCA_963842495.1 uncultured Acidobacteriota bacterium
TTGCTTTGCAGCAATCGCAAGCTCGGCCAGTTGCAGATTGGCGTTTGCATGGCGAGGCTCGACGGCCAACACTTTCAAGAAGGCCGCGCGCGCCGGCTCGGTCTCGCCCATCGACATGTAGTGATTCCCGAGGTTGTTCAGAAGTGCGGGAGACCGAGGGTTCAGCGCCAAGGCCTGCTTATAAGCCTTCTCCGCCTCGTCGAACCGGTTCTGCGCGTCCAGAACCACACCCAGCAGGCCTAGAGCTGCGGGATCGTGAGGAGCTCGAACGAGTGCCGCGCGCAACGCCTGCTCGGATTCGCTGACCTTGCCTGCCTGGAAATCCTCAGCAGCTTTCTGTAGAACACTCCGCGGCACTTCCGCATCCTGCCCCGCCAACAGGGACACCGAAAAAGCTAAGATGCAAACGACCGTAAGAGTACGATTGAACATCGCTGTAATTTTACCGCAGAGACGCGGAGACGCAGAGAATCTTTATCCTCAGCGCCTCAGCGCCTCCGCGGTTAAGCCCCACCGCAGAGACGCGAAGAGGCTGAGCAAAAAAAAGGAGGGGCGAGAGGCCCCTCCTTTGATAATCAAAACCAGACTGCCTCAGAAAATGAGCTTCAGCGCCACCTGGATTTGACGAGGTACATTAACCTGGCTCTGAACATCCCCGAAGTTGCCCGTGTTCCAGGTTGTGTTGATATTGCCGAATTGCGGATGGTTGAGGGCGTTGAAGGCTTCCGCCCGGAATTGCAGCTTGGAACCTTCACGCAGCTTGTTCAAGGAGAAGTCCTTGAACAGAGAAAGCGTTGTGTTCTTGGTTCCCGGCACACGCACGTTAGGCTCCATGCGCGGCGCCGTGCCGATGGTGAAATTGGGAGGCACCGACAGCACTTGGCTGGCGTTCGCAAAGTAGCCGTTTGCGAACCACTGCGACTTGGGGTTGACCTTCAGCCTGCCGCTTACGTTGGGCGACCCGCCTCCGTAGCTGTCCGGGGCAGTATCGCCGCTGTCGCCGAGGGCAATGGGCTGGCCGTTGTCGAACCGCCACATGCCGTTGGTCTGCCAGCCGCCCAGAATCGCGTTGATGACGGGATTCCAAGTAGAGCCGATTTTCCTGCCCCTTCCGAAGGGAAGCTGCCAGAGGTAGGCGATTTGAAATACTTGTGGGATGTCCCATTCGGAAAGCGAGCGTTCCAGCTTCAAGTTGTTGGGGTCTCTGTGCTTCTCAAACCCGCCGATCCAACTCGTATACGTGCCGATGGACGCGTCGTCAATGGACTTGGAATTAGTGTACGTGATGAGCATGTCCAGCCCCTTCGACAGGCGCTTCTCCACCTTCAACTGCATGGCGTTGTAGATGGAGTTCGCCCAAGGGGGCATGGAAATACTGACGCCGCTGAACTGCGGGTACGGCCTGATCAGGTTGTCGGCCGTAATCGTGGGGCCGCAAATTCCGCAACCCGGCGAGTTGATAACCCCATAGTAAGGATTGTTAACTTGCGCACCCAGTGCCGTTACCAGGGCCGGATCGGTGGCTTCCTTTTCGATCCAGGGCCCGAAGTACTGCTGGTTGCCGGCCCCAAGGTAATAGAGATGTGTTCCCTTGGTGCCCACGTAGTTTGCCTCGACGAGCCAGTTCCCCGGAAGTTCGTACTGCAAGCCTCCGCTCCAGGTTTGTGTGTAGGGCGGAATGTTCTCATTACGAAGCGGTTCATTAACGCTAAGGCCGAGGTGGGTCAGAGGCCCCTGCGACGGGCCTGTGGGGTACAGCAACCCATCCGGGAACGGGTCGCTGAGGCGTCCCCAAGGCGTCACGTTATCACTGTTCCTGGTGGTGAGCCAGTTCGTGGACGCATCGAATCCTTCGTTCCCAAACGGTCCCGCGCCCGTGGTGCCGAATTCTGTGGGGTTGTAGAACAGGCCATATCCGGAGCGAAGTACGAGTTTGTCGCGGAGCCGGTAGGAAAGGCCGAGGCGCGGCCCAAAATCCTTGTAGTACGTATCCACGGGATGTCGCTCACCCGCGTGCATGTAGACCAGCCCACCCGTTGGGTTCGAGAGGTTTGGCGTAGGAAGGATCGAAGGCCACGACTGGGCGTCCGAAGTGCGCGGGGCCTCCGCGAGAGCACCCATGTCGGGCTGAATGGGAATGGGTAACGTGGGATCGAACCAGGACCCGCGGTTGTAGCGCTCGGTACGGGGAAACTCCAGGTCATAGCGCAGTCCGGCGTTGACGGTCAGCTTGCTGGTGGCGCGCCAGTTGTCCTGGACGAAGGTGCCGTAGCGGAGATTCTGGGTGCTGAAATGGGGAGAGATTTCGTACTGGCCCCACTGGCCGGGATTTCCTACCCCGATGAGGAAGCTGGCCATAGCATCGCCGCCGATTCCCGCCATAGTCGTGTCATCAGGGTTGTGGAGGTACTGGGCGGTATCCATGAAGTCGTAAATCTCCAGCCCTCCCGGAGTCCCGTCCTGGAACCAGTTCATCCGGTTTACGCGCCATTCACCGCCGAACTTGATTTCGTGCTTGCCCCGCATGTGAGTGAGCGTGGAGAGCAAGTGGTAGACCTGGTTGCCATTCTTATACACCGACCAGGACTGGACCCCGATCCCGTACCCGCTCGAAGTCGAATATCCGCCGTAGATGTACACGCTCGGCCCGGCAATGGGTCCGTTATCCGTGGCGAGGTAATCAGGGAGACCGAGGGTCTTCAGGGGATTGATTTTCGGGAAGTCCTTCGCACTTCCCTGGGTAAACGGGATGCCGCGGCTGAAGCCCGCCGACACGTTCAGAATGGTATTGGGACTAAACGTGTGATCGATGCTGAGGGCGAACGCTCGTGTGGCCGAAATGCCAGGACCTTGCGAGCAGGAATCCAGGAAATTCCCGAAGCAGTTCCAGTCGTCCCAGTGACCCCAGCCGTGCGAGTAGCGAGCGTTAAGAGAGGTCTTGTCTGTGAAGCGTTGGTCGATCCGGATGTCGAACTGGTTCCCGGCGCTGACCCCCACACCGGAGCCGGTCCAGTTGTTATATGGGTTGTAAGCGGATGTCCCGACAGCCACGTTGGGCTGGGGGTAATACTGGATCATCTTGGAGGCAACAGGGTCCATCAAGTTGCCGGCCACGGGCTGAAGCTGGAAAGCCGTGCCATTGAGACCGGGATTGCCTGGACTGATGTAGTTGACCAGATTGTTGAAGGGAATGAATTTCTGGAGGGCGCGTCCCGAGTAAGCGTCGATTGTCGCACCCGTTACGGGATCTTGGGTAATTCCGCTTGCGAGGTATCCTGAATAGGGATCCCAAAGCTGGCCGTTCGGATCTGAACACATGCCGTTGGCGTCGAAAGAGGCGCCCGGCGCGGGCCCGTTGGGCCCGTCCCCGCCACATATCTCGCTAAAGTCTCCGGCTCGTTCCGCCGTGCTGGGAACACCCCAGTTGGCAGTGCGCCCGTACTGCTCGCGCGTGCCGTCGTAATCGAAGAAGAAGAAGGTCTTGTCCTTCTTAATGGGTCCGCCGATGGTGCCGCCAAACTGGTTGCGGCGCAGGGGGGCAATCTTACCGCCGGAGGCGTTGCTGAACCAGTTGTTGGAGTCCAGCTTGTTATTGCGCACGAATTCATAAACGTCGCCGTGGAAGTTATTTGTCCCCGATCGCAGCACCATGTTGATGTAGGTATTGCCGGAGAAGCCTTCCTCCGCCGAATAGTTGTTCTGCATGATCTTGAATTCCTGCACGGCTTCTACGGAAGGCTCGTAGAGGATCGTATTGATGTTGGTGTTCGGCTCGTAGCTGGTTGCTGCAATGCCGTCCACCAGGATTTCCGCAGTGTCGTTGCGGCCCCCGTTGGACACAAAGTTGAGGCCGGTGCCCAGGCCATAGGTGGCGCCCGGCACCTGAATAACGCCGGGAGCCAGAAACGCCAAGTCGAGGACGTCCCGATCAACAAGGGGAAGATCGTTGATCAAAGCTCGGTCCACTTCCTGCCCGGTCACCGCGTCTTGAGTGGAGAGGACCGGCGCAGCGCCCGTCACTTCCACCGCCTGAGCCGTGGTTCCGAGTTCCAGGTGGACATCCACCGCGACTCTTGAGCCGACGTCGAGGGTAATGCCCTCCTGCTTGGAAGTTCTAAACCCCCTCGCCTCTACACTAACAATGTAGGTGCCGGGGGAGAGGTTCGTCACAAGGAACCGTCCCACGGCGTCTGACGTCGCGGGATAGTCGTAGCCCTTGCCCGCATCCGTCACCACAACCTTGGCGCCCGGGATCACAGCCCCTGTGGGGTCGGTTACCACGCCGGTGATTGAACCTGAAGTGACTTGACCCCAAGCCAAGGATGAATGAAAGATGCTAAGGCCCACTAGCAAGACCGAAGGCAACAGCCAACAAAGCGCACGCCTGCGCCTTCTGGCCCTTACAAGTTTTTAGCCATTTAAATACCTCCGTGAAGTACGCCGACGCTTGAAAGGAGAACAGGTCAATCATTCCGTGTTTGCGAGGATGATAGGGCTTCGACACAAGCTAAGACCGGATAAAAATCCGCGTCATTTCTTACTCCAACCCTCATTCTGTTTCGGGCTGGTAATCAACTAACAGGGGGAAACTAATGCTTTTCCTGAGCGATGTCAAGAAGAATTATGTAGAAAAAGACATTTTGGCATTTACTATGAGTTTTCCTCGCACGCCGTAGACCTATTTATAACAAGATACCCCCATCTCCACTCTAACGCCTTGCCGCTCAACAAGTTACGCCGCCTCGAGGAGTCAGGGCACTTTTGCCCGGTCCTTCTCTTGTTGAGCCTTCTCTTGAAGCCCCAATGCCGAATAGGCCTGCGCCAACACGGAATGCGCCTTGCCCATATGAGGAGCAATTGCCACGGCTCTTTCCAGTTCGCGCGCCGCATCTTGCGGGCGGTTCAGATAGAGGTAGAGTTCTCCCAACGCTTCATGCGCCTCAGCGTAATTAGGAAGGATTGTGATCGCTTGTTGGAAAGCCTGGATGGCGGGCTGCGCTTGTTGGCGGCGGGAATATACGACTCCCAGATTAAAAGCCGCCGAGAAGCTCTTCGGATCGAGTTCGAGCGTTCGCTGGAAGGCGCGCTCCGCGGCTTCCAAATCGCCCGTCTCCAATCGCGAAACACCCAGGTAATACGCGGCGACGGAGTTCTTGGGGTCCAATTCCAGCGCCGACTGGTAATACTCGGCGGCATGGGGAAAGTCGTTCAAATGAAAGTACTCACCCGCCATGAAAAAACGGATGGTGCCTGAATGAGTTCCGGCCTTTTCCGCCTGCTGGAGTTTGCGGAGAGACTCCGCGTAGTGCCTTTGCTCCTCGTCGATGAGCGCCGCGGAGACCAGTTCATAATCCTGTATGTGATCCTTGGGGTCGGGCAGAGTCCTCCCCCTCGCGTCCGCGAAAGTTCCCGTAGAGACTGCCAAGTATCCCAGGGAGCGCAGGCTCTTCATCAGCGCAGGATCAGCCGGCGCATTCTCGCTGGCCGGTCCGCTGGTCGAAGGCGTGTAGCGGCTGACCAGCTTGCGCAGGCGGTTTCTCATGTCCTGAGCCAAATCCGGGCGGGCAGAAACGAGGTTGTTCAACTCCTTCGGGTCGGTATGCGTGTCGTAGAGTTCAGGACGCGTCGTCTCGATGTACTTCCAGCCGCGGGCTTGGACGCTGCGCAAGGAGTTCCACCCGAAGTGAAGCAGGGGAGGATAACTCTCCGCATAAAGATTCGAAGCGCCTTCGCCGGCGCGGCCCGCCACCAGGCTCAGCAAACTTCGTCCCTGCACGCCGGCCGGGATGGGGATTCCGAGCGCCTGCAACACCGTGGGCATCACATCCACCAGCGAGACCTCGTCCGGAACCACTCGCGGTGCGTCGCCCGGGACCTCGATGATGCAGACGACATGCAGGGTCGAGTTATAAACAAAGAATCCGTGCGTTTTCTCGCCGTGCTCCCCGAGGCTTTCTCCGTGATCGCTCACCACCACCACCACAGACTTTTCCAGCAGTCCCGCATGCGTCAGCGCAGTCATGAGCCGGCCGATCTGGGCGTCGGCAAAAGCGATTTCCCCGTCGTAGGGACGGCCGCGGTAGCGCTCCGCATAGGGCGTCGGGGGACGGTAAGGGTTGTGGGCATCGTAGAGGTGAACCCACAGAAACAGAGGTAGGTGAGGATGGCGGTTCAGCCAACGCTGCGCCTCGTCCACCACTTTGTCGCCTGGGCGCTTCATGGCATCCAAGTGCACTTCTTCGGCGTCCGCCAGTTTAAAATGGTCGAAGTAAGTGTCAAAGCCCTGGTTCAGGCCGAAACGCGAATCCAGCACCGGCGCGCCAAGAAAAGCGGCGGTCGAGTAACCGTGATCGTGCAGAATTCGGGCCAGCGTGGCGGTGCCCGATGCCACTTGATTGCCCACGAAATCGTGCACCCCGGTTGCGGGCGGGTACATTCCGGTAAGGAGAGAGGTGTGCGCCGGCAGAGTGATGGGCACGGGCGTAAAAGCCTGCGTGAAACGAGCGCCCTGCGCGCCAATCCGATCGATATTCGGCGTCTCGATCGCGTCGTATCCGTAGCACCGCAGGTGATCGGCACGAAGCGTGTCGAGCGTAATCAGGACAACATTGTAATTAGACCCCTGCGCAGCCGCGCAGCGAGCGAACAGTGTGGCCAGAGCCAAAACCATCAAGAGGCGTTTGGCGCGAAGCATGCGAATCATTCTACTCCACTGCGGCGAGATCACGCCCCACATGGCAAGGTGCACTCGCCGCTGCAACGACGAAATGGCGCGTAACCCCCCACTACTTCAACGTGACCTCCACCCTGACTTCGCGCTGTCCTTCCACGGGCGCTGGCACAACCGTGCCCTCCCAGGGCTCGCCGTCAACCTTCAGAGCCACCTGATTGCCTTCCCCTTCGCGCGTCACGGCAATGTTGTAAGTCACGCCTCGGAATAAACGGGTGGCCTTGAATCCCCGCCAGCCCTTGGGCACGACGGGTCGAATCTCCAACCCTTCAAAAGTCGGGCGAATGCCCAGGATCCACTGCGTGACGGCGTAGTAATTCCAGGCCGCAGTTCCCGTCAGCCAGGAGTTCTTTGCCTCACCGTGCGTAGGAGCATCGCGTCCGGCAATCATCTGGGCATAAACGTACGGCTCGCAGCGGTGAAGTTCGCTGATGGGTTCTCGCGCGGAAGGGTTGATGCGCGCGTAGTAATCGTGGGCGCGATCGCCGTTGCCGACTTGTGTTTCGGCAATCATCACCCAAGGATTGTTATGGCAGAAGATGCCGGCGTTTTCCTTGTAACCCGGCGGGTATGAGGAGATTTCGCCAAGTTCGAGATAGTATCTCGAATACGCGGGTTGCTGGAGAATGATTCCGTGCTCGGTGGCGAGATGTTTCGCGACCGATTCCATCGCCGCTTGCGCCCGTCCGTCGTCGAGTCCAATGCCTGCCAGCACGCAAAAGCCCTGCGTCTCGATGAAGATCTTACCCTCGGCGCATTGCTTCGAGCCGACTTTGCGGCCGAAGTCATCGTAGGCCCGCAGAAACCACTCGCCATCCCACCCCTGCTCGCGGACAGTATCTTCCATCCTGGCCACTTCGGCGAGATAGCGTTGCGCTTCGGCGGTCCGGCCACGCCGCCGGGCGATCTCCGCCAATTCCCTGCCCGCCAGCACAAACAGCGCGGCAATGAAAACTGATTCGGCGACCTTGCCGTCCTTGTTGGTGGTCGTCTGGAATGATTGTCCGGGAGTGTCGGAGAAGCAATTGAGATTCAGGCAATCGTTCCAGTCGGCGCGGCCGATCAATGGAAGCCCATGCGGCCCCAGGCGGTCGAGGGTGTATTGGAAGCTGCGCTGCAAATGCTCGTAAAGCGGCTGCTGCGAGCCCGGCGCGTTGTCGTAGGGGACGGACTCGTCCAGAATGCTCCAGTCGCCCGTTTCTTTCAGATACGCCGCCACCCCCACGATAAGCCAGTGAGGATCGTCGTTGAAATTGCTTCCCACATCGTTGTTGCCGCGCTTGGTGAGCGGCTGATACTGATGATAAGCGCCGCCGCTGGGCAATTGCGTGGCTGCAAGGTCCAGGATGCGTTGGCGCGCTCGCGCCGGAACCATCTGCACGAAGCCCAGCAGGTCCTGGTTGGAATCCCGGAAGCCCAGGCCGCGCCCGATTCCCGACTCATAAAAAGACGCCGAGCGCGACATGTTGAAAGTGGCCATGCACTGGTAGGCATTCCAGATGTTCACCATGCGATTGGTGTGCACATCCGGCGTCTCCACCTGGCAGACGGCGAGCAGCCCGTCCCAGTATTGACGGAGCTTTTCAAACGCCGTGTCGACCGCGGCGACGTTCAGGTATTTGGCGATAACCGGTTTTACCGTCTTCTTGTTGACCGTCGGCGAAGCCGGCGGATCGAACTTCTGCTCCTGCGGATTCTCGTGGTAGCCCAATAAGAAAATGACCTCTTGCGTTTCTTCCGGAGCCAGTTCGAGCTTGACGTGGTGCGCGCCTATGGGCGCCCAACCGTGCGCAACCGAGTTCGATAGCTTTCCGCCTTCGATAGCCAGCGGCTTCTCCCAGCCGCGATAGGGTCCCACAAACGCCTCGCGCTGCGTGTCAAATCCTTCCGTCTGGCGCGAGCAGGCAAAGTAGGCGAAGTGATTGCGCCGCTCGCGGTATTCCGTCTTGTGGTAGATTACGCCGTCGTCAATTTCCACCTCGCCGATGCTGAAGTTGCGTTGAAAATTCGTGGCGTCGTCGTTGGCGTCCCACAAACAAAACTCGATACTGGAATATGCGGAAAGGGAGGCAGGCTGAGAACGCCGGTTGGTTACAGTGAGCCGCCAGATTTCGAGGTCTTCGTCCAAGGGGACGAAGTAAGTGGTATGGGCTTCGATCCCGCAGTGGCGCGACCCGATGATGGTGTAACCCAGCCCGTGGCGGCAGGTATAGTCTTCGAGATCGTTCCGGGTGGGCTGCCAGGAGGGCGACCAGAATCCGCCGGTTTCATCATCCCGCAAATAAATGTAGCGGCCGCCCAAGTCGTACGGAACGTTGTTGTAACGATAGCGCGAGACGCGCCGTAGCCGCGCGTCACGATAAAACGAGTAGCCCCCCGCCGTGTTCGAGATGATTCCAAAATAAGCCTGGCATCCGAGGTAATTAATCCAAGGCAAGGGGGTATCCGGTTGCGTAATGACGTATTCCCGATTTGCGTCGTCGAAATATCCAAATTTCATAGGGAGGGCTCCAGGGATAAGTGTCGGTCTCGCGAAAAGGATTCCCGCCTTCGTGGGAATCACTGCTTTTCAATGGACGCGCCATTATACTGGCTCTCCAAATCCATTTGCAAAGACGAAAGGAAACTGAGACACTCATTCTCCTTAATACCAGCCGTGCTGCGAAGGGAGATACAGGCATGCGCGATTCCTCCACTGAATCCTCCACCTACGCGCCGTCCTGTCGCCCCTCGACGAGATTGGCCCGCTTCCTTCCTCTTCTTATCTTTTTGCCGGCTCTGGCCTGCGGCCAGAAGAACGAGGGCATGACCATCAAGCTGGATCAGGTGGGTTATCCCACCGACGCTCCGAAGGTCGCCCTGGTGAGCGTACCGGCGCGGACCTTCCAGGTGAAGCGGAGCAGCGACAATGTCGAAGTCTTCAAAGGAACATTGAGCGCCGGCGCTACCGACCCAACCTCCGGGGACGTGGTGCAGGCTGCGGATTTCTCCGGTCTTCGAACCGCAGGAACGTATTACATCGAAGTACCGGGCGCCGGCCGTAGTTGGGATTTTTCAATCGGACCGGATGTCTTTTCCCGCGCCTATTATCTGGCGATGCGCGCCTTTTGCGGGCAGCGCTGCGGAACGGCGGTGGACCTGGGGCCGGAATTTCCAAACTATAAACATCCGGCGTGTCACCTGGTGGGGAGTTACCATGCATCTTCAGGCAAACAGGGCCGGCGCGATATCGTCGGCGGCTGGCACGACGCGGGAGACTATGGCCGCTACATGGTGAACTCGGGCATCGCCACAGGCACGCTGCTGTGGGCCTTCGAGATCTTTGGTTCGAAGCTGAAAGACCTCAAGCTGAATATTCCCGAGACCGGCAACGGCACGCCGGACATCCTCAATGAAGTCCGCTGGAATCTTGAGTGGATGCTCAAGATGCAGGACGACGACGGCGGCGCCTGGCACAAGCAAACCAGCGAGCACTTTTGCGATTTCATCATGCCCGAAGACGATCACCTCCCGAGCGAAGTCATCGGCACGGGCAAGGCTCCCTACAAAAGCACCTGTGCCACGGCTGACCTGGCCGCCGTAGCGGCCATCGCTGCGCGCGTATACCAGCCCTTCGACAAGGATTTTGCCGCGCAGAACCTGCGCGCTGCGCGGGCTGCCTGGGCCTGGACTGAGCGCTATCCGGACGTGACTTTCAAAAACCCGCCCGGAATCTCCACCGGCGAATACGGTGATCCGGATTGCGGGGATGAGCGGTTGTGGGCCGCGGCGGAGTTGTGGCGAACCACCGGTGAGACGCAATACCATCGCTACTTTCTGGATCATTATGCGCAGTATCTGCCTGCCCTGCGCCGGCTCGATCCCGAGACGTGGCGGCTGGTGGCGCCGATGGGCTTGTGGGCATACGCGCTGGCGGCGCGCCCGGATGCGGATTCGAGCGCACTGGCGGCGGTTCGCGAGGCGACGCTGGCAGCGGCCCACGCAACCGTTGAGCGCACTCACCGCAACCCCTACCACATCAGCCTGGGCGAGGGGGATTTTCGTTGGGGCTCGAACGGGCTGGTGGCGAATTACGGCATGGAGTTGCTGATCGCCAACGCGCTCTCCCCGGACCGCGCCAACCTGGACGCCGCGCTCGACAACCTTCACTACCTGCTGGGCCGCAACACGTTCTCGATCTCGTGGGTGACGCAAGTGGGCGAGCATCCCTTCCTTCATCCCCATCATCGCCCGAGCGGCGCGGGGCACAATCCCGAGCCTTGGCCTGGACTCCTCTCCGGCGGGCCTAATGCCGACCGGCAAGACTCAGTTCTCAGAGCCCTGCCCGCGGGTTTGCCGCCGGCGAATGTGTACAGTGACGAGCAAGGGTCATACGCCAGCAACGAGATTTGCATCAACTGGCAAGCGATGCTTGTGTTTCTGCTGGCGGGAGTCATGCAGTAAGGCATTGGGCAGGCAGATGGGCAGGTAGGCAGGTGGGCAGATAGGGCGTAGGCAGAAGTCAAATCGACGAGCGGTATTTTCCGTAGCACATTCGACCCCTGCGGGGTCGACACAATAATTGGCCACAGCGGCCCGTAGGTTTCAACTACGGCTAATGATCTTGGGTCCCTTCGGGACCCCTGGAGTTTCGGGTCCGCTCGGGACCCATAGGTCAACAAGAGGCTGTAACGTCACTGCAAAGGGGTTCCATGAAACTTCACCCCATCGATATTGCGATCATCCTGGCATATCTCGCTACCTCGGTGCTGGTGGGCTATTGGGTTTCCCACCGCGCGTCTCGCGACATCAGGGCGTATTTCCTGGGCGGCAATGTCTTGCCATGGTACGTGCTGGGAATTTCTAACGCCTCCGGCATGTTCGACATCAGCGGAACGATGCTGCTGGTCTACTGGATGTTCATCTACGGCCTGAAGAGCGTGTGGATTCCCTGGCTTTGGCCGACTTTCAACCAGGTTTTCTTGATGGTCTACTTGTCAGCGTGGCTGCGCCGCTCGAACGTGATGACCGGCGCGGAGTGGATCAAAACACGATTCGGTAGCGGCCGTGGCGCGCAGCTTTCCCATTTGATCGTGGTCGTCTACGCCTTTGTGAGCATCATCGGGTTCTTCAGTTACGGTTTCAAAGGGATTGGAAAGTTTGCTTCGATCTTCCTGCCCTGGCACCTGTCCCCGAACCTATACGCCACCATTTTGATTGCGATCACCGCCATTTACGTGATCAAGGGCGGCATGTTCAGCGTGGTCATCACCGAGGTCATTCAGTTCTGCATTCTCTCGATTGCCTCGTTCGCCGTGGGCATCATTGCCATGTCGAAAGTCGCTCCCGGCACGCTTCAGCATTTTGTCCCCTCCGGCTGGGACCACATCTTCTTTGGCTGGAATCTGAACGTGGATTGGTCTTCGCTAATCGCCTCCGCAAACGCCAAGATCGCGGAAGATGGCTACGGGATTTTCGGCTTCTTCGTCATGATGCTGCTGTTCAAGGGCGTGCTCATCAGCATGGCAGGCCCGGCGCCGAATTACGATATGCAGCGAGTGCTCTCATCCAAGGACGCGCGCGAGGCATCCTTGATGAGCAGTTGGGTGAACGTCGTGCTCACCCTTCCGCGCTACTTCCTGATCACCGGACTCACCGTCCTGGCATTGGTTTTCTTCAGCGGCCAGATTCGGGGCATGGGAACGAACATGGATTTCGAGTTGGTGCTTCCCTATGCCCTGGGGCGATTTGTTCCCACCGGCCTGCTCGGATTCCTGATCGCCGGGTTACTGGCCGCGTTTATGTCGAACTTCGCGGCCACCGTCAACGCTGCGCCGCCGTACTTTGTGAACGACATTTACAAGCGCTTCATCAACCCGAACGCCAGCCCCAGAACATATGTCCGCCTTAGTTATCTGAGTTCATTCGTCGTGGTTTTGGTGGGCGCCGCTATCGGCTGGTATGTCGCCTCCGTAAACTCCGTGGTCCTTTGGATCGTTTCCGGACTCTGGGGTGGGTACACGGCTTCCAACGTTCTCAAGTGGTACTGGTGGCGGTTTAACGGCTACGGCTATTTCTGGGGCATGGTCACCGGCATCGCCAGCTCCTTGATTCTGCCTTCGCTTCTCCCCAAAATCTCCCTGGTCACGGGGTTTTTGCACGCGCATCCGGTGAATTCCGATGTGGCGCTTGTCTTCCCGCTGACCTTTGCGATCTCCCTGGCCGGTTGCCTGGCGGGAACATGGTTGACCAAGCCGGAAGATGACGAAATCTTGAAGGACTTTTATCGGCGCGTGCGCCCTTGGGGCTTTTGGAGCCCTATTCTCGCCAAAGTCCGCGCCGAAGATCCCAGCTTCGAGCGGAACAAAGACTTCTGGCGCGATATGTTCAACATCGTGGTGGGCATTACATGGCAGGTCAGCCTCGTCGCTTTGCCGATGTATGTGGTGATCCAGAAATTCCGCAACGCCGCCGTCGCGGCGGTAATCATAGCCGTAACCTCAATTGTGCTGAAATTCACCTGGTATGACCACCTGAAGGTTCGAGAGACCTTTGGCAAGACGACCGGCCGCAAGGGGGCCGCAGAACCCGTGGCGGCAACGTAATGGAAGCCAACGCGACAGAAACCCTCTCCCCCTTGGGGGAGAGGGTTTAGTGCTTTCGGTCGCGGAGAGATATGCCTCGATGAGTTTGCGGGAACAAGTCGAGACTGAACTACGCACGAACATCCTGCCGTTCTGGCTCGAGCACGCCATTGACGCGCAGTACGGCGGCTTCCGCGGACAGATCGCCAACGACCTCACCATCCACCCCTTCGCCCACAAAGGGCTGATCTTGAACGCGCGCATTCTCTGGACCTTCTCAAAAGCATTCAGCGTGTACGGCGAGGAGGTCTACCGTCAAACCGCACGCCGCGCCTGCGACTACATTACGCAGCATTTCTGGGATACGGAATTCAATGGGGTTTACTGGCTGTTGGATTATCTGGCCCGCCCGCTGGAGACCAAAAAGCGCATCTACGGCCAAGCGTTCGCTGTTTACTCGCTGGCGGAATACTACCGCACCACCGGCGATCAGGAGGCACTTACCCGAGCGCTCACACTCGACGAATGCATCGAATCCGCGAGCCACGATTCGCTCCAGGGAGGCTATTTCGAGACCTACGAGCGCGACTGGACGCTGGCGCACGAGCAGCGCCTGAGCGCGGTCGACATGGACGAGAAGAAGTCCATGAACACGCATCTTCACCTTCTCGAAGCTTACGCCAATCTGTCGCGATGCCAGGACAATGGCGTCCTGCGCGGCCGCCTGCGGGAACTCGTCCGGATATTCCTCGAGCACATCATTGACCGCGCGACCCACCACTTCAGAATGTTCTTTGATGAAGAGTGGCATTCTAAGTCGGATCATATCTCCTTCGGACATGACATCGAAGGATCCTGGCTGCTTTGCGAGGCGGCAGAAATACTGGGCGATGAGCATATACTCGCCGAGGTGCGGCAAGAAGCTGTCCAAATGGCGCAAGCGGTGCTCGATCAGGGGGTCGATCCCGATGGCGGGCTTCTCTACGAGGCGGACCCGAGCGGGATTATCGACACCGGCAAGGAGTGGTGGCCGCAGGCGGAAGCGGTGGTGGGTTTCCTTAACGCCTATCAACTCTCCGGCCTCGAGCATTTTCGTCAAGCCGCCGAGAGGAGTTGGGAATTCATCGAGAAATACATCGTCGATCGGCGGCACGGCGAATGGTTTTGGAAGGTATCGCGCGAGGGCGTTCCCAGCCCCGACAAGTTCAAAGTCGACCAATGGAAATGCCCGTACCATAACAGCCGGATGTGCTTCGAGGTCCTGGCTAGGACGTAGGCGCGACTTTCGTGGCCGCCCGCGGTCGACCACAAGGGCGCCCCTACAAACCGGAGGATCGAACATGAGCCAAGCTGAGTTCAGAAAGGGTGTTGAGGCACTGTTCAAACAGCACACGAAGCTGATCACACGCAAGAATCACAAATCGAAGGCGGCAACGGCCTCTTCGACCGTTACGCATTTCCCGTGCTCACCGCCCAGCACACCCCGGTCTTCTGGCGCTACGACCTCGATCCGAAGGCAAACCCGTACCTGATGGAGCGCATGGGCATCAACTCGACGTTCAATGCCGGAGCGATGGAGTTTGGCGGCAAGATCGTGGTTCTGGCTCGCGTCGAAGGCGTCGATCGGAAGTCGTTTCTCGCCGTCGCCGAAAGCCCCAATGGCATCGACAACTTTCGTTTTTGGGATTACCCCATCTTGATGCCGGAGACCAGCGACCCCGACATCAACGTCTACGATATTCGCGTGGTGCGCCACGAGGACGGTTGGATTTACGGGCTGTTCTGCACGGAGCGGAAGGACCCCAAAACGCCGTCCTGGGACACTTCCTCAGCCATCGCCCAGTGCGGCCTCGCCCGCACCAAGGACCTGAAGAACTGGGAGCGCTTGCCGGACTTGAAAACCAAGTCGCCCCAGCAGCGCAATGTGGTGCTCCATCCGGAATTTGTGGATGGCCACTACGCGTTCTACACCCGGCCTCAGGACGAATTCATTCAGGCCGGAAAGGGCGGCGGGATCGGCTGGGGCTTCGCCGCCAGCATGAACAACGCCGTGATCGATGACGAGACGATCATCGATAACCGCGAGTACCACACCATTAAAGAAGTGAAGAATGGCCTTGGCCCCGCACCCATCAAAACCGATAAAGGCTGGCTGCACCTTGCGCACGGCGTACGCAATACGGCGGCCGGGTTGCGCTACGTGCTCTATCTCATCCTCTGTGAACTCGCCCGCCCTTGGGTCGTCACGCACCGCCCGGCGGGCTACTTTCTTGCCCCGCAGGGTGAGGAGCGGGTGGGGGACGTGTCGAACGTGGTCTTCAGCAATGGCTGGGTAGCGCGCCCCGATGGACAAATCTTCATCTACTATGGCTCCTCGGACACGCGTTTGCACGTCGCCACCAGTACCGTCAACAAGCTTCTCGATTACGTTTTGCACACGCCCGAGGACCCTCTGCGCAGCTACGCCTGCGTCCAACAACGTTATGCGCTGATCGAGAAAAACCTCAAGATCATGGGTTCGCTTCAAAAGCGTTCCACGCAGAAGCGCGCTCGCCGCTGATGCTCGGTAAGCGACCTTGGATGGGCTGGCCAACCTTGGTATCGGACAACGATGCTTAGGGTTAGCGCAGGGCGACCGCAAGGCCCCCACAATGCCGACCGGCCTCCCGACCCAGTGTATTTTCTGATAGTTTCTCAAGGGAAAAAGTGATATCTTTCAATCGCGAGCGGATTTGTGTTTCCGGCGAGTCCAAATAGCGGCCCAAGGCAATCACCTGCCCTCGGCTTTTCAGGCAGGTGACCCTCGGTGCTGGAGTGGTTCTTCGGCCCCGGCCCGTCGGTTCCGCGCGCTAAAGAACCGGTTTGACGATCAAGGAGAGGGATAGCGTAGTTACTAAGGGGTCAAGGAGCAGGGTGAAGGTTCGGAGCTGGGAAGCTTTGCAGGGTGGTTAAATCCCTACATGCGGTCCAAGAACTGTTTCAATCCTTAGCCCTTCAGGTTTTGGGGAATCGCTCCTTGGCGTGGGGTGCAAAGGGGAGTTAAGAGGTTCGCAAGGGCCTCAGCAGACTCTCCGAAGCCCGGCTCGAGGAATGCTGTATGAAGAGGCCGCCGTTACGGGCTGCCCAAAATCTGGAGGAGTAAATGGCTCAGAGATTATTCGTGGGAAACCTTCCCCGCAGCGTGACCGACAATGTGCTCACTGAATTCGTCACCAACGCTGGGTTTCAAGTTGTTTCCGCGGTCGTCATCCGTGATAAGATGACGGGCGAATCCCGGGGATTTGGTTTCGTCGAACTTACCGAGGAAGAAGACATGCAGCGAGCCATCCAGGGACTTAACGGCCAAACCCTGGAAGGGCGTCCCCTGACCGTGAATGAAGCCCGGCCACAACGCGCTGGATTCGGCGGTGGCGGTGGCGGTGGCGGCTCCCATCGGGGTGGCGGCGGTCGCATGGGCCACAGGCGCGATTACTAACGAGTTTCCTCCGGTTCGCTCGATCACCGCACATCTCTTCTGGACGGCACCTGTCCGCGGGGCGTTGCGCCCGCAGTCAAACAGGCGCATGCGGCACTGGAACTCTGCCCACAGGCGGAGTAGTCCGGAGGGGCGCTTCTTCCAACCACTCTTCACAGGCGTGGAGTCTAGCACCATGGATGATCCGGAGCGTTGTGCTGAATGGACATTCGTAGTCGTTCCCGGCGGAACAGCAAAGCAGCTTCCAAACGCCCGCCAAATTGCGGTGCACGCCTTCGGCGCCCTCGCTCGCCACAGAGACCACGCGCGGCGGGCCGTGGCGCGTGCCTCGGTCGGCGTTGGGTTGGGGCTCTGTGTCTTCATCTCAACGGGGTGCTCCGCGAAGAAAGCGGAAACACATGGGCTACCGCCCGACTACTCAGCGCCGGTGACTGTCGCCCCGGCGGCTTTAGCGACCGTGCCTGTTCAGGTTCATGCCATCGGCAATGTCGAGGCCTACTCAACAGTTTCGGTGAAGGCGCAGGTGGCGGCAACGATCGAAAAGGCATACTTCACGGAAGGCAGAGACGTGCACAAGGGCGATCTTCTCTTTACCCTGGATCGCCGTCCTTTTGACGTCGCGCTGCAACAAGCGGAAGCCAATCTGGCCAAGGACCAGGCGCAACTGGAGAACGCCACAGCGGAATCGGGCCGCTACAATGAGCTTTTCCAGGAGGGCATTGTTTCGAAAGAGCAGTACGACTCGATGCGCACCAACGCCGATGCCCTTGCGGCTTCCGTTCGCGCCGATAAGGCCGCCATTGACAAAGCGCGCATCGACTTGAGCTATTGCTCGATCCAGTCGCCCATCGATGGCCGGACCGGCGCCGTGCTGGTCCACCCCGGAAATCTCATCAAGGATAACGATGCAGCGCTGGTGGTGCTGAATCAGATCCACCCCATTTACGTTACGTTTTCGGTTCCCGAACAGCACCTGGCCGACATCAAACGTTACCAGGCAGAAACGCCACTCAAAGTGGAGGCCAGCGCCCCGAATCAGGAGCAGGCCGTCTCCACGGGTGTGCTATCGTTCATCGACAACGCCGTCGACAGCACGACGGGCACCATCAAGCTGAAGGCGACCTTTCAAAACCCCGACAACCGGCTCTGGCCGGGCCAGTTCGTGAACGTGGCGCTCACCCTGATGACTCAAGCCAACGCGGTCGTTGTCCCTTCACAAGCGGTTCAGACCGGGCAAGCAGGCCAGTACGTCTTTGTGGTGAAACGGGATATGACCGCTGAGTTCCGGCCCGTGCTTGCCGGCAACACGCTTTCCGGTAGAACGGTTATCCAGAAAGGTGTGGCAGCAGGTGAAACACTGATTACCGACGGCCAAATGCGTGTGGTGCCGGGCATGAAAGTCGCGATCCGAAAACAGTGACGAGTGACGAGTCACGAGCCGGAGAATAGGTCTCGGGAATCCTGAGTTCCTGCCCGTATCTCCTCGGCTTGGTTTACGATTTATGAGCGCCTCGATTCTCCTTTCCCGACATCCGCGACCTGACAACCGGCTCCTGCGTTCTTGCTCGTCACTCGTCACTCGTCACTCGTCACTGTATTCTCGACTCGTCACTCGTCACTGGTCACTCGTCACTGCACTTCCATGAATCTCGCCGAACTCTTCATCCGCCGGCCCGTCATGACCACCCTGGTCATGCTGGGCATCCTCCTCTTCGGAGTGATGGCCTACAAGTATCTGCCGGTCAACGACCTGCCGAATGTGGATTACCCCACCATCCAGGTCAGCGCCACCCTTCCGGGCGCCAGCCCGGAGACCGTAGCTTCGGCGGTGGCCACACCGCTGGAGCGGCATTTCTCCACCATCGCCGGCCTGGAATCAATGAGCTCATCGAGCACTCAAGGCGGCACTTCGATCACGCTTCAGTTCGCCGCCAGCCGCAATATCGACGCTGCCGCCCAGGACGTCCAGGCGATGATCGCCAACACGCAGGGCGAGCTACCAACGGGCATGCCCGCCCCGCCCTCGTACCAGAAGGTGAACCCCGCCGACCAGCCGATCATTTATATGGCCGTGTGGTCCGATACACTTCCTGCCTCGACCGTGAACGAATACGCGGACACGCTGATGGCCCAGCGCATTTCGATGATCAGCGGCGTGGCGCAGGTGCAGGTTTTCGGCGCGCAGAAATACGCCGTGCGCGTGCAATTCGACCCCAAGGCGCTGGCCACCCGCAAAATCGGCATTGACGAAGCCATGGCCGCCATCCAGCAGGCCAACGTCAACCTGCCCACCGGCACACTCTACGGCACTCACAAATCCTTCATTGTGCAGGCCACCGGGCAACTCACGGATGCGGCGGGTTACCGGCCTCTCATCGTCGCTTACCGCAATGGCTCGCCGGTGCGCCTGGACTCGCTGGGCCAGGTGCTCGACGACGTCCAGAACAACAAGATCGCGAACTGGTATAACGGCAAGCCATCCCAGGTGATCGCCATCCAGCGGCAGCCCGGCACGAATACCATCGAGGTGGTGAACAACGTCAAGGCCCTGCTGCCCACCTTCCGCTCCGAGATTCCGGCCTCGATTCAGTTGGCCACACTTTACGACCGTTCCGTCTCCATCCGGGACTCCATCAACGACGTGAAATTCACGCTCTGGCTCACGCTGGGCCTGGTGGTGTTGGTGATCTTTATTTTCCTGCGGAATATCTCCGCCACCACCATCCCCAGCCTGGCCCTGCCCATGTCCATCATCGGGACCTTCGCGGTGATGTACCTGCTCGGTTACACCGTGGATAACCTCTCCATGATGGCCTTGGTGCTTTCCGTGGGGTTTGTGGTGGACGACGCCATTGTCATGCTCGAGAACATCGTCCGCCACATGGAAATGGGCGAAGGGGTGTTCGAAGCGGCGCTCAACGGCTCGCGTGAAATCAGCTTCACCATCCTTTCCATGACGCTCTCGCTGGCCGCCGTCTTTATCCCGGTCCTCTTCATGGGAGGATTGTTGGGGCGCCTGCTGCACGAATTCTCGGTGACCATCATGTGCGCGGTGGTGGTCTCCGGCATCGTCTCGCTGACCCTCACGCCCATGCTTTGCAGCCGTTTCCTGCGCCCGCCTAAAGAGCAGAGGCATGGCCACGTTTATCTTCTGTTCGAGCGCGGCTTCCAGTTGATCCAAAGCGCCTACGACTGGACCCTCAGAGGCGTGCTGCGCCACCGCTTCGTGACGCTGATGGCCTCTTTTGTCATCGTCATCTTCACGGTCCAACTGTTCCTTCAGATCCCCAAGGGCTTTCTTCCCAGCGAAGATTCGGGAGGAATGTTCGGCATCACCCAGGCGGCACAGGGCATTTCCTTCGATGCCATGAAGCAGCACCAGCTCGAGGTGACGAAGATCATCACCGACGATCCCAATGTCTCTGACGTGATGTCTTTCGCAGGCGCGGGGCTGCCGGGTTATGGCGGCAACTCGGGCTTCTTCTTCGTCCACTTGAAGGATCGTCCTTCGGCAAGCCAGGATATGATGGATTCCATCCGGCGCTTTTTCCACCTTCCCGGCCGCCAACACGATCCCAACCTGCGCTACATCAGCACGGACGACGTGATCAACGAACTGCGTCCGCCCATGCTCTCCCTTCCCGGCGTGATCGCCTTCATGCAGAATCCCCCGCCCATCCAGATCGGCGGGCAACTCACGCGAAGCCTGTACCAGTTCACCGTGGAAGGCTCGGATACCAGGGAGCTTTACAAGGACACGATCGAACTCGAAAACAAGATGCGGCAACTGCCCGGCCTCCTGGATGTGAACAGCGACTTGCAAGTCGCGAACCCCCAGGTGAACGTGGTGATCGACCGCAACAAGGCTCTAGCCCTAGGCGTGTCAGCCTACCAAATCGAGGACGCGCTCTCCACCGCCTACAGCTCGCGCCAGGTCTCCACCATCTACGCCCCCAACAACGAATACTGGGTGATCGCCGAACTGATGCCCCAGTACCAGATGGACCCGCAGGCCCTTTCGATGCTCTACATCAAGTCGAACACCGGGCAACTGGTTCCGCTCAGTTCGGTCTCCAAGCTGACCCAGGACCTGGGCCCCCTGGCGGTGAACCACTCCGGCCAGCTTCCTTCCGTGACCCTTTCCTTCGACCTCAAGCCGGGCGTCTCGCTGAGCGACGCCGTGGCGCGCGTCGAAGACCTGGCCCGCAACACCCTGCCCGCCACCATGAGCGCTACTTTTAAGGGCACGGCACAGCAGTATGAGTCGTCGCTCACCGGTCTCGATCCTGCTGGCAGCCACCGTGCTGGTGATATACCTCATGTTGGGCATTCTCTACGAGAGTTCATTCACCCCCTTACCATTCTCTCCGGCTTGCCCTCCGCCGCCCTGGGCGCGCTGGTCGCCTTGAAGCTTTTCCATCTGGACTTCAACCTCTATGGCTTCGTCGGCGTCATCATGCTGATCGGCATTGTGAAGAAGAACACCGTATGATGATCGACTTTGCCATCGTGGCGGAGCGCAGCAAGGGATCGACCCGCTCGAGGCCATCTGTGAAGCTGCCTCATCCGCTTTCGTCCCATCATGATGACCGCCGTGGCGGCGCTCATGGGCACGCTTCCCATCGCGCTCGGTTCGGCGCCGGCGCCCCAGCCCGCCGGCCGCTCGGACTCGCCGTGGTGGGCGGACTTTTGGTCTCTCAGCTCATCACGCTCTACATCACCCCCGTCTACTACACCTACTTGG
>CAWJHY010000088.1:0-40994 GCA_963842495.1 uncultured Acidobacteriota bacterium
GAGTTGATCACGCGCTCCGGCCAGGGCACGCGGCTGGAGCTTCGCCTGGCCAAGCCGGTCGGTCTCGAGCGCTTAAGGGTGATTGACGGCGTAATCGATTGCCACGAGGCGGAGGGCGCCTATTTTCTTCGCGCCCAACCCCCGGCCGCCACGATTGCCGCCCTGGTGCGCTTTCTGGAATCTGACGACAACGCCCTGCTGGAATTGCACATCGCCCGGCCCAGCCTCGAGGACGTTTTTGTGGAAATGACCGGGAGAAGGATGGAGCACTGAGCATGGCCGCCGTCCGCATCGCGCTGCTGACCATCCGCCTGGTGATGCGCACCAAGGTGGCCCTGTTTTTCACTTTCATTTTTCCCCCTGGTCTTCCTCTTCGCTTATGCCGGACTGATCGCTCACGGCAAGCCTGAGGTGGTGGCTTACATGTTTGGGCCCGTGGTGACGCTGAACATCATGGGCAGCGGCTTCTTTGGACTGGGCATACAATCCGTGATGCAGCGCGAGCGGGGCAGCCTGCGGCGCTACCGTCTGGCCCCTTTGGGCCCGCGCACCATGCTGCTGAGCAACCTGCTGGCGAATTACCTGCTTCAACTTCCCACCCTCGGCCTGCTGCTCTTCTGCGCGGTGGTCATCTTCCACATGCCGATGAAGATCGGCTGGGCGACGCTGCTGGTTCTGGTTACTGTCGGGACCTTCGCCTTTGCGGGCTTCGGACTGACCATCGCCAGCGTAGCGAACACCATGCAAGAGGCCCAGGTTTACAACAACATTGTCTGGTTTGCGCTGCTGTTTCTCTCCGGCGTCACGTTTCCCCTGCCCATGCTTCCCCGCTCGATTCAGCGGCTCGCCATGTTTTTCCCTTCCACCTATCTCGTCAGCACCTTTCAAAGCGTCACGGCGCAAGCCGAACCCCTGCTGAAGCACTGGCCGGAGATGCTGGTCCTGGTCATCTCGGGGTTCTTCGGACTGCTCTTTGCCATGAAGCTCTTTCGTTGGGAAAAAGAGGAGCGGATATCAACCCGGGCCAAACTCTGGTCTGGCGTTTTTGTGATGCCGTTCCTGGTGATGGGCGTGTGGATGAATACGCGCGCCAACCCCACGGCCACGTGGTCCCGCTCGTACAACGCGATGGAGCAGGACTCCTCTGCTGCTCCGAGCTCCAGGGCGGAGAAACTGAATCTGATCGAAGACTTCGAAGGTATTCAGACTTCCGAAGAACTCTTGCGCCGCTGGCGAGTCTCCGCCGATGCTGACGCCGCCGACCACTCTGTGGCGGAAATCCACCTTCTGACGCCCGGCGCCGAGGGCACTCGCCACGCTATGCGCTTGCAAGGACGGTTGGCGCCGGGCACGAAGAACACCCAAGGCTTAGTGTCGGCTCGGTGCGAAGTGCGAGCCCCGGCGAATTCGAAAGGTCTGCGAGGCATCGAATTCGAAATTCGCGGTGATTCACGCGTCTACCAGGTGGCACTTCAGCCGCCCAACGGAACGCCGCCTGGCTCCTCGGCTCTTCCCCGCCCCTCCCCCGCAATCAGTTTTGTTCCGGGCGAGACTTGGCAAAACGTGCGTGTCCCGATCGCGTGGTTGGCGAACCCCGCAAGCCACGGACTGGCGGAGGGCCCATGGATACTGCAACTCTCGGTGAGCGGCCCGCCCGGCGAGTTCACCCTGGACCTGGACGAAATCAGATTCTATTGAAGGCAGTTGAGAACGCGAGAATCAGCAGGCCGTGGCGCGGGCATCTAGCCCGCGGTCGCGGGGGCGTCTCGCCCCCGCGGGAAAACGCGGGCAAGATGCCCGCGCCACAGCGGGCGTGATCATGAACATACTGAGTATCGGAGAAGTGTTATGGGACGTGTTCGGTGACACAGAACATCTGGGCGGAGCCGCCCTTAACTTTGCTGCACACGCCCGAATCCTGGGCCACACGGTATCCTTCATCAGCGCCGTGGGTGATGACCCGCGAGGGCAGCGCATCGTCGAGCAGATGGAAGCCATGGGCCTGCCGACTCGCTTCCTCCATCAAGTTAAAGAACATCCCACCGGGATCGTTACGGTCAACCTCGACGCCTCCGGCCAGCCGCGCTTCACCATCCACCGGCCGGCCGCCTACGACTTCCCTGAGCTCTCCGACGCGCACCTGCAAGAACTCACTTCGCAGCAGCCGGACTGGATTTACTTCGGCACGCTCTTCCAGATGAGCCCTCAAGCCAAGGCGCTGACTCTGAGGCTGATTGACGCCCTACCGAATGCACGCCGCTTTTACGATGTGAACTTGCGCGAGAATTCCTACCATGCGGCGCTGGTCAATGAACTGATGTCTCACGCCACCACCGTAAAGCTCAACGACCAGGAAGTCGACACGATTCAAGCGATGTTTGGCTGGTCTTATCGCTCGCTCGAGGATTTCTGTCGAGGGGGCGCCAAGAAGTTCGGTTGGGAGGCTGTCTGCGTCACGCGCGGAGAGTCCGGATGCGCGCTGGCGGTGGGCGACCACTACGTTGAAGCGAAAGGCTACGAAGTTCGTGTCGCCGATACGGTCGGAGCCGGCGACGCTTTCGCTGCGGCGTTCGTCCACGGCCTGGGGCGCGGATGGAGTCCCCTTGCGATCGCGGATTTCGCGAACCGCGTCGGGGGTCTGGTCGCCAGCCGGCCCGGCGGGACGCCCCGTTGGACTATCGAAGAGGTAGGTGGCAGATGGTAGTGGTAGGTTGGGAAGAACTATAGGCGGTAGGTGGTGGGCAGTAAGAAGGGAATGAGCGCATCCCCACCCGCGATTCGCCACCTACCGTCCCTCATACCACGGATGTGCGTTGGACTGACTTAAAAGGGAGTATCGAGGAAATGGCAATTTCGAGTTTTGAAGATCTCGAAGTCTGGCAGGTGGCGCATCGCCTTGTGCTTCAGGTCTACGGGATTACTGATGGATTACCACCAAGTCAAAAATACGGCCTCATCTCCCAGATGCAACGTGCGGCCGTTTCTGTTCCCGCTAACATCGCCGAGGGCTTCAAGCGCCATAGCGGCGCGGAAAAGATCCGGTTCTACAACATCGCCCAGGGTTCGCTGGAAGAACTGCGCTATTACTTCATCCTCTGTCGCGACTTAGGTTACAAAGTTCAGTTTGAGCCCTTGAACACTGACGCACAACGCGTTGGCCGCATGTTGACCGGGCTTATCAAATCAATCGGGCGAAGGTAGGTCGTAGACGGCAGATGGTAGGTGGGAAACGCGGCGAAGGTAGGTGGTAGACGGCAGATGGTACGTGGGAAACGGTTGCAGTCAACTTGATCTCCAAACCTGCGAACTACCGCCTGCCACATGCGGTGTTCGCCCATCTACCACCTACGATCTACCACCTACCAGCCCGTCATTCCTCGAGAGTCAACAAGTCTCCCGTCGGCAAGCCCAACTCCCACGCTTTCAAAACCCGCCGCATGATCTTGCCGCTGCGCGTTTTGGGAAGCTTTTGTTTGAACTCGATTTCACGCGGCGCGGCGTGCACGGCCAACTTCTGTCGAACGTATTTCTGGATCTCGTCCTTCAGTTCGTCGCTGGGCTCGTATCCTTCCCGGAGCGAAATGAAAGCCTTGATGATGTGGCCACGCAGGGCATCCGGCTTGCCGATGACGCCGGCCTCCGCCACGGCCGGGTGCTCGAGGAGGCAACTCTCCACCTCGAAGGGTCCCACGTTTTCGCCTGCCGTGATGATGAGGTCATCCACTCGACCCTGGAACCAGAAATAGCCATCCTCGTCGCAGTAGGCGCTATCCCCGGTGACATACCATCCCGGAATACGAAAATAGGCACGGTATCGCTCCGGCTGTCTCCAGATGGTCGGCATCATGCCGGGCCAACCCGGTTTGATCACCAGGTTTCCCAGCGTGTTGGGCGGCAGTTCCTTGCCCTCGTCATCCACAATGCACGCCCTCACGCCCGGGACGGGCTTGCCCATCGAGCCCGGCCGGATGGCCATCGACGCGTAATTGGAAATCAGGATATGACCCGTTTCCGTCATCCACCAGTTGTCGTGAATCCTTCGTCCGTAGGTCTTCCAACCCCACCACACGACTTCCGGATTCAGCGGTTCGCCGACGCTCAGGACGTGCCTGAGAAAGGAAAGATCGAAGCGTTTCGCCACCTCGTCGCCCACGGCCATCAACATCCGAAACGCCGTGGGAGAGCTGTACCAGATGTTCACCCGGAACCGTTCGATCGTGCCGTACCACTCCGAGGCGTTGAAGCGGCCGCCGCGAACCAGGTTCGTCGCCCCGTTCAGCCAGGGCGCGAAGATCCCATAAGAGGTGCCCGTCACCCAACCGGGATCCGCCGTGCACCAATAAACATCATCTTCCTGGAAGTCGAGCACCCACCGGCCGGTCATCATATGGCCGAGCATGGCGCGCTGCACGTGGAGCACGCCCTTGGGCTTGCCGGTCGACCCTGACGTGTAGTGAATAATCAACGGATCATCCAGCGTCAACCACTCGATTTCTGTCTCGTCCTCCGCCCCCTCCATCAAGGCATCGTAACTGTAGTGTCCCGCGGGCAGACCATCCGCGCTCGCACCCACCAGGAGCACTTGCTTGAGCGTCGGTAATTCCCATTGCGGGACCCGGTCCAGCAGCGCGGGAGAGGTCACCAGGGCCACGGCTTCGGCGTTCGACATGCGATCGCGAACCGCGTCCTCCATGAACGCCTCGAAGAGCGGACTGGGAATAGCTCCGATTTTCAAGATGCCGAGAATGGCAACGTAGAGTTCCGGCCGGCGCCCCAAGAACACGAAGACGCGGTCCCCTTTCACCACTCCCAGCTTCCTCAGGACGTTGGCAAAGCGATTCGACTGGAGCGACATGTCCTCGAAGGTGAATCGCGACGTCCGTTCGCGGTCGGTGTAAATCAGGGCCAGCTTATTCCGCCGCCCTCGGGTCAGATGCCGATCGATGGCCTCATGCGCCAGGTTCACCTTGCCGGTGCGGCTCCAATCGAACTCCTGATGAACATCCTCCCATTTGAAACCCTTGTAGGTGGCGTCGTAATCCGCCAGGTGATGCTTCCCCGGAGCATCCGTGGGTTCCAATATATGGTTCGCATTCAGTTGCGCTTTGGCAGCCATAATCGTCATCCTCCCTGATGGTCATTTACAAGCCCGATACGCCTCATCCAGTAATTCCACCACATGAAGCACGCGGCGGTCGCCCCCCGCGCGCGATACGCCGGCCCGCAACTGGAGCAGGCAGCCGGGGTTCGCCGTCAGAATCAGGTCGGCGTTGGTTTCCTCGATCCGCCGCATTTTGCTGGCGAGGATTTTTTCCGCCAGATCGTTGTTCACCACGTTGTAAATCCCGGCGCTGCCGCAACAGATCTCCGATTCCTTCAATTCCACAAACTCCAGGCCCGGCACCGCCGCCAGCAACTTCCTCGGCGCGGCGCGGATCTTCTGCGCGTGACCCAGGTGGCAGGAGTCCTGATAAGTGGCGCGCGCTCGGGTCACGGCGAAGTCCTTGTTCAGCTCAATGCCTGCCAGGAATTCCGTGATGTCACGAACTTGGGCGGAAAAGGCTCGCGCCGGTTCCAAATAATCCCGCTCTTCCTCTTCAAAGAGCAGCGGATATTCCTTCAAAACCGAGCCGCAGCCCGCCGCGTTGGTGATCACCGCATCGAATTCATCGGTCCGGAAAGCCTGGATGTTCTTCTTGGCCAGCTCACGGGCCACGTCTCGAATCCCCGCGTGGACATGCAGCGCGCCACAACATCCCTGCTCGCCAGGTATGACCACTTCGCAGCCATTCTTGGCGAGCACGCGCACCGTCGCATCGTTCAGACGCGCAAAGGACAGGTTGGCGATGCAACCCGCGAAGAAAGCCACCCGGTAGCGGCGCGTCTCAACCGCCGGAACCACGGTGCCCAGGCGTTCCGTGAAAAACGGCTTTTCCATGCGTGGCGCCAGTCCGGCCACGCGCTCCATGCCCCACGGCATGATCTTCAGCAGCCGGGACGCAAGCACTAGCTTCTCCAAACCGGAGCGTTGGTAAAAGCGCAAAATCTTTCCCGCCACTTCCAGCCGTCCGCGGTGCGGAAGAATCTCGCGGAAGAAGAGCTTTCGCAGAAGCCCGGCGAGTGGCGGCCTTTTGTAATATCTTTCTATCTGCCCCCGCGCCGCTTCCACCAGCTTTCCATACTCGACACCCGATGGGCAGGCAGTTTCGCAAGCGCGACAATCGAGGCAGAGGTCGATGTGCCGCACGAAGCTCTCACCCAGAGTCAGCCGGCCCGCTTCCACCTGGATCATCTGGTAGATGCGCCCGCGAGGCGAATCCATTTCCAGGCCAAGCTCGCGATAAGTGGGACAGGCATTCAAACAAAGGCCGCAGCGAATGCACCGTGAGTAGTCCGCCCAGCGCGGGGCCTCGCCGGGACCGTACCCGCTGCGCTGGGGCTCGACTTTTGGTGACGAATCCATTGTGCTCAATGCGGTACCCGATCAGGTGTCATTCCGAGCGAAGCGAGGAATCTCGCTCCGATTCCGGCCTCGGTACGGGCAGGGCGAGATACCTCGCTTCGCTCGGAATGACAGGCTGTTTTGCGCGTACCGTAGTGCCTTCTGCCTTCTGCTTTCTGCCTTCTGCTTTCTAAATTCCCCCCACAAACCTCCCGGGAGAAAGGATGCCCCGCGGATCCCACACTGCCTTCAGTCCTCGCATCGATTGCAGGACGTCGCCCGGTGTGCCCCAAACATCGCGCTCGCCCTGAAAGCCTGCCGGATACCGCTCCACCACCAGAGCGCCCCCCAGGCTCGCAGCAGACTTGCGGACATTCGTAACCAAGCGCTCTGTGCCATCCCCGAGCCTCTCTGCCCACAGACCCAAATGCACGATGCCAACTCCGGGCTGGGCAATACCGGCCATCCGGACTCCCTCGCCTTCCGCCGCCTGTCTCGCCAGGCTGAGAAACTGCTCGCTGCCCGCAATGGGCAGAGCCGCCTTCAACACCATCACTTCAGTGTGCAAGGCTGCGAGCGACTGTTCAAAGTTTATTAACTGATCCCATAAGCGGTGTTCCGCCTGCTCCTCCATCCGGCGGCTCGCAACACCCATGGATTGTCCTATTTCAGCCAAGTCCTTAGCGTGCCTTTCGAGGATTCTTGGCGAGCCTCCGGCTTCGATCCAAAGTTCCGGCTCTTCTCCTGGGCGCGTCCCCTGGCGGAAGAGGCCCGACGCCCCGCTGTCGAGGAGGACCATGCGCAAGGGTTCTAACGGCGAGTTCAAGATTCTTCCGCGCAAATCGCGAGCTCGACCCAGCGTCCCCGGTTCAAGCACCCAGGTGGCGCGCGAAGCGGGGCGCGGAAACAGCTTAAAGCTGGCCTCCACGATCAGTCCCAGCGTCCCGTACGAGCCCACCAGCAGCTTCGACAGATCGTACCCCGCCACATTCTTCACCACGCGTCCGCCGCTCTTGATCAGCTTCCCTTCCGTGGTGGCAACCCGGATCCCCAGCACCATATCGCGAGCGGAGCCGAAACGAAGCCGCAAGGGACCCGCGGAATTCGAAGCTAAGATGCCGCCGATCGTCGCGGCCGCCCCGCCGCGCGGGTCCAGAGGAAGCCAAAGCCCATCGCGGCCCAGGAAATCCTGTAACTCCGCAAGTTTCATTCCCGCTTCCACGCTGATCGTCAGGTCGGCGGGTTCATAATGTCGAACTCGATTCAATTTGCGGAGCGACACGGAAAGATCGTAGCGGCGGGGTGGGCTGCCTAAGCCGAGTTTAGTCCCATTGCCGCGAGCGATCACGGCGAGATCATGGTCGGCGGCGATCTTCAGAACGGCAGCAACGCATTCCGCTGTAGGCGGCTCCACGCCATACTGGGGAACCTTGCCTCCCACCGCAAACATCGCGCAGGCGGCAGGTTCTGAAACCACCTGCGAGTCACCCAGGATTGCGGCAAGCGCCATGGGTACGGAATCCGCAGCCACCGTCACAACACGCCTCCCACACTCGCCTCGGCTCGAAGTTCGCCACACATCTTACTGGTTGGAAGCACCTTTCCGGGATTGAAGCGCGCCTCCGGATTGAAAACCTCTTTGATCTTTCGCATCATGTCCAGATCGTCTGCCGAGAACAGATACGGCATCAGGTTGATCTTCTCGATACCCACGCCATGCTCGCCGGTTATTGAACCGCCCATGTCAATGCATCGGGCAAGGATCTGCGCGGCGGCCTCGCGGACCCGTTTGGATTCGTTCTCGTCGCGGCGATCAAAGAGGATAATGGGATGTAGGTTGCCGTCTCCGGCATGGAAAATATTCCCGATCTTGACGCGGTACTTGGTTGCCGTCTGTTCAATGAACTCCAGCATTTCTGGCAGACGAGTGCGGGGAATCACTCCGTCTTGCACGTAATAGCTTGGGCTGATTCGCCCCAGAGCCCCGAACGCGTTCTTCCTGCCCTTCCAGAAAAGGTCGCGCTCCTCTGCCGACTTCGCGCGGCGCACCTGGCGCACCCGATTTTCCTGGCACACGGATTCAATGTGCTGGGCGTTTTCTTCCACGGCTTCTTTCAGCCCTTCAATCTCGATGAGCAGAACGGCGGCGGAATCCATCGGATAGCCGGCGTGTGTAGCTTCTTCAATGGCGCGCAGGGTGAAACCGTCGATCATTTCCAGGGCGGCGGGGGTGATGCCGCGCGCGGTAATGGCCGCCACCGTACGCGTGGCGTCGATGATCCGGTCGTAGACAGCCAGCAATGTTGCCACGGCCTCCGCCTTGCGCAGCAAGCGCACGGTAATCTCTGTGACGATCCCGAGCGTTCCCTCAGAGCCCACGAACAAACCTGTGAGATCGTAACCGGGAGGATCCAGAAACTTGCCGCCGGTATGCATCACCTCTCCACTCGGCAATACCACTTCCAACCCTAAGACATGATTGGTCGTCACGCCGTACAAAAGAGTGTGCGGCCCGCCCGCGTTCTCGGCCACGTTCCCGCCCAAGGTGCAGGCCTTTTGGCTGGAGGGATCGGGCGCGAAGTAATATCCGGCATCCGACACCGCCAGGGAGAGATCGAGATTCACCACTCCGGGCTGCACTCGGGCGCGCTGGTTCTCCAGATCGATTTCGACGATTTCTTTCATCCGCGCGAAAGCAACCAGGATGCCCCCCTGCCAAGGGAGCGAGCCTCCGCTCAATCCCGTTCCTGCGCCTCGCGGAACGACCAGGAGCTTATGATCCGCTGCAAATTTCACGATCCGGACGACGTCCACCGTATTTCGTGGGAAAACCACGACATCTGGTGGGCGCAACGAAGAAAGGCCGTCATACTCATAAAGCATGACGTCATTGGGCCGCCACAGTACAGCCTCGCGTCCCAACATTTTCTCCAGTTTGCTGACCAAAGCGGCGAGCTTCATGGAAAAGCTTCCCGCGGAAGGCCTGCGGAATCTGCATGAACGCACGGGGAAAGAACGACTTCGCCCGGCGATAAGCAATCAATTGGCCCCGCAAACTGAGTATATCGACGTTCCCGGGGAGCGTCAACGCGCCAGACATGCGCGCGGTGTCCTAGGTTTTGCACTGATGTGGCATCAATTTAGATAATGAGCCCTGTGGAATTTGCAAAATGGGGCGGAACCAATTGTGCTCGTGCAGTGTTCGATCTTGGGAAACAGCGTCTCAAAAGCGGACACTCCGAAGCCGCCCTGTTAAGTAGATTCGCGGCCAAAAACCTACGGATTCAGTTCGTTGGCCGGTACGCTCGAATGGCACGAGAATTGCCCGAAATTAAAGGTGCTGCAACAAGCAGCAAGTGGTGGGGAGTGCGGAAAGACGGCTTGGAATTGCTTCGTGCCGAAAATGGAAGGTGTCTCGTCTCTTTTTGGAACTCTGCGCAGCGCATGTACGTATTAACGAAAGGTAGCTAACAAAAGCATCGTTCGGACGTCTTAAGGGGTAGTGGAGCGGGGTTAATGAATGTGTGACAATGCTTTTACAAAGATATTACCCGAAGCAAGAAAACTCAGACGTGACATTGCGCGTCTAACGGGCATAGCGGGCAAGAAGAGATAATCAGGGAAGCGGCTCAAAAGAAGTAAGGGGTTAAATGGATTCTCTCCGCTGAAGGTTTGGCGGCCTGGGCGAAGAGAATCCCGGGGAAAAGGCTTGGGGACCGGACGGTCCCGGCATTTTCATTTAACCCCACCTGATTGTAAGGGCTATCACGACCGAAATGCAAGTGAGTTTAGAAACTTAGTTTCGCCTTTGACAAGGGCGCACTAAGGCGGGGAACCAGGCGCTACAAGTGTCTCTAAAGACGCGACTTGAGGGTCACAACCGGAAAGACCCCCAAGAGGTCCGCAACTTAACGGACGAGCAAAAGAAATGATCTCAGCCTCCGATGGCTCGGAAGGCTTGATTCAACCAAGTTAAACAAACAAAAGAGGGAACCGAAAAGGAGGAAATGATGAAAACGATGACCAGAAAGTGGTTTGGAACAGGAGTTCTGTCTTTGGGGCTGCTTCTGGCCGCCGGAATTCCCGCGGCGGCAAAGAACTCGCGGACAATCAACATCGGCCACGCGGTTCTCCTGCAAGGTAAGATCTTGCCCGCCGGCAGGTATAAGGTGGAGTGGCAGACTCATAGCCCTGAGGCAACCGTGCAATTCTTGCGGAACCGCCAGCTCGTCGCCTCCACGGAGGGTAGAGTCGAGCAGCGCGACAAAACCTATTACAACGACGCTGTCGTTTACGACACGCTGCCGGACGGGTCCGTGTCCCTCCAGGAGATTCGCTTCGCCGGCTCCAACAAAGTTCTGGTGTTCAATCACTGATCGGGAGCGGCGCGGCGGGAGTTTCGCCGGACGATTGGGCGGGCAGAATCCATGACTCATTCTGCCCGAGGTGCGAAGGCCCAAATGCGGAGCGGCCAGTCGACGGCTTGTACAAGTCGGATCCATCAAGGTCGAACAGAGACTAATGAGACCAGAGAGGAGGAAGACTTGAAAAGGAATTTCAGGAAGTATTTCGGAACTGGGATCCTGGTAATGGGGCTGCTCTTGGCCGCGGGCATTCCTGCCTTCGCCAAGAACTCCGGAACTGTGATCCTTCTCCATGACGCGTCCGTACATGGAAAACCTCTTCGGGCAGGCAGTTACGCCGTGGAGTGGAAGACTCATAGCCCGCAGGCGACCGTGCAAATCTCGCAGCGCTTCAAGGTCTCTCTCTTCGCCGAGGGCAGGGTCGAACGGCGCGCCAAAAAGTACGAACAGAATGCAGTCGTTTATGACACCGCGCCCGACGGATCGCTGTTCATCATTGAGATTCGCTTCGCCAACTCAAACCGGGTCCTCGTGTTCGATTAGTACGGCCTGGAGCTAAGAGAGGAGCTAACTAAAATTCCGAGCGGGCGTCTAAGTAATGACGAGACGGAGTATTGGGCGGCATTCAATTCGGTAACTCCGAGCAGGCTCCGTTCGTCTACAAGGGTGGTAGCGAGAAAGAAACAGATGGGGTTAAACGGATCCTCCTCGCTGTAGGTTTAGGGGCCTGGGCGAAGAGAATCCCCCCGCAATAGCTGGGAGTTGTGTACTCCCGGCCATTCATTTAACCCCATCCGATTTTATAAGTAGTTGCAACTCAAATGCAAGGGGCAGCCGACAGCGTTCTGAAGGCAGCACCGGACTTCAGGCCGGCAGAGGGCACAAAGTGCCAAGGCGCTACGAGTCAAATGAGGACGCCGCCAGGCAGACCAATCAACTTCAAAGGGGGACTCTATGGGTGTTAGAAGGTATCTTGGCATATGCTTTGTATCGGTGGTTCTGGTTTTGGCGTCCGCAATCTCCGGCTTTGCAAAGACCGCTCGGAATGTGGACATCCAGCACGCGGTGGTGGTGAGCGGCACAACTCTTCCGGCAGGTCAATACGCTGTGCGATGGGAGGCTCAGAGCCCTCAAGCCAGCGTCGAATTTGTGCGAAACAGGAAGGTCGTTGCGTCCGCGCCATGCAAACTCGAGGACCGTGGCAAGAAATATGATTCCAGCGCGGTGATCTACGCCACCAACCCGGATGGATCCAACACCATCAGCGAAATCCGCTTCGCCGGATCAAGCCAGGTGCTGGTGTTCAGCGAATGAGACGTGGCAGCGCGAGCCACAATCGATGATTGGAGCCGCGCGGTTTGAAACCCGTCACCGCCCGCCTCTCTCCACCAGGAGAAAGGCGGGCGAGGGTGCGGCGCGCGCAAGCGGGTAACTGCTGCCGGGGGCTATTGCGGCAAACCCAGTTGGCGCTGCAAGCCTTGAAAACGCAAGTCCGCACGCAGGGGGTCCAACCGCGGTTCTGCCTTGAGACACAAAAGCATCGAGAAGGAACGCTCCAGACGAGCTTTTTCCAGCCACTCGAAGGCCTGGTCCGCCTCGCCCAGGCCGGCGTAAATCATCGCAAAATCGAAGGCCGAAACGAATCTCTGCTCCTCCAGCACGTAAAGCTCCTGGAGTGCCTCGCGCGCCTCGGACTTTCTCTTGAACACGGCATGCGCATGGCCGAGCGCCCCCACCAGATCCGGGCTGCCCGGAGAAACTCGGAGCGCCCTTTCCAGGTGCCCCATCGCTTCCTCGCACTTGCCCTTTTGTTGAAAAGCCAGGGCAAGGAAGTATGGAAAAAGTGGCAGAATCGCCTAAAGCTCGACGGAGCTTCCATTTCGACTTTGATCAAGGCTCGGCGTATAATTCGTGCGACCGAGGCGTCCGGGGCATGCTAGCATGTGCTTAGTGGTTCGTCTGGCAACCCGCATGCCTGTGGTGCTGGTCAGCCTCAACCGGTCAGTAGTTCAGCGGAGAGGGCAAGATGCACGAGGTCATTTCGGTTATCGGCCAGAACGGCTTGTGGGTGATGATCATCGCGGTGGTGGCGATTGGTGGCTGGTTTAGGTTTCATGAGCATGAACTCCGGATCCAGCAAGAGATGCGGAGCAAGGAAATGGCGCATCAAGAAAAGATGAAAGAACTGGAACTGGAGTTGGAAAAGACCAAGGCAAAGCAGACGGCCTAGTCTCCTGGCGCACCTTCTTTTTCCCCAAGCCACGACCGCCTTGGAAGTCGATTTCAAATGGCAAGTGGCAAACGGGAAGATTCAAAGGGTTTTCACATTTGCCATTTGGACTGCTTTTTCTATGGTTCCCCTCCCCCTCACCGACCACATCCGGCGGCGGAACTTCTGGACCATTACCCTTGCGCTCATCATCGCCAATGTGTGGGTCTTCTTGTTGGAACTGGCTCAGGGCCGGGGCATTAACCGCCTGGTTTTCCTCTATGGAATTGTCCCGGCGCGATACGTCAGTCTTCATGGATTCAAGAACCTGACCCTGGATGGCTTTTTTGTTCCGGTCCTCGTGTCGATGTTCCTGCACGGGGGATGGCTACACCTGCTCGGGAACATGTTGTTCCTGTTTGTCTTCGGGCGGAGCGTGGAAGACCGCTATGGCCACCTCAAGTTCCTTCTGCTTTACCTCCTTTCCGGGTTCGCCGGCGCCACTTTGCACATTCTCCTCAACGCGGGGTCGCGCCTGCCGAGCATCGGCGCAAGCGGCGCCATCGCCGGAGTGCTCGGCGCCTACTTCATCTGCTTTCCCCGCGCCCGAATTACCACTCTTTTCTTCCTGATCTTCTTCTTTTGGAGAGTCGAGCTACCTGCCGTTCTGGTGCTTGGCTACTGGTTCTTGATTCAGTTCGTGACCGGCTACCAGATGCTGGCGATTCAATCCGCAACCGGCGGCGGGGTAGCGTGGTGGGCTCATGTGGGAGGTTTCCTGACGGGGTTAGTCCTGGCGTTGATACTCGAGCCTGCCCACGGAGGCGCAGTCGTCGAGTTGCAGTAGGCAGTGGGCAGGAGGCAGTCGGCAGTGGGCAGTTGGCAGTCGTCTCGGCTCCAATCCCTCAAAAATAAGCGGGCCTTTAGCTCCGCAACAAATGCCGCAATGCACCCTCGAGTTGCGGAAATCGGAACTGATATCCTGCCCCCAGGAGTCGCGCCGGCTCCATGCGAGCGCTCGCCAGTAGCAATTCCTCTCCCATTTCACCGAACACCAGGCGTACCGCGAAGGCGGGCATGGGGACGAGAGTGGGGCGCCCCAGAACCCGGCCAAGCGTTTTGGTGAATTCCGAGTTCGTGACGGGGTTAGGCGCTGCTGCGTTCGCCGGGCCGCTGAGCGTCTCGGTGGTCGCCGCGAACAGGAATACTCGGACCAGGTCACCGATTTCAATCCAGCTCATGTACTGCTTTCCCGATCCGATCTTGCCACCCACGCCCATCGTGAACGCAGGCAGCATCTTCGCCAGCCCTCCGCCGGCGCGACTCAGGACTAATCCGATCCTGAGATTCACAACTCGAATCCCGTCTTCGGCCGCAGGCTTGGTCGCAGCTTCCCATTCCTGGCACAGCCGGGAAAGAAAGGACGTTTCTGCTGCGCTGTCTTCTCTCAGCACCTCATCGCCGCGATCACCGTAGTAACCGCTGGCTGACGCTGACACCAGCACCCTTGGCCGCTGGGAAGCCTTCGCGAGTGCTTCGCTCAGGATTCGTGTGCCTCGCACGCGGCTCTCACAGATCGCCTGCTTCTTAGCGGGCGTCCACCGGCCGGAGACAGATTCTCCCGCCAGATGAATGACCGCGTCGAATCCTTCCAGCTTTGAGCTGTCGATTTCCCCTCCCGCCGGGTTCCAGTACACCAGGGACGCCCCCGGTTGCGGCTTGAATCTTACTAAAGAAGCCACACTATGCCCGCCGCTCTTCAGTACTGGAATGAGCGCTTGCCCAATCAGCCCGCTTGAGCCGCTGATGAGAATGTTCATGTGAAAACCAGGTGTCAGTCGTCCGTGGTCCGTTGTCCGTGGTCAGTTGAGCGCAGAGGGTTGACTGCTCATCAGAACACACTGATCATTAGGCGTCCACGTGCGAGCGCCCACAACGATTCGTGGACGCCCAACAACTGACAACGGACCATGGACAGCCGACACCCGCCGCTATCCACTCACGTGAATCCGCTTCAACTCCGCCTCCGACCGGCCTTCCTTGCGCAGCCATTCAATGCTCTCATCAAGCAGCGCGCGCATGGCCTCCAGAACTTCAATCGCGGCGTTGCGCAGGTGCTTTGCCGACCGGGTGCGTGGCGGTTTGAGCCGCCTCAGGAGCGGGCCCAGTTCTCGCAACATCCAAATGGCGCAGGATGGAATCCCCGCGCTTGCCGGCTCACGCCGGGCGCGGGTTCGGCGATTTCGTTTCGTGTTCGGCATTGTTCCTCCCCAGGACTACCACCAGCTCACCTTCCTGGACACGAGCGCTCAAAGGTTCACAGTGGGCGATCCTCTGCGGCAATGACACATGCCGCTTTACTCCCCCCACCCGGATGATGAGCTCGTCTAATTTCTTATGAAGGTCAATATCGTCGCTAGACACGAAAGGCAATTTGAGGTGAAGTTCGTATTTGCCGTTCACTTTGCGAAAGCGGTACGGCGATTCATTGAAAAACCGCTTCGACGGGTCCAGTTCGCCGTAGAGCGCCTTGCCCAGCTTTCGCAGACGTTCGACGCCCAGAACCTCGTCCTCAAACAAGGGCACCCGCCAAACCGGCACCGGCGCGAAGAACTCCTCGATAGACTGTGTCCAACGTTCCTGCGTGTCCCTCCAGGAATTAAAAAAGCTATCGCGCACCTTCTCGGGCAGAATCCGGTTCACGATCACGGCATCAATAGTCAACCCGAACAAGCAGAAATAGGTGAAGGCCCGCTGCGTTTCCTTCAGTACCACCTTCTCCGGGTTGGTCACCAGGCGCACCGTGGTGATCTTCGGATCGGCCAAGAGTTGGTCAATGCCGGCCAGCTTGCGGTGGAGCGACTCCAGGTTCTCAAAGTACTCCTCCTGTGGCAAGGGCACGCCGGCCACCGTGCCGATCATGGGGCGCACCACCTTCATCACCCGCCGCTCGATCTTAAACAGCTTGGACATGTACCACTCGAGCGTCGTCGGGATGCTGACGAAACGTAACGACTCGCCCGTGGGCGCGCAGTCCAGCAGCATCACGTCGAACTGCTTCTCGCGCACGTATTGATTCACGTATAAGAGCGAACTGACTTCCTCCATGCCCGGAAAAATAGCCAGCTCTTCGGCCAGTGTCTGCTCGAGCCCCGAAACATTCAGCAGACCTGAAACGTAGGCGTAGACAGAGTTCCAGTGCCGCGAGATCTCTTCCTGAACGTCCACTTCCTGAATCCAGAGGTTCTTCGAGATATTCACCAGTCTTCCGGCCTCGTGATCCATCAAGCGCTTTTCGAGATCGAAGGCGTCGCTTAGAGAATGGGCCGGGTCGATGGACATTACGAGGGTGCGATAACCGCGCCGGGCGAGTTCCAGGCCTGTGGCGGCAGAAATGCTGGTCTTCCCTACCCCGCCCTTTCCTGTGTAAAGAATAATGCGCATGCCGTCGCCTCTCGGCTCGCCGCCCCATTCATCAGATTAGCATAAAGGCAGGATTCAGGATTCGGGATTCAGGATTCAGGCCCGATGGAAGCCAGTGCGGCGGAGGAAAGAAATTCGGATTCACCACAGAGCGCACAGAGAGCACTGAGACAATGACCGTCTCTGCGAACTCTGTGGCCTCTGTGGTGGAAGGCCTGAATCCTGAATCCCGATTCCTGAATCCTCCTATAATGTGCTCGTGGCTCAAGTGTTTCTCGCCGGCAAGGACTGGCAAGCTCGCGCCCTGCTTCGGGCCCAATTGCTCGAGGAAGGCGTCAGCGTCGAAGCTTTCGAAACCGTTCGAGAAGCCTTGGCGCAGCTCGAGTTTTACTCGGTTCGTCCGGCGCTTCTCGTCGCCGAGGTCTCCGCTAGCGACCACCCCTCCGCAGATGTCGACTCCCTGGCGAGTTGGGCAACACGCATCCCGATCTGGATCATCGCCAGCCGCACTTCAAGTGTGACGGGTGGCCTCGACGGCCGTGGCTTCGAGAGGCTCCTGTTCCGTCCTGTGGACATGGGTAAACTCGTCGAGGAGATTAGCGAACGTCTTCAGAGGCAGTAGGCAGATGGGCAGGTGGGCAGTAGGGCGGATCGGGCGGGGTAAGGGGGTCTCGAGTTTGCGGCTATCCTTCGGGCTCCTGCTTTACTCCTCCTCGTGCCACGTTTTCTCATCCAGGAATCGTTGAGTTATTCCCGCATACGCGTCGATCCGCCGGTCACGGAAGAATGGCCAATTGCGGCGTACCTCCTCAAGGCGCTCGAGATCCACTTCCGCAAGCACAAGTTCCTCGCGATCCGTGGAGGCTTCTTTAAGCACCACGCCGAAAGGATCAGCCACAAAGGAGGTTCCCCAGAACTCCAGCCCCGCTCCTTGCGCATGGGCCGGCTTCTCGAATCCGACGCGATTCACCGCCGCCACGTACACCCCATTGGCGATGGCGTGGCCGCGCTGGATGGTTCGCCAGGCATCGCGTTGGGAATCGCCGTATTGGGCCTTCTCGTGCCTGTGCCAGCCAATGGCCGTGGGATAAAACAAAACGCTCGCGCCCTGGAGCGACGCCAGGCGCGCGCCTTCCGGATACCACTGGTCCCAGCAAATTAGCGCCGCGATGCGTCCCGAGCGCGTGTCGAAAGCCCGGAAGCCAAGATCGCCAGGGGTGAAATAAAACTTCTCGTAATAGGCCGGGTCGTCCGGGATGTGCATCTTCCGGTAGAGGCCCGCCACTTCGCCAGTCGTGTCGATGATGGCGGCACTGTTGTGATAAACCCCCGCCGCGCGCCGTTCGAATATCGGCGCAATGACTACAACTTGCTTTTCCTTGGCGATCTTTCCCAGCGCCTGCGTGCTTGGTCCAGGCACAGGTTCGGCAAGGTCGAAAAGCGCCGCGTCTTCCTGTTGGCAGAAATACTGGGAGCGGAAAAGCTCCGGCAGGCAAATAACCTCCGCCCCCGCATCTGCCGCCGCCTCGACACGCGATTCAGCCCGACCCAAGTTCTCGTCAGGGTCGGGCGTGCACGCCATCTGAATCAGGCCAATCGTGAATTTCCGCTGCATGGAAATGAGCGTACACAAGTCCGCGTGATTTGCCAAGAAGCAGAAGGAATGGTGAATTCCGAGTAGAATGGCTGTGTGCCGATTCCCTTTGCAGAGTACTTCGCTCGTGTACAGGAATGCTTGGAACGCATCTATGGCATTCGCGTCGTCATCGGGGATATTCCCTATCCTCTCATCGGTGACTTGGACGGCTTGGAGATTCACATCGATCTGGGCACGGATCCTGAACAGCGACTCTTCCTCGCGGCCCACCTGTTCGGCCACACCGCCCAGTGGAACGTCGACCCGCACGCGTTCGAGATGGGAACCCGTTATCAGCCTCCGGTCGAGAAGAAAGACATTCCCGCCGTCCTCGACTACGAGCGCGAGGCGGCGGCCTATGCCCTCCAAATGCTCCACCAAATCGGCATCACAGACATTGACCAGTGGTTTTCCGACTATGCGGCGTGCGATGAGGCCTATCTCCTCCATTACTATCGCACGGGAGAAAAGGATGAATTCCGCAGCTTCTGGCGCGATAAGGTCCCACGAGTTCAACCTAAACCTGTCCCTCCGTTCGCTCCCGCCAAGCGGCGCTTTCGCCTGGAGGGAGTGGTGATCTGACCGCTGAGGACTTCTGGGGTCGGGGGAAGGAGAAAGGCAGTAGGCAGTTGGCTTCCCGGTTCGGCGTTGCCGCCATAATGGGACAGAGATCTGCTCGCTGACCGGTTGTAACGCCAAGGTCGGGAAGAATCGGGTTCACGCAAAGCCGCAAAGCACGCAAAGGTCGCAAAGGCTTTCGCTGCGCGTTTCATTGCGCCTTAGTCCGTCAGCCGACGGATGAGCTGTTTTGGATTTTTCAAATCGTCGCAGCGCCTCCGCACATCAGGTGGCGGAGCAGCGGATTCTCAAAGGAACAATCATGAAATCACACACCGAATACCTTTGGTTCAACACTAAAAAGCAACGCGAGTTCATTAACATTACGGACGAAGTTCAGAAGGCGCTGGAGAAGTCACAAATCAAGGAAGGCCTGATTCTGGTTTCGGCCATGCACATCACGGCCGGCGTCTACGTGAACGATGCGGAAAGCGGGCTGATCGCCGATATCGAGGAGTGGCTTGAGAAGCTGGCGCCCTTCCGCCGCGACTACCGGCACCACCACACCGGCGAAAGCAATGGCGATGCCCACCTGAAGAATCTCCTGATCGGGCATGAGGTGGTGGTCCCGGTCACCAACGGCAGGCTCGATTTCGGCCCCTGGCAGCAGGTTTATTACGCCGAGTTCGACGGCCAGCGGCGGAAACGCGTCATCATCAAAGTCATTGGAGAGTAGGGACTAGGGGCTAGGGATTAGGGGCTAGGGACTGGGGAAATTGTAAATTGTGAATTTTAAACTGCTTAGCCGGCGGGAGCGCATTCAGCGTGTATGCGCCGCAGGTAGCTCACACCGATTCGTAATTGGCCACGACCTCTAAAACCTTGTCCCTAATCCCTAGTCCCTGCTCTTATTCCACCCGCTTCCCGTCCGCGTCGTAGACCTCGAGGGGGCCATACTTTTTCAACGCTTCCTTAATCTGCTTGCCGTCGCCGACGCAGACGATTTGCAAGTGGTCGAGGTCAACGTATTTCTTCGCCGCGCGCTGGACAGCTTCGGGACTTACTTTCGCAACCTGTTCGGGGTAGCGGTCCCAATAATCCTGAGGCAGGCGATAATAATTGGCAGTCATCCAGAAATCCAGCAACCGGACGGGCTGCTCCAAAGCCAGCGCGAATCCTGCCACAATCGCCCGGCGAGCCTCGTCGAGTTCCGCTTCCGGCACCGGTTCGGTGCGAATCCGCTTGAACTCCTCCATCAGTTCATGCAGCGATCCGTCGGTCACGGCGTTGCGAACCTCGGTGTTGGCGCGCCAGACGCCCGGATAAATGTCGGAAGTAAAGGAACTGTAAGCGCCGTAGGTGTATCCATGCTTTTCGCGCAGATTGAGGAAGAGCCGGGCGCTGGCGCCGCCGCCCACTACGCGGTTCATAACAGTCAAAGGGATGAAGTCCGGATCAGCACGCCGCAGGGCAATATCCCCGGCGAGGATGTTGGTCTGCACAGAGCCAGGGCGATCGACCAGAGTAACTTTAGAAGCCGCTGGAGGCGAAATCTTCCCCAACTCCGGCGGAGCCACGGGATGGCTCTTCCAGGCGCCGAAGTGTTTCTGAATGAGTGAAACAACCTGATCGAACTGGACGTCGCCGACCACTCCCAGGAGGGCGTTATTCGGAACGTAGTACCGGTCGTGAAAATCCTTGAGTTGCGCCGGGCTCATGGTTTTGAGCGATTGGGGCGTGGCGGAAACCACCACCGCCGCAAAGTCGCCATAGAGCGCCTGGTGGAGCCGCTCCTGGGCCAGGAAGGCGGAGCGCGAACGCATTTGCTCCACCTGGGCCAGTTGCCGTTTCTGGTAGATGGCGAATTCGTCGGGTGGGAAGGTGGGATTCAGGACGACATCGCTCATCAATTCGAGGAGGCGATCCACGCTTTCCGAAAGCCCGGATGCGCTGATCGTGGAAGTGCCGGCACCGAAATCAGCCGAGGCCCCAAGACTGGCCCCTAGGCCGTCGACATCTGCCGCAAGCTGAGCGCTGGAGCGCTGAGCGGTACCCTCACGCAGCATCTCCGCCGTGGCTTTGGCCAGGCCCGGCAGGTCCTTGGGGTCAGCCAAGGCTCCGGTTTCCACCCACAGCGTGCACGCCACCGTCGGCAGCTTGTGTTGCTCGAGCACCAGGACGGTCAACCCGTTGGCCAGCTTTACCTGGCGCGGCCTCGGCAGCTTGACGCGCAGGACTTCCTTGTTCACGGGTGCGCGATTGAGGCGCTGCACTTCGGAACTAGCCGTTCCCTTTTCCCCGCCGGGGGCTTGCGCGCGGGCAGGCGTTAGAGCTGCGAGGCAGAATACTACCCATAGAATCCATACGGGGCGTTTCATCCAGTTCCTCCTCTTAGGTATTCCAGGCAACCCGGCGGCTGCTTTTCACCACACATTACTGCCCCACCGCCGGCCTCGCCTGGGCCTTTTCCGGCAGTGTCGTCACCACCGCCCGCTCCGACGGCACCAGGTATTTTTGTGCCGCCTGCTTGACCTGCTCTTCGGTAACAGCGTTGAACTTATCGAAACTCGTATTAATCAAATCGGGATCATTGAAATAAACAGCGTACTGCCCCAACCGGATGGCCGTCTGCATCGACGACTGGCGGCCTTGGATCTGGCTTCGCAGGTACTGATGTCGCGCCTTCTCGATCTCCTGGGCGGTCACACCGTCCTTCTGCACGGATTCGATCTCCTCGTAAATGGCCTTCTCAAGCACCTCCGGCTTGACGCCGGGACGCGGCGTGGCGGTGATCTCGAAAAGGCTGGGGCCGATCCGCGCCTCCGGCCGGGCCTGGATGGAAACCGCCAACTGCTTTTCCTTCACCAGGTGCTGATAGAATCGCGAGCTCTGCCCGCCCCCGGCACCTCCTCCACCGAACCCGCCGCCAAACCCTCCCCCGCCCAAAATATTCGCCAAGACTTGGACCTGGAAGTTCTCGGGTGTGTCGCCGCGCGGAATGTGATAAGCGATCTGGAGCTGGGGAAGGCGCGCCAGCGGGTCATAGATGACTTCGCGCCGCTCGCCATAGTGCTCCGGTTCCGCGAGATCAACCTTCGGGGGCGCAGGCTGCGAAGGGATATCGCCGAAATACTTCTTCACTTTCTCCAAAGCCTCCTGCGGCTCCAGGTCACCGACCAGGGCCAGCACGGCGTTGTTGGGAGCGTAGTAAATCCGGAAGAAGTCCTTCACGTCATCCACGCTGGCGGCGTCGAGGTCGGCCATGGAGCCGATTGTCGAGTGCTTGTAGGCGAAGTTGTCGTAGGAAAGGTTGTCGATCTCGAGTTGCGACTTGCCATAAGGCTGGTTATCAACGCCGATCCGGCGCTCCTCCTGAACCGCGTTCCGTTGATTGTCCACGTTGGCCTGGTTCACGGCCAGGGAACGCATGCGGTCCGCCTCCAGAAACAGCGCCAGGTCCAACTGGTTCTTGGGCAGCTCCTCAAAGTAATTCGTGCGGTCTTCGTTGGTCGTGCCGTTCATCCCGCCGCCATTGTTCAGGATCAGAATGAAGTGCTCGCCTTTGCCCACGTTTTCTGAGCCCTGGAACATCATGTGCTCAAAGAGGTGCGCGAACCCGGTCCGCCCCGGGCGCTCGTTGCGCGAGCCGACGTTGTAGGTGATCGCAATCGCAAAGACCGGCGCGCTATGGTCCGGCGCGATGAGCACGCGCAGCCCGTTATCGAGCCGCTGGTCGCTGAATTCCAACCGGGGCACTTTTGACTCTTGGGCCCCCGACTGGAGAACGCCCAGAACGAAAACCAGAAGCAGAACCTGAACGCCACGCCTAGTCATAGGAGACACACTCCAATCCGCTGGATTTCGACTGACCGTGAGTCCGCTAGTCTGGCCCATCTTGGAGGGCAAATCAACAGGAAAAGGCGACCTGCGGTGCGGGCATCTCGCCCGCCGTGATGCGGGCGTCTCGCCCCCGCTCAGGACCGGTACGCCCCCGCCGCAGCGGGCGAGACGCCCGCACCACAATGCCGGGCCGGCGTTTCGTGCCGCGGGGCAACCCCGTGCCTCAAGCTGAGTTCTAAGAGACTGTGCAATTTTCTGCTTGACAAATGCCCGGAGCCGTGATAGCCTATAATTGTGGTCATATCACGGACACATTGTCGCAGGCGGGCGCCGGCACGCGCCTGCGCCCAATCGAGAATGGAGTGGCGCCGGCACGAGGACGACTCGGGACATTGAGAAAAATGAAAAAAAGTGGAAACGAAGCTAAGGAGTACTTGAAAACAAAGAACATCACTTTTTTGAATGCTGCAAATTCTGCGCGTTTTGCACACAATTCTGCACAAAAAGGAGCCTGCAAGGAGCAAAAAACACCCCATTTTGCGAAAACGAAGCTAAACATTTCAGGCGGCGGGGAAGATCTGAGAACGACACATTGTCGGCTAGACACGGGCCGTGGTTCGGGCATCCTGCCCGTATAATCTCATGCCAAGATGCCCGTGCCAAGTCAATCTGAGACACTACCCCAAAAGCCCATGGCTTGACCGCCTTTCCGATTCCGTGGTATTCAAGTCAGGTTAATCACCAGTTCATGAGTCCCCTATGAAGCATCGCACAGCTCGCTGGAAATTATGCATTCTCATGCTCTTACTCGCCGCAGGTTGGCAAGCCCTGGCTGGGCCGGCAGGGGTTCACCCCAAGCCGAAAGTTGCGGGTGCACGCGTCCAACGGGAAGGATATTCTTTAAGAAATGAAGAAGTTGAACGCCTAAGACAGCCGGCGCGCGCCGGCGCGCCGCCAGCCGGAAAGCTCTCCTTTGCCAAATTGCCGTTAAGCTTCGAGGCCAATCAAGGTCAAGCCATCGAACAGGTGAAGTTCCTCTCGCACGGACAGGGCTATGGTTTATTCCTGGCCAGCGATGAGGCAGTGTTGGAACTGCAGAATTCAGGAGTCAGGAGTCGGGAGTCAGGAGCCAAAGCCAAGACCTCCGCCCGGTTGGACGCACTGCGACGGATTACGGACAATGGACCACAGACAACTGAGGTCTTGCGGTTGAAGCTCGTCCTTGCAAATCCAAATGCTGCCGTGCTGGGCGCCCACGAACTGCCCGGCAAGGTCAACTATTTCCTGGGCAATGACCCCGCCAAGTGGTGCAATAATCTGCCGACTTTCGCCGAAGTTCGCTACCGGAACGTTTATCCCGGCATCGACCTGATTTATCACGGCGATCAGGATGGGCGGCTCGAATATGATTTCGTTGTCGCTCCCGGCGCCGACCCGAACGCCATCACCTTGCAGGTAGGGGCGGTTCACGAACCGCCCCTACGAATCGACCGCAACGGCAGCCTCGTAATCTCAACCGGGCGCGGCGAGATTCGCTTCGACAAACCGCAGGTCTACCAGGAAAGGGAGCCAGGAGTCAGAAGTCAGGAGTCAGGAGAAGAGAACCAAACCCGAGAGTTGAAGATTGACCCTTGGCAGCCGGCGGCGAGCGATCGACAATCGACAATCATCAATCGACAATACCGAAAAGGCCGCTTCACTCTCGACGCCCTGAACCACGTCCGTTTTGCGCTCGGCCCCTACGATCACACCCGCCCCCTGGTGATCGACCCTTCTCTCACTTACTCCACTTACCTTGGCGGCGCCGGCGATCAAGCCAAAGGGGTCGCCGTGGATTCCTCCGGTAACGCCTACGTGACCGGAACAACAGTGTCAACCGCGTTGCCCCTCGCCAACCCATTGCAGTCGAGTAACAAATCCAAGAGTGGCACCGCCTTCGTTTCCAAGCTGAACTCGAGTGGCTCTGCCCTTGTCTACTCCACCTATCTGGGCGGGAGTGTGAGTGACCAGGGGAACGCCATCGCCGTCGATTCTTCCGGCGATGCCTATGTGACCGGCTCGACCTGCTCGAGCGACTTCCCCACCGTCACGCCAGTTCAAGCCGGGTTGAAGGGCGTCTGCGACGGGTTTGTCGCCGAATTGAGCGCGGCCGGATCAGGCCTCGTCTATTCCACTTACCTCGGGGGAAGCGGAACGGTTGAGTCAGGAACTAGTTTGAGCGACGAGGGATTGGGCATCGCCGTCGACTCCTCCGGCGCTGCCTACGTGACCGGGGGAACCTGGTCGACTGACTTTCCCACCGTCGCCCCGATCCAGAGCTATGGAGGCGGTGAGGACGCGTTCCTCTCCAAATTCAGCGCCGGCGGTGCAAGCCTCGTCTATTCCACTTACTTGGGCGGGACCGCCCAGGACCAAGGCAACGGCATTGCGGTGGATTCTTCAGGCAACGCCTACGTAACAGGGTTCACCCTCTCGAGCAATTTTCCCACCGTGAGTCCGTTCCAGGCGAGCAATAAGGCAACTACTTATGGGACTGCCTTCGTAGCTAAAATGGATCCCGGCGGCTCGGCCCTGGTCTACTCCACTTACTTCGGCGGCAGCACGATGGACTCCGGAGAGGCGATTGCCGTCGACTCCGCGGGCGATGCCTATCTGGCCGGGGCGACGTGGTCGAGCGACTTCCCCACCTTCATCCCGCTGCAGCCCAGCATTGCCGCCAAATACGCCGGCTCCAACGCCTTTGTCACCAAACTGGATCCCGCCGGCTCAGCCCTCGTCTATTCAACCTATCTGGGCGGCAGCGGTCATGCAACGAACGGCACCCCCTCCTCCGGAGGTGACACCGCCTATGGCATCGCCGTCGACCCCCTGGGTGTCGCCTTCGTGGCCGGGCTTACCGGTTCTGCTGACTTCCCTTCCGTTGACGCCTTACAGAGCAGCAACAATTCCCAGGGTGAATTCACTGCCTTTGTCGCCTGCCTGAACTCGGCTGGCACTGCACTAGGCTACTCTACTTACCTGGGCGGCACGGGAGATGACCAGGCGAACGGCATTGCCGTTGACGCCTCCGACCATGCTTACCTCGCGGGAAAGACGACCTCACCCGACTTTCCCACCGTCAGCCCGCTCGAGGCGACCCCGGGGGGGGCCTTTTTGGGCGAGGTTTCGCCGCCTCCGGCGGTGGCGCTCTACCCAACCAGCCTCAACTTTGGGACCGTGCGGGGCAACACGATGAGCCAGCAGCGGATCGTGACGCTGAGTTCCATCAACAATTCCGCGGTCAACATCACCAGCATTACCGCCAGCGGCGACTTTTCCCTCACCACCACGGCCACCTCCTGCCCTTACACCGGCGGCACCTTGCCGGCCGGCGCGAATTGCACGATCAATGTCATCTTCATGCCTTCCGCAACCAACACCAGGACCGGCGATCTGACGATCACCTACATTGGCGCGGGCAGCCCTCTCTCGGTACCCTTGACCGGCGTTGGAATCGTCTCCGCTGTTAATGTCACCCCCGCCAGCTTGACCTTCAGCGGTCAAAACGTGGGCACCGAGAGCTCTTCCCAACCCGTGACGCTCCTGAACATAGGTTCGGTACAGTTGACCGTGGGCAGCGTCGCGGTCACCAGCGGCTTCAAACAAAACAACAATTGCTTGCCGACCGTCGCCGCCCTGGCCAGTTGCACGATCAACGTCAGCTTTCTGCCTACTGCGACCGGGCCCCAGACCGGCACGCTGACGATTACGGATTTTGCCGGAAACAGCCCCCAAACCGTTGCGCTGAACGGTACGGGGGTGGCGCCGGCCGTCAGCTTCTCGGCGACTGCCTTGAGCTTCCCTGCCCAAACGGTTTCCATTGCCAGTTCCCCTCAGACCATCACTCTGAGCAATCCCGGCACTGGCGCCCTCACTCCGCTGCTCATCACCCCTTCGGGTGACTTCGCCCAGACCAACACCTGCGCCGGCTCGGTGGCGGCGGGCTCGAGTTGCACGATCAGCGTCACTTTTACACCCACTGCCACGGGCAATCGCACCGGCTCGCTAACGATTACAGACAACGCCGCCGGCAGCCCCCAAACGGTGACGCTGAGCGGGACGGGACAGGACTTTGCGCTCGCCACGTCTAAAGACTCTTCACCGTCGGCAACCATTTCGCCGGGCCAGACAGCGACGTATCAACTCGTCGTCAACGCGGTGTCGGGATTCGACGGATCCGTTGCCCTCGCCTGCGGGGGGGTTCCTGTCGCGTCCAACTGCACGTTTTCGCAGCCCACCGTGATGCCTGGCACGCCGTTTACGCTCATCGTCACCTCCACCGCCCCGTCCGTCACTTTACCCCGCACGATCCCTCCGCCCCGCTCGCCGGGCCCTAAAGTTTTGCTGGCGCTGGCCATGCTTCTGATTTGCTTCGCCTGGATGGTGACGGCCTCGAGACGCCTGCGGGCCAGGTGGCGAGTTCTGCCTCTCACGTTAGGACTGTTGCTGGCCCTGGCGCTTGTGAGTTGCGGTCGAGGCGGCCCGGTTCCCGGCAGCAACCACGGAACCCCCACGGGTACATACAACCTGAAGGTGGCCGGCACGTTCACTTCCGGCTCCGCCACGGTGAGCCGGAGCATAGCCCTGACACTGAATGTGTCGTAGCTTCCACCCATGCCGCCCATCATTGAAGTCGAAGATCTCACCAAGGAATTCCGCACCTTCCGCCGGCGCGAAGGCGTGAAGGGAGCAATCCAAAACCTGTTTGTGCGCGAGTACCTGACCGTGCGCGCCGTCGATCACGTCAGTTTCTCCATCAACGCTGGGGAGATGGTCGGGTACATCGGTGCGAACGGCGCGGGCAAGTCCACCACGATCAAGGTGCTGACCGGAATTCTGGTTCCGGGCGGCGGGCGGGTGATTGCGAACGGCTACGTGCCCTATCGCGACCGGCGGCACTACACCCAACATATCGGGGTTGTTTTCGGCCAGCGCACGCAGCTTTGGTGGGACATCGCGGTCATCGAATCCTTCAAACTCCTCAAAGAACTTTACGAAGTGCCCGAACAGCAATACCAGCGCCGGCTGGATTTCTTCTGCGAAATCCTCAATCTCAAAGAATACCTTCATACGCCGGTGCGAAAGCTAAGCTTGGGTGAAAGGATGCGCTGTGACCTGGCGGCGTCGCTGCTTCACAACCCGCCCCTGCTTTTTCTCGACGAGCCGACGATTGGCTTGGACGTGGTGGCCAAGGACCGCATTCGCGAATTCCTGAAAGAGATCAATCGCACCCAAGGCACAACGGTCTTGCTGACTACCCATGACCTTTCCGACATCGAGGAACTCTCGAAGCGCATCATCATCATCGATAAGGGCCGCATTCTCTTCGACGGCGATCTCGAATCCATGAAGAAGCGCCTGGCCAAATACAACCAGGTGAAGTTCTTTTTGAAAGACCGTTCCCAGCTTGCGCACCTGGCGCAGTTTACCAAGAACGGCATCGCCTGCGAGCGTGTTGACGAGCTAACCTACCTGATGCGCTTCGACCGCGACGAACATTCCACCGCCGAAGTCATTCGCGACCTTGTCAACCAACTCGAAGTGAGAGATATCTTCGTCGAGGAAGAACCGATCGAGGACATCGTCAAGCGAATCTACTTGAGCGGAGAAGTGGAATGAAGGGTACGGGAGAAACCTCCTCGGCCTCGCTGAGTGGCGCGGGCGTCCCGCCCGCGCCACGTTACACCGCTTCTGGCGGGTCTACGCGGAGTTCATCCGCGTTGGGTTCGTCAACACTCTCGCCTACCGCCTGCGCTACTACACCGGGATCGTGACTTACTTCATCTACGTTACGGTCTATTATTTCATCTGGAAAGCGATTTATGCTCACAGTTCGCAGATCGGAGGATTCGACTTCAGCCACATCCTCACTTACATTGCCGTGGGCTGGATTATCCGCTCTTTCTACTTCAACAACGTCAACCAGGACATGGCTAACCAGGTCATCGAAGGCAAACTGGCCATGGACCTTATCAAGCCCGTCAACATTCAGTTCATGTACGTTGCCCAGGCATTCGGCGAGTGCCTGTTTCGCGCCGGGATGCTGAGCTTGCCCTCGGCCTTGGTGCTCATGCTGATTTATCCCTTGCGTCGCCCGGCCAGCCTGCACCACTTTCTGGCTTTCCTGCTCAGCGTGCTGCTCAGCTTCTTCCTCGTGGCTGCCATCAATTTCGCAGTCGGCACACTCGCGGTCCGGCTGAAATCGATCCTTGGCTTGCTGCGCGCCAAGTACTTTCTGCTCGAACTGTTCTCCGGCCTGCTTCTGCCGATTTCCTATTTCCCGGAAGTCTTTCAGAAGGTTTTCAAGTTTCTTCCCTTCGAGTACATCAGCTATATCCCGGTGCTGCTGTACTTGGGGAATATCAACGGCAAGTCAATCGCCGGGGCGCTGGCGCTGCAACTTTTTTGGGTCGTCGTGCTCTTCGCTATTGGGCATGCAATGTGGCGATGGTCGAGTAGAAAGATCACGATTCAGGGAGGGTAGATCGGAAACTGGAAATTAGGATGAAACGGCACCTCAGACTCTTCGCTCTGTACTTCGCCCAATACGCCAAGGTTCGCTTGGCCTACAAGGCGGATTTCTTCATTGCGGTCTTTTCCTCGATGACGGCGACGGTCCTGGGATTCGGTTTCGTGCTGGTGCTCTTTTCCAAGATTCCCAGCCTTCAAGACTGGTCGTTCTACGAGATTCTCTTTCTTTACGGCTTTTCGCTGATCCCGCTCGGCATGTTCAACGTCATCAGTTGGAATCTTTACGAGTTCGGGGACATTTACATTATTCAGGGCAAGTTCGACCGTCTCCTGCTGCGCCCCGCGTCGACGCTCTTTCAAGTGGTCTTCGAGAAGTTCCGGTTGGAATCGTTGCAGGAAGTTGTGACGGGAGCTGTGGTGGTCGGCATCTGCGTCCGGCGGCTACACCTGCCGTGGCACGCGGTGGACTCGTTCTGGTTTGTGTTGATGGTACTCTGCGGGGCGGTGATTTATCTGGCGGTGTTTCTCATTCTCACTGCGGTGTCGTTCTGGTTCGAGGACCGGGTGGGCATCGTGCCGCCCGTCTTCAACATGCTCACCTTCGGCCGCTATCCGCTGACCATCTACAACGTCTTTCTGCAATTCCTGCTGAGTTGGATTATCCCCTTTGCCTTTGCCTCTTTCTATCCGACAACGCATTTCCTCGGGCGGCGAGTGTTCACGCCATATTTTTATCTTGTTCCGGTTGTAGCGACGGGGTTCTTCCTGCTTGCCGTCTTTGCTTGGAACAGGGGAGTTGCGAATTACAGCAGCACCGGATCATGATCGCTGGTGATTGGTGATTTGCGATTTGTGATTGTTGATTAACGAATAAACTGCCGGTTGCCGTCATTCCCGCGAAAGCGGGAATCCATCATACTCGGTCCAACATGGGCCCCCGCTTGCGCGGGGGTGACGGCACGGGCGGTTGTCATCGAAAATCCGCATTCAGCAGCCCACAATCCACCATCGTGAATCGCCAATCCTATTTCTCAAGCGCCTCGTTGTAGACCTGCAGCGTCGCCTCTGCCACTCGCTGCCAGGAGAATTCCTGAGCCCGTGCGAGTCCCCGATGAATCATCTTCTCTCTTAACTCGGCATCCTCGACGGCGCGGCGGACTTTTTCCGCAATGTCGCCCGGATCGTGGGGATCAACATAAAGCGCCGCATCTCCCCCCACTTCGGGAAGCGAAGCCGTTCGGGAGGCCACGACAGGCAAGCCGTTCGCCATGGCTTCCAAAACCGGCAGACCAAAGCCTTCTTCCAAAGAAGGGAAAAGCATCACGCTGGCCGCCTGGTAGAGAACCCGCAAGTCCTCGGGGGGCACATATCCCCGCACTTGCACGCGGGAGCCAAGCCCCTGGCGGTGTATATAATCATGCACGATCTCGCTGCCGTGACCGTCCCCACCCGCCAGGATCAGCCGATACTGCTCCGGCAATATTTCGAGAGCCCGCAGGGCGTTCAGCGTGTTCTTGCGTGTCTGGATTACGCCGACGATCAGAATAAGCTGCTTTCCTTCGCCCACGAACCTGGCCCGGGCGCGCATCTGTTCGTCAGCGGATAAGCTCAACGAAGGAAGATCGACGCCCAAGGGGATAACTTGCAGCTTGTTCTGTGGAAGCGAGGTGTGTGCGAGCAGTTGCCCGGCCGTGTAACGTGACGCGGTGATAACGCAAGCGGCGCGAGCAACGGCCTCGCGGAGCAAAGCCGAGAATTTGCGTCGAAACTCGGCAGTGGAATAGTCATGGCCGGTGATGGGGAAGATGTCGAAGACGGTGACAATCTCCCGCTTAAATCGAAACGCGGGAGGGCGCTGTGCCAGACTATGAAATAGGTCAGCTTGCCAAGGCAGCCAGAAAGTTAACGGTTCTTGATAAAACCTTACCGAGAATTGCGGTTCCGCAGAACCGGCCCGGGTCGCAGGATGCAGGAATTCCCGGCGCCGGCCGAACCGTGACAGGCGATAGCAGAGCAAAAACCGGTGAGGAGTCTCGAGTCGGGTGAGGGCTTCGATGAGCTTGCGCGAATATACGGCGATGCCCGAGGGTTGGGGGTCCACCGTGTAAGTAGCATCCAAGGCTAGCGTGGCCATGATAATGGTCAACCAGAGAAGCCTGGCAACGACGCCCGTAGGGCCGGTCGCTGGGCTTCAGCCCGCAGACGTTGAATCCACCGCATCCTCTAATCCGTATTCTTTAATCTTCCTGTGGATCGTTGTCTTCCCAATGCCCAGTAGTTTCGCGGCGCGCTGCCGGTCGCCTTTAGTTGCCTCGAGGGCCTGAAGGATCTGGCGCTGCTCGAGCTCACGAAGTGTAGCCAGTGCCACTGGGTCGCGCGCCTGCTGGCCCACGAAATAGAGCAGGCTCGAGGGCAGATCAACCACTCGGATTTGTGGGGCGCTTCCCAGCGCCAGGGCGCGTTGGATGCAATTCTCCAGTTCCCGGACGTTCCCCGGCCATTCATAGTTCACCAAGCGCGCCATGACCTCTTCGGATACGTCGGTGATGCCGGCCTCGCTCGCCCGGTGTTTGGCAAGAAAGAACCGAACCAAACCGGGGATATCCTCGCGCCGCTCGCGCAGCGCCGGCAACTTGATGGAAACCACGTTAAGCCGGAAGTAGAGTTCTTTCCGGAAGGTTCCGCTTTTGATGGCAGCCGCCAGGTCCTGGTTGGTGGCGGCGATGATTCGGGCCTTCATGGGGATCCGCTGATTACTGCCCAGGGGCTTGATTTCATGCTCCTGGAGGACACGCAGGAGTTTCGGCTGAAGCTCCACAGGGAGTTCCACGATCTCGTCCAAAAACACCGTCCCGTCGCCCGCCGCAGAGAGCAGACCTTGCCGGCCCTGAGTCGCGCCGGTAAATGCTCCGCGCACATGGCCGAACATTTCGCTCTCAATAAGGGTGGGCGTCAGCGCGCCGCAGTCGATCGGCACAAAAGGCCGTTCCGGCCGGGGGCCTTGAGCATGAATGGCGCGCGCCACCAGTTCTTTTCCGGTGCCGCTCTCTCCGAGGATCAGGACGGGATCCTGAGTCTGGGCGACCCTGGCGATGGCGTGGTAAACCTTCTGCATGCGGGACGAAGCGCCGCACATCCCCGCGTAGTCGCCCCGATATTCTGGGAAGCCACCGCGCACTTCAGTCCTCGGAATTTCCATCTGTTCCTCTAACTTCGAGAGCCACGCGCTAATATACCCACGCGCAGCCGATTAGTCAAAAGGGAGAACGCACGCCGGGGCGGCCCGTCACATCACCCGGTGGCTGGATATTGCCAAAATGGGTGAGGCGGGATACGGTGTATTATAATAGTGCTGAAGGGACACCCTGAAACTGTGGCCAAGAATGCCAAGATCTTGATCGTGGAAGACGACGCCCACGAACGCCAAGGGCTCGCCGATCTTCTATCTCTGTGGGGCTACGAAACCGAAACCGCCGCAGATGGCTCAGAAGCCCTCGAGAAGATCGCTTCGTTCAATCCTGTGGTGGTGATTTCGGATCTTCGCATGCCGCGCGTAACGGGCATGGAGCTATTAAGGCAGGTCCATGAAGTCCACCCGGGTTTGAAGTTCATCATGTTGACGGGCCAAGGAACCATCGAGGAAGCGGTAGAGGCTACGAAGCTGGGGGCCTTCAATTTTCTCGAAAAGCCGGTGGACACCAAGCGGCTGGAAGTGGAGCTGCGCAATTGTCTGGAACGGCAGGAGAGCGAGCGGCAGCTCGAGGCCGCGCACCGCAGGCTGCGCGACCTGGGTTTCCTGGGCAACATCGTGGGGCGATCCAAGAAGATGCAGGAAGTGACGACACTGATCTCCCAGGTGGCGCCCTCGCGCGCTTCGGTGTTGATTACCGGCGAGAGCGGCACCGGAAAGGAACTGGTGGCCCGAACGATCCACGACTTGAGCCCCCGCCGTGCCCAGCCTTTCGTGGCCGTGAATTGCGCCGCCATCCCGGAGACGCTGATGGAAAGCGAAGTTTTCGGCCACGAAAAGGGAGCCTTCACCGGGGCCCTCGAGCGCCGGGTGGGTTGCTTTGAATTGGCGGACGGCGGAACCCTGTTGCTGGATGAGATCGGTGAAATGCCTTCCGCCACCCAGGCCAAACTGCTGCGGGTCCTGGAAGACTCCAAGGTGCGCCGCTTGGGCAGCAAGTCGGAATTCTCCGTCGATGTGCGGGTGCTTGCAGCTACCAACAAAGTGCCGGAGGAAGCGGTCGCCAAGGGTCAGTTGCGAAGCGACCTTTACTTCCGCCTCAATGTGGTCAATATCGTTCTGCCCCCGTTGCGCTCCCACTTGGAGGATCTGGAGGAGCTGACGACAGCCTTACTTGACGACCTGAACCAGAAGCACGACCGTGCTGTGACAGGCGTGGACAGCGAAGTGCTTCAGGCTTTCCACCGCTACAACTGGCCTGGAAACGTGCGCGAGCTGCGCAACGTTCTGGAACGCATGCTGGTGACTTGTTCCGGCGATCACTTGACCGTCCACCATCTGCCCCACGGCTTCGGCCGGACCGGGGTTACCGAAACCGAAGACCAACTGCGGCTTCGTCCCGGCATGACGGTTGCCGAAGCCGAGCGCCGCCTTATTTTCGAAACCCTTGACTCCACGCAGAACAACAAGACGCGGGCTGCCGAGCTGCTCGGCATCAGCCTGAAAACTCTCCATAACAAGCTGAAGGAATATGGGGCTCAGTCTGAAGATTAAGCTTACCGCCCTCAACACCCTGCTGGTCCTCTTCATGGTGCTGGGCATTTCGGCGCTTTACCTCTCGCACCTGACGCGGCAGGCTCTCGCGGAGGTAGAAAGCAGAGGCGAATATGTGGCCAGCGAGATCTATCATCAGGCCAGCACGGTCTTGTCGCAGGCGCGCATGCCGCGGGGCTCGAGCCCGTTCGATTTTCAGGCTCTGCGCAGCGTGGTGCAGGATCAGTTTGCGAAGAACGCGGGATTGAGCTCGCTGCTGGAATCTGCCGTCGGCTATTCGCCTTCCGTTTATTATGCCGCCATTACGGATACCCAGCGGCGGACCCTGGTGCACAACGATCCCACTGAGATCGGCCAGGTGTTAGCCCAGGCTCCACGCTTCGACGACCTGCTTCGCGCCGGATTGCTGAAGCAACTCCACGTCATTTATGGCCCCTCCACGGTGTATGAAGTCGTGCTGCACCTGGAAATTGCGAATCAGCCGTTCTGCGACGTGCGGGTCGGAGTCGGGACGCTCTTCGTCAGGAACGAGATCACGCCGGAGTTGCGCGCCGCCCTCACCCTTTCAATTGCCGTCATCATTCTGACCACGCTTTCGTCCATTCTGCTCTCGTATATACTTTTGCGTCCTCTGCAAACCATTTCCAGAAGCGTCGACCTGCTGGCGCGCGGCCAGTATTCCGAACCGGTACGTCTGAAGCGCAGCGACGAGTGGGGCATTCTCTCCTCAAAACTGAACCTCCTGGGTGAACAGATGCGCGGCGAGAAGGCGGCTTTTGTCGAATTGAAGGAGAACCTTGATCAGCTCTTTTCCAAGCTGAGCGACGGCCTGCTGCTTTTTGAGCGGCAGGATCGGCTGGTCCTGGCGACTCCCGCCGCCGCGCGTCTGCTCGGTTGCCGGGCGGAGACCATACTGCATCGCCAGGCGCAAGAGGTGTTCACTGCCGAGAATCCCCTTCATGAGCTCTTGCGGCAGGCCTTCGCTTCACGCCACTCGACGCCCTGGCGAACTTTAGATCTGGGAGGCGAGCCGCCGGAGCGCCTGGCGGTGAATGTTCGCTTCATCGTCGAACAAGGCGAACCGATGGGATGCCTGGTTACCTTGCGAGACGCCAGCACGCGCGCTCAGTTCGAGGATCAGATTGACGTCACGACGAAGCTGGCGGCCCTCGGCCGGCTCACTTCCGGAGTCGCGCACGAGGTGAAGAATCCGCTCAATGCCATGGTCCTCCAGCTCGAACTCCTGAAATCCAAGCTGACCGATCAGGGTGATAAGGTGGGCCCGCATCTGGCAATACTCTCGAACGAGATCCAACGCCTCGATCGAGTGGTCAAGACCTTTCTCGATTTCACCCGCCCTGTCGAGCTCCACCCCACACCCGCTGATGTGGAAAAACTGGTGCGCGACGTCTTTCTGCTGGCCGAGCCGATGGCCAAGAAAAACAACGTCCGACTGGTCTTCGAGCGCCCGGGAGCACTTCCAACGGTCAGCCTCGACCGGGACCTTATGAAACAAGCGCTCCTGAACCTGGTTCTAAACGGCTGCCAAGCCATGCCCTCAGGAGGAGAACTCAAGGTCAAACCGCAAGTCGACGGTCGCTATCTTAACCTCGAAGTCTCCGACGAGGGCGAGGGTATTCCGCAGGATGCCCGTCAGAAAATCTTCTCGCTCTTCTTTACCACTAAGCCCGGCGGCACGGGCATCGGACTTGCTATGGCATTCAGAATTCTCCAACTCCATAACGGCTTCATCGAGTTCACGAGCGAACTACACCAGGGCACGACGTTTCGGGTGTTCGTTCCCGTGTCGTGACCACGGACCTGAATGGACGCGCAACCCGCACCGCCCACGCCCCTCTCGAATGCCCCATCCTTGGGCCAGAGCCCCCCTGCGCCGATTTCCGCCACGGGCGCGATCCTGTATGCCCTCGAAGATACTCTTCGGCTTTTGTTCCGCCCGTTTGATGTTTGGAGGTGGGCCAAGCTGGGCCTGCTTTGCCTTTTCTTAGGAGGCGGAACTCCCACGGCGGCATTCCAGTGGAGCCTGGGCGCGCTGCCTGGCGATCTGCGACTGCCCACCCTGCTGAGCCGCACGCGTCAATTCGTCGAGCAGCACCCTTCTCTTATATTTCTGGTCGTCGTGGGGGCTCTTGCGCTGGGGATCAGTGTTCTGTATCTGCGGTCGCTTTTTCGATTCATTCTGGTGGATTCACTGGTCAAGCGGGAAGTGTCTCTAGGCCGCGCCTGGAACGCCCTTCACCCCCTCGGAAAGTCGTATTTCCGCTGGCTGGCGTCAACCTTGGCGGGGCTCGTTGCCGCTTTCGCTCTTATGGTCATCCTCGCTCTTCCTGGTCTCCAAGCGGCTTCCGCATCCGGCCCCGGCAGGCTTTTCGCCACGGCATCGCTGGCTTTGATCCTCTCCTTGATCGTCCTCGTCGGTCTGGCTGTCGCCCTCCTGATTATGCTCACTGACGATTTGGTGGTTCCCTTGATGTACGCCGACCGATTGCCGCTGCCGTCGGCATGGAAGTTGTTGTGGCAAAAGATGCGCGCTGACCCAGCCTCGTTCGCGGTTTATATCCTGCTGCGGTTTCTGCTTTCCGTGGGCGTCAGTGTTGGCGTTCTGCTCTTCCTTGTCCCCTTGCTCGTAGGTCTGTTTTCCGGCTCGATCATTGTGGCGGCGGTCATCGTCCTGGCGCTGCATCTAGTTGGTCTGACTTGGGTGTGGAGTCTGCCGACGATCGGCTTGGCCATCCTCGCGTTGCTTTTGCTGGCTGGGCTGTTGATTGCGCTTTTGAGCGCAGTCGGAATGCCGGGCCAGGTCTTTCTTCAGGACTTCAGTCTGCACTTTATTGCAGCGCGTTCTCCTTCCCTCGCTACTCTCTGCTCCTTGGTTGACACCCAAGATGAAGCTCAATGAGCACCCCTAGTGCCGTCGGGGCGACCCTTGTGGCTGCCCCCTGGCAGTGAGAAAGGCTGCCCTTAGGTAGTGTGTGATAGAATCTCTAATGGCATGAAACCGAAGGCCATTCCACTCTGGTGGTGCAGTCTGGCGCTCTTGATCGGAGGTTGCCCGAAGCGGCAAGCCTCCCCGCGGATCGTCTACGTTCCTTCGCCGCCGCCGGCGGCTATGCAGGCTCCAAGCCCCGAAAACCCGCCGGTGATGGTGATTGAAGAGCCGCCGCCTCCAGAACCGGTAGTGATTACTCCGCCTCCGGAGACTCCAGTCCCCAAGGAAGAGGAGCCCAAGCACCACCGCGTGCAGCACCGGGAACAAACGCCCCCCACCCCTGAAAGCGCTCCGGAAACGGACGAGGAATCCTTTCCCCTAATGCCGTCGCTCGCGCCGCGAGAGAGTTCATCGGATCAAGCGACGCAGCGTCGTGAAATCCTGGGCTTGCAGGATGACGTGCAGAAGCGAATCGCCAAACTCAGCGCAACCGATCTCGCCGCCGTGGATCGCAAGACCCTCGAAGACGCCAAGGCCTTCCTTGCCCAATCCACTCAGGCTCTAAATGAAGCCGATCTGCAGCGCGCCCTCATGCTGGCGCGCAAAGCGTCCCTGTTAGTTTCGGCGCTGGAAAAGTAAGCCGGCTCACGCTTTGGAGCAACAAAAAACCTGTTTCTCTCTGTCTCAAGTAAAACTCATTTGGGCGTGCCTACTCCAAGACCCGCTGCTTCACGTTGATCACATCACGTGCCGGTACAGCCCCCAGGATGACATTGTTCACACCGACCACCGGCAAAGCCCTGAAACCGTACCGGGTGAACAAATCTAGTGCCTCCTTCATTGTGCTCGCGGGAGTAAGGGTGATGACGTTTTCAACCATCAGGTCCTTCAGCAGTTCACGATCCCCGGCCATGAATAGCGTCTTCATGTCCGCCACGCCCAAGAGGGTATCGTTGGCGTCCACGATGTAAAGGTACATCACCACGTCAATTCGTTTGGCCAACTGGCGGCACTTCAGCTGGGCCTCCTCGACAGTGATCTCGGGAGGGAATTTGAAGAAGCGAGTGGAAGCGAAGTTAATGATCTTTAGATCCTGCTCCTCCAGGATCTCTTCAATCTTACTGACTTGAGCCAGATCGAGCAGTTTCAGGATGGCTTTCTTATCGTCAGAAGGGAGAATTGAAAGAATATCGGCTGCCTGGCCGGGTGTCATTTCTCGAATCAGTTCGGCCACCCGATCTTTCCGCAGCGAGCGGACGATGTCGCGTTGCACAGCCGGCTCAATCTCCTCGAGTGTATCGGAAGCCTGTTCTGTGTCCAAACCCTCCAAGATGGTAGCCCTCTGGGAGCTGTCGAGTTCTTCCAGGATATCGGCCAAGTCCACAGGGTGAATCTCCGCCAAGCGTTCCTTCAGGATGCTAAGCTGAAGATCCCCCCTCAACGCGCCGAGTTGGGGCGGCAATGGCTGCACATAAGACCAGGGAATGAGGCTCGTTTCGGTGTCGCCGCTGCGTCTGGATAAGCGGTTGGCCAAGGCCTTCAGTCCAAGCTGCCGGAGCAGGCCGTAACGGCTGATGTCGACATCGCTGACATAAACTTTGTCGCCTCTGACCGCCAGCCGAATATCGTAGACAACTTCCACTTCCCGCCCCTCGATGTCCAATACTTTCTTGTCCAACAGGTAGTCCCTCAGTGGAATTTCTCCGGCCGCCAGCCCGCGCACATAGTTCTCAGGACGATCGATGTCGATCGTGATCTCTCGAGGGCCAAGCGATCGGGCCTGTTGCTGCGGCACGAGCAACGCCGGGTCGCCGAAAGGCCGGCTGATCTGAAAGTGCGTGACCTCCGCCAGCTTGCCCTGGTCCACGACGATGACGTCCGTAAGCTTCCCAATCTTCTTCCCCTGGTGGTAAGCGCGCGCGCCGATGAGTTCGGTAAGGAAATACTGCTGCTCGACGCCGTTCCGGGCCGTTCTCGTGTCCCTCATTCGCCGCCTCCACTCAACGCAGCAAAGTGATAAACCTGTAGACTAGGATTCCCACCAGAAATATCAGATAGAGCCGGAGCGCCAAGAGCGAAACCTTCACCATCGGCGTCATTTTGATCTGCGGCTTGGCGTACTTCTGGTTGATGCCCTTTACCGTGCTCATGGTGTTTTTGAAGAATTCGAGAATCATGTTCAGCCTCGCCACCCTGCGCCGTAGGGGCGGCCCTTGTGGCCGCCCGGGGACGGCAAGCCGTCCCCCTACACTCGCAGCCACCTCATTTCAAGATATTCGGAAACAGCGCGCTGATCCCGTACAAGGTCGAAACCAAGACGATCAGCGTCACAATCGTAATGTTGGCGACATTTTGGAACAGAGTATTCTTGAATTTTCCCATTGTCTCTTCGTTATTCAGGAGCAGGATCAGAAAAACCAGGGCCGCGGGCAGCAGCGTCACCGCGATCACTTGCACAAACAGCGTGATCAGAACCAGGGGCGCGTGAGGGATCAGAACTACCGTGCCTGCCAGCAGGATGCCGAAGAAGTAGTAGGCATAAAACCACGGCGCCTCCTTCACCTTGTTGTTCAGCGAATGGGCCCAACCGAACACTTCGCCGAAAGCCCATGAACTGGCGAGAGAGATGCAGATCGCGCCCAGAAACCCCGCGTCGAACAGCCCAATGGCCAGGAACGTGCCCAGTTGCTTGCTGATGCCCATGAATCTGGCGGCCGCCGAAGCGGCGTCGTAAATGTTCTGACCGGGCAGAAGCGTGCCGGTGAGGATCACGCAGAAGGCGGCAACGACCACCGTGAAAAAGGCGCCAATCCCCGTGTCCACTTTGCCGCCCGTGATATCTTTCTCTTGAAGGCTCTTGTCCACGACGGCGCTTTGTTGGAAGAAAATCATCCAGGGCGCAATCGTGGTCCCGATATTCGCCATCAGGAAGAAGAACAGTTCGTTCGTGAACCCTCCCGGCGGAAGCTGCGGGACCAGGCAACCTTGCAAAACCAGCTTCAGGGGCGGGTGGATCATGAACGCGGCGGGTATGTAAATGAGATTGAGCACGCAAAACACCATCGCCGCCTTTTCCCACGTCCAGTACCGCCCCTGAATCACCATCGTCCCCATCAACGTCGCCGCCAAGAGCACGGTCACGATTCGCGGCACTCCGAAGATGCTGAGTGCCGCTGTCATGCCGATGAACTCCGTGATCATTGTCAGCCAATTCAAAAGCACAAGATCCAAAAGCGAAAACCATCCCCAGAAAGACCCGAAAGCATGAAAGATCGCCTCCGCATGGCCCCGTTTGGTCACCGCACCAAGTCGTACCGTCATTTCCTGCACGAAGTAGGCGACCGGCCCCAGCAGGATAAGGAACCAGATCAAATGGAAGCCGAATTTTGCTCCCGTTGCGGTATAGGTTGTGATACCCCCGGCGTCGTTGTCAGCGACCATGACGATGATGCCCGGGCCGGCGATGATGAGGAACAGCCTGATCACCTTCAGGAGCTTCTTGTACCGGTAATAAGCCTTGGAGAGAAGGTTCATGGACGCGGCCCCGCGGCGGATCGGGGACTTGCCGTCCACGACGGGCAAGGGTATGCTCGCGCCCTCAATCTCGGTTGGCGCGGTGTACTCCTTTTCCATTCCACTTCTCCTTTGGTACCACCGCCGCAGCGGCCTCGTGGGGGCGGCCGTTATGGCCGCCCGAGGGCAACCGCCAGGATTGACCCTACGGGGCCTCCGCCTGCGCGCAGACGCTTCCGTGCGGCTCCGGCCTTTCGGCAGGCCGCGGCGTACGCTGGTTGTTATCAGGAGTCGAAGGGCAACGGCTGGGGGAGGCGCGATCGGGAAGGACGCTGAAGAGGGTCACCCACTCAGAGCCGTTTCTAACACGACCTACAGCGCGAGGCTTCGTTCCAAGGCTTGTCAATTCTGTTTCGCATATACCTTTCCGGAGGTGAGACGTGAATCCAGGGAGGGATAGTACCCCCTCCCCGGAAGACGGAGAAGGGGCTAATGCCGAGGGCTGACCGCAAGGCCCGAACCTGCAGCCTCTGCCGAACCGGTTGTCCTCACTCGCCCGAGTTTCAGCACCGCGCGCCGTCAGGTCCCGCCTCGCGGGATCAGCCACCTTAGACAAACCCTTAATCCGGGAGTGCCTGTTCTACCCTGCTGACAAGCCTCTTTCGATGCTCTTGGGCAGTGGCTTGTGTGTCGCGCGGACGCCTCGCCTACCGAGGATCCAGACGCTGCATCACTCAGAACTCCCAAGATTCAGCGTCCATTCGCAAAGTAAATCAGGGGTTTAAAACGTGTCAAGAAAAATCGA
>CAWJHY010000089.1:0-60567 GCA_963842495.1 uncultured Acidobacteriota bacterium
CTCCATCTCGGTTCGGATGATCGGCCCGTGCTCTTTCACGTAGGCGCGAATTCGCCGCGCCCGCTCGGCTCGCCGGCTCTGGTCATCCGCGGCCGGCTCGGGCGGCACCGGGATTTCCACCTTCTTCTCGGTCCAGGTGCGAGTATCCCACTGACCGATGAAGCCGCTCCAATCTTCGACCTTCAACTCGGTGCGGGCGGAAGTCGAAGGGCTTTCCACTTCGAATATGCCTTGCTGGTCGCCGTCGTAAGCAGCGGCGAGAAGATACAAACGGTTGAAGTCGCCTGCCGGCAGCTTAACGGCCTGGCCGTGGGCGGCGAGCGCATCAGGTTTGCCGAGCCCGGCGGGCGCCAGCCGGAACTGGATGCCGCCATAAGTGATTTGAGAGGGCAACATTTCAGCCGGCAAGGCATTGCCCTGCTGCGCAGTTTGGTTGTTCAGGTCGCAATCAAAGCAGCCTTCGCCGGGTTTGCCGTCGAGAGTGGCGACGGAGACGTCGTAGCCGAGCGGCACGGGTTTCGACTCCACCGGGGCCGCTTTCTCATGCGGCGGCGCCAGCTTCACGGCAAACGAGCGAGGCTGGTAGGCGCTGAAGGAAGCCACCAGGTCGCCGTTCGTGATCGTCGCGGGCCCAACCGGTTGCTCCTGCCCGTTGACTTCCCGGGCTGCCGCCACCTGGCCGGCGAACGTCAGGTGAACATCCGGTTGTTGCTGACCGCTCATCTCCACCAGGCGGACGATCACGGCGTCGCTTTCTTCAGCCTTCTTCATCGCCAGCACGCGCACCCGTTGGCTGCTGACCTGCAGCAAGGAGAATCGCTTGCCCAAGGCCCCGGCATGTGCAGAGGTCTCGAAGGCGATCAGCGGTTCATTCAGGCGGTAAGCCTGCCAATCGGTCTGCCCCTGGCGCCAGTCGCCCGCGTGGCCGGTTAACCCAAACACGAATTCGTGCCGGCCCCAGTCCTGGGTGCCCTGATCCTCGTAACCTCCCCGAGTGCCGGGAGTGCGGATTAAGGTGAGTCGCAGGGTGTTGTCACTGGGCTTGTCGGAACCGGTCTTGGCATCGGTCAGGACCGTCACTCCGTACCGCCCGCTCTGGTCCGTCAGGTCGATCCAACGATGGGTGGCGACTTCAAATTGGCGGTCGAATTCGTTCGGGCGCTGGACCGTGCCGATGTCCCAATTGTAAGTCGCGTTGGGATTCGACGTGCTGAGCGGAAACGTCTCCTTGAGGTTCACGCCCTTGGTGGCCCAGTCGATGGCGTTCATCACCTCGACGCGGTTGCCGGCGTCACCCGCTGCAAGGCGAACCGTCTGGACAAACTTCGAATTCTCGCCCTCGCGGGAGATTTCGACCCCCACGCGCGCCGGCCCTTGCTCGACAACCTCGACCTGCGCCGGTCCACCGACGTAGGCGCGCGGAGGCCGCTGCTCGTCTTCGAAATCCATGTTCCAAGCTGGCCAGTGCTCAGGATTATCCGTCGAGATCGCCAAGCGCAGCGGCGCAGAAAGCAGCTCGTGGTTGAGCTGCTTGTCATAGATGCTCGAGATGTCCCCGTTCTCATCAATCTTGACGCGGTAACGGGCGTTCTCAAGAGAAGAGTTGCTGGCCTCGAGGGTGGAAGCCGAGGCAGACGCACCCGCCGGCTGGACGTCGTAGACCGCGTACCCCACCGAAGGCACGCTCGCCAGGAACACCACTTTCGCGGAGCCGTCGCTTCCCGGCTCGAGCTGCGCGGGAACCTCCTGGCCGTCCGGGGCCACGACGCGCACTCCCGCCGGAGCGCCGTTCGGGAACGACAAGTGCGCTTCCACCACGTCTTGGCGCGGTATATTCAATTGGTTGAAGACGACCACAGGAGTTCCTTGCGTTTGCGTGTCCATAAGCGAGGCGATGGCCTCCGTGGCATCGGTCACCACGCCCGCGAATTGATTCATCGCCAGCACGTCATCGTTCCAGGAGTACACGTAGGACTGCGGGGTGGCGGTTCCGGCCATGAGGTCGTGGAATTGCCCGCCCAGCACCAGCCTCCAGGCGCGGTTCAGGCGCGCTTGAGGATAAGCCCGGCCACCCAGCCAGGCGGCGCCCACCGAGGCCTTCTCGGCGGCGTCCGCCAGTACTTCATTCTTCCGGTTCCATCGCTTGTGATAGGCCTCAGAGGTTAGTGAACCGGCGGAATGATTGATCAGTTCGAGATCGCCTTTCCAACGCGGCATGCGGCTTGTCTGGCTGGGCATGATTTCGCGGAACATCGTATCCGCATCCGACCAGACGACCCGCAGCGGGCCGGTCCCCACCTGCACGGGCGGGCCGGGTTTTCCACGAGTTTCCTCCCCAAAGGGGCCGTAAGTGGGCATGGCAGGGATCGAGGCTTCGCCCTTGGTCTCGATTGCCTCCATCAGCCTCACCGAATCCTCCCGGGCAGAGCCGCCGATGTCACCCGTGCCCACGTAGTGATAATCGGCGTAAATCCCGGTGACCGTGCCGTCGATTTCCACCCGCGCCGGCCAATCCCAAACGTAGTCTTCGTCTTGACGGCCGGCGGGCGGAGTGTTGTTCTTCGAGAGGTCTGTGTAGACATCACTGTCATAGCTGCTGGGGTTGAGGGCCGCGATCACGGTCTTGCCGTCAGGGCCTTCCCAGATCCCCACGTTATAGGGAATGCCTTCCGGCGTCTTCTCCGGCGAGTCGGGCCCACCTACGTGGGGCGCCGGCTGCCAACCCGCCGAGAGCTTCTGCGTGGAGAAACCACGCACGCCCGCATGCGCCAGGATGCTGGGCAGCGACGCGGGGAAACCGAAACAGTCCGGCAACATGTACTCTTCACTCGCTTTGCCGAACTCGTGCCGGAAAAATTCGTTTCCAAAAAGAACTTGGCGAATGATCGATTCGGCCGACGGTGAGTTGACGTCGTTCTCCTCCACCGAGGAGCCGGCAGGCACCCATCGCCCAATTGCCACATAGTGTTTCAAGCGGGCGTAATCCGCGGGGAAGTACTCCTTCATCATTTCGTAGCGGTTGGACCCGGTGAAATTGAAGATGTAGTGAGGATACTTCTCAAACAAGGCGAAGTTGTTCCGCATCGTCTTGCTGAGGTATTCCTGAATCACCTGCGGATATTCCCAACGCCATTCGGTGTCGAGATGCGCGTAGCCGATTACGAAGAGCGTGGGTTGGCGGGTGAGATCGGTGGCGGATGTCTTGCTGCGAGGTGCGTTGCCGGCCTCGCTGGTTTGGGCTGCGGTCATCCCGTGAAGCAGGATCAAGACGAGCCCAGCTAAGCTAAGAACCGCCCCCAACTTCCAAGGGATTAACTTTGTCCGCAACTCAGAATTCCCCATGCTTCGTTTCATGCGCCCCCCCTTTGGGTCGAGTAGCCCCAAACGCCGCTTCTATCCTGGTCCCTGGCGTGTATCTTCGATCTGATTTGACGTGACGGCCTAATCATAAGCCGTGGGACTGCTATACGCAAGGACTGCTGCCCGCCGTTGTCGTCAGTGCGTCCCTGTTCCCTTGTCATTCCGAGCGGAGCGAGGAATCTCGCTCTGGCTTGTGGTCTTTGTGGCGCCGGTGTCCTGGGTCAGAAGTCCGTCGGAGAATTCAGCCCGTCAGCCGACGGGCGGCAGCCTGTAGCCCACGGCGCAAGCCGTGGGTCGCGAGGGCCCACCCTCTCCCCCGTCCCCTCTCCCGCCCGCGCGGGAGAGGGGTGTCCGTCAACCGACGGACGGGGTGAGGGCTTTCCAACCCAGGGCTTCCGCCCTGGGCTACTTTATGCCGCCCCCGACGGGGCTGCTTCCGCGTGGCCGAATCGTCTCGACTTGTATCGCGGATTGTTGAGACACGACACTAGCGGGTTTCGGAAAAACCTGTTTCCTTGTCATTCCGACTGCTCATGGGCCTACGGCCCACCCATGGAGATGAATGTCGGTGTCATCCTGAGCGAAGCGAAGGATCTGCAGTTCCGGTCCGAGGCGTACTAATGCAGATTCTTCGCTTCGCTCAGAATGACAGGCCAGGACGGTTACGCCGGCCATGGAGATGCAAAAAGGCCACAAAGGCAACCGCTAAAAAACAGCAAGCCCAGCTCCAAATAATAAGATATACTGCGAGCCTTTCAGCATGCCTGTAGGATTCTTCGAAGGAGCACTCGTTGGGTCCAATAGAAGAGCTCGCGCTTAAAATCCAGTTGATTTCACAGGAAACGCTGCGCGCCTCCCTCTCAGCCTGGTTAGATTTTTGGACATATCTAATCGTCTTGGGAGTAGCACTAGAAATAATTGATTGGGTATGGGAATATGCGAGCGATTTGAAGGATTTTGGGCGCGGGGTTATCCATACTCCAGAGAAACCTAGTTTCGTCAAATTCTTCATCGGACTAACCGCCATCGCTTTGGTGGTGACAGGTGTGGCCGGGGAATGGTACCTACAGATAAGAATCGGGGAGGCGGAGTCAAAGATTGAGAGAATTGCGGATTCTCTGGAAGAGTCAACTTCGAGTAAGTTACGCGACACAGTGAGGGATGTAGGAGACACAAAAGCTGCCGCTGTGCGTGCCAACGACGAAGCCGGGAGGGCAAAGCAACGGGCGGACAAAATTGGTAAACAGGCTGATGAACTTACAGTGAAATTGACAGCCGCAGAGACGGCACAGTTAGCTGAACGAAAAAAGGTTTTGGACATGGAGGTATGGCTCTCGCCAAGGGTGCTACCAATGATTGAAGAGCCAAGGGGGTTAACTTGGGAAAGAATTAAATATTACTCTGGAATTAACGCGAATATCAATTCTGTTGTCGATGAGGAGTCGAGACGAGCCGCAGGCCAGATAGCAGCAGTTATCCGAAAAGCTGGCTGGAATATCGTCGGCTTAACCAGCGATTCCAATAGGCAAGTAACCTTGACCGATAATCTCGGTATGACGCAAATGGCAGATGGGGTTACGGTATTGTCACACCGTACTCCTAAGTCGGGCGTAGTTGGAACCTCTTTTGACGAGTCGCGCTCAAAGGAGGCAGCTGGCGTTCTGAGTGACTTATTAGAAGATAACGGCTGGGATGTCGTAGCTGTTCCTGGAGATCCTGATCCCAATGCGCGGCTCTGGGTTCCGCCAAATACAGTACGAATCGAAGTTGGATTAAAACCCAATCCATATATCTCGCCAAACCTACCAAAAAATATCCAAGAGCAGAGGAAGAAAATAATTGAACAAGATCGCCAAGCGAGGGAAGAGCGCCACCGTGCGAGGGAACATGAGCGCCAAATCCAAGAGAAACAGTGGCTGCTTTTCCATCCCTTAGCGCCGTCACCAGTGGTTCCCCATAATCCGAAGCCCGAAAAATAAAGAGATTCAAGCCTGCCAAGTACAAACTTTTGCATATCTGGCCAAGCCACTACCGAAAAGAAGAATTTCCTTGACAAATGTAGCCAACAAGTATATCCTAGAGTGCTAGGAGCCATTATGTCGCTACGCAAGAATCCCCTGACTCCCGCCCGCCTCGAGGCCAACCGCCGCAACGCTCGAAAATCCACGGGGCCGCGCACGGCGCGCGGCAAGTCTCAGTCCCGGCTGAATCGCCTGCGGAGCGGGGGGCGCTCGCGCCTCTATGAGGACCTCCTGAAGGCCCTGGTGGATGCCCCGCCCTGTGCGGTCCTCGAAACGGCCCGGGCGGTTTTGACTCCCGCCCAAATGGCGCACCCTTTGTTTGCTGATCTGGTGGAAACATTCTGCCAAGCGGAAGCCGGAATGGGCCTGCGGTACCGGAAACTGCCCACGCCGCAGGATTCCTGAAAAAGAGATTCATTTTTATACGATCGAAGCCAGTATGTCTATGAAAACAAATAAGGGCTCCTGCACAATTCGTGAAAACGAACTCCCAAAGTTGCGCCCAAATGACACGAGTTTTGCGAGAACAGGCACCTCTTGTTGGCTCAATCGGAGGAGATACTCGGAATCTGGGCGTTCGTGCGCTACCGCAGCCTGCCCCCGCCTCAGAATTCCTGAAGAAGAGATCCATTTTTATACGATCGAAGCCAGTATGTCTATGAAAACACATGAGGTCTCCTGCACAATTCGTGAAAACGAACTCCCAAAGTTGCGCCCAAATGACACGAATTTTGCAAAAACATGCACCCTTTTTGCGCCTTTTGCGCGTGTTCTCTCAGCCCTGAAAGGGCGGCCCAGCAAAGCCCAGGCCAACGGCTTGGGTGGAAGCGGTAAGAGGATATTCCATTTCCTGCCTCCAGCCCTGAAAGGGCGTGATAGCTGCGCCTTCCGTAGGTCGCCCCTTCAGGGCTCGACCGCGAGAACCGCCCAGTGTCCCAGGCCGCTGGCCTGGGCTTTGCTAGGCCGCCCCTTCGGGGCTGTGATCAGAATGGGTATAATGTCGGGCGCTCGTGATCCTGTTCGAGGGGGACTCATATGAGAGGCAGCGTCCCGGCTTTACATCTGAGAAGCGTCCTGTTCCTGGCCTTGACGATCACCGCACTGACAATTTGCCACCAGGCGATGGCCGAGTCGCAGACCGTCTGGCAGATTGGCAAGTTCGATCGCTCTTCGGCGGAGTTTAACCAGAAATGGGAGGAGGGGGCGCTGCCCGGCGCGGCGCTCGCTCAAACCCCGGTGGTTTACACCGTTGGGAAAAGCGACGCGCAGAGTGAGTGGTATGCCTACCAGCCGGGGTCGGGCAACGAACGCGCCGGCCGCCGTCCCCATCCCTATACGATCAAATTCTTTTCGGCTCCTTCACCCAGAGGTTGTTACTTCCTGAAGGTGGGGTTTGTAATCGGCCAGCGGGCCTATTTCCCGACGCTCGAAGTGGAGATCAACGGCCAGCAAGGATGGGCTTACCACCATCCGCAGCGGCACGACGCGCCCGGCGACAAGTACTGGTCTGATGAGCTTGAGATCCAACTTCCCACGCCGTCTTTGAAGCAAGGCGAGAACACACTGGTCTTGACCGCGATCGACGAGGCGGGATCGAACGCGAACGCTGCGGGCCTCGAGTACGATGCGCTGGAACTCGACCAGGACACCGGCCAGGCCTACGATCCGCGCAAGATCGGCATCCAGTTTGAACCCAGCATCTTTTACCAGGCAAAAGGCAAGCAACTGTTGGAGCTTGTCGATGCTTACCTGCGCCACAATTCTCCTCTTCGCGACGCTCGGTTCGATCTCGAGCTAAGTGGCCGAAACTTTTCTAATGCTATCGCTTCCCAACGGAGTTTTGGCGAGGAGCGCGTTCAGCTCTCTTTGCCGGAGTTCGCGGCCGATACGAAGGCGGAAGTTACCGTGACGCTGGGGAAGCATCCGCAACGCCTGCCGGTGACTTTATCCCCCGCCAGGAAATGGACTCTGCTGATTGTTCCCCACGAGCACATCGACGTGGGTTATACCGACTATCAGGCCAAGGTTTCCGAGATTCAGAGCCGGGTTCTGGATGAAGCCATGGACATGGTCAAGGAACACCCGGACTTCCGCTACAGCGTGGACGGTTACTGGGTGATCCAGGAATTCCTGGCGGGGCGCAACGCCGGAGACCGGCAGAGACTTCTGCAACTTGTGCGTGAACACAGGATCCTGGTTCCGGCGGAGTATGCGAATCTTCTCACGGAGTTTCCAGCCCTCGAGACCCTGATCCGCTCGCTCTATCCCAGCTATCGGTTCGATCGCGCCAACGGCGCCAATTTCGATTACGCCAATATCACCGACGTGCCTTCCCAGTCCTGGGCTTACGCCACGGTGCTGGCGGCCTCGGGCCTGAAGTACTTCACTTCCGGCAGCAATCCGGATCGCGGGCCGATCGTTGTGCTCAGCAATCTTGAGAGGCAATCTCCTTACTGGTGGGAGGGCCCGGATGGCGAAAAAGTGGTGATGTGGTACTCGAACAGTTACGGGCATGTCTCCGCCGTTTTCGGCATGCCCCCCGAGGTCAAGACGGGGCGGGAGCGTTTGCCCGGGTATCTCGAAACCTACACGTCCCCCGAGTACAAGCCCAGCACCGTGATGGTGTTTGGCGCGCAGTGGGAGAACTCCGACCTTTTCCCGCAGCAAGCCCAGATCGCCGACGAGTGGAACAAGATTTATGCTTACCCGAAACTGCGCTATGCGGGTTTTGCGGAGGCGCTGCGCGAAGTCGCTGAGCAGGCGGGAAAATCGATGCCGGTCATCAAGGGCGACGGCGGGCCGTATTGGGAGGACGGAATCTACTCCGACACTCAGAATGCCATTCTGGCGCGCCGCGCCGAGCAGAGGGCGCCTTCGGCTGAGAAACTCGCCACCATCGCTTCGCTGGTTCATCCTTACGTGCAAGTCGAGTCAGCCGCACTGCGGCGGCTCTGGCAAAACTTGCTGCTCTTCGACGAGCACACCTGGGGCGCCTGGCAAAGCATCTCGAGCCCGCTGAGCGAGGAGACGGTTCGCCAGCAATCCGTCAAGGATACTTTTGCCACCCAGGCCGAGGAGGATTTGGAATACGTTTTGGATCGCGGCATGGCCGCCATCTCCGATTACATCAACGATCCGAAAGGGACGCTGGTGGTCTTCAACACTCTCAACTGGCCGCGCAGCGGGTTGGTGGAAACTGACTTGCGTAAGGGCTCCGAGCTTGTCGACTTGGAAACCGGAAAGGTGGTGCCTTACCAGGTGATTTCCGATCTGCCCGCTTACCCCACAGACCCCGGCGAACTCAGCTTCGTGCGTGTGCGCTTTGCGGCGCAAGACGTGCCTGCCATGGGCTACCGCGCCTACACGATCCGGCAGCAAGCCTCAGCGCCTGCCGCGGCCGCGAAGATGCAACTGGATTCAAGCCTCGAAAACAGCTACTACCGCGTGGATCTTGACCCTGCCAGCGGCGCCGTGCGGAGCATCTTCGATAAAGAACTCGGCAAGGAACTTGTCAATGCGGCCAGCCCCTATCGCTTCGACCAGTATTTGTACGTCAGTGGCGGCGACAAGCCGCCCTACAACCGCCTGATCTTCGGCGACTCGAAGCTGCCGGCGCCCGAACTCACCATTAACGGAGCCCACGATGGGAGCCTAGTTTCGGTCGAGCGCACTCCCTGGGGCGTTGAGGCAAAACTCGAAAGCTCGAGCCCCAACACACCCAAAGTGCAAACCGAGGTGATTCTTTTCGACTCCCAGAAGAAGCTTGAATTCATTAATCACGTCCGCAAGCAGAAGGTTTACACCAAGGAAGGCGTCTACTTCGCGTTTCCCTTCGCCGCCGACGATCCCCAGATCCGCTGCGACCTGCAGGATGGCTTTGTCGATCCCACCCGGGATCTCTTGCCCGGCGCGGCCAAAGAATGGTTTTCCGCGCAGCACTGGATCACCGTCCAGCAAGGCGGCGTCACCTCGGCTCTCGTCCCCGCCGATGCTGAACTCTTCGCGCTGGGCGACATCGTCCGCGGAAAGTGGCCTATGGAGTTGGATGAACACCGGGGCACGGTTTTCTCCTACGTGATGAATAACTATTGGCACACGAACTACGCCGCGGCGCAGGGAGGCGATTTCACTTTCCGCTATGTCCTGACGAGCGGCAGCAACCTCGATCCCGGCCGCCTCAGCCGTTTAGGCTGGGAGGAGATGACGCCCCTCGAAACCAACGAGATCATCGAGAACGATAAGGAAGTCAGTCCGCCGAGGCCGCTGGACAAAGCACGGGCAAGCTTTCTCCAGGTGAACCAGTCCAATGTAGTTTTGGTGAATTGGAAAAACGCGGAGGACGGGCGCGGCACGATTCTCCGCTTCCTCGAGGTGGCGGGACAAACGGGCCAAGTGGATATTCAGATTCCGATTCTTCAAATCCAGGCCGCCTGGATTTGTAATGCCATGGAGGAAAACCAGCAGCAGCTATCCAACGGCGCCCACGGACTTTCCTTCTTGATCAAGCCTTTTCAGATTGTGACCGTTCGCGTTGAGGGTGTCCCGGCGGTGCGGTGAGCGAATGTTAATTTGGCTCCCTTTTCTGCGTCATCCAGTAACGGTGGATCGCGACGGCCACGCCGGATGGAATGCCATCTCGGTCGTCGGACCGGTCCATGCGGACAACCTCGCCCTTGCAGACGACCTCGCCTCGCACCCTTTCCCCATTATCGACCGGGGGGAGTTCGAGCCTGAGGTCGAGAGCCGTTGTTGGCTCGAAGGTACGGTCGGTTCGAAACAAGACTCCGGAGCGGCTGACATTTTCGGTGTAAGCCTCAAACCATTCTGGGCTGCGGGGCAGGCGGTAACGAACCGGGAGGTGAATTGGGAAACGCCGCGCGCGGCCGTTAGCTTCTTGCCGTTTTCTTAACATAGGTCGTTCCTCCCCAAAGGTTTAGCAACCGGAGGGTCGTCCACCCGCGCGTCACTGCCCTGCCGATGAACATAGCATTTCAACTTTTGAGATTTTCCTTCTATCAAAGGCTAAATAAAGTACAAGTAAAAATAGGCAAATGTTTTGCCAAAAGGCAGAATTCTACGTCGGGTTTAAAAGAATGAAAATAAATACTTTGGTAACCCCCGTGACCGATGAGTGCAACCGCAGAGGAATGAGGTCGTGTACTTTTGACACACCTCTGTAGAATCTACACGGTAATAACTATGCACCGGTTGCAACCGCTCCTGCTGATCGCGAAAAGCGGCGCCGCGATGAAGACCGCCTATCTCTTGGTTGTTGCGTCGATGAAGTTGGCGAAATCCTGCTTCATCTTGGCGTGAGCCTTCGAGTCCAGATATACCATATGCCCCGATTCGTACTGCGCGTGCGAGATGTTCTTGCGGAACTCCGGCGACAGGTCGAGATGGTCAAAGGTATACCATGCCGCGAGATAGGGAGTGGCGAGGTCGTAGAAACCTTCCATATTGAGGATCTTCAGATAACGGTCCTTTACGATGGCCTCGCGCAGCGGGGTGGAAGTCTCCATCTCAAACGGACTGCCGCCCCCCCGGCCGCCCTGCGGAGCGCTAAAGCTCCAATGGAAGAGTCCCGACTGCTGCCCCGAGACATAGTAAGGCATGTCTACTTTGTAATTCAGCTCACGGCGCACATAGTCGTTGAAGACGCTCGTGAAGGGCGGTCCGGTTTCCGCGCTGGAGGGATCAAAGAAGCGGGTGTTCATGAAGCCGTCCGGATCGGGTCCTTTGAAGCGCCCGTCCAGGCGGCCAACCCGCAGCCTCTGATCAGCGAGCAGGAAGTGAGTGAAGGTGCCAACATCCAGGCGCAGATTCGACCACTCGATCACTTCCTTCGAGATGCCGGTATACCGATTCAGTTTATCGATGACGCTCTGCCGCTGCTCTGGAGTCAGGGTATCGCCGGAAGCCAAGGCTTGCGTGTATTCTCCAAGCGCAAATTGCATCGCTTCCTGCCGTGCGCGGTTGGGGTCAGCCATCAGGTCCGGCGGCAGCTTCTTGTGATACCAGGCGATGGAGGTGAACGACGGGAGAAGCATGGGGTACGGCACATCATTGGTGAAGGAAGATTCCAGGGTCTCGAAGTTCAGCACTGTGGAGAGCAGCACGATGCCGTTAAAGTTGATACCGCGCTCGTTGAGGTAGCCGGCAAGCCCCGCGGATCGAGTGGTGCCGTAGCTCTCGCCGAAAAGATAGAGCGGCGACAACCAGCGCTCGTAGCGGGAAATATAGATGCGGATAAACTCACCAAAGGCGGCGATATCGCCGCTCATGTTCCAGAACTTGCGTGCCGCAGTCTGGTCTGCCGGCCGGCTGTAGCCGGTGCCGATGGCGTCCACCAGCACCAGATCGGTTTTGTCCAGCGGCGTGTTGGGATTGTCCTCGAGACGGTAAGGCGACTGCGGCAGCCATCCCTCAGGCTCCAGGACCACCTTGCGCGGCCCCAGCGCTCCCATGTGCAACCAGACGGAGGCGGAGCCGGGCCCGCCGTTGTACGCAAAAGTCACGGGACGCGTGGCAGGGTCTGCGCCATCCAGGGTGTACGCTTCAAAGAACATCTCCGCCTCGATCTTGTCCTCGGCGTCCTTGATGGGCAGTCGGCCGACGGTGGCCGTGTATTTCAACGCCTTTCCCTCCACGCGAATTTCGTGGTGCGTTACCACGGGAGGAACTTCGGTCATGTCGAAATGCATGGGCCGAATCCCTTCTCCGGGGCCACCAGGCTGGGTCGTCTCAGGCTGCGAAGGTGGAGTGGAGGGTTTGGCCTCGCGTTCCTCGCGCTGAGGCCGTTCGGACGGAGTCTGGGTTGGGGTAGCAGCCGTCCGCGCGGAGGATTTCGGTGTCGGTTTGGTCTCCGGGGGAGCACTAGGTTCCTGGGCCAAAATCAGCACAGGAAGAAACACCATGGCCAGGGCTAAAAGTGTGCGTCTCATAGTTTTCCTTTATCGTCGAGAGTGAAATGCGTCTCGCGGGAAAAATGGAATGTACACCTTTTGAACGGGCCTGTCCAATTTTCTGCGCGGTGCACCAGGGGAGAGCGAACTGAGCAGGCGGGGGCAACGCCCTGCTACTCGCGTCTCGCACCTGCGGGGCTAAGCCCTGGAGCGGCGGCTCAATTCACGCCTTGCAGGAATTCCGGTGGAATCAGACTTTCGGGAGTCTCACCTTGCCAGAAGATGGTGACAATCCACCAGCGCCGGCCGTCATTCATCAATTGGAAGCTGTTGATCCCGCGCTCGAAGGGCTTCGCGTCGGCGGCGGCGTGGCGCGATTCGTAAGTGCTGAACACCTGCGCAATATCCGCGAAGCGTTCGGTGCGTCGCGCCACTTCCCTCTCGAAAAAGCCGTGGTTCCGGAAGTACGGGTCGTCGTGCTGGATGTATTCCTCGGGACTGAGCACCACGGTACGGAAACCTTCCTGGTGGTTTGGAACCACAGCGGCAAGGCGGGCGCCGGAGACAAAGAGGGAGCGAAAGCGGTCCCAGTCTCGCTGCCGGCCGGCGGGGCCGGAGATGGTGTCGTAGGCGGCATGCAGGATGGCGTCGATGGAGCTTACATCGGCCGGATTCGCTGCCGGCGCGGTGGCAGAGGGGCCCGAGGTGGTAGCTTGCGATTGGGAAGAAGCCTGCGGTCCGCTGATGCCGGCTCGCGGCCCTGTCCCACACATGAGCAATACTGCCGCCGAGGCGATTACGGTCCTGGAATAACGCTCCCCGATTTTCATGCGCGACCTCCCGGTGCAACTTCACAGTATTCCGTGGTGGACTCCCGACTGTCAACCGTCAACTTCTCAACTGTTCTACGGGACCAGCATCACCGGAGCGCGCCAGTACGCGGTCTTCGGGCCGGCAGGGTCCAGCACGGTTACCTGGCACACATACTTGCCGGGGGAAAGCTCACGGAGTGGGATACTAAAGCTGAGCGGCATGGTTTTCACGCGATTATTCATGCCGCCGGTCACTTCAATGGGCGGCGTTTCGAACGCCTTCTTTTCCGCCTGGTAAAAACTCACAAAGGCGATCAAGGGCTGGAAGCTGGGCAAGCCCTGCTCGTAGGCCTGAACGTAAACGTAGAGATTCCGGCTTTGACTGAAAACTCTCGTGACGCTGGGGATAAGCTTCTGCCGGTCCTGCACCAACGGGTTAGCCGGCTCCTCCTGGTCCTTTTTCTTGAGCGCGTTGTAGATCGCATCCCGCAGATCGACGCGCTGGCTGCTCAGCACCACGGAACTGATGGGAATTCGCTTCTCTTCCTTATTCAAGTTGGGAATGACGAAGTTCGTCTGGTACGTGCCGATCCTCCCGGTTTCGTCGTCGCGCGCCAGGAACTTGATGGTGTATTTCCCGGGCAAAATCGTGAATCCGGCGTCGTACTCGATGGGCCGTTTGGCCAACTGAGCTGCCGTAGCGTCGCTCAGCTTGATATTCATCTTGTCGCGCAGGTTGGTGATGGTTGAGCCGTATTGGTCCTTGATCTCGCCGATGAAATCCAGAAGTGTGTGCTCGGCGCCGCGCCGCTTGGCCAGGGCCAATTCCCTGCCCGGAATCTTCACCACGATAGGCACGAAGTACTCGGCGCGATTCAATTGGAAATAATCGATCTCCATGGCGATGGTGAGTTCGGTGATGGGGTCCTCGAGCATCAACGCGTCTTCGAGTTGCCGTTCCTTGTCGGCAGGAGTGAACTTGCTGAACTGCTTATCGGCATAGTAGCCCTGGCGATAATCCAAGCTGGCGGACAAGTCCGAGTTCAGCGAAATCTTAACGCGGCGGAACTTGCCGTCCTGGGCCGCGTTCGTGGTGTAATAACCCAGAATGTAGTAGCTCGAGGTGGCCTGCTCCGCCTGCACGATTCCCTTCGCAAGGTCGTTATTATCAAGTAATGCCTTGCCACCCGTATCGCCGGCCAGCGCATAAAGCGTATCCTGCGACTGCTGGAAGTTAGTAGTCAACGCCAGGGCCGCCGCTCCCGAGTACATCCCAATGTTGCCCTGCGACCCCTGCGTGGCGTCCCCGAGCGGGGCTTCGGCCACCAGACCGCGCGCGTCGATGGGCCAGAACGACACGCCGGCGCGGATGGCCGTGTCGATGGTGGCGTGGAGCTGCGCCTGGTTGTCCAGGCCACTCAGCCTGAGGCCGCTGGCAAAGTAGACCAGTGATTTCTTTTCGCTAATCTGCCCCAGCAACTTCGCCGCTGTCTGGAGCGCGGACAACTGGCGGTCCGTATTAAAGACGTTGAACTCGCTGTCATCCTGGCCGAACGCCGCCCCGGTGTCGGCCGTGCCGGCGTCGTCACTCGATAGGCTGTACCCCTGCCCCTCTCCCACGATCATGGTTTCGAGGATGCTCAACAGCCGGTTGCGGTCCTCGGTGAAATCCTGGAGAACATCCACAGCGCCGCCCGCGAATCTGAGGATAGCAACCAAATCCGCCGGCGCCATCTGGGTTTTAATGAATCGCTTCGCCGCTTCCAGGGCGCGTATTTGGTCCGCCGGCGGCATGGTCGTCATATCAAAGTAGAGTGCCAGCAGCCGGCGGTCCTGGTATCGAATCTTGCCGGGCGTTTCGGGGGCAAGGCGCGTCCGGCTCAACTTATCGTAGATGGTGATGTTCTCGGGCTGGGCGCGAGCCGCAGAGGGCGCGTTGGCGGCCTGGCCAAGTTCCTGGTGTTCGCAGAAACTGATGGTCTGGGGCGCCCCATTCTCGGTAATCGTGAAGTCCTTGGCGGTCAACCCTCGAATGGGATTCCCTGCTTTGTCCTTCACCACCACCGCTTCCACCACTAACTGCGTGCTGACGCGAATGGTGGCCGTCTCCTTGGCGCTGGCGGGCGTGTTCTGCCCGATCTGCTGCGGGGTGGCAGGGCGGGCCAGAACGAGGGCGATGAACAACAACGTAGTGGCCACAGCAGAGGCGCGCTTTCCGTGCCCTGGAAGGGCGCAAGATAGTAGCCGGGGGCAACGCCCCCGGAAAGCGTGCGGCGCATTCACCGACCCTGAAAGGGTCGCATTTCGCTGGGGCACCGACTGTAGAATGGCTTCGAGATTCGACCCCTTCAGGGTCGGACCCTGACCCGGCCACATCTTCCGGGGGCGTTGCCCCCGGCTACTGTACTGATCCACTCCGGGGATCAGTGGCGGACCCGGCGCAAGTTTCCGTCCCACAAGATCTTCGCTCATTAATTTACTACTCATCGCTTGTCTTAACCGGCAGCCGGCACCCAACCCCTAGCACCTGCTTTTCCGCTCGTCACTCATCACTCGTCACTCGTCACTGCCTTCAAAACCTCACGCGCATCGTGGCCTGCAAACTGCGCATGGCGTTGGCCGCGGCCGGCAATCCGAACTGCGTGCTGGTAAGGCTCGTGTCCCAGCTTGCAAAAGTAACGTGATTGAGGAAGTTCGTCGAGTCGATTCGAAAGTCCAGGTTGAAGCGGCCGTGCAGGCGGAAGGTCCGCCCCATGGAAGCGTTAAAGGTAAATTGAGAAGGGCCGGTAATCGAATCTTTTCCCGCGTTTCCCCATTGGCCGGTCGCGGGTGGTGTGTACGCGGCGGGGTTCAGAAACAAGCCCTGCGGCGCAGCGTAAACAGACGCGCCCGTGGCATCCGGCCGGATGCTCCCGGTCACACCCGTTCCCGGTACGGCGGCAAGATAGATGGGGGTCTCCGGCAAACCGCTGCCCACGGTGATCTGGCTGAGAAAAGTCCACTCCTTGAAGAGCGTTCCTTTCCAGCCGCGCAGGAGCGTTTCACCGCCCAACCCCATGCCGGTGGTGTACTGAAACTGCACGTTCAGCAGATGCCTTTGATCGAATGTGGAAAGGCCGCGCTCCGCCTCGAGGTCAAGCCAGTTCTGGGCAATGGCAGGGCTGGAGGCGCCCGAACCCGCCGTCGTCAAGGTAACTTGCGTTCCGCTGTTCCCTGGTCCGCCGGAAGGAACTCCGAAGATCTGCGTCGGCATGACTGCTCCCTGGCCCCCCAAGGCGGAATCATCATCGATAGACTTCGAGTAAGTGTATCGGACTGTTGAGGTGAGCCCGTTGTGCAGTCTTCGCCGCAATTGAAACTGCGCGGCTTGGCGAGAGGAGTTGCCGTTCGAGGCGAGGTAGGCAAATCCCGTGGGACAGCTCGGGCACGGATTCACGGCCCCTTCGGGAAAGGTATTGGGCAGATACTCCTGCACTCCGCGCGTTCCCTTGACCCCTAAATACGTGGCGTTGAGTTGCAACGAACCAGGAAGGTCCCGTTGCAGGGATAATTCCCAGTTTTGCGCGTAACCCACGCGGAAATGCGGATCGACGGCAAACGTGTCAGGAGTAATTGCCGAACACGTAATGAATCCATTCGCCAGTGTAAGCGGGCACCCCGGGCTGTTTTGCACGCTCAAACTCTTCGAAAGCGGCGCCTGCTGCGCCATTTGCTGCGCGATGGTTTGATAGACCGAGGTGTCGTAATACACGCCATATCCGGCCCGAACCACCAACGACGAGCCGGCAATGGGGCGCCACGCGACCCCGATGCGCGGCTCGAACCCGCTTTTGTCAGGGCGGATCAGTGAACTCGGATACTTCTGGCCGGTCAAAGCCCCCAGCGGGTCGTTTCCCACCACCGGCGCCACGGCCGCAAATCCCGGCGTGATGTCCAGGTTTACCAGGCGTCCGTACAACTCCGTAATCGGCGCGCCGTATTCCCAGCGCATCCCCGCGTTCAAAGTGAGCTCCGGGCTTATTCTCCAATCATCCGTGAAGTAGGCGTCGTAAACGGATTCTCGGAAATACTTATCCGCATTGCCAAACGCGAGCGAGCTTGTGTCCGGAATCCCCAGCAGGAAGTCCGCAAAGTCATCGCCGCCCATCGCCGTGCCGTTCGCGCTTCCCTGCGTGGCCGCGCCCGTAAATGTGAATGTGCCGCGCGGGTTCTGCTGTCCCAGGTCATTGAACTGTTGCCTCCGAAAGTCGCCGCCGATGGTAATGTTGTGGCGATCTCGGCTCCACAACAGCGAAGAAGACCACGCATCCGTCTGGTTGCGATTGAAAGAGCTTTGCGCGTCGGAAAGCCCCGCCAGCCCGCTCGAAAAAGCAAGGCTCGGCGGCCCCCAGTTCACTGTCTCTTGGTCGTTCCCCGAGATCCCGGCAGCGCCGGAAACGTTTTCGCGGTCCGCCCAGTAGGGCTTGGTCTGGGTCGAGAGGCGGCTGAACTGGTAGCCAAGATTCAGAAACAGCCGCGTCCCGAGGTGATGCGACCAGTTGATGCGGCTGGTGATTCCCAGCACGTCACTTGTATCGAGAAAGCCGAATAGATTCGGAGTGGCCGTGCGCGCGCTTTGAAAAGCAAAGCCGCCGAAAACCTGGTTCTTGGAATTGATCGTCTTGTCGAAACGCGATTGCAAAGCGTCTTGATGCGTGTCCGTGTTGATGGGAGCCTGGTAATTGTACTGCTGCTCTCCGCTAAAGCTGGGCGGTGGATAATAATTCAGCAAGGCTTTCGCCTGAGGGCTGATTTCGGTGGGCGGAATCTTACTGCCGGAGAACGGCAGTCCTGTGGCCGGATTGAAGATTTGGACCGGCTGACCCAGAGCGCTCAGCACTTGCGAGAAATCCCCGCCCCGCTCCGCTGCATCCGGCACCAGCGCCGATTGCGTGGTGTCATCAACATATCGCGTCCACTCGTAAGCGACAAAAAAGTTGGGTCCGTGCTGCCAGAGATGCGGAATGTTCAGCGGGCCGCCCAACGTTGCCACCCCCGTGATTCGGTTGTAGGCCGGCTTGGGGGTGTTTTGGCCGCTCAGGGAAAAAGGCCGGGAATCGAGTGCGGAGTTATCGAGAATAAGGCCCAGCCCGCCGTTGTAGAGCCCGCTTCCGCGGTTGCGATAATTGCCGAAAGCAAACGCTTGCGCGAATCGCGAGGCGGCGCCGTTCAGCACGCTCCCATTGATCAGCAGGCCGTCGTCAGCGCGCGGATTGAGTTCGTCGCTGGGGGCTTGGCCGTTTTCGTTGTTGTTTCCTGCGTTGTTTCCTCCCTTGTTCCCTGCCTCGCTCCCGCCTTCTTTACTTTCCTCGTTCGCGCGCGCCTTCCCTTCGTCACTTCCGCCGTTGGGTTGTACGGGCACGCCATGGCGTGCCCCTACCCCTTCGACAGGCCTGGCGCCGGCCGTCACTTCCACCCCTGAACGTATTTCAGCCTTGATCTGATCGAGCGGCAGCAGCTTCAATTCCCATTTCCCTGGTGGCGCATTCGGTCCAATCGCCACTTCCTGCTTGAGCGACGCGAAGCCGGTCATTTCCACTTGAATCGTCCATGCTCCATCCGCCAAATCCGGAAACGAGTAGAGCCCCTCCTGATCCGTAATCGTAGAGAATTGTCTCGTGCCCTGCGTGGCCTTTACCGTCGCACCCGGAACCGGCAATCCGCCAAAAGTGACCTGCCCGCGATACTCCGAAGCCGCTGCCACGCCGCAGCGTGCGAGCATCACAAGGGCGATCGCCAGTTGGATGATTCGATGCATTCCGGCGTTAGTCCTCCGTGGGGGTCTTCTCCACGCGGTCGATGACGAGCTGCTCCACCGCAGCCTTGCGCTTCTCGAGTTTGAGGCCGAGTTTTTGCACCGAGGCGAAAACTGAGGAGCCTCCAGTGGGTTCGGATGCCGCCGCGGCCGGTGAGACGTCCTCACCGCCACCGCCCGCCTGGGGCATCGGCAAGCTTATGCCTGACTCTCGCGCCGCCTCCCGTGCCATCGCCATAAGTTCCGAGAGTGAAAGATCCAGGGCTACCTGATAGTTGCCCTTGAGGTCAGTCATGTCCACGACCTGGCGGCCCCCGCCCATCTGCAAGAACTTTGTCAACATGTCGGCAAACCCTGCCATGGTTACCATACTGGATTCCATATGCATCGTCCCGCCCTGCGCGTCAACTCGCGTCGTCATCGTGCCCTTTGCCCCCATATTCATCGTCATGGAGCCGTCGGCATTTCTAGTCATGCGGATCGGCCCGTTTGGACCGTCCATCTGCGTCTCGCCGGGTTTTAGCGGAGCGTTCTCGTCGATCGGTTCGGCGCTTGCGGTTGATTCCTTCAGCTTCGGCCCGTCCTTGCCAACTAGCAGCGCGAACACCGGGTGCTCCTGAGTGTCACGATGAGCTGCCAGCTTGAACCGTTCTGCCAGCAGCGCCTGCAACATCTTCGGAGCATCGTCTTTGGACGCGCCGTCCGGCAGCTTAGCCACAATGTCGAAGCGGTCTGTAGTGATCCATGCCGGGCCACTGATCTGATAGTCCTTCACCGCGTACGCGGCGGCAATCAGATCTTTAAGCGACATGTAGGTATACACCGCTTGCGACGCATTGACATGCGGGCCGAATCTCGGCATCTTTCCGGCTCTAATCTGCTCTGCCAACTTCGCCATGTCAAGGGGAGGTGAGGGCTTCACTGTAGCCACCTCGAAAGCAGGGTTGCTGGGGATTGTCTGCCCAAAGATCGCACCGGCGGCGAGAAGCAGGCAGACAGCGAATATAAGTCCAATGCTAATTCGCGTCTTCATTGGAACCTCGTTTTGCTTTAGTGGGTGACAACAATCTAATTCTCCGAAGGGCGCTCGACGTGGTCGATCGTGAGCACTTCCGCAGGCGCTTTGGTGGGTTCCAACCTCAACCCGAGCTGTTCTTGAAGCGCCGTGAACACCGAAGGGCCAGAAGCATCCGGCGGGGGCGCGCCGTCAGGCGGAGGACCGCCGCCTCCAGGCCCAGGTCCTGCCATCATCATTCCTTCGCGCTGTTCGGGTGTCCACTTGAGCGTGAAATCGTAGTTGCCCTTCAACCCCGTCTTGTCCAGCACTGTGCGGCCCAGTTGTTGCGACAGCACGCTCGCCAGGAACGAGGCACCAACTCCTTGACCGGAAACTTCGCCTCTTCCCATGCGTATCATAGGTCCGTGCGGGTGGCCGCCGGGAGCGCTCGGCGCCTCGGCTTGCGTATCGACAGGCTTTGCCTCCTGAAGTTTAGGGCCGTTCTTCGCAACCACCAGCGCATAGGCAGGCATTTCCTTAGTTCCTTGTGTCAATTTCAACTGGAACCGGTCCGCGAGCAGGGACTGGAGCATCGAGTCAGCCAACGGGCCCCGCTGCTCCCGAGGAAGCTTATCCAGTTCCTGGGCGATCGAGTCCGGTTCCTTCGCGTCAATATCGTATCTTTCGGAATTGACCCAACTTGGTCCTCCCGAGACCTGAAAGTCCTTTACGTCATACGCCATCGTAATAAGAAACTTTAGCGTCATGCCGGTGGCGTTGAACCGGCCGGGCTGCCACGACACAAAAAAGCGCCTCTCGCCCGAGTGATTCGGCTTGATCGAAGCAACCTCGAAGGCAGCCGAGGTGGGCACGGCAGACGATGTCGTCGATTGCGCGCTGCCGGCCGCGGGCGATTGCCCCACGGCGGTCTGCGGCGATTGCGCCACCGCTCGCGTGCTTCCGAAGAGCGCGAGCGCCACCACTGCGATCAAAGTTGCGAAGCCGGCCGCAGCCAGCCGCATTCGTCTTTCGGCAGAACTGAGATTGTTTGCAAGATTCGGAATCATAGTTTCTCCATTAGCTCGCAGCCCTCTCCCACAAGATTGAAAGTCGTCCTCTCCCCTGGGGAGGGTGATCCGCGGCGGCGTTTTCATCAGCCGTTGCGGGCCGGGTGAGGGGTTGTTTCCGACGCCAGCGCGTGTATCTCAAAGTGCGGATCCGCCACGTCTTGTTTGACGCACCACTCGGATGTCCGTTTGCCTAGCCTCAATTATCCGTCGGCCTGTCGAGAAGATCAATGACGATGGTTTCCAAATCGGACTCTCTGTCAGCGGACTCCGTGTCTCTTGACAGGCGCATTGCGATAGGCTATAATTGTGCTCTTCGGCGCGGGAGTTCAGGCCTCCCGCGACATTGTGTCGCAATGCTCGTGCCCGCTCCAATCCACCTCCGTGTCTCCACGCTGAGAGCGCCGCAGCTTGCTGCCGCTTTTGTGCCGGACGGGCTCCCAGCCGGGTGCTATCCTTGCGCTGCCGATGATCGTCCTAAAGCTCGGCGCTATGGATTTTGGTCTGGTTTGCAAACCGGCCCCATCCTTTGGTGGGACGCTCCGAGCCGTGAGCAAACTCGCGACGGACGAAGGCCTCGGCTTCGCTGCCGCACTCAAAATTGACGGAACAAACCGAGAATGTCTATGAAAACAAAGAGCGAGGTCAAAAAGTCGAGAAGTCAAGAAGTTGAAGACTTGAGTGGCAGAAAGCAAGAGCCAACTCGAAGCTCCAGCCTCAGTCTGGAACACGGCGGTTGGCTTCTCAACTCCTCGACTTCTCGACTGCTCGACTCGAAATCTTACGACCGATCCGAGAATGTCTATGAAAACAAAGGACCGGCGCTTTTGCGTGGTATACTCTGGTTCATCCGCGCATTGTTCTATCGACAGGAGGTCACAGGCATGATGCGTTTTGCTGGCGGTCTATTTGTCCTCATTACGGTGAGCGCCAGTTTGTCCTACAGCCAGGCGCCGCTGCTCTTGCAGCACCCCACGCTCAGCGCCACGCAGATTGCCTTTGTCTACGCGGGAGACTTGTGGAGCGTCGCGAGATCGGGCGGGGTGGCGCAGCGGCTCACGGCAGGGATTGGGACCGTGTCTCGCCCGGCATTCTCGCCGGACGGCAGCGAGATTGCCTTCACGGGCAACTACAACGGCAATTCCGACGTTTACCTCATTCCCGCCGGCGGCGGCGAGCCCAAACGGCTCACGTATCATCCCTCGCCGGACCTGGTCGTGGGGTGGACGCGCGACGGCAAGCAGGTACTGTTCGCTTCGAATCGTTCGAGCTTCGAGAGTTTCAGCCGTTTGTTCACGATCTCGCGCCAAGGCGGATTCCCCGCGGAGTTACCCCTGCCGATTGCCGCCGAGGGTTCGTACTCGCCGGACGGCAGCCAACTCGCCTACGTGCCTCTCGACCACGCCTTCGAAATCTGGAAGCGCTACCGGGGCGGCCGCACCTCGCCGATCTGGATCGCGCATTTGTCCGACTCGAGCGTGACCAAAATCCCGCGTGATAACTCGAACGACTTCGACCCCCTCTGGGTGGACCACCGCATCTTCTTCCTGTCGGATCGCTCCGGACCCATCTCGCTTTTCAGTTACGATACCGGCTCGAAGCGCGTCGCCCAGGCGCTTAAGAACGACGGACTCGACTTCAAATACGCCAGCGCGGGGCCGGGCGCCATCGTCATCGAGCAGTTCGGCGCCATCTACCTTTACGACCTCAAATCCGGCCTGGCCCATAAGGTCGATATCCGCGTTACGGGTGATCTGCCGGAGATGCGGCCGCATTACCTCAACGTGGCGAGCCGCATCGAGAATGCCGACATCTCACCCACCGGCTTGCGGGCCGTCTTTGAGGCGCGGGGCGAAATCCTCACCGTTCCCGCCGAGAAAGGCGACATCCGCAACCTCACCAACACGCCGGCTGCCGACGAGCGAAGCCCGGCCTGGTCGCCGAACGGCAATCGCATTGCCTATTTCTCGGACGAGTCCGGCGAATACGCGCTCTACATCAAAGACCAGAACGGCCTGGGCGAAGCGCAGAAGATCGATCTCGGCAGTCCAGGGTCGTTCTTTTATTACCCGACCTGGTCGCCGGACGGCAAGAAGATCGCCTACGCCGACAAACGCTTGAACCTCTGGTACGTGGACCTGGAGAAGAAAACACCGGTGCGCGTTTTTCACGACCGGTTCACGGGGCCGCAGCAGATTTTCCGCACAGGATGGTCTCCGGACAGCAAGTGGCTGGCCTACACGCAGCAGGAACTGAGCCACATGCGTTCGGTGTTCCTCTATTCTCTCGAGACAGGCGAGAGCCACCGCGTTACGGATGGGATGAGCGACGCCTACTCGCCCGTATTCGACAAGAGCGGCAAGTATCTCTATTTTCTGGCCAGCACCGACGCCGGCCCCACCCTGGATGACTCGATGCTGAGCATGGACCGGCCCGTGACCAGCAGCGCCTATGTTGTCGTTCTGCGCAAGGACTTGCCTTCCCCGCTCGCCCCGGAAAGCGACGACGAGCAGGAAGCAAAGCCCGAGGCTGCTAAGACCGAGAATCCGCCCAAAGCCGGCCCGCCGCCGGAAGTGAAAGTGGACTTCGAGAAGATCAGCCAGCGGATTCTGGGGCTGCCGATTCCGGCGCGGAACTACTCGGAGCTGAAGTCGGGAAAAGAGGGGGTGCTCTATCTTCTGGAAGAACCCTTGGTGGAGCCCTCGAACGGCCCCAGCACTCTCAGCGTGCAGCGGTTCTCCCTGAAAACTCGCAAGACCGACAAGTTGCTGGATAACATCTTGGCGTTCCACATTTCCGCCAACGGAGAGAAGATGCTCTACCGTCTTGCCGGCGGGGCGCAGCCTGGCGGAGCGTCCGCGCCGCCGCAGTCGTGGTCCATTGCACCGGTGCCGCCAGAGCCGGTTCCCGGAGCAACCTCCGCACCCACCCCCGGCGCCCCTTCGGGCGCGAAAGCTCTAAATCTCACGGCGATGGAGGTGCGCGTCGATCCGCCCGCCGAATGGAGGCAGATCTACCACGAGGCATTTCGCCTCGAGCGCGACTTCTTTTATGATCCCAGCTTCCACGGCTTGGATCTCAAAGCCGCGGAAAGAAAGTACGAGGCCTACCTGCCCGGCGTGGCGTCACGCGCCGATCTGAATTACATCTTTCAAGAGGCCATGGGCGAGCTCACGGTGGGGCATCTGTTTGTGGCCGGCGGTGAAGCGCCGGAGGTGAAGAGCATTCCCGTCGGACTGCTGGGCGCGGACTACAAAATCGAAAACGGCCGATACCGGTTTGCGCATATTTACGACGGCGAAAATTGGAATCCCCAACTGCGCGCGCCCTTGACGCAGCCGGGCGTGAATGTGGCCGAAGGTGAATACCTGCTGGCGGTGAACGGCCGCGACGTGCGAGGCAACGACAGCGTCTATAGCTTTTTCGAAGCCCTGGCGAACAAGTCTGTCGTGCTACGCGTGGGACCTGACCCAAGCGGCACCGGCTCGCGGGAGGTCACCGTGGTTCCCGTCGAAAATGAGCGGGGACTGCGCAACCGCGCCTGGGTGGAAACCAACCGGCGGAAGGTGGATGAGCTCAGCCGCGGGCGGTTGGCGTACATCTACCTGCCCGATACGGCGACCGGCGGTTACACCTATTTCAACCGCTACTTCTTTTCGCAAGCCGGCAAGCAAGGCGCCATCGTGGACGAGCGATTCAATCACGGCGGCACGAACACCGATTACATCCTCGACTACCTGCGGCGCACGCTGATGAATTACCGCACCACGCGCGACGGCGAAGATATGACCACGCCGGTCAGCCTGATCCAGGGACCCAAGGCCATGATCATCAATGAATACGCGGGTTCCGGTGGCGACGCGATGCCCTGGCATTTCCGCCAGGCGCATATCGGGATCCTGGTAGGCAAGCGCACCTGGGGCGGGCTGGTGGGATTTTTCGGCCCCTTCGAGTCGCTGATGGATGGAGGTGTGGTGACCGCGCCCAGCCGCGGCTTCTGGACCCCCAATAACGCCTGGGAAGTGGAGAATCACGGCGTGGCGCCCGATGTCGAGGTCGAGCTTGATCCCAAGGCAGTGCGCGAGGGCCACGACCCGCAACTCGAGAAAGCGGTTGCGGTGGTGCTGTCGGAACTCGAGAAGAATCCCATTCCGGCTCACCACAAGCCGCCCTATCCGAATTACCATCGCAGCGCCGACGGCGCAGCGAAGTAGGGCCGGCCCCCGCGCAGCCCGCGGAGCCACGACCGCGCCATACAGTCTTATGTTATACTAGAACAGATAATTCAATTATGATTAATCCCCTCTCCCCCTTGGGGGAGAGGGTGGCCCGACCCGGCGCTTTCTTCAGCCGGGGCGGGCCGGGTGAGGGGGTTCGGCCCATCCTAGTACAGCCCGCCGAGATTCAGCACGATCACGGATACAAGGATCACCACCACCGCCGCAGTCAGCGCCCGCCGGGTGGCCGGCGAAGTGGCCCGCCATTCTCCCGTCAGGATGCCGAGGAAGTTCGAGGAGAGAATCATGGCCGTGATGAACAGTGTGTAGCCAAGCGAAGTTCCGTACTTTCCCACCAGCGTGGCGCCGATGCCGTAGCCCACCATCCCGGAAAGCCACAGCAAACCCATGGCAATGGCCAGGCCTGTTTCTCTCGCCGATCCTTGCTTCAGGAAAAGCGGCCAGGCGCCGTTGCGAAACAGCAGCAGGAAACAATAGAGCAGATTGGGAATGAAGCCCGCGCCCAGCACCAGCGCCCACGAAGCGTACGTCGCGGTTACTGGGACAGCGCCGAGTGCCACGGCCTTGTCGAGAATGGGGCCGCTGAAAGCAAAACCGAGGTTTATGTTCGACCCGAAAATTCCGGTGAAAATGCAGATGGCAAGCCCCGTCATGAAACTCATCGCGGCAATGCCTGCCACGGCGCCGGCGGGGGTCTGCTCCTTCTCTCTGCGACGGCCCGCCATTCCATAAAGGACCAGGCCGCCGAAGAGGATGGGCATGCTGATCAGCAGCAGGATGCCGCGCGGGCGCAGCAAGTCCGCAGGGTTGAGCACCAGCAAGGGCACGAGCGCGCCCGACAGGCACGACAACCCCGCCACCACGGCGAACGCCAGCGCCATGCCCACGGCGCTAATCCCCAGGCCGAAGGTCACTTGCGCGATGCCCCAGAGAAAGCCGAAGATCAGCGGGGCCAGAAGCGCGCGGCTGGAGACGCCGTGATAGACGGCTCCCAGGTGCGGCACGAAACCGGCCGCCAGCAGCCATGGAATGACCAGCAACGCCGAAGCCGCAAAAACCAGCCAGGTGTTCTCCCATTTCCATTGACGCGTGAATTTCATGGGCAGCGCAAAGCTTCCGTTCAACGCCCCACTGATGAATATGACTGCCATGCCCAGCCAGAAATGATCGCTCATTCAAAACTCCCTTGTATGCACGCTGCAACCCGGCGCTGTGGTGCGGGCGTCTCGCCCGCTGTCGCGCCGGCATTCCTTGGGTGCGCTCAGGACAGGCTGTGCAGGTGCGTAAGAGCGGTACGCTCAGGCGCCGGCGGGCGAGACGCCCGCACCACCTCAAAAGCAGCATCACCGCCGAGGGATCGGAGGAAAGCCCTTCTGTTTTCCTCTGCGAACTCTGTGCCCTCTGCGGTGAAATCACTTCACCGCAAAATCGGTGAACTGCGCCAGATTCCACCCCGTGCCGATTCCTGCCATACCTTTCTTGTGGGTTTCGTCACTCAGGCTTGCGACCCGGGCTCCGTCGATGCTGGCCTCGATTGTGGAACCCCTGAAGGCGAGCGCCAGCCGGTGCCACGTTTTGAGCGAGAACGCGACCTTGCCCGAAGCGAGCTTGGCGGTGGGAGTCTTGAACTTTGCATTGTCCAGTTCCCAACTTCCGTCCTGTTGCACAGTGAGCACGTAGCCACTGGGCCAGCGCGCTTTCCCATCCTGGAACCAGTCGGCGGAATCGATTCGGCCCACCAGAGTGATGTTGCCGGGCTCCGCGAGCATGGCGGAGGTGCTGACCTCGTAGTCAGTCCAATCCGCGCTGCCAAGGAAAGTCAGCGGGTCCGGGCTGATGCCGCCCCAGGCGATCGGATGTTGCCGCACCACCTGCCGCAGGCACTGGCCGGGCCGCCCGGCGCAGGGCGCCACCTCGAATGCGCCGTCCTGGTCCGCAAAGTATTTGGGAGTCTTGCCCGCGGGTGTGCTCTTGAAGTCGTCGCTGTATGGGAAGGGGAAGGATGATTGCGCAGGCGGCGCGGCGGCGCCTTTGCCTTGACCCGTTGTGGTGGTGAGCGAATAGATCGAGTCGGGCTCGAGAGTAATACTGAAAGAGCCATTTTGCGGCGCAATATCGCTCAGTTTCTCGAATGACTTCGAGGCATTCGTCTGCCAAACGTGAATGACGCCGGCCGAAAGGCCCCCGGCAATGCTGAACGCCACTTCCTGCGGTTCCGTGGCATCGACGGTCTCGACGATGACGCTGTAGTCGTTCGAGGCTGGAGATTTGAGAGAGACATAGCTCCCCTGGCCCTTGAGATACCCGCAAGCGCTGTCGAGGTATTGCCATCCCGGCTGCGCGAATTGCGTCGTATGCGCCGTCACCCAGATGGCGGATTGCACGTCGTAATAACCGGACCAGGGCGTATTGGCGTACATCAAGCCGGAATTCGGTGCGGCCAGATTATCGTAGTAAGAGGTCACCGGGCTCCAGGTTTCCGTCTTGGTGATCTTGCCGTCGATGTAGTTCGTGTTCAGGACCTTGGCCCAGATTCTCGCCCCTGGCTTCCAATCGCGCTCCAGGATCACTCCCGTCTCGTCGAAGGGCTGGTCCTCGCTCGACCAGAGTGGCTTGCCGGATTCTAAGGCGCCTCCCGTGACGTAGAAGTTTCCTTTAACCCGCGCGTAATGGACGGCAATCGCATAGACGTCCTCTTTCAGAATCGGGTCCAGCTTGAAGTCATCGGTGATTTTCCATTGATTCTCGTAGAGGTCCGCCGCGACAATCCTGGTCTGAAGACCGTTGGCCTCGAGCGTCTTCTTCAGCATCTTGATGTAGTTGGTGTCGTAGTTGGTTTCGTTCCAAATGCCGACGTATTCGATGTCCAGCCCGTGATGCTTCTTGGCGCCCTGGATGAACTTGACGATATAGTTCGCCATGTCCTGAGAGTAGTATTTGCCGTTGCCAATCCAGCCGGGAGCGCCCCAAGGCAGGGCGTCCAGGATGATCTTGGGATTCCTCTTTTTGGCCTCCGTCATCAACCACCACTCAAACCCGCGATCGTAGTTCTCATCCGTGCGGGTGTGCATGTGGCTCGGCTCAGAGCCGTCGGTGGAGTTGGTGTCGCCGCCGACCTCAACCTTCAGGTGCTGAAGAGACGCGCCGTAATCCGGTTTGAAGAGGTAGTCAAGGATCTGACTCCGTTGAGGCTCGGGATAATCGATGAGCAGCCTTGAAGAGGCCCCGGCGCTGACGCCGCCGATTCCCTCGAATATCCTTCCCTCCCCGGAACCCTCGATTTTGATTTCGGTCTTCTGCACCGGCGCTTGTTCATTGCAAGAAAACAACGGAAGAAGAATAGCCAACGCCAAAAGCATGAAAACGTTCCTGTGCCTCATCGGATTTCACTCCTGTAATCCGCTTCTTCCCTGGCCACGGAGAAAAGATTCACCACAGAGGGCACAGAGATCACGGAGAGAAACCCTCTGACGTTCTCTGCGCACTCTGTGCCCTCTGTGGTGAATTCCTTATTTGCCATAGACTGAGGACCGCCAATAGGCTTGGATTCCCCGGTAGCTGTCGTCATCAGGCAGGTTGGCGAGAATCAGCCGCTTCACTTTCAACTCATTGATCGGGCCTTGAACCTTGTAGGCCACCTCGCCGTCGGGGCGAATCAGCAGAGTGTAGGGGTCCGCGCCATTCCAATCCGGATCAAAGGCCGCCATCAAGCCATAGATATCTGTCGCGCCAAAGATGTAATTCGTGTTGCTGGCGTGTGCCTTGCGCAGCGCCGCGAGAACGCCCTTTTGCTCATCAGGGTAGTTCGTGCTCACCATGATCAAGTCAAAGGGGCGAGCGCGGAACATGCGGTAAATCGTTTCGAGCTTGGCCATCTCCGCGACGCAAGGCCCGCACCAGGTGGCCCAGAAATCAACCAGGAGCAGTTTGTCGGTGCTATTCTTGCGCAAAGCCTTCAACTCGTCCGCAGTGACAGGCTTAACCGTCACGGGCTCAGCTTCGATGCGGCGCATCTCTTCCTCGCGCGATTCTTCCTTGTACATCCACTTGGTCGAACAGCCGACGGCCGGGGTCTTCTCCACGGACACGGGTTTGCCCGCAAGAAGCTCGTCGAGGGCAAGGCGAGCATCCTTCCTGGTCACCAACGCTTCGCGCGGGTTGTTGTCCACGCGCCCCTCATAGCGCAGCTTGCGCTCGGCATCGAAGATGAAGAGGTGGGGCGTCGCCGCCGGGCCGTAAGCGCGGGCGACTTTCTGGGTCTCGCCATCGTAGAGATAGGGGAAGTTGAAATGCCGATAGGCGGCGCGGATCTTCATTTCCGCGAGCGAATCGCCCAGGTCTGTGTAACCCTGTTCATCCAGAAGGACCGCGTTGGCGTTGTTGGGGTTGATGCCCACAAACGCCACGCTCCGGTTCTGGTAGTCGGACACGAGTTGCTTGATTCGGGTCTCATAAAGTTGCGCGGTGGGGCAGTGGTTGCACGTGAACATAACCACCAAAATCTTGGCGGAAGCAAAGTCTCGCAAACAATGCACTTTGCCGTCCACCCCCGGCAGACAAAAGTCAGGCGCGCTGGACCCCATCACCAGTACGGGAGGCGTATCCTCCGCGCCGACCGCCACTCCGGATGCGAGCGCGAGAAAGAGGAGACAAAGACTAAGAAGCTTCTTCAAATGGACCTCCTGTGGGAGAGGCATCTCCCGCGGCGACACAATTCGCGGTGACGGATTATATCCTAATTGCAGGCACGATTCGTTGCGAGGATACGGAAAGGACCGTTCGCCCGTGAGCCTGAGGTAGATGGACGGCTTGCCGTCCCCCCCGCCTTATGCAGGCCCTCACCAATCCAGGATGGCTCCATCTGCGGCTCGGATGCTGGTGGTAGGCATCGCCTCCGGCTGGAAGGGGTGCTTTCGCGCTTCTTCTTCGTTGACTTCCACACCCAGCCCGGGCTGCTCTGTCTTCAGCCAGTAGCCTTCGCGCGTTTCCAGCGAATGCCGGACCACGTCCCACCGCCACGGAACATCGGTGAGCATATCTTCTTGGATAAGAAAATTGGGAGTGGAGAGCGCGAAGTGCAGCGCGGCGGCATTCGCCACGGGGCCCAGGGGGTTGTGCGGCGCCACACCCATATAGTAAACCTCCGCCATAGCCGCAATCTTCTTCCCTTCCAGCAGCCCGCCGCAATGGCACAAATCAGGCTGAATGACGTGGCAGGCTTGCAGCTCGAAGACTTCGCGAAACTGGTGCCGCGTAACGAGCCTTTCCCCCGTCGCGATGGGCACGCGCACCGCCTGCCGCACCTCGCGTAAGGCCGCGACGTTTTCCGGCGGCACGGGCTCCTCGCAGAAAAACGGATGAAACTCGGTCACCGCGCTGATGTACTGGATCGCCATGGCCGGAGAGGTCCGGCCATGGAAGTCAATCATGAGGTCCACCCTGTCGCCCACCGCCAGGCGTAGCCTCTCGATGGCCTGGGCGAACTTCTTCACGTAGGACGCGCTCATCAAGGGTTCTGAGTACGGAACGCAAACTACTTTGACGGCTGTGTATCCTTTGGCCACCACCGCCTGCGCCAGGTCGACGAGTGGCGCGGGGTCAAAAGTCTCGTAAACCGATTTCATCTCGCCGCCGCCCAGGTGAGTGTACATGCGCACTCGCTCACGCACCGCGCCGCCCAGCAACTTATAGACGGGAAGGCCCAGAGACTTGCCGAGAATATCCCAGCAGGCCTGTTCGATGCCGCTCACGGCGCTCATGCCGATCACGCCCAGCCGCCAGAAAGACCCTCGGTAGAGTTTCTGGTACAAGTATTCGATGCGCGCCGGATCTTCGCCCATCACCAGAGCACTCAGGTCCTCGACGGCCCCCACGACCGCCCTGGTTTTCCATTCCAGCGACGCCTCGCCCCAACCCCACAGGCCCGCCTGGTCGGTCTCCACTTTCACGAACACCCAATTGCGCATTTCGGCGTTGACCACGAGAGTTTTGAGCGCAGTGATTTTCATGGCATCAATCCATCGGGTAGAGGCTGCAACCTCCGTCCGCGAGTAAGGTTGTACCTGTGATGTAGTCCGAAGCCTCGGAACAAAGGAACAGGAGCGCGTCCGCCACCGATTCGGGAGGCTGGAGGTATCCCAACGGAATGGCGCGCTCTGCGCGGCGGCGGTAGTCGGGTTCGGTATCCCACTGCCGCTTGCCCATGCCCACTCCCACGATGCCGGGGGCCACCGAATTCACCAGTATGCCTTTCCCCGCCAGTTCCCGCGCCATTCCCTTCATCAGCATCTTCATGCCGCTTTTGGTAACGTTGTACGGGGTAATATCCGGCCAGGGAACGTCCTGCACCCACGACGAGGTGAATATGATCTTACCTTTGATGTCATGCTGCACCATCGCCCGCGCGGAAGCCTGCGCCACCAGGAAGGCGCTTTTCAAGTTGAGGTTCATGATCCTGTCCCATTCCTCCTCCGAATAGTGAAGGATAGGGCAAGTGTGGGCCATCCCGGCATGGCAGAGAGCCACGTCGAGACCTCCGAAAGCCTTGAGAGTTCTGTTGACAAGCTCCTCGGCGCCCTCAGGCTTGGTGACATCGGCGCGCACATAAACGACTCTCTCGCTCGGCCAAGCGAGTTGCTTTCCCAGTTGCGCGGCTTGGTCAACGGCCAGGACATCATTCACCGCCGCTCGGGCTGAATGTGCCAACAGAGCCGAGACGGCTACTCTGCCGATCGCACCGAGTCCGCCCGTGATCAGCACGGTTTTTCCTTGCAGACAATCCTTGGCAAAAGCTGTCATGCGTGATTCTCCTGGTAGTCGAGTAGCCGAGAAGTCAAGGAGTCGAGAAGTCAAGAGCCGTTAGTCGAAAGTCAACGAAAATCCCGAGTTCTGAAGCCAAGAGCTGTTAGTCGAAAGTCGGGAGTCGAAACTGGAAGGTTCTCAAATTTTGAATCTCGAATTTGAAATTCCCCACTCCTGCCCTCGAGGTGGGCCGACGCCCTCCTTTTACCCTTAACCCTTTAGCCTTCACCCTATCATATGGTACCGTCCTCGCGGAACTCCCGCAACCCAAGAAGAACCCCACCACAGAGGCCGCGGAGTTCGCAGAGAAGATCAAAAGTATCCTTCTCTGTAGTACTAGTCTCCTGCCCCAGTGGGTCGTGATGTAAGTCGAGATGCTTCTACAGCCCCGGCCACGCTTGGCGTGCTAATCTTGCAGGTGGTATAGTCCGACCCGCAATCAAGGTTGTCCCCCGTTGCTGACTGAACCCATTCCGCACGCCGCGGCCATCGAAGCCCTCGGAGCAGATGCCAGGCGAACGTGTGGTTGCCGTGGACCAAATCACCTTTTGTCGGAAGATTGAGCTGCCCGCAATACACATCTCCCGACTTCGGAGAGGATGGATAAGTAGGTAAGGCTCAGGCTACTGGTTCACGCGCTCGCGCTCGGGCGCTGCTTTGATAAGGTGGATGCTATCACGCTCAGTTTCTTGCGCCAGGCCTTGTTTCAGTGCGTCCTGGAGCTTTTCCTTCAGCGCCGTAACCTCCTCCGTCCTGCCTTCCCCTTGGTAGATCAGGATGAGTTGGTTCATCGCGGTCGGCTCAGAGGGGTCGAGCCGGATAGCAGTCTGCAGCTCCGCTTGGGCTTTCTCCGCTTCGCCTTGTTCCCGATAGAGCTTGCCAAGCGTCGCGTGTGCTGCCGCCAGGCCCGGCTTCGCCGCAACTGTCCGCTGAAGCAACGAGATCGCCTCCGCGAAATCCGGTTGTCCAGGCGCAGTGCCCTGGCGGACTAGCACCTGAACCAGCAGATACAAGACATCTGGATCGTTCGGCGTTTTCTTAAGTTGCGCGCGCAACACGCGCGCGGAGTCCTCCAGGCGATCCGATTGCAGCAGCGCAAGCCCGCGAGCCACGGCCGCAAATGTGGCCGCAGGGGCCAGAGCCTGCGCCTTTGCAAACTCGCCTTGGGCTTCGCTGTATTTACCCATCTGTACTAGAAGGGCGCCCCGCATCGAGTGCAATCGCGGCGAAGCGGGAAGGTTCCGCGCCGCGACGTCAAGGATCTCAAGCCCCAGATCAAACGACTTATAATCGAGGCAAATCGTAGCTAAGTCGAGGTAATGCCGTTCCTCGCGTGGATAGAGTTTGATGGCGCGGCGGAGCGTGGAGACGGCGTCAGGTAGCTGGCCGTTCTCCTCTGCTGCCTCCGCGTAAAGGCTGAGCACGTCCGACTCCGGCACGGCACGGTCCACCAGCGGCTGCAGTGCATTGCGTGCCTCCCCGGGCTGTTTCGCTTCCAGCTTAGCCAGCGCCAGGTTAAAACGGACCGCGGCATCGTCCTGAACTGCCAGAAGCTTTCCGAACACAACCGCCGCATCGCCAGCGCGATCTAAGCGAAACAGGCAGTTCCCCATTTGCCAAAGAGCGAGCCTCTCATGGGCCACGACCTCACCGGCCTTTCCGAAATGGTCCACTGCTTCGTCGCAACGCTGCGCCTCATACGCCAGTACGCCGAGCATCGCGTGCGCTGTCTCGCTTCGCGGCTGGAGAGTGACGATCTTTTCGAGAGTCTTGCGGCAGTTGGGGTCGCCCACGGCATATTCAAGCTCGGCGGCGCCTTCCAGGGCGGGAAGATAGGCGGGCGCGGTTCGAAGCACCTCACGGAAGGCTGCCAATGCTTCCCGCGAGCGCCGGAGGCCTGCGAGCGCCATACCCTCCAGAGTTCGCAGGCGCGGGTCACGAGGCTTGGCGCGTAAGGCTTCCTGCGATAGTGCCAAGGCCCCTGCGTAATCCTTGCTGCGAATTGCCTGCTCGACCGCCTGCCAGGGTTCCTGCGCCGCCAAGCTGAGCGCAATCATCACGAGAAGGGCCGCAATCCGCATTTAGGTCACTTCGTGCCTTCCGGCGCAACGACCACGACATTACCCAGCACTCCCTGGCTCTGGCCGTACGTATCGCGCACCTCCAGTGTAACGCGAAACGCACCCCCCGGCAGTCTTACCTTCTTGTCGATCTGCAACACCTCCCGCGGGTCCACCGGCCCCAAAGCCTCCCGCACGAGTTCCTCCCCGGTCGCCGCGTAAAACACCGCCTCGGCGGACCCGGCCGTGTTTACGCCGAATACCCCGCGCAACTGCAAGCTCCCTCTATTCGCCTCGGCCGATAACGGTTCGCTGACAACCCCAGGCCACAGCACCTGCCGTACGGGGTTCGGCGCTCTTACCGGAACCCAATCCACAGCGTAACTGTACTCTTCGCCCGGGGCGAGCGTCGCCATCGGGCTCAACACTTCCGATTCGAGGACGTACGGCGTCCGCTTCGGGTCGTCGGGCAGCCTCGAGTCATACGGCCACAGCGTGGCGCGCCCCGGACCATTGAGCCAGAACTCTACCGCCGCGCCGTCCGGATATTCCGCTGCGGGCGCACCCGGAAATTCCTCGACAAAACAGGTATTCCTCTGTCCGTTCACCACCGCAAGCCAGCCACTGCTCGTATCCACGGCCGCCTTTGCCACTTCGTACAGGTAGTGAACGCGCAGTGTATGTCCACCCTCTACCCGCTGAAAGCTCGGGTGTCCGGCATTGCCCATCATGATTCGAAAGCCATCCGGGAAGCGGCTTTGCGGATTGAGCGGTACGTAGGCGTATAGCTCGGGGTTCGGCTTGGAATTGTCCTCTGCTGAAGCCGCGTCCTGCTGTGATACGTGCCATATCCCCCACCGTACTCTGCGGCGGCTGACGTTCTGCATCGTCTGCTCCACCTTAATCCGTGTCGTGCCGGCGTAGACATGAAAAGTACGGCGGAAACGAATGCCAGTGCGCAGGTCCGGCGGGCCCGTCAGGGACACCGCCACCTCGCCGGGCGACTCCAAAACAACTTCAGATTGGTACCGGCTGCCATCGATCGCGTACCCAGGCGGCCCCGGCCACTGCTCGTCGCTTGTCCAGCCCTGAGGCGCCGGCCACACCTTGTCACCGCCATAGTTCGCCCATCCACTCTTAGGGTTATTCTGCTCTGCGGGCAACACCTTCCCCGCCAAGTCCGGGTTGACGTAGAAAAACTCGTGTTCTCCAAGCTGCAGTTGAATCGCCCGCCCGCCGATGTCGGGTGCAATGAGCAAGGTAACAATCCCGTTTGTCAGCCGGTAGACACTCCAGCCCCTGTACTGCGTCTGCTCGACGCGCGCGGGATACACTTCGGCGGGGGCCGGCACGCTCAACATCACGCCGACTGCAAGCATCGCAAGATTCACCACGAAGTCTCCACCCGAATCGTTTCCGCGTTCGGCTTAGCCAAGTTCACGAAACGTCCTTCCACCGACTCTACCACCGCGCCCGTCGCCTTTACCTTCGCATGCACGCCTTCCGGCAGCAGCTTCAAGCGGATCGATTTGGGCGCCAAGGCCAGCGTCACCCGGATTGTTGCCTCGGCACGGCCATCTGCCCACTCGCAGTTGTATGAGACTGGTCCGAAGAGGGTCGGGGCCGTGTCCAACGAGAGCTTCTTGCCTGGTTGCGTCCAGGAGTTTGGAATCGAGGGCGCGAGCAGCAGCGAATCGCCCTTCTCGAGCAACAGCAACTCCCTCGTCACATGCAGGAGTTCGCAGGTGGCCCAGACGTCCGGGATGTCGGCGAAGCCTTGCGGCGGGTTGTGCTCGATCTCTTCATACCAACCCCAGGTCGGGCTGGCGTGGTCCAGAATCGCTTGTTGGATGCGGAACGCCTCGTCGAACTCGCCGAGGCGTAAATGCCAGTGCGCCAGCGCCGCGCTCATGTAGGGCCACACGCCCTGGGAGTAGCCAAGGTTCAAGTGCAGTCCTTCTTCCTCGTGTGCCTGCAGGAACCGTAGGGTGCCAAGCACCACCGGATCATCCACAGCTAGTTGGCCGAATGGGTAAACCCCTTCCACGGTGCCCCACAGATGCCTCAAGGCGTCGTCCGGCCCTGCACCGGGGTACGACGGCACAACCGAGAATTCACCCGCCCGAATCGTTGCCGCTCGCATAACGTCGAGAATGTTTTTGCGGTATTCCTCATACTCGCGATCGAGCAACGCCTTTTCAGGCCACGCCAGTACCCCGGCGATCTGTCGTGTCACCCACAACCCGGTCAGCGGGCCGAAGTTCTGTGGTAGGGTGTAGCCGTTCGGAATGCCGCCATCACCCTCTCCCGGCGGCATGAATCCCCGGATCGTGATTCCGCCCTGGGTACCATTGGCTGAGGGCAGCGTGCGCGCACGCATGGTCGCCTTCGCGGAGCGCAGTATTACCGGGCCGATCTCCTCGAGCCAGCGCCGGTCTCTCGTGATCTCGTAGTGCTTCCACATGCCGAACGTGGTCAGCCCTTGAACGATCCACTGGTCGGGAGGACGGGTCGGCGGCACCTCCTCCTCCCACATTTCGAAGACTCCGTCCGGCCGTGCTCGCTTGAGCTGTCGCCGGAGTAATGCCTCGGCCAGGTCAGGATAGCCCAGCCGGTCCAGAATCAGGCTTCCCTGCAGCGTATCGTATGGGTTGCTGCCGAAATACACTCCCAGCCCCTTTACGATGCGTAACCCGTCCCGCTGGGGCTGTAGCAGCATAAAAAGCTGCTTGATGTTGTCTTGCCAAGCTTTTTGCAGGCGCTTGTCGGGCACGTTGAGTCGGACTGCGCCAGCTAGGTGATCGCTCCAGGTAGCTTGAGTGGCGCGCTGTGCCTGATCGAAGGCCATCTGGGAAGTTTCGTCTTCGATGGGCATTTGTACCGCGACGCTGGCACTTGCTTGAGCTTCCGCTGGCAGGGTGATCCGTATCCCCGGCGGCGCCCCGGGGAATGCTTGCCACACTGCAGGCTTTTGCTCTGCAGTGACGGGAACAACCCTGAGCAGCACGTGCCCGTCAGTACCGAATATGCCACCGCCCTCGACCGGGTGCGCTTCAACATTCACGACGGTCAGTTCGATCTGATAGTCACCTTTGATCTGCGTCAGGTTCGAGATCTCATACCGAACAAAATACCCCAGCCCCTCCGGATCCGCAGCAAAGGCCGTCATGGTAAGTCGCGCGTCGGGCCACTCGAAAATGGTCTCCACGGCTGGGGCAGGATCGTCCGTGTAGCGTTGCGTTGTCTGGGCAGCGGCCTGATCATGTCCGGCCAACTGCCACTGGAGGCGGGGTCCCCAGCGTCCGGCCCAATCGAATTCGTGAGGATCGGGAGAGTATCGTAACTGTTGGATCCACCCCTCGTTCGAGACCATTGCCTTGGATTTTGACGCAAAAGCCGCAATCGGCGTATCGTTCTTGAGTGGAGGAAAGAGCCTCGGGCCCTCCATTCCGCAGCAGAGTTGGACTGACACGAGTAGGGACAACCAAACTACCCAGGGCAGTTTCATAAGCACCTTTCCTAAGAGAATATGGTAAACCTGGGGAGCGGAACTCGGCCGCCCCACCTCATTCCCCCTCCTCGGACGAGAGGGGGAATGAGGGTGGATGCGATTTTCACGCCGCAGCGGATTAATCTACGAATCAAAAGACAATACGGGCTCCCAGCTGGATGATGCGCGGGTCCCGAGTGTTTGTAACCTTGCCGAAATCTGCGTCTGTCAGGCCGTTATCCACTCCCAGCAAATTCGGGTGGTTCAGCACATTGTAAAAATCGAAACGCAATTCCAGGTTGCCATGTTCACCGAGCCACCGCAGAGGATTGTTCTTAATCATCCCACTGTCAAGGCTAATTATCCCGGGGTTGCGGAAGATGTTCCGATGCTCGTTGCCTTCCGTGCCCAGCGTTGGTGTTGGGAAGGCCGACGCCGGGAAAATGCCGCTCAAAAACTGCTGCCGGCTGTGAGATCCCGTGAACTGGCCCAAAGGCGAAGGCGCGTTGGGGTAATCGTAGTCGTCGCCGTCGGCGTTGTAGTCCCCGCTCCCCGGCGCCAAGCCGGTTACTTGGCCGCTGGAATCGAGGGTCGGAATAAACGGCGAGGTATTGACAACGGTAAACGGCTCTCCGGTCTGGAGGATAGCCACGGAAGTCATCTCCCAGCCTCCCAGGACCCGCTTCATGAACCTGTTGTCTATTCCGGGCGTGGGTAGCTTGTAATAGCCGGAGAAAGTGAACCGATGCCTTACGTCCCAGTCTGCATCGCCGAAATTATACGCTTTGATGTTGTGCTGGTCGGGAAAGTCGGCCTCACCGAATAGATCGCCGGTTCCCGTCCGGTCACCAGCCTGCCCGTAGTCCGTCGAGTGTCCGTAAGTGTATGAGCTTTGAAATTGGATGGGAAAGCCGAATCCGCTCCGGATCGACAGAATCATCGCCTGATAATGTATATCGTTCATGTTAAAGCGGTACTGCATAGCGCCGAAGTTCGGATTTGGTCGGTTGAGCACGTCGTCCGGCAGCAGATCACCCGCCTCTCGGTTGAAGTCGGTGCCAACAACCGCGTTCCAGGTCCTCGATCCGGTGTAGCTGATGCCGGCGACCAGCTTCCTGGGCAGTTGATGTTCAACGCCCATTGTCCAGTTCACCGTCATCGGGTTCTTCAGATTGCGGTCCAGCCCCCCGACACCCTCGTCCACGCCGACCAGACCGCCGTGAGCGTTCAAACCGGTGGTCGGAATCGTTGGGTATTGGAACCCGTACGGGTAGGTGCTGCTGGTTCCAATAGACAACAGCGGCTGGATAGGGGTCTGCTGGGTAAAGGACGGGGTCAAGAAGCCTGGCGGGTTATAACCGACTTGATCGACCGAGTCGCCCAAAGTCACCCAGTCGTGGAAAACCCCCACGCCACCGCGGATACTCCAACGCCCGTTTCTCGACGGGTCCCAAGCCACACCCAATCGGGGGCTGAAGTTAGTGTCCATGCGGCTTGCGAACGCATTCTGACTCGCGAAGACGGAAGCGTTCGCAAATTGTTCGTCGGTCGTGCTGCCCTGGCCCAGGAAGATGTTGCTGTATTTGAATCCATTTTCTCCGTGTGGATTACCGAAGTCGTCCCACCGGATGCCCATCGAGAGACTCAAGTTCGCCTTCGCCTTCCACTGATCCTGGACGAAGACACCTTCACCGCTTAGCCCCCCCATATATCGTAGGGGTGTTTCTTGGCCAGTGAGCGGATCATATGCCACCTCACCTTCGCTGAAGGGCTGATCCTGCACTAAGTCAAGAAGATTATTAAACCCAAACGTTGGACGGCTGTAGAGCTTCTGCCAGAGGGCCGCGTCCCAACCGTGCCACCCTTGCACGCCGAATCGCACTGTGTGTGACCCTCGCACCAGGTTCAACACATCTCTCCAGTTATAGTTCCGCTGTGCGAAGAGACCCGGCCCCCAACCCACTCCAATCCCTTGAGCTTGTTGATTGATAGTGATGTCGGGAATTTGAAAGGGTCCGCTCGCTACGTCAAGGCCGTTCACATAAGTCATTCCGGCCGCGGCTTCGTTGATCAGTGTGGGTGAGAAAGTATGGGTATAATTAAGCTGAACCCCCCACGTATCGTTAGTGTTGTCGGAGCCCATGCCCGTCCGGAAGGCGGGATTCTGCGTATCCAGGGTGGCTCTCATATAGTTGCCGAAAATCCTGTCCTTGCCATTGTTCAGGTACTGATCAAGCCGGAGGCCGAATTGCAAGCCATTTCGATAGGGGCTCGGCTCGATTACCCCCTCATCCACCATGGCCAGATCGCAAGGTATGCCGGAGGTCGCGGGGGTGCCGCACGTCGAGCCGAAGACATTGCTGGCGGTTAACAGTGTGCCGGTGGTTGCCACATTGGTAATCGGATAGGCCGTCAGCAGTTTGGTCCCGATCGAATTCGGATAGTTCTGCGTGGCCCAGTTTACGAATTGCGGACTCTCGTATGTGGTGATGCCAGTGGCCTGCGTCACTCTCGAGCGGAGGAGCTCCACGGAAGCCAGGAAGAACGTCTTGTTCTTGACGATCGGGCCGCCGACAACTCCCGATAAGTCGTTGCGCGAGAACGGATAGTACTTGTTGGTGAACTCCGTTCGGGCCCACAGATCCTGGTCGCTGAAAAAGTAGCTGCCGGTGCCATGAAACTGGTTGGTGCCGGACTTGGTTGTTATTGCGATGACCAGCGAACTGCCCTTGCCGTTCTCGGCGCTGAATGTGTCCGTCTGGACTGCTATCTCGTCGATCGCGTCGGGATTCGGCGACAGGTCTACTGACCCTTGCACGATATTGCCACCGACATCCAGCCCATCCACCACAAACTGGTTGCCGACAAAGCCACGTCCGTTGGCGCTGATGTTGACAATCTTGGCTGGCGAGAAGTTGTCAGGAGCCTCGCTCTCCCCGGCTGTCTGAGCGGAAAGGCTTCCAGACATTAAGCCGGTCACGCCCGGGGCAACAGCGGCCAGCGCATATACGTTTCGGCCTTTCATAGGCAAGTCTTCTAGTGGTTGAGTTGTGATGGTTGCTTCGATTCGCGAGTCGGCCGTGTCCAGATCTGTCGCTGACGCAAGGACTTGAATTTTCTGCGATGTGCTCATGACGGGCAGGGTCACATTAACGTCCGCTGTTTGTGACGTAATCAACACAACCTGCACGGTGACGGTCTGGAAGCCGTCAGCTTTCGCCGTCAGTTCGTAATTACCCGGCTGCAGGCTCACAAACTGGTAGACGCCCTCTGTGGAACTCTTGCCGGATGTCACGATGCCCGTTTGTGTGTTCCGCAGACTCACGGATGCACCCGGGATCACGGCCCGGCTCGGGTCCTGAATCACTCCTTGCATACTGCTGGTGAATTGAGCTAGGCAGACGCTTTCTGCGACAGCGAAGGCCAAAACCAGAAGGGCTAGCTTCTTCATGGAAATACCTCCTATGAGAATGGTTTTACTATGGGGCTCGCTCTTTATTATGCACATCAATGTGCCATAGGCACGCCGACCCAAGAACCCGACGGAAGACGCAACTTACAATTAGGCAAGGACAGCAGAGGAACCAAAGCGACGAGGTCTGTTCCTCGCCATCGAGAGGAACCTCATTGCGTACCAAGCGCTTGCCGCACACGGATCTTCTCGCGTTGCTACGACAAGTGACAATAAGTAACTGCTGCATTTGTTTTTTGCGACCGTGTACGCACACGGGACTTATACCACTGCCTTTTCACTTTGTCAAGGGAAATTTTTTCGGGGGAATGGGGTGCGAAATTGGTCCCGCGGGAGGTTTCCTTTTTCTCGCACTTTCAAGATAATCGCCTTAGCTTTCAATGCAGCCAGGAGCGCGAATCCAACTTCGCCGAAGGTCGATTTTCGTAAGCTAACCTACTCATAATAAGGCGGATAGATTGTTTGTTGGCCCTCAAGTTCGGGATTTGGAGTGAAATTTCCTTCAGGGGAAGTACTTCATGGTCCCTGGCGCGGGCCAGCCCACCAGCTCGTTACCTTACAGACGCAAGAAGAGCGGAAACCGGAGATTCGTTGACAGGTTCGACCAATTCAGCGCTTTTGCTGGAGGAGATTTCGCGAAACAGGCTTAGATTCGACTGGAGGGCAATCTGCGGATTGAGGCGGTACGAAGGGGGAATGGGAACGCCGTTCACCAGGTGATCCACCGCCAGCCGAACAGCAGTCTGGCCCTGGATGTGGGGCCGTTGGTAGATAGAGGCAGAAATGGTTCCGTTCTTAAAATACGGCACCATTTTGGGGAAAAGGTCGGTGGTGATCAGCCTCACTTTGCCCGAGAGTTCTGCCGCGTCCAATGCCGCGCATACCGGAAGGCAGTTCGCCGTACTCACGTAGAGACCGTCGATGGAGGGAAACCGGTCCAGCAGGGAAGCGCACTTCTGACGCGCTTCTTCCTCGTCCTCGTGGTTCTCAATCACCTCAATGACCTCGCCCCCCCTGCAGAAACTCGGGAAAGCCTCGCAAAAGCCCTTGGTTTTTCTGCGGTGATCCTCCACTTGCAGCATGCCGGTCACGATTGCTACGCGAGAATTCGCGGGCACAAATTTCGCCATCAGTTCTGCGGCGCACCGGCCGTTCAATTCAGGGTCCACGCAAATCACCGTAGAGCGAGCGCTTTCCGGCGCGTCCGAGGATACGCAGAGGACGTGAACCCCGCGCTTTTCGGCCTCCGCGATAAGCGGCGCAACTCCGCATGGGTCTCCGGGAGCAAGGATGAGCGCTCGGATATTGCTATCCAGCAACTCTCGCACTCGTTCGACCTCGCCTGCCCCCAGCCTCGGAAATGGCCGGGAAAGAATGCTGACGCCCAAAGATTCGAAACGGCGCGCCTCTTCCATAATGCCGTGGCGCACCTGATCGTAGAAGAAGTGAATCTCACGCGGAATGCACACCCCGATGCACAGGGGAGAGCGCCCCACGGCGAGAAGACGAGCCGCCAGATTGGGCTTGTAGCCCACTTTGCGGGCAATGCGCAGAACCCGCTGGCGCGTCTCGCGGTTGATCTCCTTGCGCCCGTGCAAGGCTCGATCCACCGTCCCGATGGAAACGTGGGCAAGCCGTGCAATGTCATGAACACTGACTTTTTTGGCTGGACTCATCGTTGAATCATTGACGATTGCCGATTGTCGATTGCGCAGGCAGAACATCGAAATTCAACAATTGGCAATCCCTCAGGCTCGAAACTCCGGCAGCCTGGTGCCCAGAGCGTCCGGCATCTGGCAACCCATCAGGGAAGCGAGGGTAGGACAAAGGTCGATGTGCTGAATCGGCCTCTCGACGGTCTGCGGCCGCTCCACGGCCATCCCCAGGCACATCATCCAGGTGGTTCGCGTGCTGGGTTCATTGGCGCGGTGATTGAAAAAGCCGTTGGTGTTCGAGCCATCGGGATCGCGCCCGAATTCCGGCAGAATCACCAGGGTCGTGCGTCCGCGATACTCTGCGTTCGTCCCAATCTCCTGCCAGAGTTCATAACACAGCCGGTCGCACATGCGAATGCCGGCGAGGTGCATCGAATAGGACCCGAAGTGCGCGGCCTCTACATCCGAAAAGATCACCACCAGCAGCGAAGGCGCAAATTTCCGCATGATCTCCCGGCTGATGAAGAAGGTCAGCTCATCGCCGGTGGTTGGGACGCCGGACTGAACGAAGTTGGCCACCGCCGCACGCATCGCCGGCCGCACGCTGGAATCGAGTGATTGCACGCCGTCGAACACTGTCCAGCCCAGGCCCTCGTAATTGCTGCCCTCGAGGGTCGCCTCGAGTTCCGCCTGCGCTTTCGTGGGGTCCGCGAAGCTGCGGTTGCGCCCTTCCCGCAAGGCCATCTCCACGGCGGTGATGAGAAGCTGCTTGGGGAAAATTACGTTGGGCCCGAATCGCGGCCCGTAATTAGAGAGTTCGCTCGCACCGATCATGCTGGTAAGGGCTTTATTACTGGCGACGACCCACACCTCGCTTTGCGGAACCCCTAACTGTTTGCGGAAGTACTCAAAAAAGGTCGGCGTGGTCGGTGGGAGCTTGCCCCAGTCGTCCACGCGCTGCCAGTTGCCGGTGAAGATGCTGGACGTGGCATTGAAGTGGGCGGTCACTCCTTCATTTCGCACTTGCGGGTAGAAGAGGCTTTGCGGCAGGAGATCCTTTGCGAGATGGGGGATGTTCACCAGCCCTTGCGGAGAGAACGTTTCAGCGTGGCGAACCCCGCCGAAGATCACCAGCACGGCCTTCTGCGCCGGAGCCTTGTTTCCAGCGACCCATTTTCCCCCTAAGCGCTTCTGGAAAACTCCCTCCGCGAGAAGCAGCCCGGCAGCCCGTAAAAACGCGCGCTTCGTCTTGTCCATAGCACACCCCGCCTTTAGGTAAGCCTCTCCGCAGGCTCAAACCAGCCGGCAGCCAAGGCCGTCGCCCGCCACACGCCAACCTATGTAAGAATACTAGGAGCCCGCTGCCGCTCATGTCAAGCGCATGGCCATAAGGGCCGGGAGCGTGCGTGGGCGCAGTCGTGGCGGGATTCGGTGGTGGAACTGCCCTAGGCGCGCTCCCGCGCAACCGTGCCATTTAACGAGTCAACGCGAAGTGATCTGAAAGGCCTGACAATGCAGGGTGGCGCAGACCTGCTTTCCAAGGTCTGCGGTTTGCCGCTCTCCCGCACGAACCGCGGACCTGAGAATGCCGGTTCGCGCAGCCTCCTAAGAACACTAGCGTTGGACTTGCAGTAATGGTATATAAGATGTAACAGGAGGCTGCCATGCGTGCAGACGGTGCGGAAGTCTCATGGGATGCTGCCAAATCGAAGTGGCTGGTTCGGATCAAGTCCGGCGAAGAGGTGATCCGGCGGCACTGCGATGCGCCGAAGGGTGCCGACGAAAAGATCCTTCGCTCGGCTGTCGAGAAAACGCTGAACGATGAAGGCTACGAAGCGGATCCGGCTCGAATACTGATCCATGAGAAGTAGCCCCTCCCTTCGCGGCGGGGAACCACTTAGGCGCAGGCAGTTCAGTGTAGCGCGCCCGTGGATGCCTGGAGTGTGCGCTGCATGGGCGGCCGCACGCATAATGCTCACCGCAGGGTCGCTGAGACGCAGAGGAAGCGTCTTTTCAGTTCAACCCTCAGCGACTCAGCGCCTCTGCGGTGCGATCAGCCTTCCGCTGAGGTAGGATCGATCATCAGCTTGACCTCGGAAATGCGATTCGCCGGAAAACCTCCCTGTTTCGCGTGCTCCCGGACCATCTCTTCATTGGGTGCGATGTAGACGCAGTAGATCTTGTCGGCAGTGACATAGCTGTGCAGCCACTGAATGCTCGGCCCGAGCTTATTGAGCACGCTGCAAGACTTCTGTGCTACCGCCTGCGCCTCGTTCGGCGTCAGATTTCCCACCCCGGGAATCTCGCGTTCGATCACGTACTTTGGCATGCTTCCTCCCTTTAGCGAATTGGTGATTACTCCCTTCCAAGATTCACGGGGCCCGTAGCCCAGACCCGATTTCCACGGTCTGCGAGTCTTCCCGCGCCCGCCTCCGAAGGCCGGCGCAGACTCCGTGTTTTGGGGTCTGCGATGTCGCCAAGCGACAGAGCCGAGGCCGCCTGGATTGTGGACGGCGCCCGGTCTGCGTTTGCCACCCGCTACTTCCACTCAAAAATCTGCGCCTTCGTATTCCCCTGCGAATCAACGTCATACTCGAACACGGCCGCCACGCTATTCAGCCGCGCCCATTTGGGGAACGCGGTCTGGTAAAAGATGGCTCCGCGATATTTGACGGATCCATCTTTCCCGATCAAGCCCACGCCCTGGCCCACCCAGCTTGCCGCGCCGCCCTCCACGTTCATGACGATGCCCTGCCCGCTGCCAATCAAACTGCCGTCCGGCCGCATCGTTGACGTGTACGTGCCCGTAGTCCGATGGCCGACTCCCAAAATCGAGCCTTCCGCCTGGAACGAAGTTTCCATCATCGGGCCTGCGCCCTGGCACGGAAGCACTCGCCGCACTGTAACCTTCCCCATCTCTTCGCCGATCTTATCCCCAAGCATGGTCTCCCCCTTTGAGTTAGTTGCGCTGACCTGCTCTGAAAATCGTGGCGCGGGCGTCTCGCCCGCGGTCGCGGGAGCGTCCCGCTCCCGCGCACGGGCAGGATGCCCGTGCCACAACAGGCGGCACGCCCGCGCCACCCGCCTTCTTCGTTACGGACGCGCTTCGAACACCAGATTGAACGGCGTCTCCGCGGCCCGGCGGAAGCGAGTGAAGCCCGCATCCGACGCCACCTTGCGGATTTGCTTTTCGCCCGCCTGCGCGCCCAACGCCGCGCCCACTTCCTGCGCCAGCGATGCGGGCGTACAGATCATGGTCGAAGCCGAATAATAGATACGCCCCACCGGGTTGTGATTCTCGTGCGTCAGGTCGTTGGCGAACGGCTCGACGATCATCCAGCTTCCATCCGGCTTGAGAGTGCTCAGGACGTGCCGGGCCGCCCCGACCGGGTCGCCCATATCGTGCAAGCAATCGAAGAAAGTCACCAGATCGTAGCCGCCGTTTGCCGGGTAGCTCTTCGAACTGGCCACCTCGAACGTGATCTGGTCAAGCAAGCCGTCCCGTCCGGCCACATGGCGGGCGTATTCGATCGACCCGCTGTGATAATCGAACCCGTAGAACCTTGACCTGGCAAACGCCTTCGCCATCAGCATCGTCGAGGCTCCGTGGCCGCAGCCCACGTCGGCCACAGTCGCCCCGCGCTTCAAGCGCTCTTCCATCCCCTCGAGTGCGGGAATCCATTTCGTCATGAGGTTGGCGGCGTAATTCGGCCGGAAGAATCGCTCCGTCCCGAAGAAGAGGTTTGCGTCGTGCTCGTGCCAGCCGACGCCCTCGCCGGTTCGAAATGCCTGCGTGATCTTCGGCTCATCTTTGAAACAAGCTGAGATGATGTGGAAGGCTCCGGGAATGTCCATCGTGGTGAGCGCAAACGCCTGCTCCGCAGGTAGTGTGTACTGGTTGGTCGCGCGGTCGTAAGTGACATATCCGCTGGCCGCGTTCGCATTCAGCCATTCGCGGACGTAACGCTCGGATGTCTGGGTTTTGGCCGCCAGTTCCGCTGGAGTCAAGGGCCCCGCGCCGGCCATCGACCGGAAAAGGCCCAGTTTATCTCCAATCACAATCAGGGCGGCATGCATGGCCGCGCCCATGTCCCCTACAACTTTTTCCATAAAAGAATTGAGCTTCGCCACATCGAACCCGGGGCTCATCGCCGGTGTAGCCATGGAAACACCTCCTGAAATTTGAGTGGCGGGAGCGAGGGGCAGAGATTCAGGCATTCTGCCCGGCTCTACGCCCGCACCTGGGGTTCACGTCCAGTTGTAACGCGACTAGGAGACTCAACTCGAACGGTTTTATTTAGACTTTATGCCCGATTTCTAATCTACTTGCCCTCCTCGCCCCTGTCAAGCCCGTTTTCGCGCCGTTCGCGGATCCGACCTGACGGCCTCGGCTCTCTAGCCTCCAGGCTGGATATTCTGGTTGACGCGGAAGAAATTGCTGGGATCGTATTTCTTCTTGATTTGCGCCAGCCGGGCGTAGTTGTCGCGAAATGCGGCCTTAACGCGATCTTGACCCTCGTCCATCATGAAATTCACATAGGCGCCGCCCGCAGAGTAGGGATGCAGCGCGTCGAAATACTCTTTGCACCAGTTGGTGATCTTCTCCTTGTTGGCCGGATCCGGATCAACGCCCACGATCACTTCCGCAAACGTCGCATCGCGATAACTGAATGCCGTGTCGTTCTTGCCCACGCGGTGGGCCGCCCCGTCGATGGGGTAAAGGTGCATCGTGGAGAACATGGTTGGGAGTCGAGAGCCGTGCTCCACGTGCCGCGCCACCGCCTCATCGCTGATCTCCTTCACGAAGTCCGCTCGCCAGTACCATTGCAGGCCGGGCGGATAGAGCCCGTCGAACAAGCTCTGGAGTATTGGGAAAGGAAATGGGCCGACGTGGTCGAACGCCGGCTTGCCGAAACTCCGCATGGGCTTCAGTGCCGCTTCCGCTTTCTCGGGCGGCGCCGTGCAGCACCACACGATCCCGCACATCTTCTGGAGGTGCAAATGCTGCGGGAACATGGGCGCCGGGGGAACCACCAGGAAAGCAAAGAAACCGTTGATGTCATCAGGCGCTTGGACTATAAACTGGCGATAAGCGCGCAGCACGTCCGCGGCCTGCTCCAACGGCCACAACGTCGGCCCCGCGTAGACGGTCTTCACCGGCTGTAGACGAAAGAGGAAGGAAGTGACGACACCGAAATTACCGCCTCCTCCGCGTAGCGCCCAGAAGAGGTCAGGATTCTCTTCGGCGCTCGCCTTGACTAATCGTCCGTCAGCCAAGACGACGTCCGCGGCCAGCAGATTGTCAATGGTCAATCCGTAGGTCCGCGTCAGGTATCCAATGCCGCCCCCCAGCGTCAGTCCCCCCACACCCGTGGTGGAGATGAAACCGCAGGGAACGGCCATGCCGAAGGCGTGCGTGGCGTGGTCCACGTCGCCCCATATAGCAACCGCCCTGAACACGCGCCTCCCCTGCCACCGGGTCCACGTGGACGCCTTTCATCCGTGAGAGGTCGATCACCAGTCCGTCATCGCACGTTCCAAGTCCGCCCCCATTGTGACCGCCGCCGCGAATGGCTACCAGCAGGCCATTCTCGCGGGCGAAGTTAACGGCATAGATCACGTCGGCTGTATCCACGCACCGCACGATGAGGCGGGGGTGCTTGTCGATCATCCCGTTGTAGACTTTGCGGGCTTCGTCGTAAGCCGGGTCACCAGACTGGATCAGCTCACCCCGCAAGCTGGCGCGAAATTGTTCCAAAGATGCTTGGTCCATACTTGTTCTCCTTTGAAGATTTTTGTGCTTCTGAACGGCATTCTGCGCGCCGAGATCAGCGCGTCGGGTGAGGGCGGGTCAGACTCTGAGCAAGGAGAGCCATTGCAGCAGGCTTTTGCCCGGCCGGAGCGGGACAATCCGAGAGAAATGGCCTGTCCCGAACCGAGCTACGTCCGGCGTTACAGTGGCGTGGCCTGCGGACTCCCCATGGTCGCGTTCTGATGCCTGATCCGAAGAGGCGTCGCAAACGACAAGCTCAATGACCTCGCCGTCATTCGAGACATCGTCGGCCAGCGATCTCAGCTCCGGAAGTTCCCGAATTACGAACAGTAACGCCACGGACAAGCTCAGAAATGAAAGAACCCTCACGTGACGTCTGATCCTCATGAGTCGCCCCGCAACTCCCTATGTCGCTTGGTTGTCGTCTCGTGCCCCAACTGAAACTATGGTACAAAATGTCCGCTGCCCTGTCAACCGCATTGAGTGGTGGTGGCTTTACGCCGCCATTTGGACGGCTGGCGCAAAAAAGCGGCGGGAGAATCTGAACTACATGCATGACAACCCGGTGAAACGTGGGCTGGTCAGTTGGCCCGAACATTGGCCGTGGTCCAGATGGAGGCTTTATTACCTGCACGACGGATCCGTTCTACGTATGGACCGCCCTCGGTAGGCTTCAAAAAGCAGTGGGTTCAACCAGGGACGTCACCGAAGAAAGCGGCGCAGCCGAGCCGCTAGACGGGGTTCGTTTTTGATCTCGCACTCCCACACTACCAGTGCGCGCCAGCCTTGCTTTTTTATCGCCGCAAGCTCTTCGGCGTCTCTGGACGCATTGCGTGCGAGCTTGGCGCGCCAGAAGGCTCGGTTGGATTTCGGGATAGTGGCTCTCCGGCATCCCTTGTGCCAGTGCCAGAAGCAGCCGTGAACGAAAACCGCCTTTCGCCGACCTGGGAAAGCGAGGTCGGGTGTACCGGGCAGCTTCCGGAAATGAAGCCGAAAGCGGTAACCCAAGGCGTATGCGATCTGACGGACGCGCACCTCCGGCTGTGTGTTCCGGCTGCGCACGGCGCGCATGTTGGCGCTTCGCTGTTCTTTCGATACCGTGTCAGTCATTCGCCGAATTTCTTGCGAAGCCAGCCCAGCACGGCGCGTTGCTCTTCCTGTCCGGCGCGGCGGACTTGAGACAGCAGCCAAATAGTGGTGGGTTTTTCGCCGGTGATATTCTTCGCACCCTGATTACAGGATGCACACAACGCCCGGAGATTTGAGAGTTCGTCTTTGCCGCCGAGGTTTCTGTCTACGATGTGGCCGACGTGTAGCCGAACCTTGCGCCCGGTCATCGGGTCGATCTCACCGGGCGTAAGTCCGCACATCTGGCACGTGAAACCGTTGCGGTCAAGCACTTCCGCACGGAGCTTCGCCGAGATGCCTTGCGCGATTACTACCGCGCTCTTTGTAGGAGGTTTTTCAGTCAGGCGGTACTGACCCGGCTTAAGGTCCGTACTGTCGTTATGGGTAATGATCGGCCAGCCTTCCTGCTCACGGAGTTCGCGCACGCGCCGCGCCCACTCGCTGACATCCGTGCCCACAGCGTCCCGTATCTGAATCGACGTGACAATCTCCCCCACATGGGCGAGAAGAAATCTTCTGATGCGCTCCTTAGAACTTGGCTTACGCATACGTGCAGGACCTTGCTGTTTCTTCCCGGCTGCAGGAAAGGTAGCGCAGCAGTTGCTGGCCGATGAACTGTGTGTAGGCGGGAGGGATTGATTCGTTGATTTCGTCTTTCGTCATCCAGTCAATGCCCATCGCATCGCGGGCAGCCGCTATCGTGCAATTCCCTCCGCCGTTTACTGAAACAAAATCCTTCCACTCATCGGTTTTGCCATAGTGAGATTTTCGGCGGTCAAAGGTGTGGCACTTCGGATGCCTCTTGTGGGGCGGCGGAACTATCTCGAAGTTGGCCTCAAAGAGCCGATGGCGAAGGACGCGCAGCCCAGGGAACATTGTTCCGCAAAGGACTACGGGATGGAGCAAAGGAGCGCCCGACACGTTCTCGATGACGTAGGGAAGACCGCAGCGGATTAACATCTCACGAACCGGCTCGATCAGGCGCGGCCACTCATCGGCATTGCCGTTTCTCTTGGCAAGGTCGGAATACGCCTGACAAGGCGGCGAAGCGTGAACAGCGTCGAATTGCGCGATGAACTCTGGGTCGAGCGTAAGGGCATCGGCCTGAATGAAGGGGAGCGGGTAGTTCGGTTGAGGCTTAATATCCACGCCTACAACGTCGAATCCGGCCTGAGCATAGCCTACGCCCGCGCCGCCTGCGCAGCAGAAAAGGTCCAGAATCCTGGGCTTGCGCCTCTGTGACGGGGGACGCCCGGCCATGAGCTTTCCGCTTAGGTGTATTCGACAGCCTACGAAAGGAAGACTACCCGAATTGTTTAGCTCTGTCAAGAAAAACCCAATCCCTTGATACCAAAACCTCGTCTACCACAACCTATTGTGGAAACCGCCATCCTCGCCGGAAAACGCACGGTTCATGGCAGACCCATAAGCGTTATCGGATGAATTCGGGGGCGGCAAGAGACTCTTTCAAGTTATTTTAGCCCACCACCGAAGAAAGCCGCGAAACCCGCCAGGGAGTAGGCACGCTTGGGTCGATACCAAGAGAAACCAAGAGAAACGATCAGGGACCGTTCTCAGAGCTACCGTTTCCTCCCCCTGCTTTTCAAGGTCCGCGATTCTTCAGACTAATGAGCTCACTCGCACCGCCCCGACCCTGTCGTGGCACTTGCCGGCCTGAAGGCCCGCGCTGCCTTCGAACTCCATTTTTCACTTGACAAACCCACGGACGTATGGTAGCCTATAGTTGTGGTCATCTTGTGGACACATTGTCGTGGGCGGGCGTGCGACCGCGAGGAAAAGCGCAATAGTCCCCGCGCTTGGGAAAACCGGGGCGCAAAAAAACAAAGAATAGTACGATCGAAGCCAGTATGTTGTTGAAAACAAAGATAGCGAAATAGTCATTCTGGGAACGAAGCTAAGAAGTAACTGAAAACAAGGTAGTTATACGAGAATTGGAGGGTCGAAGCTAAGAAGTACATGAAAACAAATTGGTTATAGTACTGAAAGGGCGCAAATGACTCGGCTTCTGCTCGCAAATCAACCACAATCAGGCGCCAAAAGGTGCAAAAACGCGACATATTGCGAAAATGAACCCAAGATTCCGGGGGGCTAGGGGAGGCCGGATTCTTCCCGGCAGCGGAGAAATCTCGATGGCGACTCTCAAGTCCGTCATGGCGGAACTGAGCAGCAAGGGCAGTGAGAAGACGTGCATCATTTACGCGCGTCACGGCAATCACGCCCAGCAGATGTTCGGAGTGAGCGTGGCAAGTCTTAAGGAGATCGCAAAAACCATCAAGGGGCAACAGGCTCTGGCTTGCCAGCTTTATGAGACCGGAAACCTGGATGCCATGTACCTCGCCGGCATGGTGGCCGACGGATCCGAGATGCCCAAGCAGCAGTTGCAAGCTTGGGCGGAAGGCGCGTCGGGGGTGCCCATGGTATCGGAGTACACCGTGCCGTGGGTGGCGGTGGAGAACCCGCACGCTCGCGATCTGGCGATGGAGTGGATGGCGTCCACCAACGAGTTCGTGGCCGCGTCAGGATGGTGCACTTATTCCGGACTCGTCGCCACAAAAGCGGATGCGCTTTTGGATCTCGCGGAAATCGAGAGATTGCTCGAGGCCATCGTCAAGGAAATCCATACGGCGCCAAACCGGGTTCGATATGCAATGAATGGGTTTGTCATCGCGGTGGGGACGTATGGGAAACCCTTGCTGAAACGAGCGAAGGCGGCCTCTCAGAAGATAGGCGAAGTATCCGTGGACGTGGGCGACACGGCCTGCAAGGTGCCGCTGGCGAGTGCGTACATCGCCAAGAACGAGGCCGCCGGCCGCGTGGGAAAGAAGCGCAAAACCATTACATGCTAGGGCGCACCATGCAATTCCTGACAATCGTGCTCAGTGGCGACCCCCTCACCCGGCTCGCTCCGTTCGCCACCCTCTCCCCCAAGGGGGCGAGGGCATTGTCAAAGGTCAGACGGGACAGGACGCTAGGATCGCCGGTACGGGCCACCTAACACCTCGCGCACCTTGCGAGCCAACGCCTCAGGGGTAAAAGGCTTTTGCAGGAATGCCCCGCCCGCATCCAGCCCGCCCGGATAGAAAACGGAGTTATCCGCGTAGCCGGAAATGTAGAGCACTTTGAGTTGCGGGCGCTGATTCAGCAGCCGGCGGGCCAACTCGCGTCCGTTCATCTGCGGCATCACCACGTCGGTCACCAGCAAATCGATCTTGCCCGCGAACAGCTCAGAGAGTTCCAGCGCCTCTTCTCCGCGGCTGGCTTCCAATACTTTGTAGCCACTCTCCCGCAACACATTGCGCACCAACTCGCGGACGGAGTCGTCGTCCTCCGCCAGCAGCAGCGTCTCGGTGCCGCGTTGGGCGTCGGCCCGCCCACGACCGGAACTCGGATCGTCAACCTCAACCTCCGTGCGGGGCAAGTAAATCTTGAAGGTCGTTCCCTTCCCCACGTCGCTGTAAACCCAGATGTATCCTCCGCTCTGCTTGACGATGCCGTAAACCATGGCCAGCCCCAGGCCGGTGCCTTTTCCAACCTCCTTGGTGGTGAAGAAAGGCTCGAAGATGCGGGCTTGTGTTTCGGCGTCCATCCCGATGCCCGTATCGCTGAACGTCAGCAGAACGTAGGGCCCCGGCTTGAGGGGAAAGTGGGCCTGCGCAGAGGCCGCATCCATTTTCACATTCGAGGTCTCGATGGTGACCACCCCGCCCTCCGGCATGGCGTCGCGCGCGTTGACCGCCAGATTCATCAGCACCTGCTCGAGTTGCCCAGGGTCAGCCATGATCGGCCACAAATTCTCGCCCAGAGCGGTGACCAGGTCGATGTCCTCTCCGATCAGCCGCTTCAGCATTTTCTGGATGTTGGAGACCACGGAGTTCAGATCCAGCACCCGGGGCGCCAGCACCTGCTGCCGGCTGAAGGCGAGAAGCTGGCGCGTCAGCGAGGCGGCCCGGCCCGAGGCGTTCCGGATCTCGTCGACGTACCCGCGCAGCGGTTCGACAATGCCGGGGTGCTCGATCAGAAGCCCGCTGTACCCGCTGATAATCGTCAGCATATTGTTGAAGTCGTGCGCCACGCCGCCCGCCAGCCTGCCTACCGCCTCCATTTTCTGCGCCTGGCGTAGCTGCTGCTCGAGGCGCTTTCGCTCTGTCACCTCAGTCTTAATGGCAATGAAATGCGTGATCTCACCGCGCTGGTCCCGCACCGGCGTGATGGTCATATGCTCGTTGTAAAAACTCCCATCCCCGCGGCGGTTGATGATTTCGTCCTGCCAGATTTCACCGCCCAGGATAGTAGTCCAGAGCCGCTTGTAGAAAGCCTCGTTTTGCTTTCCGGACTTGAGAATGCGCGGGTTCTTACCCAGGGCTTCCGCGCGCGAGTACCCCGAGACGCGGCAAAAGGCGGGATTGACGTACTCGATGGTGCCTTTGGCGTCGGTGATGAAGATCCCCTCCGCCGATTGTTCGATGGCGGTGATCAGCAGGGTTCTTTCCGCCTCCGCCGATTTTTCCTTGGTGGAATCAATCGCCACACCGCGCAGGTGGATGGGGCGCCGCTCCGCGTCCAACACCACATGCGTGGTATCGTGGAGCCAAACCAGGTGGCGGTCCGCCGCGACCATCCGGTATTCAAGACTGTGATCCCGGCCCTCCCCCATCGCCCGACGCCGCGCCGCCACAACCTGCTCGCGATCCAGCGGATGAAGATGCCGCTCCCAGAAACCCGGTTCGTTCAGCCATTGCTCAACCGGGTAGCCCAGGATTTGTTCAGCGCGCTGGCTCACGAAAGTGAATTGATGGGTCTGCGGTTCGGCTTCCCACACAATCGCATCGATGCTCTGAACCAGTTCCCGCAAGCGGCGCTCCGAAGCCTCGGCGGCCGTGCGCAAGCGTTCGCTCTCCGTCTGGTCCTCGACGGTCAGCAACAGGCGGCCTTTACCCTGCCCATTGGAGATCTGGGTCAGACCAAGCCGGGCAGGCCGAGTCCCCATTCCGCCTAACGCGGCGAGGTTCAGAAGCACATCGTGCGGTTCGGCGCCGAGCTCTGTAGCCCCCATCAGGCGGCGGGGGGGCCCCTCGGCCTGGATGACCTCCGGCAAGGGGCGTCCGATCACTTTCTCGGGACGCACATGAAATCCCTCGAGAAAAGTCCGGTTGGCGGAAAGTACATTTAGGTCGGGAGAGAGCATCAATAGGCCCACCGGGACGTTGTCCACCATTTCCTGCGCAAACGCCTGGAGAGCGAGGATGGCCTGCTGGTGCGCCACCCTTTCTTCCAGAGCGCGGCCCAGCGTCGTGCGACGGTATCCAATCAAGAGGTAGGCGTAAACGAGAATGATCAACGCCCCCACCAACGCTTCGAGCCGGGCTCGGGTGGAGAAGTCCTCGAGCGCTTCTTGCCGGTCGATCTTTCTCACCAGTATCCAGTCGGTTAGAGGGATGGGCAGCACGGCGCTCAGAACGCGAACGCCACGGTAGTCCACTCTTTCGCCGCTCAGTGATTTTCCCACTGGCCCGGCTTCGGCCGCGGGAACTGGCAGGGGACCTTGCCGACTACCCTGCGGAAGTGGCGCGCCGCGCAGCGGCGAGAGATAAACCAACTCGCTTCCCTGGCGTTCCAGGAGCAGCGTTTCGCCGCTGCGCGTGGGTACGCTTTCCACCATCAGCAGCGGAAACAACCCCTTTCTGGGGTCAATTTGCAAGACCAGCAAGCCCGTGGCGGAGGACGGAGACGGGGCTTCTGCCTTGGAACGAGCGCCGGGAAAAACCGGCGAAAGAAAATAGACATAACTACTGGCCTGCCTCTGCCCCAATGCGCCAACCCAAAATGCGTGGCCCTTCGACACCTGTCGCACCCGTTCAATTACTGCGGGCGCCATACTTTCCGAGGTCGCGGATCGCGCCTCAACTCCCCCCTCCATACTGATCAGGTAAATAGCCGCATAGCCATGCGTGAAGGCAAGCTGGTCCATGAATGCCGAAAGATGCCCAACCTCCTCCTCTCGAAGGGCGCCCGTCAATCCGGACTCCTCAACGGGCCAAAGCAATCGTTGAACGGAGGGGTACAATGAAAGCAACTCGGCGTCAGCGCGGCGTTCCCCTAGCCAGTTTGATATCAACCGCGCGCGGTCGCCCGCAATGGTTGACTGTTGATCCTGCCAGTAGGCAATGGTCGCCTTTCGATTCTCCAGAATGTGAAATCCTGTTAGGGCCGAGACGATCACGGCTCCGGCAAAGAACGCCAGGAGGTAATGCCAAAGGTGGCCACGCCATTCATCGGAAGGTTCCGCGAGGTGCGGTGAGAACTCGGCGGTCGTGCTGCCGGCGGCGGGAGTTGGCGTACTTAAGGAACTCATGTACAATCTCGTCAATCGCCAGAATGATACCACCTTGCAAGAGAATTGCCAGTCAAAAGGCAAGCGTCAGAATCTCGAGGTTGACGGAATCGAGGTCCTCGGAGTATCTTGCACGCTTGCGTCTTCCTGTTGTCAACAGCACTCGGAGAATCCTGTCGGCAGGTCATCTTGCCGGAAGCCGTCCACAGCGCTCGTCTTCTGACTTCTGTCTCCTTTCTCTTGACTTCTTCTCAACCCGGAGGCTTTTCCCATGGATCTGCACCACGTAATTGAAGCCCAGCAATTCGACGTGCCTACAATTTCGCGCCTCATTCAAACCACGCAAGATATGGAGAACGTCGTCTCGGGTGGCGGGACTTCACAATTCCGCGGACGAATCATGGCCACACTTTTCTATGAGCCGTCAACGCGCACCCGCTTCTCTTTTGAAGCGGCGATGCACCGCCTCGGGGGGAGCGTGGTTTCAACGGAGAACGCCGCCGAATTCTCTTCGGTTGCGAAGGGTGAAACACTTGAGGACACGGTGCGCATTTTGAACGGTTACGCCGATGTCCTGGTGATTCGTCATTACGAGGTCGGTTCGGCCAAACGCGCGGCGTCCGTATCACGCATCCCGGTTATTAACGCCGGAGACGGGGCCGGTCAACATCCCACCCAGGCTCTGCTGGACCTCTATACCATCCATAAAGAGATCGGCTCGATTGACGGCTTGCGGATCGCCATGGTGGGAGACTTGGCGCAGGGCCGCACCGTTCGCTCGCTGGCCTATTTGTTAAGTAAGTATCAGGATGTACGCATTTACTTCGTTGCTCCACCTCTCTTGAAAATGAAAGAAGATATCCTCGGCCATTTGCACGAAAAAGGCGTCTGGTACACGGAAGAAACCGACCTCGACAAAGTGCTTCCAGAGGTGAATGTGGTCTACCAGACGCGGATTCAAAAGGAGCGCTTCGGTGACCGAATTGCCGACTACGAGCAATGCCGAGGCGTATACTTGATCACTTCGGAATCCCTGCGACTGATGAAAGCCGACGCTATCGTCATGCATCCGCTTCCCCGCCTCGACGAGATCGCCAAGGAAGTCGACAGCGATCCGCGGGCTGCCTACTTCCGCCAAGCGCAAAACGGCGTCTGCGTCCGGATGGCCCTGCTAACTATGGTGCTGGCATAGAGGGCGCAAACGCTTCCTGGTCCACGATAGAGATCCTCTCCCTTGTGGAGCGGCCCCTTAACTCTGTGATAACATTGGCGTTCGGGTTAGCAGCAGAGCGCCCGGGCTTGCTTGGGCAGGTAGCGGCCGCGTAGGCGCGTTGTCCGCTCTTGCTCAGAATCCGTGAGCGCAGCGGAAACCGAGCCTCGAGGCCAAACTCAAAACGACAGTACTCCTCCCGCACAACCTCCGTACCGGTACCTCAGTGCCCTTGTCGCAGCAGAGTAAGGCGGCGAAAATTACCATCTAGGTTATGGCTGTGAACAGTATTTGCAAAACACGTAATGAAAGAGGGTGAACTTATGTTGATTGGTACGCGCCTGCGCCAGCTTCGTGAGCAAAAGCAATTGTCGCAAGGGGATATTGAGGAACGCACGGGGTTACTGCGTTGCTACGTATCCCGGGTCGAAAACGGTCACACTGTTCCTTCGCTGGAGACCCTGGAGCGATTCGCGGGGGTTCTCGATGTTCCGCTGTACCAGCTCTTTTTCTCCGGGGACGAGGCTCCGCCAACTCCGAACCTTACGCCGCGGAGGACGCTGGACGAATTGACAGGGGACAACGGCGATAAGGGAATAGACGCTCAGTTCCTGTTGAAGCTTCGGAACCTCTTGGGTCGGCTTGCCGAGCCCGATAGAGATGTCATCTTAAGCCTGGCCAAGAGATTGGCCGCGCGTTAAGGGAGTCCCTCGGGCAACTCAGGACTCTCCGCCGGTATGGCGATTGGTTCCGCCCAGGTCGCACGCTCGTCTCCATACCGACCAGACCGGAGACGTTACTGCGGAATCAAAACCACGTTCTCGTCTGCGGCTTCCTTTGGCGTCGCCTTGGCAGGAACCTTCCCACCTAAAGCCCGAAGGTAGTTGACCACATTCCACATCTGCGCTGCGGGCATGCGGCCTTTTTGGCTCGGCATAGGATCCTTACCGGTGGCCACGATGGCAAAAAGTTCGCCGTCGGTGCGCTTGGACAAAGTGTCCGCCTGCGTGAAATCAGGCACCGTTAGTGACATTTCTTTTGCCAAGTCGCCTTTGCCGTCTCCCTTTTCTCCATGGCACAGCGCGCACTGATATTTGAAGACCTTTTTGCCACGATCGACTGAGGCATCGGTAAATCTAATCGGGTTTTTCTTGGCTGCGTCTTCGGGCGATATTGCGTAGTTGTGCGGTGCGGAGGCAGCAGTTGTTTGTGAACTCGAGGCGGCGGGAGCTTGTGATTCATCTTTTTTCTCTTGCGCCAGGAAGCTTCCCTCCAGCAGAAGAATTACCGCTGCTGCCAATAATATCTTTAGTTTCATAGGCATTGCGCACTCCACGATGGCTCACGTCGGGTACTTCATGCGACAAGGCATACTCAACCTTGCCGGTTCATTTGAGCCACCCGTCTTGACACAGAGCAATTTCCGTGCCCAAGCGCGTGGACTAGAAAGAAAGGAGGTGCGGGAGGGGCACTTCGAATTCTGGCGAAATGCCCCCGGCATGGAAGGCACGAGCAGTTGGTCTTGCGGAAAATATTACAACGTGCAAATTGGTCATCGGCTCTTGCATTAAACAGAGTTGGCAAGCCTCCCGTGGTCTGAAAGGCTCACTGTTGGGTCAGGCAAGAATGATGCCAATCTCTGCCTTCGAATGCCCTTGCAATTCAATAAGTTACAAGTTTGGAAAGAGCAAGGCGCAGCGACAACTATGGCGGACTTGCATTCCGCGTGTAGAAATTTCCAAGACCCACGGCGTGAATTGAGGGGCCAGGAGAATATTACCTCTCTTCCCAGCGGTTAGTGAGATTGCATTATGGACAAATAGATCATCCCCCCTGCCCGCGTTGCCGCATCGAGAACATATTTGCGGTGGCCTTGCGAACCAGCCATAATTCCTCCGCTAAGTCACCTGTCGGCTTTTTGTAATGCAAAAGATGGAGTGCATGCCCGGATCGTTGGGCTATTCAGGAAGGACACCTACAGGCAGGCCAAGCGTAGAGGAGAGAGGAATCGGCGAACTTTCCGCTTCGACGCGATTCCGGCCTCTCTCCTTGGCGCGATAGAGGGCCTTATCAGCCGCAGAGAGGAGGACCTCCATGTGCGGCGCATTCAGTTGGTGCGAGGTCGCTACACCCACGCTGACCGTAACATGAATGGAGGCGTCTTTGACTGCCATGGGCTGGGAACTGACTACTTCGCGGAGCCGCTCTGCTTGGGCTAGGCCGGGCACTGCGTCGCAGCCGGGGACGACCACCAGGAATTCCTCTCCCCCAAACCGCCCCACGTTATCATAGGTACGAATGGATGCCCGCAGCCTCCTGGACACTTCGCAGAGGACTCCGTCTCCAGCCGGATGCCCAAAATTGTCGTTAACGGACTTGAAGTGATCAATGTCAACCATCATCACCGTGAGGGGTTTTTGTTCGCGTGCGGCGCGGCCCAATTCCGCCGCCAGGAAATCCATAATGGCGCGCCTGTTCAAAAGACGGGTCAGGACGTCGTGCATGGCCAGTTCGCGAAGCTCTTCGCGCGCCTGAATCAGGCTATCCTGCAACTCCACAATCCGGGCACCGGCGCGCAGACGCGCTCTGAGCTCATAGGGGTCAAAAGGCTTCGTCAAATACTCATCCGCCCCCGCCTCGAGTCCCGCCACCACGTCTTCCTGGTATCGCCTGGCGGTCAGGAGAATCAAGTAAATATAAGGCTGGATATTACGCCGCCTTACCTCGCGGCAAACCGATATGCCATCCATCTCCGGCATCATCCAGTCGAGGAGAGCGAGACGAGGGGCATTTTCTTGTTGAAGGATTTGCCATGCTTGCAGGCCATCGGTCACGATTTGTACCTCGTAACCCCACTTCGCCAGGTAGGTTTGTAACATCCGCCCTGTTATGAGGTCGTCTTCGGCCACCAGGATCTTCATGGTTTTATGCCGCCACTTAAAGTAATCAAGACGGGCCCCAGTTCCTGGAGGGCCGCGTCGAGCGCGGTTAGAGCTTCGCGAGCCTCCTCGAGATGTCCTTCCCGGCCCATCACTTCCAGACGCAGCGCCGCGTCATAAGAAGCTCGAGCCGAGAAATTTGCCACGGTGCCCTTCAGTTTGTGGGCGGCCCGCTCCAACTCATGGGCATCGCTTCGCTCCACAGCCCCTCGAATCCCGTCCATCAGTTTCGGACAGTCGTCCATGAAGAGATTGACCACATCCCGAAGCAAGTCAGCCTCTCCTTCAAATCGCGCCAGGAGCGCCGACTCATCAAGGATCTCGTGATTTATCCCTAGCGGCGTGCTGAGCGACGATTTGAGCTCCACGGTTCGCACTCCGGCGATCAATTCAAAAAGCTGCTTGGAATTGATCGGCTTGGGGACATAGGCGTCCATACCCGCTTCCAGGCAACGCTCTCGGTCGCCTTTCATCGCATAAGCGGTCATAGCAA
>CAWJHY010000090.1:0-27827 GCA_963842495.1 uncultured Acidobacteriota bacterium
ACATGGGCCTGCGGCCCACCCAAAGTGATGAAAATCACGGTCTACGGCAAGTCATTGATTCTGGGGCCAGTGTCCCGTGATTTTCGAGAGAGTTATCATGGGCCTTTGGCCCACCCGAGGAGATGAAAATCTTTCCGAGTCGCTATTGTACAATTTGTGCAGCGTGGAAAGGTAAAGGCCGCGCTGCGCTCTGGATGAGTTGAGGCCGTGAGAGAGCTTGGTCCGGAACGAGCGTTTTTGAACCCATAAATGTGTCGCTACCCCTTCCGTCCCGACGGGAGGGGTAGTAGCGCGCAGGAGAGCGTAATCCCTATACCCGCACGTTCTACCCTTCCACGCCAGGAGGAAACTATGGCGTATAAGGTAGCAGGAATTGACGTGCATAAGAAAGTGCTGATGGTCGTAATTCTGGACGTTGACGATCCGGGATCGGAGCCGCAGCGAAGGCGCTTCGGAACCACCACCAGCGAACTGCAGAACTTGTCGAGTTGGCTGCGGCAGCAAGGGGTACAACAGGCGGTGATGGAGTCCAGGGCACAGTACTGGAGGCCCGTCTGGTACGAGTTGGAACCGTATATGAAATTGCAGTTGGCACAGGCTTTCTCCAACCGGGCACCGCGCGGGCGCAAGCACGACTTTCGCGATGCCGAGCGCCTGATCCGGCGGCTGCTGGCGGGCGAGTTGACGTTGAGCTTTGTGCCGGAGCCCAAGCAGCGGACCTGGCGGACGATGACACGGGCGAGGGTGCAGCTCAGCGAGGACAAGTTGCGGCTGCACAGCCAACTGGAGTGTCTGCTGGAGGAGATGCGGATCAAGCTGTCCAGTGTGATCAGTGACCTGTTGGGAGTCAGTGGGTACCGCATTCTGCGCGCTCTGGCAGGTGGCGAGACCGACCCGAACAAGCTGGTGGCCTTGGCTGACGACCGGTTGCAATGCAGCGAGAAGCAATTGATCGATGCTTTGAGCGGAAGCCCCCAGCCCGTGCATCTGCAACTGCTGGTTCTGTACCTGGACCGGCATCAGATGTTGGTGGAACAGATCGCCAAGCTCGACCGCCTGATCGCGGAGGCCCTCAAACCCCATCAGGAAGCCGTGGCTCGGTTGGCGCTGGCCCCCGGTCTGGGAGTGGACTCCGCACAGCAGATCATCGCCGAGGTGGGAGTGGACGCGGGCACCTTCCCTACGGCGGGCCATCTGAGCGCCTGGGTGGGGACCTGCCCCGGACGCGATGAAAGCGCGGAAGAGAACCACAGTAGCCGCTCGGCCAAAGGCAATAAATACCTCCGTCGTGTGCTCAACCAAGCCGCGCACGCGGCGGTGAAGAAGAAGGGCAGCCACTTTCAGGCGGTATTCCATCGTTTGCTGCCTCGGCTCGGCTACAAGGCAGCCATCTGGGCTGTCGCTCATCGACTCTGCCGTCTGGTGTGGAAGATGTTGCATGAAGCCGTTCCCTACATCGAACGCGGCAGCGAACCCGACGCCCGGACCAAACACCGACGCGCTCGACAGTTGGTCAGAAGGTTGCGTAAGCTCGGGTACGACGTTGACCTACGAGCCGTAAACCCTACTCCCGCATCCGCATGAACGTCTGTAAACCAGTACGCGGGAGAGCGATTTTCAGGAGAGCGCAGCGAAGAATCCCGCCCTGCCCCTTCCGCTGTCATTCCGAGCGCAGCGAAGAATCTCGCTCTGACCCTTCGCGGCCAACTCGGCCCCACCCACTGTCATTCTGAGCGAAGCGAGGAATCTCGCCCTGCCACCCTGAAACCTGACACCTGAACGCCGTTTTCCAACTGCCTGCCTGATAGAGGAAGCGCTTGTACCGGACCACCAGCTTATGGCTGGGCCTTCCTACGGGCCGCGCCAGCAGTTCGGCAATGTCTCGCTCCAGCCTGTCGTTGGCCGGGATGCGCATGGCATACTTCACGCCCCGTTCTTCCAGCGCCTCGTAGATCTCCGGCTTGGCTTTCATTTTCGACGCTCCTGAGAAAGACTTGAAGCCTGCATTGAAACTTGTAGCGCTCCAAAATACTACCCAATGAGGACGGTTGGAAGGCCTTGCACAATGCTGCCACCGTGAGCCGTCATGTCACCGACACGGGCAGCGTACGATCCACCTACCAGGACAGTCAATGACCCCGTCACAATCACATCAGGCGCGGGGGCAACGCACGTCGCCATGTCAGACACGCGGGCCTGAGGCAGGCCCCCGGTGAGGACGGTGGGACAACAGGGTGGAAGAATAGGGCCACCGACGTGAGGCACAGTTCCGGTCACCATGGGGCACACGTGCGCGTCGCTTACCCTGGCAGCAGGCATTCCCATTATTCGCCTCCCAGTGGCCCTGTGTTATTCTGAGGCCCCCGTTGTTTGGGGGCCGAAGAATCCCCGCAGTTGGCTTGAACGGCCGGTCCGTCAGCCGACGGATGAATACTCCCCGCGAACTGCCGAGATCCTTCGTCGTCCCGATCAGATCGGGACTCCTCAGGATGACATACCCGGATGGACCCTAGCCATCAACCTCATGCCCTTTTGTAGAAAGACGCGATACTTTTCAGCCGCCTTCTCCGGCTGGCTCTCGACCGCTGAGATCATTACGGCTCCAGCCACAAGCCGCGGCGTCGCGTAGTCCGGGGGAGCGACGGGCTCGAGATTCGCCGGCACTATACTGCCCCCGCTGAAGAATGCCGCCATTGCAAGAAGAGCTGAAGGGCTCTCTGATCCCTCTTTATCCGCCGCAGCTTGGGCAGCCCGGCGATTCTCCTCATCGGGGTTATATACCCATTTCTCCACCGCCACATGGGTTTCCGAGATCTTTGACGCATCCTCCGTCTCGAGACTATGGCGCACACAAAGGCATCCCCACCCCACTGCCTCTCTTTTTGGAAGCGCATAGGCGAGGAAACGAATAGCATCCAGGAAAAGCTCTTTCCCAATCAGCAGCTCGAGAAACTGCCGCGGCGTATGCTCATCTTTCAGCAACGCCTTGGCGTCCTCCTCAAGCTTGGCCCGCTCACAGAGGTCTCTTAAAGTTGTCGCCGGTTTTGTGGCTGGCTCCGCGTTGTCCATGATGCCGACTTCCTTTCCTCCTGGTGTAATGTCCCAGAAATAACTGGACAATACGCTAGTGTCCTGAGTCAGAAGTTCGTTCAATAACTCAGCCCGCGGAGCGGGCGAAAGAACGTAGCCCACGGCGCAAGCCGTGGGTCAGCGAGCCCTCCCTCACCCCCGTCCCCTCTCCCGCTCAGGCGGGAGAGGGGCGTCCCCCCTGCGGGACGGGGTGAGGGCTGTCCACCCCAGGGCTTGCGCCCTGGGCTACAATCTTCCGCCCCTGACGGGGCTGCTAGAAGCGGCCCGCATGGGGAACACTTCGTCAGCGACCTTCTGACTCAGGACGCTAGTTGATCTTTACAGGTAGACCCTGCAACGTCAGCGCAGTGCTCGCTTGGATATTGATCGTCAAGCCTTTGATGGTCACACCCTTCTGGTTAAGCACAATGCTGCTCTGGCCCACCTGAAGCGTAATTGACTGCGTGGCCGTGGTGGTTTGGCTCTTCTGAACGGTGATCTTATCGTTGCCTCCCACAATCTCCGTACGATCGTGGTCGATATGTATGGTCTGATCATGCGCGACCCAAAGGCCGTCATCGTTGAGCACGTTCGTTATCATGTTCTTTCGGGCCCTCACAAGGACTTCCTCATCGCCGATCGCGTCGTCGAATCGAAGGCAGTTGTAGTCGTCGTCTCCTCCCCCCACGGTGCTATGGGTCTTGATGCCACTCTTCATTCCCTCGTCTGGCAGGTCGTCCGGCGGCATATTTTTATCGTTGTACACGCAACCGACAACAACAGGATTGTCGGTATGGCCTTCCTCGAAGTCGACGTAGACCTCCATGCCGATCCGGGGAACAAACATCGCTCCCCATTTATTGCCGGCCCAAAGCTGCGTGACGCGGCACAAAGCCGACCCTTCCCCGTTCCGGTCCCAGGCAAACATAACCATAACCCGGCCATATCCATCCGTGTAAATCTCTCCACCGGCCTCGCCAAAGACAGTTCCGGGCATGAGGCTGTGGACGGCGGTCCGCGGGGTCACACGCAAAGGGCGGAAAGGAACTGAAAGAGGAATGCAGGTGAAGGTATTGGAGTAAGACTCCCCTTCCGGATTTCCCGATGAAGGGAAGGCGTCGGTCACGGCGGTGTGTTGTATCTCCGTCAGGACGTAATCGGTATTCATGTCCTGGCGCGGATGCTCTTCCAGCGTAAACTTATAACCGCTGACAAACATGCGGCAGTGGCTCGTGCCATGCGCAATAAGGTGTTGAGCTTCTTCCTCCTGCATGCGAATTTTGGCCAGAGCCTGTCCCGAGCCCTTGGTCAAATGCTCTCCCGGGTAATCGTAGATTTCGAGTTTGCTGTTTCCTCCGACCTCATGAACGGTGGGCTCGCTGGCCATTAAACTGGTGCTTGGTGTTTTAAAATTGTAGTCGGTGTGAGTGTATTTCCCCGCGCGCAGTTCCTGCTCGATTTGCCACCCGGTTATGACATCCTCTTGGGGGCCCCCCGAAACCGTGAAATAGCGAATGCTGCTTTGCCCGGGACAGGAACTGTGGGCGGTGGGAGAGTCCGCCATCACCAGGGTGTGTTTCCCCTGCTCGTGGTTGAAAAAGTAGAAAATTCCGCATTGCTCCATCAAGCGGGAAACAAAGTTAAAGCTCGACTCCCGGTATTGGACACAATACTCTCGCGGCTCATAAGAATCTTGCAACGAGTTCGTGTAGTCGTTGAAATCCAGATCGCTGAACACCTGCGTAATGATATCCGGAATGCTCTTGTTTTTGAAAATGCGACAATCCGCATTTCGGGTCAGAAGCCAAAGCCAGGGCACCATTTCGGCACGGTACGCCGTAAGCCGTTCTTCCGTCGCTTGCTGCGCAAAGCGGCTGATGATGCCATTGATGTACCGATAGGATCCGTCGGGCTGTTTCAAAGAGAGGGTCACGTTCTTGCCGATGATATCTGGAAACGAAATGGAGGAGTTCTCGGACAGGAGGTCGAGCTCAAACCTGAAGAGGCGCGAGATGCTTTCGGTGCCCTTGAAACCTCTGAGCAGCAAGACATCTTCCCCCAGCGGAGTGTCTATCTTAATCAGCCCACCTTCTTGAGTGTAATTGCTCATCGATTCACCACCTTGTGTCTGTCAGTCGAGAAGTCAACTGGAATTAACTTTTTACCGTTCCGGGGGTCAAAAATATACACCCATTTGCGTCCAACCGAGCACTCTTTTTTCTCCGAGAGCGTCATGGGCCCGGAACCGCCCTTTCAGAAGTCCTCGAAACCCGTTGTCACCACTGCTGGAACCGGATTTTTCAGGCACCTCCGCATATCCGGGGTTTTTGGGTCCGACCTCTTTGTGGTCGCCGTGCGTTGCTCTACCCTGCCGGGAGCGTGAGTGCCTCAATCCGCCCCACCATCACTCCGAACAGCCGTCGGGTCAGATGGCTCTCCGACAAGAAGATTCAGAAATATGATTCAAATTGGAAATGTGGGTTGAAACCAGTTCTGTCATTCAGAGCGAAGCGAAGAATCTCGCCCTGCCCCCTCGCTGCCAACTCGGCCCCTGCCCACAGTCATTCTGAGCGCAGCGAAGAATCCCGCCCTGGGTTCCTGACGCAATCCCTCGATAACGTGTGGGTAAACCACGAGGACGTACGGGCGAAACGGCGCCTCGCTCCTACAGCCGGCACCCTCGAGGTGAAACCGGATGCATCGTTTGGTGGCCTCGGCCATGTGCCCTACCAGCCTCGCCCGCCGTTACCGACGGATTAGGGACACCATCTCTGACTCGGAGTGACAAGATGACCGCTTGAGGGATTTTTCAACAGCCTGGTCAGGAACGACCGGCGCCAGGTTTGCACTTTTCGCTTGACAAACCCGCCGGCCCGTGATAGCCTATTGTAGTTGGTCAATTTGTTGACGTTTTGTCGCTAAGGGAGCGTCGGCATGCTCGGAAGGGAAAGAAAAAGCGGGGCCATCCAGGCGAGCGGGGGAAAACTGGGGTTCGAAACATCAAGAAAAATACGACCGAAGCCAATATGTTATTGAAAACAAAGCACGGCGTGTGCAAAACGAAGCTAAAACGAACCCAAAATGAGCCGCATTTGAGTGCCGAAATGCGTACATCTCGCGTAGAATTCGAGTTTTCCAGCACTTCACAGGTTTTGGCGGAGGCCTCGAACAGGAAACAGGTCGGGGGAATCCGGAGGACTGCGAGAGAATACGAAAATCGGGGAAACGAAGCTAAGAAGTTCTTGAAAACAAAGGACATCACTTTTTTGAAGGGTGCAAATATCGCGTGTTTTGTGCGCAAATGAGCAGCAATTTCACCCCAAAGGGAGCAAATGACGCCACATTTTGCGAAAACGAAGTCAGGACTTGCGACTCCCGGCGTAATGGCATGACAGTGACAAATAGTCGGCTAGACAAACGCGGGACTTCCATCGGCGCCGAGCTGATCTCCGGCCGAGTCGGGGCATATTATCGGCGGATTGTGGCCTTTTGTCGCACCACGTTGATTCCACATCCCCTTTTGGGGTAAGTTGGAGTGAGGTTGGGTTGTAGCCACTCACCGGCAGCAATGAAGTGGGGGGAGCGAGATGAGAGCCCTCAGAGCCTATGCACTCGCAGTCCTAAGCGTCACCATCGCTTTGCTCCTGACGCTGGTCATCCCTCCCATACGGGAACAGTTCAGGTTTCTGCTTTTCATACTCGCCGTCTTCGTCAGCGCCTCAGGGGGATTCTGGCCTGGGATTTTCGCTACGCTGTTGAGCGTGGCCCTGACCTATTACTTCCTCATGGAGCGTCCCTTCGACACTTCCAACCCCGCCATCTTCATCCCCATGTTGGCATTCTGCGGCGTGGGCGTGGTGATCACTTGGGTTACGCACCGCTTATTCCGGTCAGAACAGGAGGCTCGCGCTGAGGCCGCGGTCATTGAATCTTCCGCCGACAGCATCATTCGAGCCAGTCTGGACGAAATCATCTTGAGTTGGAACAAAGCGGCGGAACGTGCATATGGGTATACCGTCAAAGAGGCGATAGGCCAGCCGGTCTCACTGATTGTCCCGCCCGATCGCAGGGAGGAACGGCAGCGCCTGGGGGAGCGCGTGCTGCAAGGGGGCGCCGTCCAGGACTTTGAAACGGTCCGGGTTAGAAAGGACGGCACGCGCCTTGACGTCTCCCTGACGATTTCGCCGGTTCAGGATCGTTCCGGAAAAATCGTCGCCATGTCCACCATCTCCAGAGACATCACTCAACGCAAGCAGGCAGAAGAGGCCCTGCGCGAGTCGCACGACAAGCTGGAGCGCCGGACTCATCAACTCCGGCTGCTCACGGAGATGGGCCACCTCCTGCAGGCCAGCGCGACTCCCGCGGATGCTTATGCGGTCACCGCCCGATTTACCCAGACTCTCATTCCCGCCACCGCCGGCGCCCTGTACGTGTATTCCCCTCAGACCAAGGATTTGGAAATTGTCAGCCGGTGGGGAGAATTGGAGCCGGACGATCCCGAGTTCTTGACCCCCGATCAGTGCTGGGGACTTCGAACCGGGCGGGTGCATTTCGTGGAAGATGCTCAGACCAATCTGCTCTGCCGCCACTTGCCCAATCCTCCGCCGGCCTGTTACCTCTGCGTCCCCATGATTGCTCACGGTGAAACCTATGGACTTCTTCACCTGCGGCTGGCTCAAGCACCACAAGGCTCAGCCGGAGAGCCGTCCGCAGAGTCCGTGGAACTCCCCTGGCCCGCCACCTCCATCGCGGAGCAGTTGGCATTGGCGGTGGCCAACATGAACTTGCGCGAGGCCCTGCGCGCGCAGTCCATTCGCGACCCGCTCACCGGCTGGTATAACCGCCGTTACATGGAAGAGACCCTGGAGCGGGAGATTTCCCGCGCGGCTCGAAACCGCCGGCCCCTGGCCGTCATCATGCTCGACGTGGACAATTTCAAGCAGTTCAATGACGCCTATGGGCACGAGGCCGGCGACCTGGCCCTGCAGAATTTGTGCGAGACGCTGAAGAGCCACATACGAAGCGAAGATGTTGCCTGCCGTTTGGGGGGAGACGAATTTGTGCTGGTGCTTCCCGATACGACCGCGGAGCTTGCCACGCAACGGGCGGAGGAATTAAGTAAGGCCGTGGTACACACGGACGTTCAGTACCAGGGACGCCTCCTGGAACCCATGCTTCTGTCGTTCGGCGTTGCCACCTTTCCCGAGAACGGCAGAACTCTGAAAGACCTTCTGCGTGCCTCCGATAACGCCCTCTTCCGCGCCAAGGACGAGGGACGCGACGCGTTGCGGTCTCACGAGTAGTTCCGTGGGCCTCCCTCTCCCCGAGCGGTGAGTGGGTCATGATTTGTATCGGGGAGAGGGTCGAGATGCGCCACGCGTTTGTGCTTAGCGGTGACCCTCGTCGTGCTTGCTCTCGTGCTTGGGTTCACTGTGGTGTTCTTCCTTGACGGCGCGCCCTGCCTTGCCATCTGCCCGTTCCTGCGGCGAGCGGCGTTCCAATTCATGGTGTTCCGTCGGACGCGGCGCCGAGCGCGCATAGCGCTGGACGGCATACGGGTGGACGTAGGTTGCGCGATTCGCCCAAGTCCGGCCCCAGGGATGGTTGTTGACGACCATGACGTGATGGCCCCAATCGAAGTGGGTCCAGCCGAAGCCCCATCCCCAAGGACGAAACGCCAGGCCAATGGCTACGCCAAATCCGAAGCGGATGGCGGCGCCCACGACGAAGCCGAGGCGCGGAGCCGCAAACACGATCCCCGGGCTGTACGCGGGAACCACAATGAAACCCGGGTTCACAGGCATGATGGTGATATACGGCCCAGGGGCCACCACGACTGCCTGATTGGTCCTAAGATAGCCGTAGTCGTAGGCTCGCCTGCGCATCACCTGCACCGCATCCATCACGTCCGGCCGCTGCGCCAGGACGGCATTGCCCAGTTCCGTTGTCCAGGGCATGGCAGAGGCCATCATATCGAGAACCGAGGGGAAGGGTAGCAGCGCCTGCACGCTTGGATCCCAGGGTAGCTGGTCCTCGGTGATGGCCTGCGCCAACGCGTCGCCGGTCAGGTAGTGGTGTTCGTCGGCCCATTGCGCGGCGGCGGGAATGTCGTTAGAAAAGGTCGAAGCGGTGAGAACCTGCGCCAGCAGAGGGTCCGGATACAGAGCAATGGGAGACACTATCCTCTGCAACTCCTCAGGCGGGAAGGAGGGCGGGGGTTGCCGTGGCGGACCTTGTTCCGGCGGACCTTGGTCCGGCGGCGGCTGGGGCAGCGGCGCCTGCGCAAACAACACGCCGGTGAACAGGTGCGCCGCGAACACCAGTCCTAAAGAGGCGGCCATTAACCGCGTAACGACTCTGGCTTCTCTGATTCTTAGGTTCAGCATTTCAAATCCTCCTTTTTTGAGCCTCTCAGCTCAAGGACAACAGCTTTTCAGCTCAGCTCCGCGCCTGCGTGTGCTACGGATCGCTCGGGGCGCCGGCGCCATCGAGTGGACTCGCTATAAAGTCCTGCGTGATGTAAAGACTGCCGTCTGGCCCTTGCACAACTCCGATTCCCACGTCCGTATAACTCGCGTTCAAGATATTGCCTCGGTGATTGTCTTGAAAGCGCGGCTCGTTCATGAAAGCGGATTCCGCTCCCTGCACCGTATCGTAGACGGCGATGTTCTCTCCTGAAGACTGCCATGAGATCCCCGCCCTCTTGATGCGTTCCGCGAACGTTGTGCCGTCGGGGTCGTTATGCGAGAAGGACTGCTGCCTGAGCATGTTGAGCGAATGCGCCCGCGCCACCGCGGCCAGACGCTCGTTCCACTTCAGCGGACGCGCTTGCCCGCCCGTTTCAGCGAGTGCCTCAGGTCTCAACCGGTCGTGGTTGACGAGCGCCCACATCTGCTTCTCCAACCCCTCCGTACGCCCTGCACTCGACTTCTGCGATGGTGCCCCGGGACTCGCCTTCAGTACGGTACGGTCCGCCCCGGTCGGATACGCCCCACTGGTTTGACTACCCCGCGCCGCGGAGGCGTTGCCTTTCTCGCCGAAATGATGCCACACGCCCCCAGTCGGAAATTCGTGCTTAGGCACGCGCGGAGTTCCCCGGGTCGTGTTCTGCGACTTCGCCTCGTCAGGCTTGGTGTTCGTCTGCGCCGCCTCAGGAACGGCAAAAGCAAAAGCTGCGGCTCCTAAGATCAAACAAGCCGCCCATCGGCATTGAACAGCGGAATTCAATTGGCGTCGTCTCTTCATGGTTCGCGACTGTTAACCCGGGCACTTCAAACATCCCACCCTGGTACAAGGCAAGTTAGTTGCCAATCAGGACTCCCAACTGGAAATCTATCACCTGTATTTTGTGCGGGTTAGGACTATCGCCAGTGGATGGATGAGAACCCGGGTGCTCCTTGGCCGATCTCGGCCATCCCATGGCCGAATTCAGGCACGGATACGGAGGCCGCAATCGGGACACTCTTGGTGAGTTAGAATCCTATCGCTACGCAAAGCGCCGCGACGTCGCCGATGCGTTCGTCGAGTGCCGCGGGCACCACCTCGCAGTGTGCCACCGCAGGAGCCAGCGCTTCCCGCTGCATGACTGAACGCGCCGGGTCGAGCAGCAAATCGCCCAGCCGCATGGCCAGGCCCCCGATCACGATTCGTTCCGGGTTCAGCAAGTCCACGAGAATGGCAAGTACCGCGCCCAGCCGCCGGCCCGTCGATTCTAGAATTCGGATCGCGACGGCGTCGCCCTTTTTGGCCGCCAAGCCAACGTCTTTGGCGGTTAGTGTCTTGCCGGATTGCAGGATTTTACTGAGGACAGTCTTCTGTTGGTTCTTGGCGGCCTTGGCGACGGCTTGGGCAGCCACCTGGGCCATACCGCCGCCGCTTGCCCAGCCTTCCGCCGAGCCCGCTTTGTTATGGCCCACCGGTCCGGTCGGCGTCAGCCGGATGTGTCCGACCTCGCCCGCCAAATCATTCGTGCCGTGATAAAGGCGGCCGTCCGTGATGATGCCCGCGCCGAGCCCTGTGCCCATGGTCAGGAAGACCATATTTTGCGTTCCCTGGCCGGCGCCAAATCGGTGCTCCGCGACCGCTCCGGCGTTGGCGTCATTCTCCACCTGGCACTCCACGCCGAATTCCTTCTCCATGATTGCCTTGATGGGAACGTTGTCCCAGGTGGGAAGATTGGGCGGCGACTGGATGATCCCCGCGATTCGGTCCAAGGGGCCGCCGCAACTGGCGCCAATCCGCTTGATGGCGCTTGCCTCAAGCCCCCGCTGCGCGAGCAGCTCACGAATCCCTTCCTTGGCAAGCTCGAGAGCGCGATCCGCTCCCTTCGCCGGAAGCGTGGCGAATACCGTTCGCCCCAAGACTGCGGGCGGTTCCGCGGATATCACGATCGCTGTCTTAGTTCCACCCACGTCTAATCCGACCCACACATTCTCAGTCATGGTCAGTACCTGCCCTCGGTAGTGCCTTAGGGTAGCGGCGAGTTTACCTCGCCAATTGGCGGCGTAAAGCCGCCTCTACTTCAAGCTAACAGTTCGTCCAAGCTGACGAATGCGAACCCGGCTTTCGCGGCCCCGTCAAGAATCGCGGGCAAGGCCTGCACGGTCGCCGAACGGTTGACTCGTTCCGGCGCATAGGCCCTGCCGCCGTCGTGCAGCAGAACGATGGAGCCAGGGCCCAGGGACTTGAGGGTTTCACGCACAATCCCGTCCCGGTCGAGCCTCCAATCATAGCCCGTGTCCGACCAGTTCACCAACCTCAGGCCGCGCGCCTCGAGCACGGGCTGAAGCCCCAGCCATCGCGCCCCGAAGGGAGGTCGAAAAAATTTCGCGCGCTTCCCCGTCACCTTCTCGATCGCCTCCTGCGTACGGTTGACCTCGCGCGCAAAGAACTTGCGCCGGTGAAAGAAAGGAAAGGGGTGGGAATAACCGTGATTCCCGATGGTGTGCCCCTCAGCGTGAATACGCCGCAGAAGCTCAGGACTGCGCTCCACGTTTCGCCCGCAAACGAAGAAGGTGGCCTTCACTCCCCGCTGATGGAGTATGTCGAGAATCGGCTCCGTATAGCCGGTGCAAGGACCATCGTCGAACGTCAGGGCGATACGCTTGCCGTCGGCAGGACCGCGCAGAATGGCCGGCGTGAACAATTGCAGGGTGGGAATGCTCCACGCGTAGACATACAGGCCGAAAACACCGACCAAGAGAATTGCGCAGAATGCGATGATCCAGATGTGAGTCAATTCACGTCCTGTGCCGAAGGCGCCTTGGAGTGCGGCGGCTTGACGCCGCCTTGCAATTATCGCGCGGCGCGGAGTCACGCAACCCACCGGTCTTACCTTTTATAGCTCCACGCAAGAGAATTCCCTGGGCACACTGCCAAGGCGGCGTCGAGCCGCCGCGCTCCAAGGTCGCCGCTACACCAGCACCAGATGCGGATGGTAAACGCTTCCCTGAACGTGCCGGGCCACAGCGATGAGCCGCCGCTCGGGATTCAGGATCTTCAACAAAGCGGCGACCGGCGAAAGGCCCACGCCCCGTCCGGTCCGCATGGATTGCGCCAGTTCGAAAGCGTGTCCATGGCGCACGCCAACCTCTTGGCGCCCGCGAACGATCAGTTCCGGGAATTCCGGCAGCAGCGCTTCAAGCGGCACCAGGCAGCTTTCTACCTTCTTCTGCCCGGCCACCTCGGCCAGCCGCTCCAGTGTGACGGCTTGGCTCTCCTTGAACTCCGCCACACCCGTGCGCCGCAGATCGGCGAGATAAGCTCCCGAACGAAGTCTCTGGCCGAAGTCGTGCGCTAACGACCGCACGTATGTCCCGCCCGAACACTCGACCGCGAACCGCACGTCCGGCCCCGCGATTCCCAGTAACTCGAGCGCATAAATCTCCACTTGCACCGGCTCGAGTGACACAGGTTTTTGCTGCCGGGCCAGTTCATAAGCTCGCACGCCGCCCACATGTTTCGCCGAAAAAGGCGGCGGGGTCTGCATCAATCGGCCGGTAAACTCTTGGAAGAGCTTGTCGAGAGTTGCCCGATCGAGCGCCACGGGCTGATCTTCTGAGGTCGTTCGGCCGGTCGAGTCGTAGGTGTCGGTCGATTGGCCGAAGCGGATGACGCCCGAATAGGACTTTCGCGACTTCAGGTAGAATTGCGCAAAGCGCGTCGCCTTACCCACGGAAACAGGCAGCACGCCGGTAGCGAAGGGGTCCAGTGTGCCGAAGTGCCCAACCTGGCGAATGCCCAGAATCCGGCGCACCTGCGCCACGACATCATGCGAGGTGAGCCCCGGCGGTTTGTCAATTATCAGGACTCCCGAGATTTCGACAGCGGCTTCAGCCATGAAACACCAGTTGACAGTTCGACAGTTAACAGTTGACAGTCAAAAGTCGAGAGCCCTAATGTTCCCTCTCTCTGACTGTCAACTGTTGACTGTCAACTGTTGACTCTCAGTAAAACTCCACAAAATAATTCGCCACGTCGTCGCCCAGGATTTTTTCGGTCTCGGCCAAGACCTGCCGGAACACGGATTCCAGCAACGGCTGGCTATCGGAGACCGAAGCCACTCCCAGCGTGGCGTGCTGCCAGACGTCCTCGTGATTCAACTCGGCGACTGCCACGTTGAAGCGCGAGCGCAGCCGATCGCGCATCTTGCGCAGCACGGCCCGCTTTTCCTTGAGGGAGTGAGCGTAGGGAAGCTGGATCTCCAGGGTAAGTAAACCAACGGGCATCGCGTTCGCACCTGGCAAATCACGTCATTCCCGCGAAAGCGGGAATCCATTGCGCTCAGGACCAACAATGGGCCCCCGCTTTCGCGGGGGCGACGACGCACGTGATCTTCAACCCTATGGGTGGGGCGCAGGCCTGGGATCGCTCGGTATGACAGGCAATCTCACGGGTTCACCAGCGCACCGTGGCGTCAGCGTCTTCAGGCCATGGCAGGTTCGGGAACTCGTTCCTTTACGAAGGCCTCGATGACGTCGCCGATCTTGACGTCGCTGAAATTCTCGAGCGCGATGCCGCATTCCATCCCGGTCCTTACTTCGGTGACGTCGTCTTTGAATCGCCGCAAGGATTTGAGTTTGCCCTGGTGGACCACCACGCTATCACGGAGCAGGCGAATGAGGGCCTCCCGGGTGATCTTGCCGTCCTGAAGATAGCAGCCCGCCACCATGCCGACGTTGGAGATCCGGAAGACCTCCCGCACCTCCGCGCGGCCCAGGATCGTTTCCTTGAAAACCACCGCCAGAAGCCCCGTCATGGCCTTCTTGATTTCGTCGGTGACGTTGTAAATGATGGTGTGCATCCGGATGTCCACCTGCTCCAACTGGGCAAGATCTGTAGCCTTGCGCTCCGGCCGCACGTTGAAGCCGATCACCACCGCATTGGACGCCGAAGCCAGCAGCACGTCGGTTTCGGTGATAGCGCCCACACCGGCGTGAATCACCTTCACCTTGACCCGGTCGGTGCTCAATTTGTTCAGCGTGTCGGAGAGGACTTCCACCGACCCCTGCACATCCGCCTTGATGATGAGCGGTAATTCCTTGACGTCGCCGGCCGCCAACTGTGCGTGCAACTGCTCGAGGGTCAGCCGCGCGCTCTTGGCCAAGGCGGCTTCACGCTGCTTGGCCTGGCGATGCAGGGCAATTTGCCGGGCCTTCAAGGTATCGTCGATCACCTGGAGCCGGTCGCCGGCTTGCGGAACATCTTCCAGGCCCAGCACTTCCACCGGCGAGGAGGGCGGCGACTCGATCACCGGCTGGCCGCGGTAGTCGAACATAGCTCGCACTTTGCCGTAAATCGGGCCGATGATGAAAGAATCGCCGACTCGCAGAGTTCCATTCTGCACCAGCAGCGTCGCCACCGGGCCCCGGCCCCGGTCCAGTTTCGCCTCGAGCACCGTTCCGGTCGCAAGCCGCTTGGGATTGGCTTTCAGTTGTTGGAGATCCGACACCAGGAGAGTCATCTCCAGAAGCAAATCGAGATTCTTCTTCTGCTTGGCGGAGACCTCCACGGTCACGGTTTGTCCGCCCCACTCTTCCGGCATCAAGCCATGCTCCGTCAGTTGCCGCTTGACGCGTTCCGGTTGGGCATCCACTTTATCAATCTTATTGATCGCAACCACGATGGGAACATTGGCCGCGCGGGCGTGGTTAATAGCTTCCAGCGTCTGAGGCATCACGCCATCGTCGGCCGCCACCACCAGCACCACCACGTCGGTCACTCGCGCCCCGCGGGCCCGCATCATGGTGAAGGCCTCGTGGCCGGGCGTGTCGATGAAAGTCAATTTGCGCCCTTGGGCTTCCACCTGGTAGGCGCCGATGCTCTGGGTGATGCCGCCCGCTTCGTGCGCCGCGACATTCGTCCGCCGGATGGCATCCAGCAGCGAAGTCTTGCCGTGATCGACGTGTCCCATGACCGTCACCACCGGCGCACGCCCCTCCAGGTCTTCGCGGCGATCCGTCACTTGTTCTTCCTGGAGGATTTCCTCTTCGTAGCTCACCACATTGGCTTCCGCTCCAAATCCACGCGCCACTTCGGTTGCCGTCTGGCCATCCAGGGTCTGGTTGATGGTTGCGAAGATGCCTTTATCCAGCAGCCGCTTGATGACGTCTTTAGCGCGGACCTGCAACTTCTCGGAAAGTTCTTTGATGGCGATGCCTTCGGTAATCGTGATCTTGCGCGTAAGCGGAACTTCTTCCGGCACCACCGGCCTGGGGGGAGGCGGCGCAGGAAAACTCGGACCACGCGGCGCGGGCGCAACGGGGCGTGCCACCGGAGGCCTTGCCGCGGGAACGCCACCCGTAGCCACGGCGCCGGCCGCGGCACCCGGCATGGAGCGTGACGAAGTGGGATGCATGGGCCGCGGCTCGCCGGGCCGGCGAGGCGCCAGCGGGCGCGCGGGCGCGACTTTGGCCCTTGCTGCGTGGGGGTAGATCGGCTGGCTGGACGAGGGGTCCCGCCGCACCACGCGCGTGGCGCGCGCCGACTTGCCCTCCGCGATGGCGCGGGCCACCAGGTTCGGCACCTCGGGCCCCCTCCCCGGCGATGGCGGAGCTTCCGTCATGCCACTCGCGCGCGCCACCGGCGCAGGCGGGACTTCGATTTTCGCGCCGGGCGGTGCGGGCGGAGAAGTTGCCGGGCTGACCACCGGCCGCACAGAAGGCTCGGACGGCGGGGTGGGCGCGATCTGGCCGCCGATGGCTGCAGCCGCTGGCGCAACCGGAAATACCGGGCGGACAAGCGGGGGTGGAGTGGGCGCAGGCTTCTGCGCCGCAGTCGTCGGCCTCAAGGCCGCTGCCGCCGTCTCCCCAACATGTACCACCCTCGGAGGTGGCGGCGCCATCGATCTCCGCGCGGCATTCTTAATTTCTTCCAGGGTCCGCGTCAGCGGAGTGTTCAATTCGGCCTTGATGATATCCGGCAGCCGCTTGGGCTCGAGAACCACATGCTGCGGTTCTTTCACCGCAACCGGTGCAGGCGGAGGCGCGACGGGCGCTGCCTCAAAAGTTCCCTCCACATCGCTCAAAGCACGGAAATGTTCTCGAACCTTGTCGGCGATGTCGTCTTCAAGCGCACTGGAGTGAGACTTCTTCTCAACCCCGAGTACCGTCAGGTACTCCAGGATCAGGTGGCTTTTGACTTCCAGCTCGCGCGCCAAAACGTTAATTCGTATGTTGCCCATTCGGTCTTCTGTTCTTACTCTCCCTCGCTTCCCGCCCCTCGCAAAAGGATTGGGTGAAATCTGGGGCTGTAGCACCTTCGAGACCGGCGGCAGGACTTGCCAAGCTGCGGCCTTCTGGAAGGGCAGCGCCCAAACAGTCTTATTTCATTCTTCCTTCCCTCCTTCCTCTCCGGCGGAGGTTTTATCCTCGCTCGAAGCAGCTTCCTCAGCAGCCGGCGGGGCGGCCTCCGGTTGGGCGGCCTCCGGTTGGGCAGAAACCTCGGCGCTCGCCCCCCCTTCTCCCGGCTCTTCCACATCGCCGGCATGCTTCGCCGGCGGCTCTTCAGCCTGCACGCCTTCCGCTTCCGCAGCGGCAGCTTCCTCGGCTGGGGGTTCGCCCCGGTCTTGTTCAAAGTAGTCCGTCACCACGCGCCGAATCTTTTCGACGGTCTTTTCGCCGATGCCCGGGATCTGCGTCAGGTCATCGGGAGTCATCTGGGCCAGTTGCTCGACAGTCTCGATACCTTTCTCCCGCAATCTCTGCAGTGTCTTTTCGCCCAGGCCTTGCAGCTCCGAAATCGAGGCGCCGCGCAATGCCATCGCCGCCATCTGCGATTCGATCTCCTGGCGCTTCTCTTCCTCGCTCTTGATATCGATATGCCAGTCGAGAAGCTTTGCGGCCAGCCGCACGTTCTGCCCTTTCTTCCCAATCGCCAGGGACAACTGGGTGTCGTCAACGATCACTTCCAGGTGCTTTTGCTCGAGTTCCAGAATCGAGACGTGGTTGATCTTGGCGGGGCTCAGCGCGTTCGCGGCAAAAACCAGCGTGTCGTCATTGTATTCGATGATGTCGATCTTCTCCCCGCGCAGTTCCCGGATGATCGACTGCACGCGCATGCCTTTCATACCCACGCAGGCGCCCACGCAATCCACGTCCGGGTCCTTCGAGAAGACTGCGACTTTCGTCCTGTCGCCCGCCTCCCGCGCCATGGCTTTGATCACTACCGTGCCGTCGTAGATCTCCGGAACTTCCATCTCGAACAGCTTCTGCACCAGCATCGCGTCGGCCCGCGACACCACCACCTGCGGCCCCCGCGCCGCGCGGTCCACTTGTGTGATAACCGCCCGGATGCGGTCGCCGATCTGGTAAGTCTCCAGGCGCGACTGCTCCTTGCGCGGCATGCGCGCCTCCGTCCGCCCCAGATCCACGATGACGTCTGGCCCCTCCACCCGCTTCACCGTGCAATTCACCAACTCGCCCACGCGCTGGTTGTACTCCGCGTAAACCGTGTCGCGCTCCGCTTCGCGCACTTTCTGAAAAATCACCTGCTTCGCGGCCTGCGCGGCAATCCTGCCCAGAACATCCGTGGCCTTGGGAATTCGCACCTCGCCATCCAAGGCCGCCTGGGGATCTATTTTCTGCGCCTGCTCCACGCTGATCTCATGATCCGCATCCTGGACTTCCGCTACAACCTTCTTGACGGCGTACACCTCAACCTGTCCGGTCACCTTGTTGAAATGCGACTGAAGATCTTCTGCGGACTTGTAATACTTGCGCGTCGCCACCAGGACGGCATCCTCGACAGCCGCCACGATAATCTGCGAGTCGATGCCTTTCTCGCGGCTTAACTGGTCAATGGTCTGGAACAAAAGACTTGTCGTCACCGGTTTCCTCCACTTGCTTGCAACCCAGCCTGTCGAGAGTCGAGAGTCAAAAGTCGAGAGTAACCCGCATTCACCTCTCGACTTTCAACTCTCGACTCTTGACTGCCCTTCAGATTTCTACCACGAGCCGAGCTTTTTGAATGTTGGAGAGTTCGAGTTCCTTGAGGCCCGCGTCTCCCAAGTCCAGCCGAACACGCCCCGCTTCAATGCCCGCCAGGCGCCCTTCCAAAACCTTCTGATCGTCTACGGGCTCGCGCACCACTACCCGCGCCTTCCGTCCCGTGAAATGCTCAAACTCGCTTGGCTTGACCAACTGCCGGTCAAGACCCGGGGATGACACCTCCAAGGTGTAGCGGCCCGGGAACGGGTCCTCAACGTCCAGCATGGCGCTCAACTGTTCGCTCACCAGTTCGCAGTCAGCGTGAGAGACTCCTTCCGGCTTGTCGATGTAGACTCTCAGGAGGCGCGTTCCCCCACCGCCTTTGAGCTCCACATCAACCAGCGACAGCCCTTCAGAGACCGCAACTCGTCGCGCCATCTCCGTGATTTTCTCCAGGTCTACCTGCATCGCCAAACCGTTTGCAGTCTTCTCCTGTTGCGAATCCGTCGAGGGAACACCCCGACAAGACTCACGACTAACAAAAAAGTGGGCTTTCGCCCACTTCGTGCGTTCGCCAGGATTAGTATAGCCTTGCCGCCGGACAAAATGCAAGACGCACTCGGGCTTGACTCTGTCTGAGCCCCTTGCGCACCCAAGCCCTCTCCCCTGGGGAGGGTGGCCCGCAGCCGGCGCTTACACCCGCCGGGGCGGGCCGGGTGAGGGGATTCACACAGCCCACTAAGCTAGCTTACCGTCTCTTCGGTGAAGGCTTATGGCCGGGAGCGCGCTTCGCCCCACCTTGGCGTGGACCGCCGCCTGCCGCCGGTCGTCCGCCCTGTCCAGATGGCGCCCCGCCGCTCGCGGGCAGGCCATCCGTAACCGTGTTCTTGTCCAAGTCCAGGGTAAAACTATCACCCGATCCGAGTTTTGCCCCTGTCGGATCAACCGTCACAAATTCGCCGGTGATGGTTTTAGAAGGCTCGGTCGAGACTGTGATGCGCAAAAACCCGAAGGTGGTGTCGTTATACACTCGAAGCGAAAGGGGGTTGCCGCTGGCGTCCTTGCCGGAGGCTGGAGCTTGTGGCGCCTTGGGGCGCCGGTTGGGTGGTTTCAGGCCGGGCAGGTTGTAATATCCTCCCATGCCCGCCACCAGGTAGGGAATCTGTTTCCCGCCCACCGTGCGGGTGTATCGCTCGTAGAGGTGGGCGTGGCCAGAGAGGTGCAGGTCCGGTTGAATTCTTGCGTCGCTGCAAGCTTTGTCAATCAGCTTGAGCATGGTCGGGCTGGGCACGTGCTCTGCGCTGCCGGTGAAGGGCGGATGATGCGTCGCGATGATCAAGGCGCGCCATTGCCCATTATCACGCTCGGCTTTGGCCGCGGCGAGTTGCTGTTGTAAAAAAGTCAATTGCTCGTTGCCAACTTTGGGACCCGAGATGACGCCTTCCGTTCCGCCTTCACTGGTGTTGGTATATAGCCCAATGAACTTCACGAACGGGGCGTTGAGTGTGAAATAGACACCCGGCTGGTCCATGGTCGTTCGGACCGCCCCCATGCTGTCCGTGGTTTGTGCAGGAACGGCGGCACAGAAGTTGGCTACAAAGGCGTCCAGCGAGTGCCCCGGCTCGCCCGAATAAACTGCGCCGTCGTGATTGCCGGGAATGGCGAAGATCGGAGCATTGTAGTCGCGGTAAGGATCGTAGAACTGCTCGTAGTAGTACTGTTCCTGGCCGAAGTAATAAACGACGTCACCCAAGTGATACCAGAATGCGGCGCCGTTCTCTTGATCCGTTGCCATGGCGTCGGCAACAGCGAATTGGTATTGGGGATTGTGAATTCCTCCCGTGTCGCCGACCGTATGGAAGGTAATCTTCTTGGCGTCCAGGATCTTTTTGTTGGCGTCCTGGCCGATGACGTTGGCCAAATCCATTGGGTTGGTGCTGCGGACTCGCGGAATGGGCTCCAATTGCTCGATGGCCTTGTCCGCGGTGTCAGCGGCAATCTCTTGTTTGCTGAATTTGCTGAAATCGTCCGGAGTCAAGTCGGGATCGCCGAAGGCTCTGGTGGCGGCCATATCTCCTCCTCAAAGGGTTGATTGTCTTCCTTGTAGCCCTATGGAAGTAGCATACTCGTAATTGTTGGAAGGTGCAATGGGAGTTTCATAGTGTCCTGGTTTGATTCGTGGCGCCGGCTTTTGTGCCACCATCTCCTTCCTTGCCCTCGCCGCCTTGGGGGAGAGGGTGGGCCGCAACCGGCGCTTTCACCAGCCGTGGCGGGACCGGCGAGGGGGTCCGCCACAAGAAAGCAGCAAGCCACCACTTGCGGTACAATCTCTCCCGTGATCCGTCCTAAACTTGGCCAGCACTTTCTACGTGACCGGCGGTTCCAGCAGCGCATCGTCGCGGCCCTGGCGATCCGGGAAGACGACCTGGTCTGCGAGATTGGCGCCGGACGGGGCGCAATGACCGGACTGCTCGCGGAACGAGCCCGGCAGGTAGTCGCCCTTGAAATTGACGCTGACCTCGTTTCAAGGGCACGACAAGAGTGCGCCAAGAGACCAAATATCGAAGTCGTGCAAGCTGACATTCTAGAGACCGGCCTGGCCGCCCTGTGCCGGCGTTTCCGGCAAGACCGGTGCTATGTTTTTGGGAATCTCCCTTACTACATCACTTCCCCGATTCTCGACCATCTCCTCGATGAAACCGCGTGGATCAAAGGCATGGGATTCGTGGTGCAGCGCGAAGTGGCGGAACGCCTGACTGCCCTGCCCGGCTCGCGCGCTTATGGTTACCTGACAGTCTTGACGCAACTCGCGACGAAACCACGCCTCGAGTTCGGTATTCCCCCCGGCGCCTTTTCACCTGCCCCCAAGGTGGATTCTGCCCTGGTCACGTTCGAGATGAGGAGCGACCGCCTTCCGGCCGAGGATCGGAAGGCTTTGCTGGAATTCGTGAAACTGTGCTTTGCGCACAAGCGCAAGAATCTGCTCAACAACCTCCAGTCAGTTTATGCGCGCCGGCGAGTGGAAGACGCCTTGGCAGCTCTCCAACTGCCCTCCTCGATCCGCGCCGAACAACTGCCGTTTCAGCAATTTGCAGAACTCCACGGGCGTTTGGGCCAGAGCCCCGAGAAGCCTGGTGCGCGTCAGAGGTAGCCTATAGACAGCAGGCGCTCGACACTGCACGGAATGAAATTCAGCGAACGAACCGGGAATGTCGGTGAAAACAAAGTGTCGGCGGGTAGCGTAGACCTATACACCAGCCGCCTGCCCCAACGGCGGGAGCTGCGATTCAGGGGTCCGGACCCGCAATAGCGCCAAGCCGCAATTTTAGCGGGCCGAAATGGCGAGAAACTAAGCTAGGCCCCTTCCAGGCCCCGCAGAGGGCAAATCCGCAAAGGCGCCCTCACGAAACCCGCTAAAAATGCGCCTTTCTCAAATCGGAGGCTATCAGGGTACCAACTCAGTCCCGAGGACGCGTTATTTTGGCTGCCAGAGGGCATGGAGGCCCGTTCTACGCGGCCATCCCGTTCCAAATCAGGGGTGCCCTGCCGGCAAGCCCGCGAGGAACTGTTTCACGACGGCCTCGTATTGCTCCCTGTCCAGATTGAACCCCTCGCCGTGGCGCTGCCCGGGCAGAACGATGATGGCCTTTCGTGGGCTGATCGCGTGCGAGTAAAGGTCGCGAGCAATCGAAGGCGGCATCCGGCGGTCATTCTCGAGTGCCACGAAAAGGATGGGACGGTCGCCGATGCGGGCGACAGCCTTGACGAGGTCAAAATCGGACGGCCAAAAGCCTCCGCGCCAGGCCAGCAAGCAGAGGACTTCATCGGCGATGGGAAAGCTGGGCAGGTGAAAGAACAGCCGCCAGTGGTGTCTCACGGTGTCGCTTAAAGACAAGAATGAACTGTCGGAGATCACGGCGGCAATGTCCGGTGACTCCGCCGCGGCCATCAGCGCCGCCGCCGCGCCCATCGAGACACCCCACGCGATCACGGGGCGCGCCGCATGCTCTTGCTCCAAAGCATAATGAACGGCCCCGATCACATCGAACCGCTCCTTGTACCCCAAAGTCGTCACGCTGCCCCCGCTCGAACCCTGGTGGCGTAGATCAAACAGCAGCCCGTCGTAACCGAGTTGGTATCCGAAAGTTGCCATGGGCAGCATCTCGACGCGCGTGCGGTTCAGTCCGTGGCAGTAAACAATCGTGCCGCGCGCTTCGCCCGACGCTGGAACATACCAACCCTTAAGGGGAATGCCATCGCTGGAGCGAAACTCGACCCAGTCGAACTCCATGCCATACGAAATGGGCGTCTTCCCATCGTTTGGGTCGGGATAATGAAAACGGCCTCTAGTCCCAAGGCTTGAAAAGAACCAAGGAACGAAGAGAAAAAAGAAACCGGCGACCAGCGCAGCAAGAATGAGGATCACGTTTCGAATGATTTGCCAGATTCTCCGCTTCGTCATCGAGCGAGCCTCCTGGTAGGGCAAGTAGGCAGTGGGCAGTAGCCGGTGCTTGCCATCCTGAGTGGCGTGTAGGATGACACGGTCGCCATTTCCTCACACGCCCTAAGTATTGAAAGAGCCGCCAACGAGGAGAGATCTGCCTTCTGCCTTCTGCCTTCTGCCTTCTGCCTTCTGCCTTCTGCCTTCTGCCTTCTGCCTTCTGCCTTCTGCCTTCTGCCTTCTGCCTTCTGCCCTAAGCCCGTTCTGCCACCGGCTGCGGCTCCACGATGTGGGTAATCAACAGCAGCGCCACTACGCCCGTCATGGCCGCACAGAGCGTTGTCACCGCTGCGTAACCGTACCGCTCAAAGAGAAACCCGCCCACCACAGCCACTGTGCCGATGCCTGTCTGCGAGAATATATTCCGGAGGGCAATAAACGCGCCGCGCTGAGTCGAGGGCACCAGTTCAGTGATCAGCGCCGTCAAGGGACCTTGCCGGAACGCGGCGCCCATGCTGGCGATGGAGAAGACACCCAGCAGCCAGAATCCCCAGGAGAATAAGGGAATCACCGCTATAGCCAATGTCAGAATGACGTTGCTGACGATTGCCACCGAGCGTTTGCCCAGACGGTCGGAAACGATGCCGCCCGCCGGCGCGCTGCCCAGCGCCATCACACCGCCCAACATGAAGACCCATCCGATCGTCCGCGTGGGGATGCCAAATCCAGTGTTCAACCATTGGCCCACGTAGGTGAGGAATCCGACCAGTCCCCCCGACACCAGGAACGCTATGCCCAAGGCAGCGGCGGTATCCCGCCGGACCAGAAAGGAGCGGAAAGCGCGGCCGGCCGCTCGCAGCTTGTCGGAGGAAGGCTCGGAGCTTAACTTATCCTTTGGCAAGCCCAGTGACAGGGCTCCTATTGCGACAGCAAGTATTGCGAAGAATAGAAACGCGCGGCGCCAGCCATAGCGGTCGGCGATTTGCGCGGCCAGCGGCACGCCCAGAATGGGCGCGGCAAAGTAAGCCGAAGAGATCAACCCCAGCGCCCGGCCCCGAACCCGGTACTCGAACCAGTCAGCCGCATAGGTGATGGAACACGTGGAGAGCATTCCGGCCGCAAATCCCGTCAGGCCGCGCGCCAGCAACAGCGCCTGGAAATTGCCGGCGCGGGAGGCGACCCAAGACGACACTGCAAACATCAGCACGCCCAGGAACAAGAAACGGCGGCGGCCGTAGTGGTCGGAAAGAGTGCCGGAGACGAACGAGGCCAGCGCCGCCGCAAGGGAGTAAACCGCAACCAGCAGGCCCGCCATTCCGACGCTGACACGCAGCGAGCTCAGCAGCGAGGGGAGAAGTGCGGCGATCATCTGATTGTCAGCCAGACCGAGGAACAGCAGCAGAAATAAGCCCGCGATGACAAATGAGTCCAAGCGCGCCTCAGAGTTCTCTATTCAAAGTGATGGAGGTCGAGTTTGATGGCCGCCTTATCGGACATATCCACGACGCCCGCGGCGGCGATACCGACCGCGACTACAATTGCGTCGCTGATTTCTTGCTTGGTCGCGCCCACCTCGAGCGCTTTCTTAATATGTCCTTCGATACAACCCTCGCACTTGGCAATCAGTGAGCAGCCGATGGCAATCAGCTCTTTTGTTTTGAGGTCAAGGGCTGTGGGAGTGAAATAGCTTTCCTTGTAAAACGTCAGATAGATGTTGCGAAATCGCGGCTCGATCATACTCATCGATTTCGGGGGTGCGACCACCGCTGGTCCGTCATTCGCCATAGCAGAATCCTCACGTGTTCGAGTTTTAGCCGATCTGAGTTCCTCTTGCCACTGTTGTAGCGGCGAGTTTATCTCGCCAGATGGCGAGGTAAAGCCGCCTCTACCTCAGGTCGCCACCTGCGCCGTTTCGACGGCAGCAGGCTGACCGAAGTTTACCAACTCCGGAATCTCGATGCGAACTGCGGTACCCTTTCCGGGCTGGCTCTCAATTCTCATGGAATAATCCTGGCCGTAAAGCACTTTCAACCGTTCATGGACATTACTGATGCCGATGCCGGACTCGAGGATGCCGGGCCGGCGCTGCTCGGAAATACCCACTCCGTCGTCAGCAACCTCGATGCACAACTGTCCTTTACCGCGGGTCACACGGAGCGTTATCGTCCCTCCCTCGATCTTCGGTCCGATTCCATGCCGGATGGAGTTCTCGAGCAAGGGTTGGAGGATCATGCTGGGGATCATCACGTCCAGGATCCCCACTGCAATTTCTTTGCGGATCTGGAGCTTGTCCCTCCCGAATCGCACCACCTCAATATCCAGGTAGTCGTCGATAAATTCCAATTCCTGTTTCAACGGCACGAAGTGCATCTGGCTCTTCAGACGGCGGCGCAGAATATTGGCGAGTTTCAAAAGTACGGTCCGCGCCGTGTCCGGGTCGAAACGGATGAGCGAAGATACCGTGTTGAGCGTATTGAAGAGGAAGTGGGGATTGATCTGGCTGATGAGGGCGTCCACGCGAGCCTGAATCAGCGCCTTTTCCTGTTCCACGAGCTTGCGCTCGATGCGTGTGTTGTTCCAGATGCGCACCGGAAGACCCACGCCGATCAGCGTGGCCACCACAATCAGGATCTGCACCCAAAGATGCGGCGAGTCCACGTAATAAAGATACTTGCCGTGAGTCATCCGGCCCACCACCATGCGGGCCACTTCCAGCAGGATGCACACGACCGAAAAGAGCACCTGCCAGTCCAGCGCCGGGTGCTTGAAGCGCTGCTTGATGGAGCGATAAAGGCTCAGGTCGATGAACCCCGAGAACTTCCAGATTTCTTCCTTATCCGGACAAACCCACCTCGCTGTTCCCGCCGCGACGGCGTAAAACACGGCGAGAGGCACCGCCCACAACTCGTTTCGAATCAGAACCGCCGGCAAGGAAACCATCATGCCCACCACCAGGCCGGCAATCGTCCCGCCCAACAAGCCCGCTAATGCCGTGACTTCCAAGCTCAGGTCGGTGGTGGGTAATGTTCCTGTAGGTCTGCCGAGACTCGGGTAGTTGGCGATCAAGCGCGCCAGCACGCCCAGGGTGAAGGGCACGCCGAGAAAGGCCGCGAATTCGAGCTTCTCTTTGGGGGAACGCTGCTCAATAAAGATGAGTTGGCGGAATCTTCCAAAACGGGCAATGAAACCTGCAAGCAGAGAGATCACCGCCAACTTGATCAACAGAGCCACGAGGGTGGCTGCGGGGGAGCTGTTGAGATAAGGATTCATGGGCTTTTGCAGGCACCACTCGAGGGAGCCTGCTTCTCACGAGGGCAGCTAAGAGCTCTGCCCCGACGCGCTGCCGGTGCCTGTCTAGTGAGTGCAGGCGCCACGCCTGCTACTCCAGGCCGCCACCTACCAAGTGTACCACTTCCAATCGGTCTCCAGGTTGGATCCGAGTCACATCCCAACCGGTTCTGGGCACGATCTCAAGATTCCGCTCCACCGCAACGCGGTCGCGGGGCAGGTCCAGCCATTCCAGCAACGCCGCGAGCGTCAGGCCCTCCGGCACCTCGCGGATTTCACCATTCAGTTGCACTGTTACCACTTGCGTCTCCACGCTATCGATCTCAGCCCTTTTTTTGGCGGGCAGGTTACGCACGTTCGTAGAAAATATGGTAACGAGGCCAACCACCGCCAGGCAAGCGAAAAGGTGGTGTTGTCTCAGCTTGACGTAGAGGCGGCTTTACGCCGCCAGTTGGCGAGGTAAACTCGCCGCTACGAATTCAAACTGAGACACTACCGAAAAAACTTGACACTCTCGCTTCGCGCTTCGTATAGTAAAATGTTAAGCAGGGTTCCGGACATTCACTGTAAGTAATTGCAATGACAAGCCCTTATTTGCCTTTGCTGATTTATTTCCTGGTCGTCGTGGCGGTGAGCGCGGCGATCCTGGGCCTGTCTGCATGGGTGGGAGTTAAGCGCCCCTCACAAGCCAAACTAAGCCCTTACGAGTGCGGAAGTCCCCCCGTGGGGAGCGCCCGGGAGCGCTTTTCAGTGAGCTTCTACCTCGTGGCGATGCTCTTTATCCTCTTCGACGTGGAAGCCGTTTTTCTTTATCCCTGGGCCGTTGTTTTCAAGAGTTTAAAGTGGTTCGGCTTCGTCGAAATGCTCTTGTATATTGCCGTTTTATTGGCAGGGTACGTTTACATCTGGAAAAAGGGCGCTTTGGATTGGAAGCGGTAGCGCGTGTTGGGAGCGCCCTGTCGCCTCGCGCGGAATGGCAGCTCTGCTCGAAGATTCCGGGCGCCGCATCGTGATCGTTTGACAACGATACAACCACTCGTCATGCCTTCAGACCTCGAATCAAATCTCACTGTCAAGAAGCTTAGAGAATTTGCTCCCCAGGCGATAGATGAGGTTCGGGAGTTTCGAGGTGAGATCACCATCTACATCCGGCCCGATATGCTGATCCGGATGTGCGAGTTCTTGCGGGACGAACCCGGCCTCTCCTTCAGATTCCTCTCCGACGTCACTGCCGTGGACCTCTACCCCAACGAACCGCGCTTTGAGGTTGTCTATCACTTGCTCTCGCTCAAGAATGCGGAACGCCTTCGGCTCAAGGTGCGCACCGGAGGAGACAATCCGGGTGTGGCCTCTTTGGTTCCCGTGTATCCTTGCGCCAATGCCTTCGAGCGCGAGGTTTTCGATCTCTTTGGCGTACAGTTCGCTGGACATCCTTACTTGCGTAGGATCCTGATGCCGGAAGACTGGGAAGGCTACCCGCTCCGCAAGGACTACCCTGTCGAGGGATATCGCTAGATGCCCATTACGCTGGAGAAAATTCCGGGCCAGGAAGAGCGGGTCATCCTGAGTATGGGCCCCCAGCACCCCTCGACCCATGGGGTATT
>CAWJHY010000091.1:0-26440 GCA_963842495.1 uncultured Acidobacteriota bacterium
GGGCGGGGCGGAAAGGAATTGACTCCGGAATGCAGGTAAAAGCATTCGAGTAAGACTCGCCTTTTGCCTTTCCGGAGGTACGGAAGGCGTCTGTGACGCCGTGGTGCTGGATTTCTGTCAGGATGTAATCCTTGTTCATGGAGCTGGCAGGATGCCCCTGGAGAGTAAACTTGTAGCCGCTGATAAACATGCGGCAGGTGCTCGTACCAGAAGCCAGAAGGTGCCCGGCCTCGATCTCCTGCATGCGGATCTTAGCGAGCCCCTGTCCGGAGTCCTGGGTCAAATGCTCTCCCGGGTAATCGTAGACCTCGTACTTCGTGTTGGCGCCGACCTCGTACATAGTGGGCTCGGTGGCCATTAAATTGGCGGTGGATGTTTTGAAATTGTAATCGTGCTGGGAGTATTTTCCAGGGCGAAGTTCCTGCTCGAGTTGCCACGATGTGATGAGGTCTTCGTGAGGCCCGCCCGCGACGGTGCCATAGATAATCTCGCTTCGACCGGGACAGCTATCGTGACTGGTTGGAGAATCCGCCAGCACCAACGTGTGCTGGTGCTCCTGGTGCTTGAAAAAATAGAAGATGCCGTACTGTTCCATCAAGCGGGAAACAAAATTAAAACTCGATTCCCGATACTGCACGCAATAGTCGCGCGTCGGGTAGGAATTCTGGAGCTTATTCTCGAAGTCGTTGAAGCCCAGGGCGTTGAACACCGCCTCGATGATATCCGGGATGCCCTTGTTCACAAAACCGTGGCAATCCGCATCCCGGGTCAGCAGCCAGAGCCAAGGCACCATTTCGGCAGTGTAGGCGGTGAATTGCTCTTCTGTCGCGTGCTGGGCAAAGCGGTTGATGATGCCGTTGATGTAGCGGTAGGATCCGTCCGGTTGGAGCAAAGAGATGGTAACGTTCTTGCCGATGATGTCCGAAAATGCGATGGAGGAATTCTCAGACAGGAGGTCGAGCTGGAACCTGAACAGGCGCGATATTCCCTCGCTGCCGTGAAAACCTCGTAACAGGAGGACATCCGTACCGAGCGGAGTGTCGATCTTAAACAGTCCACCTTCTTGTGTGAATTCGGGCATAGGGTGACTCTCTCAGCAGTCGAAAATCGAGAGTCGAAAGTCAAAAGTCAGGCAGATAGGAATTTCGGCTCTGTCGACTCTTGACCCTCGACTCGTTTAGAGGCGCGGACTCCAGAATTGGAGGTCCGCCCTAAGCGATTAGATCTCTCGACTTTCGACTTTTGACTTTCGACTAATTATACACAAACGCCCCATCCGGCCCCACGCTTACGCGCAGGGTCGTTATCTTCTCGCCTGCCGACATCTTTCCCAACAACTGGCGTGAGATATCGGGGAGCAGGGTGTTGGTCAGAATATGGTCCACGTTGCGCGCCCCGCTCTCGACTTCGGTACAGCGGCTGGCCACCGTGTTGACCAGGACGGGGTCATAGGTGAGCTGGATGTTATGGTTCTCCTGCATGCGCCGTTGGATCTTGCCCAGCTTCAAGACTACGATCTTTTTCAACGCTTCATCGCGGACCGGATAGTAGGGGATGATCACCATGCGGCCCAGAAATGCGGGCTTGAAGGTCTTATTCAGCTCCGGCTTCAACGCCTTCACCAGGGGCTCGGCACCCGGCATCGTTGCCGGATCGGCGCACAGCTTCATCATCTTATCTGTCAGCGCGTTGGTGGTCAGGATAATGATGGTGTTCTTGAAGTCGATCTCGCGCCCCTCGCCATCTTCCATCATGCCTTTATCGAATACCTGGTAGAAGAGCTCGAGAACGTCGGGATGGGCTTTCTCGACTTCATCCAGCAGAACCACGGAATAGGGACGGCGCCGGACGGCTTCCGTCAGCACGCCTCCTTCCCCATAGCCGACGTATCCCGGGGGGGAGCCTTTCAGAGTGGAAACGGTATGCGGCTCCTGAAACTCGGACATGTTAATGGTGATCAGATTGTGTTCGCCGCCGTAAAGGAGATCGGCGAGGGCCAGCGCGGTTTCCGTCTTGCCCACGCCGCTTGGCCCGATCAGCATGAACACTCCGATGGGCCGGTTGGGATCATCCAAACTGGCCCGCGAAGTCTGAATCCGCTGGCCGATGATGTCCAGAGCATGGGTCTGTCCAATCACGCGTTTCCCGAGATGATCACTAAGCGTCAGGACGGTCGAGATCTCGTCTTTAAGCATCTTGCCTACCGGAATGCCCGTCCACGCGGCAATCACCTCGCCCACAATCTGGGCGTCAACCGCTACGCGCATCATCGGAGTTTCGCCCTGCAAGGTCGCTAGTTCCGCATCCAGCTTCACCAGTTCCGCCCGCATCCCTTCGATGTCGGGAGCAGGAGCAGGAGCGACGGCAGCCGCTGCGGCCGTGGCAGCAGGAGCGGCGGCGCTGGCGACAGGAGCGGCCGCAGTAGCCGCGGCAGCCTGGGCAGGCGCCTCCGGCGCGGGCTGAGCTGCCGGCGCCGCTCCGTGGCCGTCGCCGGCAACAACCGCTTCCAGTTGGGTACGCAAATTCCGGATCTTTGAGACCAGTTCGTGTTCTTTGGTCCAACGCTCGCGCAAAGTTTTCAGGCTGGCCTCGACCACCGCTTTCAGTTTTGCGATCTGCTCGAGGCGTTCCCGATGATCCGCGCCGATCGCTCCCTCGCGTTCCAGAATTCGCTGCTGAACTTCCAGATCGTCCAGTTGGCGTGTGGCATCCTCAATCGCTGGAGGCGTAGCACTCTGACCGAGCGCCAAGCGCGCACAGGCGGTATCCAGCACGCTCACTGCCTTGTCGGGAAGTTGACGGCCGGCCAGATAGCGATGCGAAAACTTGACGGCGGACGTCAGGCCTTCGTCAAGGATGCGAACCTTATGGTGCTTCTCGAGCGCTGGGATGATGCCGCGCAGCATCACCGTGCACTGCGTTTCGATCGGCTCTTCCACTTTGACCACCTGGAAACGCCGCGCCAGGGCCGGATCCTTCTCGAAGTACTTCTTGTACTCGGACCAGGTTGTGGCGGCGATCGTCCTTAGTTCGCCGCGCGCCAAGGCGGGCTTCAGCAGGTTGGCTGCATCGTTCTGGCCGGCCTGGCCACCTGCTCCGATCATCGTATGCGCTTCATCGATGAAAAGGATAATTGGAATCGGCGAAGCCTTGACCTCCTCGATGAGGCCTTTCAGCCGGTTCTCAAATTCACCCTTGATGCCTGCACCCGCCTGCAATAGTGCCAAGTCGAGTGAGCGGAGCGTGACATTCCGAAGCGGCGGCGGCACGTCGCCTTTGGCCACGCGGACGGCAAATCCCTCCACCACCGCAGTCTTCCCTACCCCGGCCTCGCCGGTAAGAATGGGATTGTTCTGGCGGCGGCGCATCAGGATGTCGATGATCTGGCGAATCTCCATATCTCTTCCGAGCACCGGATCAATTTTGCCGGCCTTGGCATTCTCGGTGAGGTTGACCGTAAACTGGTCGAGATTGACTGTCTTGCCGGCGCCCGCGGGCTTAGGCGCGCCGGGAGCGCCCGCCGGAGCGGCCTCGACGGGCGCCATTTCCTCTTCCGAGCCTTCCACGATTTTGAGGAAGTCTTTGCGTAGAACGTCGCCGTCAATCTTCTGAAACTCCTTGCTTACCTCTCGGATTTCGCGGCGCAGGTCATCGTTTCCCGTCAGGGCAAGGATAGTGAAACCTGTCCGTACCTCGCCGGCATTGAAGTCAATCGACCCGGTGGTCCAGGCCTCCGTCATCATCCTTACTACGTGCGGGCTGATGGCAGGTGTGCGAGCATTGCCGGTCTTGAGCTTGTCGAGACTTCGATTCAGTTCACCGGTGAGGCGCGACTTTTCCACGCCGAAGTGGCTGGCGATGCGCGCGAAGTCGCCCTCCGTCTGGTCCAGAAGCTTGAGCATATAATGCTCGACCTCGACATCGTAGTGCCTCCGCGCCACACAGAAGCCGGCAGCCGATTCGAGCGCGTTCCGGGTGGTGTCATTAAGTTTCCCAATCAACGACTTGAGATTTATCGCCATGCTATTCCCTCCCTATTGTAGGGGCGAGTTTGCCTCGCCCACTGGCGGCGAACATCAGGCCGTCGCGCTGATTCAGGCGACGTGGTTCTGCCGCGATGCCAAAATCACCACAGAGCACACAGAGATCACGGAGGAAGCGCTTTGAAGCTGTGTGAACAATAATCGGCCGTCATTCCAAGTTTCTTCACACCTTCTTTGGCTTGCCTCTGCGAACTCTGTGCCCTCTGTGGTAAGACTCTTCCCGAATTCTGCCGCTACTCCCAAAGCGGGAGTATCGTATCCGCCACGTCCGTCAACATTTCCTTAGTTCGGCCCCAAGTGGTCCAACCCAATTGCGGTGCAATTCCCTGCTCGGCGCCCAGTTCACAACGCGGGACTTCTTCCCGCTTCAAGATAAGCTGAGCTTCAAAATCCAGCTCGTCGTTCGAAAAGAAGCGTGTCAGCTCCTGCAGCGGTTTGAAAGCCGAGCCGGTAGGCAGGAATTCCACATATTGCTCCAGTGACAAGGGCCCGATTTTGATGCGCACTCGGGCGCTTTGATCCCAGACTTCATCACCCACCACGGCGCCGGCGCCCAGTTGTTCGGAATACGAGTTTGTCCCTTCGAAGCTGCACTGATCGCTCTCTCCCAGGCTGTACCAACCGCCCGCAAACTGTTCCACCTCAACCGGAACATCGAAGTAGTCACTCAGAATCTGTTCCAGCGCGGATGCCGAGCGCGGATGCTGCGCCAGTAAGCCCGAGTAATAAAGCAAACAGTCGTCGGGCATCGTCTGCCGATTCTGGAGGCCGGCGGTTCCCAGACCAATCAAGTCCATCACATGGTGCGAAAACTCATCGCGTTTACCGCGTTCGTAAGCGATCCAAAAGCGGTATTTTTCCCAGGCCTGAAAGAAATGCGAAATGAACCGGTGGTTGAAAGTGTCGAAGAAATCGACGGCCGCGGTATCCCCCGCCCGCGCCCTTTCCGCCGCGAAGACGGTGAAGACGATCGGCAGTACACCCTGCGGGCCGGTCAACCCCATGAAGTTGACCATCATCTCGACCGGGCCCTTCGCCGGCCAGGTCAGGGATTGAATCTCGCTGGCGGGAAAAACCAGGGTTGAATTCGCCTTAAAACGGACCACCTCTGACGATGGGGGAGCAAACTTGCCCACTTCGACCCGGTCAGGCAGAAACCGCTCGAGCAGGCGCACGGCCTGGAAGAACTCGAAGAGCTGCGGTTCGTTGCGGAACCGCTCCTCGAGGGGTGTCTTCGTTACATTAAGATCGCTTGGCCGGCTCGCGGTGGCCATTCCTTCAACACCTCCCGGCGCTGGCGCGTCTTGACCACAAGCTGGCTGAAACTGTTCAGCGTTGCATAGAGCGCCAGGAATCGTTCAATCACGGCGGCGAACAGGAACACTCCCCCGCCCGCGAACTCGTCCTCGTCAAACTCCATTTGGACTCGCGTCCCGCGGGCGAAGGTTATGCCATTGTCTGAAATAATGCGCGCGAAGTGACGTTGACTTTGCAGATTCATGATTCCCGCCACTTGCTTTTCGAGGTCAACCGAATCCGAAAAATTGTACAGCCGGAGGATTTCCTGGAACGCCTCCTTGCCCTCCTCCGCGATCGATAGGTAATTCAGGGCCAAGTGGGAAATAAGACGCCAAAGCGCGCCCCTCCCCAGGGGCGGGCGGAGGGTAGCGGTGGGTTTGCGGAGGGCTATGGCGCCTTTGATGGAGCCGACGCCCTCGATTTCGAAGTCGCCGCTCTCATTCCCAAACGGCAAGCGCGCCAGGACGTCGCGGTTGCTGCACGTACAGCGAACTGTGATGGTCTCGGCCTCGGGCAGGGAGTCGCGCGAGCCGAGATTAACCAGGTGCAGGAACATTTCCGTGCCTTCATCGCCTTTGCGGCGGGAGAGGCGGCGCGTCGTATGCCAGAAGGTTTGACTCTTGTCCCTCGGGGTCCTGTGGCGGTAAGCGTAGAACGGCTCGTAGTGCGTAATCTCGTGAGTCTGGGGATTCGAACTCAGGACCTCGTCAACCGAGAATATTTCCGTGGCATTCCTGCGCCGTACATCGGGCACGATGGGATACTCCGACCGGTTCTGAGTCAAGAGAATGGGCTCAGCGGTTTGGGGAAACAGGTTAATTACCGGCGAACATGCCAGGCGGAGCGTCTTCGCGTTGATCCCCACTTCCAACCGCTGTTGCCGGTGGCTGGCTTCAAAAGGGGAGACGAGGAAAATCAGTTCAGCGCGGCCGCCCTGAGCGGCGCGCGATAGCCCTTCCAACCCGCGCAGCTCAAAGAAGAAGAATTTCTCCGGCAGCGAAAAGTATTCCTGAAGAAGCCGGTAACCCACAAACGACCTGCGCGGGTACGGCAGCATGGACTCGTCTTCGGTGAAGCCCATGGGGCGCAGGGGATTCTCGGTCAAAGTGACGGGAGGCTTGCGCATGTTGGCAGGGTCTCTGAGCACTACTTGATAGCAATTGTTGCTCAGCAATTCGTAAAGCGTGTGGACGATGTCCCCTTCGCCATGCAGGTAGAATCGGAGCGAGGTGAGATTGAGTTTATCGAAGGTGAGGTCGGAAAGGCAGCGCAACTCCACTCGCAGGGCCGCAGCCGCCTCCGGGGCGCGCAAGGGAGGATTCAGCTTATCCGGCGTCAACCACTTCGCCTCGGCGATCTCGACGGGCCAGAGCGTCACCTCGTAGGAAGTACGGAATTTGCAGGGCACGCCCTCGACGGGCCGCGAATAAAGCACCGAGCCGCGAGGTATCTTCAAGCTCGAGGTGAGTTTGCCCTGCGCCGGGTCCAGACGAAACTCCGCGATCGTCATGGCAGGGATGGGCCTGAGGAAATGTGGATAGATCACGCTCAGCAGGCCTTCCGTGATCTGGGGGAACTCATCGTCAATTTTCAGGTGAACCCGAGCAGCGAGGAAGGCAACACCCTCCAGCAGCCTCTCGATATGGGGGTCGTCGCAGCGGGTGGCTTCCAACTGCAAGCGTGCGGCTATTTTGGGATGCTTCTCGGCAAACTCCGCTCCCATCTGTCTCAGGAAGCTCAGTTCGCTCTCGTAATATTCCAGAAGATCATCGCGCATGCTACGAACCCTTGACCTGATATTGTCCGCTCATCGGCTCCAGCATGGTATCGAACAACACTTGCTCGGGCGCCGGATCCATGCGCAACAATCCCTCAATGGCAAAGCGGATGACACGTTTATCCTCCGTCGCCGGTTCCATCCTCACCTTGACGTTGAGAAGCCTGGGCTCGAAAAAACTGACCGCCGCCTTGATTGACTCGAGCAGGAAGGCCTGGTCTTTGGGCGACCGTAGATACAAACTTGTAACATCCGGCAGTCCGTAGTTGTAAACGGACCGTCCTACCTCTTTGAGAGAGGCTGGGGACTCTTCGATCGTCTTGCGGCTGTTCAGCAGCCACTCCAGGTCGCGACGCACGGCAGCCTTCAGGTCACGCACGGATTGGGCCCTGCTCAGCGGGGGCTCCAGTTTGCGCTCGGGCTCCACATCGATGAGTCGGTCAAGCACCGACAACGTGACGGGGCCTTCCCTTTGGGTTGTCGGCATCAGGTTTCAAGGCAGGAAATAGCCTGGACAGGATCGAGACGAACCACCGTTTGGAAAAGTCTGAACTTTTCCGATTCGTCTCCCTGTACCCGCTGGCTGTTCTTAATAATCGTCACCAGGGCTTTGGCCACAACTGCCCTATCCTCCCACTGTTCCACGTGATTATTATCGAAGATCGTCACCAAATCGTCGAGAATGGGCTGAGCGATTTGGGCCTGGCCGGCCGCGATGCAGATCTCGGCAAGCTGCAATTTGCGGAAGAACTGGCCCCTTCCCGAAAGTTGCCTTTCAACCTCGCAACGCATCAGGTCGATGGCCTTCTGGGCTTGTCCGGCGCTCACCGCCTGGCGGGCCTGTTCGTAGCTGTCAACGAACTTGCGGTGCCAACCCGGAGCGGAGTGATTCTGTAGCACCGGCGCCTCCGCCACCGGAGCATCCGAAGGCGCCGTCTCCGGCGCCGGCTGAGCCTCCGGCTCTGCCGCCAACTCTTGCAACCACGCTCGGGTCTCGCTGTTGGCTGCCGGGGTATCGTCGAGCAGATTGATCTCCAGGAGTTGCGGCAGAGCCCGTAGGAGCGCCTTCAGCTCCGAGCGAATCGAGACAGCGATTCCGTCATACTTGTTTCCCAAACCTACACACGCATCCACAACGAAGCGCTGCAAATCCAGCCAACCCCGGCTGCAGGGAAGCGACATGGCGTTTTCAGCCGCCTCCAGCAACTCCTCCCACTTTCCCTCAATCGCCAGCCGCTTGACGTGCTGCCGCAGCGCCGTGGGCGGCCCCTCCAACAAAGTCAGATCCGGTGCCTGAAGAGCGGCGCGAAGTTCGCCCCACCGTAACCCCCGCAGCATCAGGTAAGGCCCCGGGCTGTAAGGGTCCAGCTTCCGCAGGGTCGCCGCGGCGCGAACCACATTGGCGATTGCATCCCGACGTGGGGCGGGCTCCCCGTCTGCCAGAGGGATGACGATACCGGCCACCCCCCGGCCAGTTGCTGCGCCACTCGCGGTCCCCTCGCCTGCTGCACCCTCTTCGGCCCCCTGCGGCCCGGCACCCTCCGCGCCGGGTTCAACGGGGTCCGGCTCAGTCTCTCGTTTCTTCTGAAGGAGCAGGTGAACACTGTGCCGGACCGCCTCCAGGCCTTTCTTCAGATCTGAGAAGCTCGGCGCGACATCACCAAACTTCTCCTGACAGAGAGTATCCAAAGCCCCCACGGTTGCAATGCTGCCGTCGAGTGCGCCCTCAGCGGCGAGGTAAAAGGCCTTGGGAGTTTCGGTGAAGGATTTATCGAAATCCTCCGGCGCGACCTTCCCCTGCTCGAGCAGTTTGGCCCGCGCCTCTTTCTTATCGCTAGTGTCGGCCTGTTCTTCGTAGCCGACTTTTTTTGATTCGGTATAGTCCAGCAAGCCGTGCTTGGCCTTGTTAATGGGGGCAGTTTGAAGAGGCAGGACAAGGTTCGAGCCAATCCACTGGAGGGGCGCCGCCCTCAGCTCTGCGTCACCATCTTCGAGTTGAGGGTATAAGCCGTCCCAAAAAGTACCAATATAGCCGTGAAGGAGGTCCAACCCTTGCTTCAGCCCAACAAAACCTTCGGTGTGCAGCACAGCGTCCGTAAGCCATGCGGCAAGTTGAAGGTCTTTCGTCTTGTTGGCAAGAGCTTCGGTGCAAAGCTTTACGACCAGGGGGTAGTCTGCCCGTTTGATCCATTCCCCGGGCTCATAACCCTCTTGTTCCCGTCGTGCTTCCTTAATCTGATCGTAAACCGGAGCGTAACGCAGGTCTTGGCCGCAGGGCTTTTCGCCTGGAATCGGGTTGAGTAGATTATCAGGAAGAGGCATTCTGAGCTAGACCGTAACCTGCGGTAAATTGAACTCCAATTGTCGGACTTCGAGAAGCGGAAATTCCTCGCCGTCCACCAGCAACATCTTCTGGCCGATGGGCGCCGCCGTACCCGACTCGTCTTCTTCCCAAACCGTCATCCGGCCCAAGCGGACAGCATCATCAGAATGCTGTGCGGCAAAGGGGGACAAGGCAGGTATCAAAACTTCACCCAGCTCGGTGCCCTTCAAAGCGGGGCCCGCGCGAACTACAGCCGGGGTCCACAGCAAGTCGCGCAGGCGGCGTGGCGGCTCCATCTTGACGGAGGCCAGATGTGCAAAATTGATCCAGAGATAATTCCCGCCGGCAAATACCTCCAGGCGAGGCCCAATCCGAGGATCGCCGTCCGCAATCGCCTGGAAGGGCTTGCCATTCAGCGTACCCGCGACGGTCTCTGCGCCTGGCGAGGTTTCTCCGGCAGGCCTGGGGTATTCCTTCTTCTGAAACAGGTCCTGCCGCGTCCTCTCAGCCTGCAAGGCACTGCGGTAAAGCAGTGCCCCCATGCCGCTATTGGGACCGGCGTCCGCCAGCAAGTCTAGTTGTTTCTCTGCTCGATCGTATTCTCCCGCGAAGCAGAGCAATTCAAAGAGGAATGTACGGCGCCGGGTGTCCTCAGGACTATTGCGCAACTCCGCCCCCAACGCCTCAATCGCCTCCTTGAGTTTACCAGCCTGAAAGAGGTGATTCGCGTTTTCCATGGTAGTGTCGCGCTGACCCCGCCACGCGGGGTCAGCACATTGGCCAGACTACAGCCTATTTCTGCTCCCTCTTCCTGAGGTCGTACTCGACTTCACCGCCGGAAACCAGCTTGCCATCTGCCCCTTGCACCTTGTAATCATAATCGATGGTAGCGTAGGACACCGAAATGGATTCCGTCCCCGTTTCTTCGCCTGACGAGCCTCCGCATTGAAAGCTCGAGACGTAGACTTCCGTCAACTTGATGATCAGGAAGTCTTCGGGAGTCTTCTGGCCGGTCTGCTTGCTGCAATACAGGGTCGCCTCCTTCGCGTGATCTCCGGTGACGCAAAGGGTCAACAGCTTGGGGCTGGCCTTGTCCACTCTCTTAGTAAAACTGAGATCGGACATCGAAACTTTTCCAGCGCTCATACCCTCGCCCACGATGGTCGTCGGGTTGCTTGCGCCCCAACTCCACGACAGGAGTTCGATCTGCCCCTTGTGCTTCGTGGACGCGCTTTCGCCCGGCGCTTCCTTAACTTCCAGATGGTATTCAATCGCCATATTCTTCTCCTCGTAAGATTTGGAATTTGAACGAATACGAGGCGGGCTCTTGCGCGCCACCCGCCCCCAAGCTGTTATTTATTGGCAGACTGCGGCAGCGATGCCACCAGCCGTAGCGAAACCGTAAGCTCGTCGAGTTGGAAGTGCGGGCGAAGGTAGCACACGGCGCGGTATACGCCAGGTTTGCCCTTCACCTCTTCCACGTCGACGCGCGCCTCCCGCAACGGGTACTTGGCCTTCACGGACTGGGTTGCGGAGTCGTCCGTCGTGATGTATTGCGAAATCCAGCGGTTCAGGAACTTCTGAATCTCTTCGCGGGTGGTGAAACTGCCGATCTTATCCCGCATCATCGCCTTCAAGTAGTGGGCGAACCGGCAGGTGGCCATGATGTAGGGCAACTGCGCGGACAGCCGGGCGTTGGCATTGGCCGCATCGCTGTCATACAACTTGGGTTTGTTGGTGGACTGCACGCTGAAGAATGCTGCTTTGTCCGTCCCCTTGCAATGCACCAACGGAATCAGCCCCTGGTCAGCCAGTTCCTTCTCACGGCGATCGGTGATCGCAATTTCCGTGGGGCACTTCAACGCCACGTCACCTTCATCGGTGCGGAAAGTATGCGCGGGCAGGCCTTCCACCAAGCCTCCCCCTTCGACGCCTCGGATGGCCGCGCACCAGCCGTACTGGGCGAAGGCGTTCGTCAAGCGCGCTCCCATGGCATAGGCGGCGTTCCCCCAAAGGTATTTGGAGTGATCGGTGCCGTCCACACCCTCTTCGTAGTTGAACGCATCTACCGGGGCCGTGTCACGGCCATAGGGCAGCCGCATCAAGACGTGCGGCACACAAAGCCCCACGTACCGCGAATCGTCGCTCTGGCGGAAACCCTTCCATTTGGCGTACTCGGTAGTATCAAAAATCTTGGCGATGTCGCGCGGCTGGTCCAGTTGCGTGAAGCTCTCCATATTCATAAGTTGCGAGGCAGCAGCCGTCAAGAATGGTGCGTGCGCAGCCGCTGCAACGTTCGACACCTTCTCCAGCAACTCCAGGTCCTCCGGATGCTTGCCGAACTCGTAGTCACCGACGATCGCCGCAAAGGGATCGCCGCCGAAAACCCCGAACTCTTCCTCATAAATCTTCTTAAATAGGGCACTCTGGTCGAATTCGGGCGCGCGCTGCAGATCGCGCAGAAGATCCTTCTTCGATACGTTCATAACGCGTATCTTCAGCATCGGGCTGGTTTCGCTTTGGCTGAGAAGGTACTTTAAGCCGCGCCAGCTTCCTTCCAGCTTTTGAAACTGGGGATGGTGCAGGATCTCATTGAGTTGAATGGAAACCAAGTGGTCGATTTGCGCGACCCGGGCATTGATCATCGCCTCGGTGTCTTTCGAAATCGTGACCTGCCCTTCCAGCACCTGGTTGATAAACTCCTTCACCAGGCTCTTACCCCGCTCTCGCGTGACCGCATCCGTTCCGACCTTGCCTTGTTCAACGATCTGGTCCAGCAATCCCTTTTCCGCCACTTGCTCGGTCGCCGCTGCCGGCGTCTTGGCCATTTCCTGGTTAGCCATTGGATCCCTCCTTCTCTTCCCCTTCCTTCTTGCCACCCAGTTCCGCTCTCAACTGGTTCAATTTGTCAGTGTTGCTGACGGCATCAAGCAGGACTTGATCGAGTTTATCGTTTGTCTGCAACGTGCCTTTCAAGTCATTGAGCCGAGTGCGCAGATCAAGCAGTTCGCGCAGAGGTTTGACCTGCTTGGCCACATTCTCCGGCGCGAAGTCGTCCATACTCTTGAAATCCAAACCGACCTTCAACTGTCCTGCCTCCGCATCTTCGCTGAGCTTGTTTTCGACCGCGAAGGCCAGATGAGGCTTCATGCTCTCCAACACACTGTCAAAATTGTCCGGGTTTACTTCGACGAACCTCCGGTCCTTCAGCCTTGGCAAAGGTTCTGTAGGCTGACCTGAAAAATCACCCAGAACTCCCATCACGAATGGAAGCTCCTTGATCTCTATGGCGCCACCGGTTTCCACGTCGTAGGTCACGTGGACACGCGGCGGACGTACCCTCTCAAGCTTCTTCTGGACGCTCTGTGGCATTCGGCACCCCTTTATTGGAATTTCTTTTTTGCTGATTTTCCTGAACTTCTATATTGTTAACACGTCAGCGAGTTCTTGTCAATTCAAAATTCAAGGCGAGTGGTGCGAAAAGTGCATACCTAAATTCTGGCGCCCCCTTTACCTGCCTGCGGCGCCCTCCGGCAATCGAGCCTCCTCCACCTCAAGGAAGCCGCCTGAGATAAAAACCGCCAGCAGCTTGACAAACTCCGGCAGAGGCGTCTCCACATGGACAAAATTGCTCCGCTTGCAGAATTCGAGGAGTTCCCGCACCGACGACTTCCCGTCGCATTGCGGAAGCAGGAACCCCACCCAAGGCTGCACCCGGCATTCAACGCTAAAAGGATACTCCGTCTTCAGCCTGAACTCCTCCGGAAGCAAATCTCCGCCCTTCATGCGGTGGACGGTGTGAAGCTCAAATGAAGGCCTGGCGACAGGGTGCGCCTCGGCGAGTTTTTCGATGAACCCGGGCTCCATAAGTGCGGTTTCCCAATTCAAGAGCCAATCGACCTCCCCCCGGGTCGATATGCGGCCAACAGACCGCCGGGCGGTGAAGACAGGACGAGCATCGTCACGGCGCTGTATGATCAGCCATCCGTAGCTCATATTCTGCACACCGAGGTCCCTCAGCATTTCTCTCATTTGTCGGACCGCCCCGCCACCCCCTTTGGACTTCACCGCGTATTGCAATGCGGTGTCTGAAGGGGCTTGATCTTGCCGGACGATGACGAGAACATCAAATTCCGACTGCGCTTCGCCGAGCCAGGCCCTCACACGTTGCTCGAAAGGGGCGCCTTCGCGGTCCGCTCCTTGCGCCATGCAATAAAAGCGCCCGCCGGGACGCAGGTGCTTCGGCAGTCCCATGACGATGCGCCGGGTCACCTGTTCTCCATCCACGCCTCCGTCGTAGAAGGCCTGGGCGCGGCTCAGCACCGGCATATACGGCGGATGAGAGACAATCCGGTCGAAGGTGAAGTCGTCCAGAGGCTCATAGAGGTCACCTTGCATGATGGTGACGTTGTTGACTCCATTCAGCAGACGGTTGAAATGCGCCATCTCCGTAGATCGCCCGGTAATATCGACAGCCCATGTGGCGCGGCACCCGCGCGTTGCCGCGTCGAGCGCCGCCACGCCTGTGCCGGAGCAGAGGTCGAGAAGGGCGTCACAAGGCTCCTTCGGCAAAGTCGCAATGAACTGCGAAGTGTTGGGCGTAATGGCGGAAAAAACAAAATCTTCGGCCAATTCCGTGAGGTTCCCCTGCGGCAAAGTCCAGCGGTCCGAAGCGATGAACAACCCCCCAACCGGATAGAGCGCCACCGTAGCGTACATTTTCCTAGGCGCTCCCACCTCTGTTTCCCCTCCCCGGTTGGGGAGGGGAGCAAGGGGTGGGGCGAAGTCAGTTGGACCTTGAATCAGCAGGCCTAACTCTATCATGGCTGCCACCACGCCTGCCGGGAGCGCGGATTCCAGGACCTTGGCCTCCAGCGACTCCCCAACCAGGAACAAACGAATCAATACTCCCAGGGTGTCAGATTCACCCGAAAGGGTTATCCGCGTGCGGTCACTGGAAAGAAAATCGCTGAGCCCGGTCATGCCAACCCGGCGGCAAATGGGCGGCTCATAGAAGTCTGAATTGCGCAGAAAATCACGCAAGCAAGCGAAATGAGGCGAAGCTTCGAGCGGCAATCGCAACGCCCGCACGCTGTTCAGCTCTTCGGTTCGTGACCCCAAGTTGCCCTCCTGTGCTACCCGCCCCGCGGCAGCGGCATGCCTGTAGTCAGCTCCCGCGCTCCCCCAGATCACTTCATCAGAACCCCCGCGCGTGCCAGATCCTGCAAAAACTCCTCGGTCTCGGCGTCAATCCTTTTCTCCACAGTTTGCATGTCAACCACTGGCTGGCCGCCTTCCTCCATGATCAGATTCCCGGACTTGAATATCTCGGGCAGATCTCTGCGGAGAGCGGTGTGGTCGCGTGTGCCGTCGAGCAGCATCACCACTCCTCTTTGCAGTGAATCGCCCAGATGCAGGCTTCGGCAGTGCAGCGTAGTAATCACGTTCCCGTTCCGAGCCTCCAGTCGAGCCAGCGGGCTAGCCACCGGCCTATCGCTGACCTGAGTGGCAAACGGGGGAACGTGAACATGCAGCTCGAGCAATCCTGCCAGGTAAGTGCTCCAGACAAAATCAGCAACCTCTGAGGCAGTGTCCTGGTCTGGTTTTGGAACAAAGCCCAATTCCTGACGCGCTCTGCACTCGGCTTCTCTCGCCAGCTTTTCAAAAGGGACTCGCTCCGGGCGCGACTTAATGAGATACCAGAACAGCGAGCGCGCCAGAAGGTTCGACGTCGTGAGTTCGGTGCCACTGGCGCTGCAGAATGTTTCCTCCGCTTCCGGAGCGAGGTTCGGAAACTGAGCTTTCGGGCGCGCTTGGGTTGATATGAAGAAGGACCTCACGGAAACGGATTTCCCGGAGCGATCGAGCGGCACATCGTCGCGGCAAAGGAGCGTTTTCCGGAAGGCTCGGCCGCACATGAAGTCCAGGTACTGCTCCCTCAAAATGATGTCGTCGGAAATCTTGTCGAGCACTTCCTTCGCCTGCGGCGACAGCCCCCCGCTGTGCATCTCAAGAAAGTCAGTATCGCCTAAGAACTGCAGCCCATGGCGGCGGGCATTCTCCATGAATTGGTAGAAATAGAACGGCTGGAAATCCCGCGATAACTCGTCATGGTAAAGGCCCTCCCTGGAGCGCGTGGACATGCGCTCAGACTCGTCCCGGAGTGTTTTTGTGTAGGGCTCGGATTCTTTCCCCGAATTTGCCAATAGCTTGAGCAAGGTCACGGCCTGCTGGAGCTGCTGCTGTGGGTCGCGAAAATCTCGAATGTGGAACAACATCATCTCGCGCACCATCACGCGGGAATAACTTCCCGGAAAGGCGTCGTAACTGACATACGCGATCCCCTGGGGTTGCAGGCTGGCCTTGCAGATGGCCAGGATCTGCTCGCGAACCGGCGCCGGAACCCAGGTGTAAAGGCCGTGGGCGATGATGTAATCGAACTTGCCGTACTCCGGGGCCATCTCCAGCAAGTCCGCCTGCCGCAGGGTAAGATTCTTCAGCCCCAGTGCCTCCGCCATGGCCTTCCCACGAGCAATCGGTTTCCCCGCCAGGTCAACGCCCACAAATTCACTTTCCGGCAAACCGACGGCCATCGCCAACAAGTTGGCGCCGCTGGAGCACCCCAACTCCAGCACCCGGCAGCGCTCCACCGGCGCCGGTCGCATGCCGAAGTGCATCCCGACTGTCGCCAGCCGGTCAGGATGAGTGTGAGCAATAGGAAGCGATGGGTAGGCAACTTCGTCGTAAGGGTTTAACTCAGGATTTGACATCGTCTCAAGATTCCCAGCGTCCTGCCAAGGCGCTGATGGGGTCAGCTATTGACTGAAATCGAACCAGTCGCACCGCCGACTGATCTTTCAACGAGGCAAGCGGCATGAAACCCCGTTCCATCATCTCTTCTGCCGCCGTCTGCGTCAAAAGAGTCTCGGCGCACGGCAGGGTTTCCGTTTCGCCCTTTGCCTTATAAATGTAGACGGGCAGCCCGTCTATTTGCGAATGCGCGCCCGGCTGTAGATCCCAGCCGTGCTCTGCAAAAGACCGCGCTAGCAACAAGACAGCGGCGAAGGCTGCATTGCCCCAGAGGTAATTCTCATGGGCGCCGGGATCCGGCATTTCTTCGAACTGGAATCGCTCTATGGGCTCGGTTTCTTTTCCATACGGCAGTCGCAAAAGAAAACGCGGCAACGCCAAGCCCACATAGCGAGCTTCAGCAGAACTCCTCAACCTCTGCCAGGATGCGGCAGACTCGCCGGACATCGCCAGTTTCCATTCCCGCACTTCAGGCAAACCTACTGCGGAATCGCAGCCCAAGAGGCGCGGACTCGCTCCCGCGATGAAGGGCGCGCCGGCGCTTGCGGTCACTTTGCCGATTCGGGCCAGCAACTCGCCATCCTGCAAGCCAGGCCCGAAGGTGAAATCTCCTGCAATCACTGCCCAAGGATCCGCCCCCGGCGTGCCGACGGTCCTTTCCACCAGCAACTTGTACATTCCGGTCGATCTCAAATCGCCGGACGTCAACAGGTCTTGGGCGAGTTCCTGCTTCGAAACGTCAATCAGAAACAACTTGAGGTTAATATCCGTCTCGACGTTTCGCACCAGAAAGTAGACCGCGCGCCATGCTGCTTCGAGGGCTTGAAAGGCAGGGGCGTGCAGTAACGCTCCCATCTGCGCGCTGGTGGCTTTGTCAACCAACCCGACCAGTTCCGCCTGTCGAGGATCTGCTTTAGCCACCAGATGAGGGGCAACGAGCTTGTTCAACAACCTGCTCCATTCGTCCTGCCGCTTGGTTGACTGTTCTTGTTGCGCCTTGCTTTCGGTTTCTTCCACCATCTCGTCCAGAAAACTTCCCGAAGCCAGGCGCTGTACGTCCGCGGCCGACACCCTGGCCTGCCCGCCCCGCCCCTGATTCCCTTCCCCGGCCGGGGAGGGGACTACGGGGTGGGGCGCCGTCTCCTGCCGCAAGCCCAGTTCAGAAGCCGTCTTGGCGAAGGTCGCCGAATCGGCGAGCTTCCGGCGCGTTTCCCGCAACTTTTGGAATATCTGGACCTGCTCGAAAAGTCTGTCAGGATGAAAATCGTCCAGATCGGAAAACCTTAGTGAGATGCAGAAGTCATCCTCTCCACCCGGCGTTAGATCCAGGCGCGGCGTGAGCTTGGACAGCACGGAATCAAAATTGTCGCGGTCGACCAGGATCGGACGACGGCTGGCGAGGGCGTCCCCGCTCTCGAGCAAACCGCGGTTCGCGCGGCCACTAAAATCCCCCAGGATCGCAACCCGGAAAGGAGTCTCTGCGTCTGGCCTTGCCTGCGCCTGCTCACGGCCTGCAGTCACATCAAGGCGAATCTCACCGGATGAATGGCGGGTTGACATGGCTACTCCTCCTTGCAATGTTGTGTTGGCTGAACTGATTACCTTAACAATTGTACGACAATTCCGGCCAACCACCAAGATCGTCGCCCGTCCGGGTACTGTTCTGGTTTGGGCGTAGCGCCAACCTTTAGAGCCCGCCCTGAGCAAAGCAAAGGGTCGGGAGATGCTGGCCTGAAGGCCAGTCTTAAACTACTCCCGAAATGAAACGGGATTATACGCTTGATTTGGTCGACAGGGGCGGTTCTTTCGCACGCCCTGCGAGTGGAGGCGTGGAAAGATCGTTTTTCACCACAGAGGCGCAGAGACGCAGAGGCACGGCTTTCTCAATCCTCAATGCCTCACGGCCTCTGTGGTGGGGAAGGTCTTGGTGTTTAATGCGACAGAACTTCTTCGAAGAACGCCAATGCGCGCGGGTCGTGCGACTGGCCAAGCCAGAACATAGCCTGCTTGCGCACCACGCCGTTGGTGTTCGTCTTTGCCACCTGGATCAGGAGGGGCACGCCTTCATCCTTGGGAAGCTGGCTGAGGGCGAAGACAGCGCGTTTCTTCACGTCGGTCTCGGGATCATTTTCGATGGCCTCGGTGATGGTGGCCTCGGCTTTCTTGCCGGCTTTCTGCGCCAGCCAGAACAACGCCTGCCCTCGCACGTGGGCGCTCGAGTCGTGATGGGCGACGCCGATGATGGCGTCCACGGCCTCCGGATCTTTGCTGACGTAGAGCGCAAATACGGCCTTCTCGCGGAAGTGCTCGTCCGCATCGTCCCGCACCAGGCGCGTGAGAGCCTCATAGCCCTGCCGCCCTCGTGCCGCTCCCAGCCAGAAGGAGGCGTGCTCGCGCACGCGTTCCGGCTGGCCGTTCGCGGCGAAACCCTCCAGGGCGCGCTCGGCGGAGTTGTCACCATGAAAGGCGATGGCCGTTAGCGCCGAATCGCCGAGGTGATTCTCGTCGTCGCTCTCGCCTTCAGAACCTGCCCCGGTAGCCTTCACGAATGAGTTAAGCCAAGCCACGCTCTCTGCCGGCCGTACGCCCGTCAGCCAGATCAACGGTAGTCCGCCCGCATCAAGTTCGCAACCAGGAGAGAAGGTCCGAATCTTCTGAATTCTTCCCGCTTCCGCTCGGTAGAGCACCAGAAAAGTGGGCGGAGACTCCAGTTGGACGCTCTTTATCTCGCCCGTCTTTATCGATTGGCCTCCGTCCCCACCCTGCCGGTTCTCCAGCCGGCACCGGCCGCACTCCCCATCTGAGAAGTCTCCAATGGATCCGTTGCAGCACATCTGATGCTTCCCGGGGACAACCGGCACGGCGTAGCCGATCCAAGCCGGACCGCTTTCACCCGCTTGGATCGAGTGGAAAGCGCTCGCCAGGCCCGCGGCGGCGGATGCGCTGCGCATTTTGGCATTAATCACATGCGGCTCCTGCGCCACGGCGAGCACACAACCCAAGGTGAGCAGTAAACAGTAAGCCGCGAAAACTCGACCTCTCTCTACTATTGATGGTGAAATCGCTCGCGTCATCTTCATGTTGATCTCCGCTCTCAACTCCTCGACTTCTCGACTCCACAACTTCACTTATTCAGCAGTTCCATCATGAAGTCGGTCGATTCCTTGCTGTGCATCAGCGACAGTTTCTGCACCGCATCTCTCTTCAGTGACGCATCTTTCTCCTGCCGCGCGATTTGGATAAGCGGCTTGGCGTTGCCCTGGAGAAAGAACGCCTGGATCACTGTGCGCTTGATCTCCGCATCCTTGTCGCTGTTATAAATGGAAGTGAGAGCATCAACGGTCTTTTCTTTGCCCATCAGGCCGAGGTTACGAACCGCCTGGCGGCGCAGTTCGGCGTCCTTCTCGGCGCGCGCGAACTCCATTGTATGTTCGACGTCGCCGCTTATGAACATCCCTTGCAAAATGTTCCGCTTGACCTCAACGGAAGTCTCATTCTGGTAGAGCTGGTAGAGTTCCGCCCGCGCCCCCATTACACCCAGTTGCTTCACGGCCTCAGCGCGCAACTGGGGCGACTGTTCGCTTTTCGCCACCTCCAGCAGGCGCTGCTTTTCGCCGCCCACCATGAAGCTCTGCAAGATGGCGCGTTTCACTTCCATGTCATGCGACGACTTGTAGATCTCTTCCAGCGTGGCGCGGCTTTCCTTGCCGCCAAAGAGGCCGAGGTCGCGGAGCGCCTTCATTTGCAGCTCAGGATTGCGGTTGCCGCTGGCGATTTTGGCCACGATCTCACGCGCCTTGGGTGAGCCGCTCTGGCTTAGGACGAACAGCGCCCGCTCCTTGAGGTTGAGCGGCTGGGGTCCATTGAGAAACTTCTCGAGCATGGGCAGTGCCCGCTCGGGATCGCTACCCAACAGGCTGTTGATGGCGATCAGCTTCAAATCTTCATTGCCTTCGGCGTCAGGCGACACGCTCTGTCCGGACGACTGCCGCACCTCAACCTCGAGTGCTTTGGCGTCGTCCAGCCACCGGCTCTGAGGGAAAGTGCGGCGCAGAGTTTCGAGCGCCTCGAGCGCATCCGACCGCTGCCCAAGCCGGTTCAGAGCGTAGGCCTTCCAGTACAGCGCTCCTTCGGCGTGGGCACCGTGCTCGGAAATAATCGTGTTGAGCTTTTCGATCGCTGATTGCAGTTTGCCGCTGTCGATTTGCTCCGTGGCTTGTTCGTAGAGACCGTGCTCACGATCAATCTGCTCCTGGGCACGGTCGCGTGCCTCTTGCTCACGGTCGCGCTTTTCCTGCTCTCGACCGCGTGCTTCTTGCTCACGGTCACGCTGCTCCTGCTCGCGGTCCTGAGCATCTTGGTCCGCCACCGAGGTCATCGCGCTCATTTGTGCATCTTGGCCATCTGTCTGCTCTTGCAGAGGCGAACCCCATACAGCGCGTGGCGCCGTCGCCAAGATTGCGCTGGTGACGATTGCTGCCCAGGCCAACCTCAATAAACTTCTATAAGTCCCGGTCATCCTTTTCCTCCTGGCGGCTACCAGTCGTTCCCGGAATGCGGGGGAAGCCCGCCTCTAGGACCCCCGCCGGCTCAAGTCTTCTATCGACTTCCTTTCTCTTTCATGCACCTGCGAATCGACAACTCGGACCTTGAAGAGGATTCCCTGCGCTTCGACACGCCGGCGGAGATCTTCAAATTCCGGCGAGGATAATTTGGAGGGGCTGTGGGCGATCTCAATCAAAGTTCGCTCCAGTTCGTCGAGCAGGTTTGCGACCCCCGCCTCGCCCGCGCGCTCCGCCGTAAGCCGGTACAGGCGGTTCGCCGCCACCAGGTCCTCCGCGCGCTCACGCTCGGCGGAGATGTCCACCATCCGTTGGGGGCGGGTATTGACCAACTCCACCAGCACCATCTGCGAACGCTCCAGATGATCGCCTACCGCCACCAGCAGAATGCGGTCGCGCGACTGCGCCGAAACCGGCTGAAGCGCTGCCTGCTGCACGGTCCGCGGCCGGCCTGCCCAGAATCGCCCTGCGAAAAACGCCCCAACCACAAGCGCGGCGGCCAGCGCCACCGCGCCGGCGGGCGCCAGAATCCTTGAAACCCGGAAACCGCCCAAGAAGCGCTGCCAGAACGTCTCCGGGGCGGCAGCTTCGAGGTGTGGAACGAGACGCCGCCAAACCTCGGCTTCGAAGTTGTCGCCGACCTCGGGCGGTTCGACCACTTTGGCGACCTCCAGAATTGCGGCTAGGCGCTGGTAGCGCGCCCGGCAGGATTCACAGACTGCCAGATGTTCCGCTAAACTGGCCCGCGGCAGCCCTCCTGGCTCGGCGTAATGGTAAAGAATCAATTCTTCTTCGCTCGGATGTTTCACGTTCCGCACCTTCACAAGCTTGACTGCTGCCCTCTCCCGCCTGAGGGAGAAGGTTTCGAACCCGGTCCCCGCCCTCTCCCCCTTGGGGGAGAGGGTGGCCCGCGACGGCGCTTTCATCAGTCCGTCAGCTGACGGAGCCGGGTGAGGGGGGTCGTCAGTCTCGCGACGACAACACAACCTCCCCCGCCTACCTAGACGCCGGCACTACGCTGTTGGCTAACCACAGCACTCTTGACCAGTGGTTCCAGCTCCTTCCGCAGTTTCTGCACAGCCCGATAGATGCTGTTCTTGGTGGCGCTCGCCTTGAGGCCCAGCACGCTGCCGATTTCTTCAATGGGCATCCCCTCGTAGTGGCGCATCACGAACGCGGCACGGACTTGGGGACTCATTTCGGCCAGCACGCTTTCCACCTTGTGCTTCAATTCGCCACTCAGCAGGATGCGATCCGGCGCGGGCTCGGCCGCAGGCACCTGTGCGATTCTTTCCCCGCCGGCTTCGTCACTGCCCATGGGCTGCTCCACCTGTTCGTACCGCCCCAACTTGCGCGTCAGGTCGAGAGCCACGTTCACCGCGATGCGGAAGATCCAGGTGCCGAAGCTGGACCGTAATTCAAACTGTTTCAGCCGGCGGTAGGCTCTGAGAAAGGTCTCCTGCACCACATCCTCGGCGTCTTGCTCGTTTCGCGTCATGCGGTATGCCAGACGAAAGACCTTGCGGCTGTATCGGTCGACGAGGACACGAAAAGCCTCTGTCTCCCCGGCGCATGCTCGCGCCACAGCCGCTGCGTCGCTCTCGTCCATTCGCACCTTTAGACTGGAATCCTCTGTCACAGTTAGGCCCGTCGAAGGAAAAAGTTGAGAGTCAAGAGTCAAAAGTCGAGAGTCGAAAGGCGAAAGTTAAAGGCGGAAGTCAGAAGCTGAAAAGCCTCGAGTCTCTGCGGCCTTCGAACTTACAACCTCTTCACTCTTGACTCTGGACTCGCGACTCTCGACTCTTGACTATCGACTGTCAACTGCTCGCCTGCCTTCCCGCTTGCATCTCCCAGCTCAGTCGGGTACTCTCAGGGTCTATTCCTTTCGCATGGAGGCGCAACCTTTCCCATGGAAACCCGACCAAGAAATTACAGTATAGTGGCCGCAGCGTTCGCGGCGGCTGCAATTCTCTTTCTCGCCGGCAATCTCAGCGCGGCGACCAAAAAAACAAAACCCGCGCCGGCCCCTGAGGCGACGGCGCCTGCCGTTCCCAAGCCGGAAATCCCGGACCTCGAATTCATCACCCGCTTGCGTGACGAGGAATTCAACCACGGTGAGGTGATGAACATCATGAGTTACATCACCGACGACATCGGCCCCCGCCTGACAGGTTCGCCCAATATGAAGAAGGCCAACGAGTGGACGCGCGACCAGTTCGCCAAATGGGGCCTGGTCAACGCCCACCTGGAGCCCTGGGGCACTTTCGGCCGCGGTTGGGCTTACCAACTCTGCGAGATCCGCATGGTCTCGCCGGATTACATGCAATTCCTGGCTCTGCCGGAGGCCTGGACGCCCGGGACAAACGGCCCGATCCGGGCTGAAGTAGTGCGTCTGGAGGCCACGACGCCCGCCGACCTCGAGAAGTACAAGGGCAAACTCGCCGGAAAGATCGTGATGATCGGCGATCCACGCATCCCTGACCCCAGCGAAAAGCCACTTTTCCGGCGGGACGATGACGCGGAACTGGCCAAGACCGCCGAATTCCTGATTCCCGCCGGCGGCCCGCGCGGCCCCGGAGGTCCCAATCCCGCCATGCGGCAGCAGTTTATGCAGCGCTTCCGCTTTCAGCGGGAATTGGAGAAGTTTCTCACCGATGAGCACGTGGCAGCGGTGCTCGATATCACCCGCATGCCCGGAGCGGACGGCACCATCTTTGTTCAAAGCGGGGGAAGCTACGATAAGGGCAAGACGGTCACTTTTCCTCGCCTCACTCTCGCGGCAGAGCACTATGGCCGCATGGCCCGCCTGCTGGCCAAGAAAGTGCCGGTCGAAGTGGAACTGAATGTGGAAGCGCAGTTCTACGACGATGACGAGAAGGGCTACGATACCGTTGCCGAAATTCCTGGGGTTGACCCCAAGGTCAAGGATCAACTGGTCATGCTCGGTGGGCACCTGGATTCCTGGCACGCCGGCGAAGGCGCCACCGACAACGGCGCGGGATCAGTGGTTGCGATGGAAGCCGTGCGGCTGCTGAAAAAGCTCGGCGTCCAGCCGCGGCGCACTATTCGCGTGGCCCTCTGGTCAGGTGAGGAAGAAGGACTCCTTGGCTCCCGCGGCTACGTTAAGAACCACTTCGGAGGACGCCCGGAACCCCCGCCTTCCAGGGACGACAACACCCCCGCGTTTATGCGCCGTCCTACGGGCCCGTTGGAGCTGAAGCCGGAACAGAAACTGGTCTCCGCGTACTTCAACTTGGACAACGGCACCGGCAAGGTGCGCGGCGTATACCTCCAGGGCAACGAGTTGGTGGCGGCCATGTTTCAGAAATGGATGGAACCGTTCCGCGACCTTGGCATGACCACTCTCACCATGCGTAACACCGGAGGCACCGACCATCTGTCCTTCGATGCGGTCGGCATCCCCGGCTTCCAGTTTATCCAGGACCCGATGGACTACGACACGCTGACCCATCACTCGAACCTGGACGTCTACGAGCACATCCGCGCCGAAGACCTCAAGCAGGCTGCGGTGATTGAGGCCTGCTTCGTTTACAACGCCGCCATGCTCGACGAGATGCTGCCTCGGAAGCCGATTCGGCCCGAAGAATTCGAGCCGCCTAAGCCACCGGAAGGCGGAGCGCCGGCTAACCCTGTCAGCTCGAATGCGGCCCCCACCGCGGGACAACAACCTGCGGCGCAATAAACACATCGGGAGATCGGGTGATCGGGAGGTCGGGTGGACAAAACGCCTTGGCCTCCTGGTCATCCGATCTGCTGATCCGTTTGCCACCCGCCACAACGCGTCTGCGATTTTTCCGGCCCACTGACTTTCTGTCTCTTGACAAACCAATCTCGATAGGCTAGAATGTTGTCCTGGGGTGGGCCGGAGGCTTTCTTTTGCGGGAACGAGATTATGCGGCGCCGCTACTCGCTCGAATTCGCCGCCGTAAGGTTCGGAATAAGGAGGGCCCAAGTGCCCGCCCGTCGCGGAGAGCCGTATGGTTCGCCCCAACAGACTCGGCGCCGCAGAGTGCCATGGGCTGTCACAATGCAAGAATCGGGAGAATAAAGCGAGAATGTCTATGAAAACAAAGGATGAGGACAAAAAGTCAAGGAGTCGAGGAGTTGAAGAGTTGAGCAGCAGAGTGCAAGAGCCGACACAAAGTCCCAGTCACATTTCCGGAAACGGCCGTTGGTTTCCCATCTCCTCGACTTCTGGACTTCTCGACTCCTCAACTCCTCTACTTCTCGACTTTTGACTCTCAACTCTCGACTCTCAACTGCCCGTGGATTTCCACCCACCGGCGCGTAATCTGGCCCTCCGGTTGCTGACAGGAAAACGCCAGCGTCAACGTATGTATCTGAAAATACAAGGCTTATGCTTTAGACCCGAGGTCAACTCTTGGCCCTCGTGTTGCACCGTCTAAACGCAGGCCAACACAGATGTCTTTCAGGCTTTGCTCTGGAAATCGAATGGTGGCGGAAGGCGCGCTTGCTGCGGGCTGCCATTTCTTTGCCGGCTACCCAATAACGCCGGCCTCCGAAATCTACGAAGTTATGATGCGCGAACTCCCCGGCTGGGGAGGCTTGGCGCTTTCGGCCCCGGACGAAATATCCTCGCTCTGCTACTGCGTGGGCGCGAGCCTTCGAGGCCTCAAGGCGATGACCGCGACCTCCGGCCCGGGCTGGGCGCTGATGATCGAGACTGTCCAGTATGCGCTGATGAGTGAGACGCCGGTAGTGATCGCGCTGGTTCAAAGGCTTGGGCCGAGCACGGGCGGGGCAACGCAGGGGGCGCAGGGAGATATCTTCCTTGCCGAATTCTGCACGTCGGGAGGCTACACCATCCCCGTCTTCGCCCCCAGCAACGCCGCCGAGTGTTACGAACTGACTCGCCAAGCGTTCAATTGGTCCGAACGCCTGCGCACGCCGGTCGTGTTGCTTTCCGACAAAGAAGTGGGAATGACCACCGAGGCCATTGACGAAGCCGCTCTGGCAAAGCCGGCCAATGTCGAGCGCGCTGGCTGGGCCGCTACGGCGGGGCGGCCGCCGTGGTGCTGTTCTGCTCCTCGGGCTCGGCGCCGCTGTTTGCCTGGCGCGATTACATGCCGACGTTCACCGATGCCGCTGATCGCCGCCGGCACTGGCGCCCTGCTGTGGGCGGTGCTGGCCGCCGAGGCCACCACCCGGCGGCGCACCTGGATCGGGCTGGCCGGGTTCGCGGCCCTGGAGACCGCCTCGTTCTTCGTCCGCTACACCGACATCGTGGTGCTCGGCTGCGCCGTGGCGGCGGTGGTCGTGGCCTGGAAGCTGTGCGCGGTGCCGGCGGCCGCGCTGGGATGGTGGCTGGGCTCGGTCGCGCTATTCGGCGTGGGCGTGGGCCTGTTCGACGACCTGGTGCACGGCGTGGCGGCTCCACCTCCGGGTACAGGCCGGAAGAGATCACCTTCGGCCTCGGCGCGGTGCTGCCGCAACGCTGGCGGACATGCTGGCCAACCTGATCCAGGCGATGCCCATGCTGGTGCCCGGCCTGGCGGTGCTGGCGTGGATCGCCGGACGGGGCGTGGGTCAGGCTGCGCAGGGCCGGGGACGAAGCGGGCCGCCGGCGCCCGCCGCGACCTGGCCG
>CAWJHY010000092.1:0-15404 GCA_963842495.1 uncultured Acidobacteriota bacterium
CCGCAGGGCCTCCATCGGATCGACCTTGGTTGCCCGGCGTGCCGGGATGTAGCTGGCCAGCGCCGCCACTGCTGTCAAAACCAGGGAAACGACCAGGTAAGTCAGGGGGTCCGTAGGGCGGATACCATAGAGCAAGCTTGCCAGGAAGCGGGTCAGAACTAACGCCCCGGCCACGCCCAACCCCACACCGACCAGCCCCAACGTTAGCCCGTGTCCAACCACGAGCCTGAACACGTCGGACCCTCGCGCTCCCAAGGCCATGCGAATGCCGATCTCGTGCGTGCGCTGGCTGACGGAGTAGGAAGTCACCCCGTAGATCCCAACTGCTGCCAGGGTCAGGGCCAGGAAAGCGAAAATCCCGAGCAGAATGAAAGCCAAGCGTTGCGCTGAGACCACCCCGGAAATGATCTCGTCCATGGTTTTGACATTGAAGATTGGCTGATCCTTGTCCACCGCCCGGATTGCGTTTTTGATCGCGGGTACTATGGCGCCAGGCTCCGAATCCGTGCGCACGACCAGGCTCATCGTCTGATCGCCGGTTTGCAAGTAAGGGAAATAGATCGTGGGACGCGGTTGCTGATCGAATCCTGTGTCGTGCACCCCGCCGACTACGCCCACAATTTCCCACGGCCGCGATACCTCCGCGAACTGCAAGTGTTTTCCTACCGGGTCTTGGTTCGGGAAAAAGCGCCGGGCCAGCGTCGCGTCGATGATCGCGACCCGGGGGCCGTCCGCATTGTCGTGGTCCGTGAAAGCCCGCCCCTGAAGAAGCGGAATCCCCATCGTCCCAAAGTAGCTGGGGCTCACATCTCTGAAATCCGCCGCGGGGGCCTCGCCCGGTACCGACGGCGGCGCTTCTTTAACGATGAAGCGCCCCATATCCATGTCGTCCTGGCTCAGGGGAATAATCTCGGTGAGTGCCGCCGAACGGACTGCAGGCAGGGCCGCGACGTTGCCCAGGAACTGTTGGAAGGTTAATGCCCGCTGCCGCGGTTCCCTGTATTTCGAGTCTTTGGTGTCGTTGGGCAGTTTGATTCGCAGGGTGAGCAGGTGCTGCGGATTGAAGCCTGGGTTGGCTTCCAGAAGCCGCCAGAAGCTCTTAATCATCAGGCCGGCGCCGATCACCAACACAACCGCCAGGGCAGCTTCACCAATCACCAGTGCGGCGCGCGCACGGTGTGCCTCCCGGCTGGCAAGCAAGCCTCTTCCACCTTCTTTGAGCGACTCGTTAACGTCGCATGTTGCGCCCTGAAAGGCGGGGACCAGGCCGAAGACGATTCCGGTGAGCAGCGAAACAACCAGCGTGAAGAGGACGACCTTCGCGTCCACGTGGATCTTAGGCAGCAAAACCGCGTCCGCAGCGTTCGGAACGGGGATGCGCGAAGGCACCACTCTCATTAACAGACCGGTCCCCCACGCCGCGAGCAACAGGCCCGCGCTTCCTCCACCGAGCGCCAGTACAGTGCTCTCAACCAGGAACTGGCGGATCAGCCGGAAGCGTCCGGCGCCCAGTGCCATGCGCATCGCCACTTCCCGCTCACGGCTGACGGCGCGCGCCAGCAGCAGGTTGGCCACGTTCACGCAGGCGATGAGCAGGACGAAAGCAACGCCGCCCAGCAGCAACAGGAGCGCCGGCCGGATGTACTCCACCCGCGCCGCTTCGAGCGGCACCAGCACCACGCCCCAGCCTTTGCGGTCGAGTCGCTGGCTCTCGATGCGTTGAGCAATCAGGTTCATCTCCGCAGACTCTTGCTCGAAGGTGATTCCGGGTTTTGGTCTGCCGTAGACACCCAAGTCGTTACCGGCGCGCTTGAGCCAGTCGTTGTCAAAAGGCACAACCACATCGGTCGTGAAGATGGCCGCGAACGAGGCGGGAAGGACCCCGATGATGGTGTACAACTCGCTGTTCAGCGTGATGCCACGCCCAACTACATCGGGGTCAGACCCAAAGCGCCGCTGCCAATAACCGTACGAGAGGATCAACAAGTTGTGGCGCCCTTTCGCTTCATCAAGGCGAAACGTCCGGCCCACAACGGGTTGAATCCCAAAGAAGTCGCCGAAATTCGTGGTCACCCGCAAGCCCGCCACCTGCTCCGGCTCGCCAACGCCCGTGATGGTTCCGGTTCCGTGTTCGAACAGGAACAGGTCCTCAAAGGACTTGTTCTGTTCCTTCCAATCGAGGTAATCCCTGCCCGTAGGCCCCACGCGACTCCAGCCGTGCGCCAGGTTGCGAATCCAGATCACCACCAGGCGATCGGCTGCCCTGATTGGAAGGCTCTCGAGAAGCACGGTATTCACCACGCTGAAAATGGCGGCGTTTGCGCCAATCCCCAGCGCCAGCGTCAATACCGCGATGGCAGTAAAGCCACGGTTCTTAGAGAGCATCCGAATTCCGTAGCGAACGTCGTTGAGCAATGAGCCCATCATTTACCTCGATAGTCGGCAAGCTGTCAGCCGTCAGCTTTCAGCCATCAGCGAACATCGCCCTTCTTTGCGGATAGCTGGAGGACAGCAACTCGATACTTCGTCCACGGATTTGGCAACTCAAGTGGGAACTCATAGCATCGAGCTATGAAAACAAGGGTTTCTGCAAGGGGCCAAGTTACTATACCCGAGCCTCTGCGCGACCGGCTCGGCTTTCGGGCTGGCCAAGTCCTCGAGGTGAACGAGGAGGGCGGGCACTTGGTTTTTTCTAAAACCGGAAGCGGCGATGCGATCGGCAGGTTGTTCGGAGTCCTGAAGCTAGGACGTTCGACAGACGCGATCATGAAGGAGCTCCGAAGTGAGTACCCGCTTAAGGCACTAACGCCTCCGAAACCTTGACTTGCAATCATCGGCTCGAACCTCGAAGACCTGGTCTCTGTTCCCTGTACTCTCGAACCTGACACCCTACACCTGGAACCTGGCACCTACTCATATCGCAACGCCACCAACGGATCGACCTTGGTCGCGCGGCGCGCGGGAATGTAGCTGGCCAGCAAGGCGACGGCAATCAGCAGGAGAGTTACGCCGAGGAAGGTGAGAGGGTCGGTGGGCTTCACGCCATAGAGCAGGCTCGATACAAATCGCGTCAAGGCCAGCGCGCCCAGGATTCCCATTCCCACTCCCGCCAGGATCACCCGTGCTCCCTGTCCCACGACGAGTTTCAAGATGTCTCTTCGCTCCGCTCCCAGCGCTACGCGCACGCCGAATTCGTGGGTTCGTTGCGCCACTGAATACGAGATCACCCCATAGAGCCCGACCATCGCCAGTACCAATGCCAGCGCGGCAAACAGCAAGGAGACCACCATGGTGAGGCGTTGCGGGGCAACGGACTCGGAGGCCAGACTCTCCATGGTGCGCACGTCTCCGATAGGCTGATTGGGATCGATGCTGTGAACGATCTGGCGGATATCGCCGACGAGCCTTGTCGGGTCCTCGGTCGCGCGCACCGCCAGCGTCATATCGTTGCCGTTCTCCATGAAGTACATCGCGATGGCGGGCTCGGCGGCCGGACCAAGTTCCTTCACGTCGCCGACCACTCCCACCACCGTGTCCCAATCGCAAGGCGAGTCGGAGCAGTTGACACCGAAGCGCTTTCCAATCGGGTCTTCGCCGGGCCAGTACTGCTTTGCCATGGCTTCGCTAATGATGGCGTTCGACCGATACCAGTCGCTCTCCTCGAATGATCGCCCGCGGAGCAGAGGGATTCCCATGGCGCGAAAATAGCCTGAGGTCGCCTGGCGATGCGCCGCCCAAATCGAGCCAGGCGCGCTGTGCGGCCGGCCCTCAATCTCAATGTCCTGTCCCCAACCACCGCCCGTAAGCGGCGCATAGTTGATGATGCCCGCCGCTCGCACCTGCGGCAGGGCCGTGATCCTCTGCAAAACAGGGTCGTAAAATCGTTCCCCCATGTGTTGTCCCGGGCGGAACAGCCCAACCGTCAGGACAGAATCAGGCTGGAAGCCCATGGCGACGGTGGAAATTCGAATGAAACTCTTGCCAAGCAGTCCGGCTGCCGTCAGGAGTATTGCCGCCAGCGCCACTTCGCCCGCCACCAGCACCGCTCGAGAGGAATGGAGTCCCGCGGCCGAGTGCGCATCGCGCAGGCCTTGCTTCAACGTCTCATTCAAGTCGAAACCGGCGGCGCGCAGTGCCGGCGCCATTCCAAACAGCAGGACGGTGAGCAGAGATATCCCCAGGGAGAACAAGAGCACCGGGGCGTCAATTCCGCCTCGGGTTAACGGGTTCCAGGCGCTCGGAAGCAACACGTACAGAAAGCCCACTCCGTCGGTTGCCATCAACACCCCTGCAGCGCCGCCCGCGAGGCCCAGCAATCCGCTTTCGATAAGCAGTTGGCGGACGATTCGCGAACGCCCCGCACCCAGGGCGCGGCGAATAGCGATCTCCTGCTGCCGCCCGGCGGCGCGAGCCAAGAGAAGATTGGCAAGATTGGCGCAGGCAATCAGCAGAACCAGACCGGCGAATGCCAGCAGCACCAGGAGCGAGGGGCGGAGTTCCTTGTCATATCGGTCGCGCAGGCTCTCAACTGTGACGTACTGGTCCGAGTTCCATTCTTGTGGGTATAGCTTGGCAAGTTGCGTGGTCAGCGCATCCAGGTTTGCCTGCGCCTGCGGAAGCCTGACTCCGGGCCGTAACAGCCCGAGGGCGTGCAAGTAGTAACCGCCTGGACCCTCATCGAGGTTGGCTTGAAGAGGTAACCATACGTCCTCGGGCGCAATTGAAAATCGAAATCTAGCCGGCAGGACGCCAATGACTTCAAAGGGTTTGCCATTCAGGATCAGCTTCTTTCCCATAATTCCGGGGTCGCTGCCGTAGCGCGTTTGCCACAACGCGTGACTGATAATCGCCACACGGTTGCCGCCGGGCTGGTCTTCCGCCACGGAAAATGTCCGGCCTAGAATTGGTGCCACGCCGAGCACACGGAAAAACCCTTCCGTCACTTCCTTGGCGTGAACCCGCTCCGGGCCTTCCGGCCCGGTCAGGTAGTTCTGCTCCTGCGCACCTTCGCCGGCCCACGCCGCCATGGCCTGAAAAACCTGGTTTTGATCGCGCCAGTACTTGAAGCTCGGCTGGTCTGCCCAGCCTCCCGCGGTCGCCATCCCCGATTGCATGATCTTGCGCTGGTAACACATCACCATGGCCACTCGGTCAGAATTGCCGAAGGGCAGCGGGCGAAAAAGGAAATCATTCGCGACCGTGAAGATGGCGGTGTTGGCGCCGATCGCGAGCGCCAGGGTGAGTATGGCGATGACTGCGAAGCCAGGGTTGCGGCCAAGTTGGCGAAAACCGAAGCGAAGGTCTTGAAATAGGGTGCCCATGATTTGCCTCGACAAAGCTATCAGCCGTCAGCCATCAGCTTTCAGCAAGCCTCCAACTTCCAGAATCTACCTTGACTTCAATTGAAAGCGAGCAACGGACGGCTGACCACGGACCGCTGAAAGCTGAGAGCTGATAACTGACAGCTAGTTCAGCCGGATTCGATTGAACGCATCCCAAGTTGACATGTCGGACAGCACGACGCGGTCGCCGGGTTTGAGTCCGTCCAGTATCTCGACCGTATTGACAGAGCTTCGACCCAGCTTCACCTGTACTCGCGAGGCGCCGTTGCCTTCTTCATCCAGCTTGAAGATTCCCACCGTGCTATTGGGCTGGCCGAACGCCGGCCGGCCGACGTAGACAACGTCTTTCAGGTTCTCGATCTCGATGGTGCCTTCCACGCTCAAGTCGGGACGCGCGCCTTTCGGCAACTCGCCCTCCAGTTTGACGTCCACGGTCACGGTTCCGTTTATCACCGACGGGTCAATCCGCTCCACATGGCCGCCAATGATGCCGTTCCGCGTGTTGACGGAAGCGTCTTGGCCAATTAGAACGTCCTTCGCCTGCGTCTCTGGAATCTTCAACTCTGCCTTCAGCTTGTTCGGCTGGGCCACCTTGGCTAGGATGGTGCCTGCGGTGACCTGTTGGCCAACCTCCACCGGCACTTCCTGAAGCACCCCTTCAACACCCGCCCGCACGTTCAGGCGGCCGAGCTGAGCCTGTTTCAACTCATAAAGAGCGCGCAACTGTTCAACCTTGGCCTTCGACGCTTCGAGCTGGGCCGTGGCGGAAGCGGCGCTTACGGCCAACCGGTCCTGTTCGATTTTGTTGCGCGTGGTCAATTCGTCCGCTTTGGCCCGCGAAAGCTTGGCGTTCAGTTCTGCCGCCAACCCTGCCTTGGCCAGTGCATCATCCTTTTCGGCATTGAGCACCGCGTTGGTGTAGTCAGCCTGGACCGTGGCTGCGGCCGCCTTTTCGTCCAGAATTTTGCTGTCAAGCTGGGCTTTCAGACTGTTGTAATCTGCCTCGGCGGCTTTGAGTTGCCATTCGGCATCCAGGGAGGCTTGCTCGAGCTCGGGATTCTTTAATTCCATGATTACCGTGTCAGCTTTCAAGTGGATACCGGGCAGAAGCCTGCGCACTACCCGCCCGTCTGAGGTCGCCGGGATCCACAAAAGCTCATCCGGAACCAAGGTACCCAGGCCTCTCACTTCCAGTAGCATCGGTCCCCTTTTGACCGTCTCAATCCAGACCGTCGCTTTGTCCACGCTGGGCGCGGCAGGCTTTAGGCGCGAAAGGCCATAAGTTACTGAGGCAATGGCTAATAGGCCCACTGCGGAATAAATGATTCTGCGAATTCGGCGCTGTCGTTTTGCATCTTCACGTGGTATGTCCATGTCAATACTCCCCGGGGATAGTTAGGGCAATAGCACTGCCAACTCATTTATCGATTACGACCTTTATTTTCAATGCCTTAGGTTGAGTTACAAGCGATCGTCCTTCCTCAAGTGTCCGATTTTGGGACAACTCGTCCCGAGTTCGAACGGTTAGTTCTCAGTTCTCGGTTTTCAGTTGTCAGTTAGCTCTCAGCTATCAGCCGTCAGCTATCAACCTCCCCGAATCCTGAACCCTATTTCTGCGCGCCGGGAATGTTGGGCGCCCGCTTGACCTCCCCGCCCACCGCCTCGGACAGATCAATGTGGTTCCTATCGAGCAGCGTTCCCGCAGCTTGTTCGTACTGGATCAATGCCTTGGCATAAGCTGCGCGCGCCGCCACCACAGTGCCTTGTGCGTTTGCCAAGTTGGTCTGCGCGGTGATCACATCTTCGACCGTAGCCGAAGCCAGCGTGAATTTCTGCTGCTGCATGCCAAGCACCTGGCGCGAAATCGCCTCCAGATTCGTGGCCGCGTCAAGCTGGCTCTTGGCCTGCTCGACGGCGCTCACCGCCTTGGCCACGTCCCAGACGGCTTGGTTCTTGGCCTGCTGAAGCGTCATTTGCAACTGCCTCTGCTCGATGAGAGCCCGAGCGGCGTCGGCCTGAGCAATGCGGTTGCGAATCGGGAACTGCAACTGAACTCCGTAGGCGACGTTAGGATAATCGTTTGCAAGAATATTCGAGAAAGTATGACCCAGGGCCCCACCAAGCCCCTGGAAGGTATAGGAAGCGTAAGCTGTGAGCGCGGGCAAGAGGTTATTGCGTGTCTGCTGGATAGTGTACTCCTGGTTGCGCAAATCGAGATCGGCCTTCTCGATCTCTGGACGGTGGCTTACAGATTCTTTCATAGCTTCGTCCAAAGTGGGCACATCCTCCGGATGCGGCTCCGGCAGCTTGTCAGTGGGGACAATATCCACCCGGGCCAACTCCTCGTTGAAGCTCTTGGAGATTTTGGCTTTCAGCGATTGGGCATCCTGCGAGAAGGTGTTTCCGGCCGTCAGGAGGTCCTGTTTCCTCAACGCCACTTCCTCCTGGCTACGGAGCACGTCGTACTGTGCAACAGCGCCGATCTTCAATTCCGTTTGGTTGTTTTCCAGGAGCTTTTCCGCATTTTGCAGCCCCTCCTGAGCCACGCGGATTTTTTCCGCGTCTGCCAGCAGGTCGTAGTAGGTGCTCATCACGGCCGCTACCTCGGTAATTACGGCCTTTCGAAAGTTGCTCATGGCGATCTTCAGCTCGTTGGGGCCTTGCCGGATCGATCTAGCGTTGGCGCGGTAGCCAAAGCCGTTTAATAAGTTCTGGCTAAAAAATACCGAAAGCCCCGAAGAAAACACCGGATTGAATTGGCTGGTATCGGTTGCGGTGTTAGAGGAATAACGCTGAGTGAATTCCGACACAGCGAAGCTTGTGCCGGTCAGGAATCCCTGGCCGTAACCTGTTTGAGAGATTGCGTTATGTGAGGTCTCAACCGGCACACCGCCTAGCAGAAAATAGTTGATAGGCGTGATGGCATTGCTCCAGCCATACAAGGTATATACGTACGGATCGCAACAGGAACCTCCACCCCCGAGGTTGATGCCGCCTCCCAGACTGCTGGTCGCGCTAGCTCCGCCGCCGCTTCCGTTACTGCCCCCACTTGCGCCGAGAGCGCCGCTAAAAGCTGTGGTGGATTGAAATGCGCCTGCCGCGCCACGCAACGCTCCTCCCCCTTTCGTGCGGAGATAGTCCGCTTGTGCAATAGGGAGCTCGTAGCGCGCCACCCCGACGTCCAAATTGTTCTCGATCGCCAGCGCGATGGCGTCGTCGATCGTCAGGACCAGTTTGCCGTCGTGAATAAGGTCTTGCAGTCGGGCCGAGTTCTCCAGCCGTGGCCCGGGAACATAGCGGCCGAAATAGGGCGCAAAAATGTTGGGAAACGCGGCGCGACTATTCGAGAAATCGAAGTGCGTCGCCTCCTCAGCTCCCGGATCCTTTTTGTCCCCTTGCCCAGCCGCAGGCTGGATCGAGACTGCCACCACGAAAACTGCTGCCAGTAACATTCGCCAAAATGCCATTCTTGTTGCCATTTTCACTTCTCCATTGGGATACCCCAAGTTTTTCGGCGGCCGCGAAGATTTCGTGGCACGGGCGTCCCGCCCGTGGGCACGGCCAGGATGGCCGTGCCTCGTTGGGTTGCGGCTCCGCCGCGCTGGCCACTGCGCTTCTGCGGTGAGACTCATTCCAGCCGGATGCGGGTGAAGTCGCTCCATGCCGACATGTCGGACAGAATGACCTTGTCGTCGGGTTGCAAGCCGCTGAGGACCTCGATGGTATTCACCGAGGCTCGGCCGAGATGCACCTGTACGAGGTTGGCTCCCTTGCCGTCCGAGTCGATCTTGTACAGTGATATGGTAGTGTTAGGCTGGCCGAAAACCGGACGGCCCACGAAGACTACATTGTCCAGTTTCTCGATCTCGACGGTGCCGTCCACTTCCTGGCCCGGCTTTGTTCCTTCAGGCGCCGGGCCGTCTAGTTTCACATCGACCGTCATGACCCCCCCGATCACGATGGGCACTACACCCGCCACGTGACCGGGAACAATCCCGTTGTGCGTGTCGATAGTCGCTGCCTGGCCGATTCTCACGTCTTTGGCCTGCGCCTGAGGGATTCTCAGTTGCACCGTCGTGCTGTTAGACGGCGCCTTGGCTCCTTTCGTTTGAGGCGCCACGGTCCCTAACGCCCTCACCCCGATCACCATGGGGCCTTTCTTCACTGTGTCGATCCAGACTGCCGTCTTGTCCACGACCGGCGCAGCCGGCTTAAGGCGCGATAGAAAAATAGTGACGCCTGCGATGGCTGCAACACCTACGACGGAATAAATAATCATGCGTATTCGCCGCTGTCGCTGATTGGATTCGCGCGGGATGTCCAATACCCCATGCTTGGAGTTCATCGTTTTCTCTCCCTTCAACCGGGATTCCTCCTTCTCGTTAAGCAGGTCTGGGCAGGGTTGACTGCCGGCGTTTCATTAGAACCCAGCGATGCCCTTTGGCCTGTCGAGACCCAGAGGCGTCTTTCAAGGCAGCCCGAGACTTCGCTCTGCTCCGTTGGTGCTCTTAGGGCACGAGACTTGCCATCCTGTTTGTGTGTACAGCCATTTATTTTCAATGTATTAGGAGGAACATGAGAACAACGCATTGGGGTGAGGTGTTCGTTTTTGGGATTAGCCCGTCCCGAGTTCGGACACTGGCGGGATTGTCGCCTGCCGATAGACGATGGACAAGCAGGGCAGAGCAGAACCGCGGCGCGCTATCAACTGCCTCTGTCGAACGCGCCCCATCCCAGCCCGCAGATGGGGGTGGAATTTTGTACTTGACAAGCGCCCATGCATAAGCTAGAATTCTAGCGTATTTTTTGTGGAGAGCGGCAGTGGGACAAATTGTCGTTCTGAGAGAAACACCCTATGGCCATGACTCGGCGCAAGCTTCGGTTCGCATGGTCGAACCCGGTCCAAATGACCGCTGCCGTAAGACTTGACACCCAGCCCCAATTTGGGAAGAATCCTTTTTTGACCCAACAAAGCGAGAATGTCTATGAAAACAAAGGATCGGCGCGGAGAATCGGCGAACAAAGCGAGAATGTCTATGAAAACAAATGTAGTTAGCCATCATTGCGGGAATGTTATTGAAAACGCAGGTAGTTAGAGCAGGCCGAAGGGTCAGGACTTGAAAGTGCCAAAATGTCTATATCGGCCTCTGCCAGACGCTAGCCCCGTTACCAACCTTGGGTTCAGCCCGTGATTGAGTGCCCAGGAAAGTGAGGGAATCTGCTTGAGCGCAAAAGCCTCTTTCATCGTTGCTCCGCTGTGTGTAGTTCTCGTCGCTGGATCCCTGCTGTTCAGTTCCGAAAACCAAGGCGCCGCGAAGCCGGCTGCCAGTGCCGCCAAAAGCAGCGCGCTTCCTGAGGTTTGGAAATCCGCGTCGACCGGCAGAGAATACCGAGTGAAAGTCGAGGGCGATCGCTTCACTGCCGAGTGGTCCAACATCCCGTCCCAAGCTGCCAAGCAAGGCGCGTACATTCGCAGTGAGTGCCGGCGAACTGGGTCGCGGTGGATTGGCACTTCGCGCATTCTTCTCGGCTGCGCCTTGCCCGACGGAAAGACGAAGATGTGCCCGATGATCCTTCGCTTCGAGGTGGATTTCGTCTCTCCCGACCGCATCACCGGCGGCGGTGAGATTCTCAGGGATTTTGATTGCAGCACCTGCGAGGTTCGGAAGACGGGCTGGGGGCCGTTTACCTGGACACCGAAGAGCAGTGGCAAGTGACGAGTGACGAGCCGGAAGAGCAGTGACAAGTGACAAGTGACGAGCAAGACCAAATGCGATGACGAGTGACTAGCAAGAAGCGCAGAAGTTCTGCCACAATTGACGACCAACAGGACAAGTAACATGCCACCGTCTTTCCGGCTCGTCGCTCGTCACTTGTCACTCGCCACTGCTTTTCGGATTTCCTCCGTCAGCGCCGGAACGATTTCGAAAAGGTCTCCTACGATTCCGTAAGTCGCGGCTTCGAAGATCGGCGCTTCCTTATCCTTATTGATCGCCACCACCGTCCGCGAGCCTTTCATTCCCACCATATGTTGGATGGCGCCGGAGATTCCCAGCGCCACGTAGAGCTTGGGGGCCACGGTCTGCCCCGAACTTCCCACCTGGCGGTCCATGGGCAGCCAGCCGCTATCGCAGATGGGGCGCGAAGCGCCGATTTCGGCGCCCAGCGCTTCCGCCAGTTTCTTGGCCAGTTCGATGTTTTCGGGGGCCTTGATGCCGCGTCCGACGGCGACGATGATTTCCGACTGCGTCAAGTCCACGGCCTGTTTGGCGCCGCGAAAACGCTCGCCCGGCTTGGTCCGGACTTTGTCCGCTGAAAGAGTCGTTGGCGCCGAGGTAATTTTGGCAGGAGCCGCCCCCCGTCGAACTGAGTCCTCGCGGAATGCCGCCGCCTGGAAGGAGACGAAGTGGGGTGGCGGTCCCGCGAACTCCACATCCGCCACAAACTTCCCCTGGAAAACCTGCCGCACGAAGACCAGCCGCCCGCCTTCTGAGCGGTAGCCCAGGCAGTCGCTCACCAGCGCCTGCTGCACTGACGTGGCCAGCTTGGGAGCGAAGTCCCGCACGAGATAGGTATGGCTGAAGACCACCAAACGCGGTTGCTTTTGCTGGACAACCTCACGGAGCGCCTGGGCGTAGCCGTCCGGGGTGTAGTCGGCCAGCAAGGGGGAATCGACACACACGACCTCTTCGAGCTCGAGGGCGGCAAGTTCTGAAGCCAGTGGGGCGATCTGGTGCCCCAGGAGAACCGCAGACACCGTTCCGCCGAGTTGCTGCGCGAGATTTTGCCCGGCGGCCATCGCTTCCCAGGTGGGCCGATTTAACTTGCCTTCTTGATGCTCCGCGAAAACCAGAACTGCTTCACTCATGTCCGTTTCCTATTCAACTGAAGAGCCGCGGACCTCAAAGGCAGGCCCTGCGCTGCCGACTCCAAGAACTTCACGCAGCAGTGTCATGCCGAGCGGAGCGAGGAAGCTTGCCTGGTTTCTTCCTTCCTCAATCCGCCTGCGCAAAGCGGTTTCCTTCGCTCCCGTCGGAAGGGCAGCGGTGAGCGCGGGGGGGGGAGTGACGACGGCTCTCCTAGGCGGCACGCCCGGCATTCTTCTTCGCCACGCGAGCCGCGCTTCCGCCGAACGAGCCTAAGCACTCGCACACCAATTCCAGCGGAATGGTCTTGTAGAATTTCCCCGCTTCAAACTTCCTGATCTGATCCCGCCAAACGGGATTGGTGCGCGCCGCTTCCAGAGCTTTATGGTCCCGCCAGAATACCACCCAGAGATATTCCGGTTTGCGGGCCTCGAAGACCTTAATAAAGTAAGCCTGCTGGCAGCCGTCGATCTTCTGAAGCGCCGCCAGCGTTACTTGGCGTCCGAAGGTCTCGTAATCCTTGGTTCTCTTTTTGCGCGCGCGCATTCTCCAGATATGAGCAAACATGGCAAGCCTCCTCAAATCACGCGTGCCTCATTTCTTAGTTTGTCGACCAAGAGGGCGGAAACTTCCTTGGGATTGCCTTGCAAGAACTGCGTTTGATTCGTCTTGGCCGGCGCATAGACCTTCATAACGCGCTGTCTTGGCGCGAGGTCCACCGCGCTCAATCCCAGGTCGGCCGCGTTCAACTTCCTTATCGGCTTTGTCTTTGCCGCCATGATGCCTTTCAGCGTGGCATAGCGCGGTTTATTGATGCCCGACTGTATCGTCAGCAGCGCCGGCAAAGGCATTCCGATCCACCGAAACCAGCCGCCCTCGAGTTCCCGCTTCGCCTTGAGCGCTCCACCCTCCAGTTGGATTTCCATGATGATGGTGGAGTAGGGAAGGCCCAGCAGTTCCGCCAGGATGACCCCAGTTTGAGCAAAACCGAAATCGTCGGACTGCAAGCCGGTCAAAACGAGATCCGGCTGCTCCTTCTGAATAGCCCTGGAGAGGGCAAGCCCGACGCCGTAGGCATCGAGGCCCTCGAACGCCGGGTCGTCGAGATGCAGCGCGCGGTCGGCGCCCTTAGCCAATGCTTCTTTGATGGCCTGCTGCGCGCGCGCCGGACCCAGGCAACAGAGTACCACTTCGCCCCCCTGCTTTTCTTTAAGGCGCAACCCCTCCTCGAGGGCATAGATGTCCGGCTCGTTGATCTCAAAGCCCAGGTCGGCTTCCTGGATCCAGGTTCCGGCCGGGTTAATCCGGAGAAGGGAGTCGCGTGCAGGGACCTGCTTGAGGCAAACCACAACTTTCATGGCAGTGATTAGCTCCGATGCGAGTGGTGTAGCGGCGAGATCACCTCGCCAAATGGCGGCGTAAAGCCGCCTCTACGTCTAATTGAGGAACAGCCTAACCCTGATACCGCCTGAACAGTAACGCAGCGTTTGTCCCACCGAATCCAAAGGAATTCGAGAGCGCGTACTCAATTTCCGCCTTGCGAGATTGGTTCGGGACGTAATCCAGATCGCAATCCGGATCGGGGTTTTCGAGATTAATGGTAGGGGGCATGACTTGATCGCGGAGCGCCAATGCCGTGATGCCTGCCTCGAGTCCCCCCGCGCCGCCCAGCAGATGTCCGGTCATGGACTTGGTTGAGCTGATGGCTAGCTTCGAGGCGTGCTCGCCGAACACCTTCTTGATCGCCAGCGTTTCCAGCTTGTCGTTGTAAGGCGTGGACGTGCCGTGGGCGTTGATGTACTGCACTTGTTCGGGCGAGATGCTGGAGTCTGCCAAGGTGCTTTGCATTACGCGCGCGGCGCCGTCGGCATCTTCCGCCGGAGCCGTAATGTGGAAAGCATCGCCGGACATGCCGTAGCCGACGACCTCCGCCAGAATCCGCGCGCCGCGCTTCAGGGCCAAGCCCAGTTCTTCCAGGATGAGAATACCCGAGCCTTCGCCGATAACGAACCCATCGCGCTCGCGGTCGAAGGGCCGGCTGGCTTTGGTGGGCTCATGGTTGCGGGTTGAGAGGGCTCGCATGGCGGCGAATCCGCCCACGCCCATGGGCGTGATCGCCGCCTCCGCGCCTCCGCAGATCATCACGTCCGCAGCACAGCGCTGGATCAGCTTGAAGGAATCGCCTACGGCGTGCGTGCTTGACGAGCAGGCCGTGCAAGTGGCCGAGTTGGGGCCTTTGGCTCCCCACCGGATCGAGACAAATCCGGAGGCGAGGTTCACAATAGCTGCCGGTATAAAGAAGGGAGATATCTTCCGAGGCCCCCCTTGCATCAAGGCGGTGTGTTCCCGCTCAATCACGTCGAACCCGCCAATCCCTGAGCCGATATACACGCCCGTGCGGTCGGCGAGGTCCGGAGTGATCTTAAGCTGGGCCTGCTCCATGGCGAATTGGCTGGCCGCCAGGGCGAACTGAATGAACAGGCCCATCTTTTTAACTTCCTTCTTCTCAATGTACAAGAAAGGATCGAAGCCCTTGACCTCCGCGGCGATCGTCGCCGCAAAGCCCGTCGTATCAAAATGGGTGATGGGCGCAACGCCGCTCCGGCCGGCCAGCAGGCTTTGCCAAACCTCCTCCGTGCCGATGCCAACCGCGCTCACCAATCCTACGCCTGTAACGACAACTCGACGGGTCAAGCTTGACTCCTTTTGAGGGCGCAACCCCGGAGTCCCCTGCTCGCTGAGGAGGGGAGGTGGGCGGCGTTGCTACTTCGAGGGCTTAATATGTGCCTGGATGTACTCCACCGCATCTTTCACGGTCTGAATCTTTTCGGCGTCTTCGTCCGGAATCTCGATCTCGAACGCCTCTTCAAAGGCCATGACAAGCTCCACAATGTCGAGCGAGTCCGCTCCCAAATCGTCCACGAAATGTGCCGTGGGAGTGACCTCAGATTCATCCACGCCAAGTTGTTCCACAATAATTTGCTTAACTTTCTCTTCGGGCGATGCCATCGCTCTCTCCTTTTCCGATTACTTGCGGGCGGACATTTTAACAGTGAGAACTGTTGAGTGACAAGTGATTATACCAGTCTGCCGCGGGCTTCGGTGAATTCTCTCCCTCTGCCTGTGGGCCTATCTCAACGGGCACGGGGAGGGCGGCGTTGCAGGATCGATTACCTGCTTCCTTCACCCCATGAAC
>CAWJHY010000093.1:0-42817 GCA_963842495.1 uncultured Acidobacteriota bacterium
CGTCTCGATTTTTGGAAATCCGCCTTCGAGCTTTTGAAGAAGCACGGAACCATTCGCTTCGAGGAAACCGGCAAGAACCTCGGCTGCTGGGTCATGAGCCTGGCGGAATCCGCGGCCGACGAGTCCGAGGGTGAAACAGGCGAGGAAGACGTCAAAATCATCGTTCGTTCCAACGGCACGGTCACCTACGTAGGCAAAGACATCGCTTATCACCTGTGGAAGTTTGCCCTGTTGGGAAAAGACTTCGGTTATACCCTCTTTCATCGCTACCCGGACGGCCACCCGGTCTGGCGAACCGCCTTGCAGGGCGAACTTGACGCCCCCCCCCACGGCCACGCTTCGAGCGCCTACGCGGTGATTGATACGCGCCAGTCCTATCTCCAGAACCTTGTGAAAGCCGCGCTCCACGCTCTGGGCTATCACGAGCAGGCCAATAACTTGCACCACTTTGCTTACGAAGTCGTGGGACTCTCGCTGGGCTGCGCCGAGGAATTGGGGGTGGAGTTGAGCGCGGAGGACCGGCAACGGCCCTACGTGGAGGTCTCGGGCCGCAAAGGCTTGGGAGTGAAGGCGGACGATCTAATTGACACTCTGATCGCCAAGGCGCTCGAGGAAGTCCGCTCTCGCCAGATGGCCCAGAACCCTCAGGAGCAGCAAACCTACGCCCGCATGATCGCCGTGGCCGCCTTGCGCTATTTCCTGCTCAAATTCTCGCGGCGCATGATCATCGCTTTCGATTTCAAGGAAGCCCTCGCTTTCGAAGGCGAGACGGGGCCGTATCTGCAATACAGCGTTGTGCGCGCCAGGAACATCTTCAACAAGTTCCGGGAAACACACCCGGACTTCCAACCCCAAAGCCTCGGCCAGGCAGTCGGAGCGGAGGTGCTCGAGAGATTTTTCGCCGGCGAGGATGGACTTGCCTTTTGGGAACTGACCCTGCTCAATGCGCAACTCGAGATGACGGTCGAACAGGCCGTCGCCAGCCAGGAACCCGCCGCAGTTGCCAAATACGCATTCCGTCTGGCGCAAGCTTTCAACAATTTCTATCACCGATTCCACATTCTCAGCGAACCCGATGCCGAGCGGCAGCAGTTTCTCTCCTACCTGGTCCAGCTTGTGAATCAAACCCTCACGTCGGCCTTGGATTTGATGGGGATTGAGGTGCCGGAGCGGATGTAGGGCGCGGCGCGGGTTGACTCGTGAGTTGTTCGTTCGCGTATCATTTCGCGCCGTGCGCGACCCGATCCACGGCGGCGGAAAGGCGGTCCCAATGCGCGATCTCTTGGCTGAGTTGTGCCCGGCCGGCGCGCGTCAAGGTGTAACGCTTGCCCATTCGGCCCGTCTCGGTGCGGCCATAATGAGCTGAGATGAGACCCCTGCTTTTCAGCCGGTACAGAGCCGGGTACAGGGTACCCCCCGGCACTTGCAACACGTTCTTCGAAAGTTCGTGGATGCGCTCGTGGATGCCCCAGCCATGCAATGGCTTCTCCGCGAGGATCTGAAAGATCAGCATGTTGAGGGTGCCTTGCACGATGTCGATGGCTTTGCCCCTCATACCTTGTCGACCTTCAATCGCTTCGGGTGCACGATCGCATCCACGCCGTCCGAGAGGCGGTCCCAACGGGCGAGTTCCTTCCGCAGTTGCGCGCGGCCAGCGTTCGTTAACGTATAAAGCCTCTTCATCCGGATTCCGGATTGGACCAAGTGAGGCCGGATCAGTCCCAGTGCATGGAGTCGAACCAGCGCAGGGTGCAACGAGCCCTCCCTCACCCGTATCACTTGATGGGAGAGTTCGTGGATGCGCTTGGCCGCGCCCCAGCCTTCAATGGGCTCCATCCCTATGGTCTTCAGGATCAGCAAATCGATCGTTCCGTGCACGATGTCGGTGGCTTTCCCCATACTGTGACGCCCTGCAATACTCTCCTCGCTCGTCAGCCATCAAAGGGTGAAGCGAGGCGCGGTTCTCCCTGCCCCGGCACCTGACACCTGCTCACCGGTGTCGCCTCCGATGGTCGCGGATGTCTTGCTGGGCTTCCCTTTCGATGGTCCGGCGGCGAGAAGTCTCCCGGTGGTCGAAGACATTCTTGCCTTTGGCCAGGGCAATTTCGCACTTGATGAAGTTGTTCTTCAGATAAACGCGGGTGGGGACGAGCGTGAAACCCCTCTCTTGCGTGCGCCCCGTCAGCTTGTCGATTTCTCGCCGGTGCAAAAGCAGGCGCCGGTCCCGCAGCGGGTCATGGTTAAACCGGCTGCCCGCAGGGTAGGGGCTGATGTGGCAATCGATCAACCACACCTCGTGATTCTTAACGACGGCATAGCTGTCCTTCAGATTGACCTTGCCCTCGCGAATCGATTTCACTTCCGTCCCCGTCAGCTCGACGCCACTCTCGAACCTTTCGAGCAGGTGATAGAGATGTTGCGCCTGACGGTTGACCGCGAAGTTTCTTGGGGCAGGGTCCGCTGCTTTGCCCACCACACCCTCCTGTATATTTGCCGGCGCCTCCCGGAGCAAAAATCTTAGCACATGGGAAGCGCCCGCGCACGCCTCGCCCTGCCTATCGCCCACCCATGTGCCGGCGGCGGGAAACTCGGTGGACAGTTGCCTACTCAATCCTGCTATAATCGTTGTCCTTGGGGCGCAACTCGTATTGCGCCTTGCTAGGGTCTCAGTTTGTGGGCGGGGTGGCGACTTTACCACGCACACTGAGCGTCCAAAATGGGGTGCGCCACCCGATCGAGATTGCTTCCCGATTGGCTGTAACTGGGCTGGAGTGGCGGAATTGGCAGACGCAGCAGACTCAAAATCTGCCGCCGGTCACCCGGCATGGGGGTTCAACTCCCCCCTCCAGCACCAACCCAAGTTGTCTGTAATGGATTAGATAGGCGACCACCTTTCTCCTTGTGCCCGCGAGTTCTTGTGGGGGCGGCCCCCGCGTTGTGGCACGGCCATCTTGGCCGTGAATCGGCACGGGCAGAGCCTGTCCTGAGCGGAGCGAAGGAATGCCCGTGCCACAGCGGGCGGGACGCCCGCACCACACCTCATACGCTCACCCCCTCTGCGGTCGGTCCTTTGTTTTCTAAGACATTCTCGCTTTCTTCTGGCGATTTTGAGGTTTCTCCGGCGTTTTCCTCTTCCGGACTTTCTGTCCTAGCGTTCAGCCTCTCGACCGTACTCACCTCCTCGGCCGCACCGTCGTCCGGCTCACTCGTAGGGGCGGTTCGCGAACCGCCCCTACCCAGGCGTGCCTGTTCGCTGCGCATGGTCAGGATAATCCTCACCTTGCGGTTGATCGAGCGGTCGAGCGCCGCCTCCTGCCGCAGCAGCATCTCCCAAGTCTCCCCCGCCGGAGCCAAGCGGGCGTCCCGAAGGGACAGGTCTGCCCTCAGGCGGGAAGGCTCGTTTGGGGAGTAAGGAGTTCGACGTGGTAGCCGAGGCTGCGGAGTTGGCGGACCATCCTAAGCGTGCACCTTTGCACGGCCTCGACTGCTCCACTGCGATGGCGATCTCACCACTCTCGGCCGCTGCTATCATAACCCGGTGCGTTTTTCATGGACTTTCGAGGGCCGAAGGCTCTAGACGCCAGACTCCAACAGCCGGAGTTTGCGCCAGCCTGCGTGGTTCTAAGCCGTGGTGCCCCCAGCTCTTCTCAAATCCCATCTATATCCATTGTCAACTGAACAAAGAAGTCATCCGAGGATTCGCTAGCCATCTCCTTATCCTCGGAGTAGCCAACGCGATACATGCCAGGTTCGCTAGGGGCTGAAAAGGTCAAGGCGAGCTTCTCGGCTCCCAAGCCTTCGTAGCGGACGGGGTAAGACTCGAGCAGCGCACCTGGGGTGCCGCCTCCGCCGGCCGCATCCGGCACAATCTGCTGGAGAAGCAAGTTGCCCGCGACCCTGCGGAGGGCAACGGGAAAAGTGAGCACCACGTGCGCGGCATCGCGCGGGGCCAGCACTTTGTCGCGTACAGCTACCTGCACTTGGGGAATTTTCCATGCCAGGACGCCTGGACATCCCAGAAGTGTGCCTAGGGTACGCAACAAGCCGTCATTCTTATAGATCGTCCCGTGCTCCCCACCGACAAACTGACCCTGTACGCCCGGCAGCCCCCCACTCCAGGTTGGAACCGTGCCATCACCTGCATCTTCCAGTTCAACCCGCAGCGCAGAAAGCTGGTTGCTTGCGCCGTGAGTAATGTGCACATTCGCCAGCGTCTTCATTCGAGTTCCGGTGAAAAAGAAATAGCGCAAGTTCTGGGGTGGACGCGGCAGCGGAAATAGCTTCGAACGGAAATCCATAGCCGCTTGCAGGTTGTTGGGGTTCAGTCCAAGTGCAACAGGGTTCGAGTAAACCGGAAACGGCTTAAATCTGGAGTCACTCTCCTGGTCATCCCAGGCGAAGTGCTCATCCGTAGGCGGGAGCAACTGATAGACGGCGGGGAATGCGTCCTTGTTCGCCAGATCTTTCACCTGCTCGGCATTCAGGAAGAGTCTTCTCTCCATCCCCATGGCGGCGGTGAGCGCCAGGGGAGAACCGCGGTGGGGCGTGGCCAATGCGATGAAGCGGCGCACAGCGCCAAAACCGCGGCTCTGAGTAAACAAGTCGGATTCGAGATAATAGCGGGTGATCAGCCCCCCCATGCTGTGGGCCAAAATGGTGATCTCCAGGTCTCCGTGGTGCTGGTCGGTTATGGTTTCAATCTTCTGCGCCAGAACCGTCGCCGCGTCCTCGTTCCGTTTACGCCAATCATAGGGGCAGGCGTAGAAAGTCTTCTGGTCGCTGGTGAATCCGCATTTTGCCAGACTATCTACCAGGCTCTGATACTGCTCGGAGAACGAGAACGTGCGGATGATGTCGCCTACGCGCAGGTCTGGCCGCAATAGCTCGTGCATCAGCTTGTACTTGAAGACGAGGCTGCGAGCCGGGCCGGGCCAGATTAATTGGTCGTGTAGGTACAACTCCGAACCCATGATGCCGGGGACGAGAATGGCAACTTGCTTCATGGCTTCACCTATATCCCGCCGCCGTACTGGTGCCGCGCGGGGTTTAGCTGGCGGATTTGGCACGTTGGGTGCGGCCGGGCGTTCGCTTTTGGTGCTCTGCGGCGTCTTTGCCCGCCATACGCTCTCTCCGCAGCGCTTCCACGAGCGCCAGCGCGGCTTCTTGCAGGTAGGATGGAATTAACTTCAAGCATTCCGGCTCAATCGTGGGATCGCGGAGGCCGCGGACAATTGAATCCCGATCTTCGTTGTAGTCGAAAATGCAGCCTCGGTCTGCGTGATATTCCACTTCAGGACTGAGGACCGCCAGGAGCTCGGCGATGGCCACGAAAGCGACGGCGGCCTCAAAGGGCTTCCCTGCCTGCGCCGCGTATTCCCGGAGGCCGTTGCTCGAAACCAGCAGGATGCGGCCCTCCTCGGTCGAAAAGAGGTTCCAACTGATCTCGTCCTCGTCTTCATCCACAATCGTACTTGTGGTGATCCCCGCCAGATAGTCGAGGCCCATTTCTTTGCGCACCTTGTCACCTTGCGGGTAGAAATCCGCGGCGATGGTATTGTCCTCGAGTTCGGCGACCTCCCTGGGGGTCAGCCGCATGTGCGGGCCCTGTTCCTTGAACCACGCCGCAACCCGCGCCCTACCGCTGATCAGGCCGGCGGGGACGGCGGCAATCACATTGAAGAACGCAAACCTCTTCTGCGCGGCGTTGAGCCGCTGCACCAGGGGGATCAATCCGCTGACCAGCGCGTTGAGATCCCACAAGCCCACGCTGATGACCTGCTTGTCCGCCTTGAGTTCCTTGACCGCGCTTTGCAGGCGCTCGAGCACCTGTTTGGTGGGGGCAATACCCGCCACGTCGGCAAACGCCGCGCCGATCAGACTTCGGAGCAGATTGGGTCTCAGGGATATCAATGCCTTACCCAGATGCACGCTGGTTTTGGCAATGTTACGCACCCGTTCCTTCAACCGTTGTTCATCCTGCCGGCGCCCCGGCGGCGACTGCGGCTGCGGAATCTGGAAAAGTGTTGTGCCGGTGAGATTCATGAGGGCTCGAATAGCCTGAGCCCGGAGAGGTGGCGGTGCAGCGTCGGTATTCCCCACTCGAGTTTCGCGCTGTCCGGCCGGCTGTTCAGGTTGGTGAAGAGCGCGACCCGCCCTTCTGCCACCGCTACGTCAATATCTTCACTGTCCAGCAGGTTCCGGTACAGCGGCCCCACAAAGGACGCGGCCGTGCTCGTGGGCATGGGTAGCTGGCTGGCGATCACCGCCCGCAGCCCCCGGCTGACCAGCGCCTCGGCGGCGACTGGAACCGAGGTTTTGCCTTGGAAGTTTAAGGGCAGACTCGAGGTGTCGCACGCCGTCAGCACGACCAGCCGAATGTCCCGGCCCTGAAGCTGCACACCGAGGGCATCCGTGTCTACCTTCTGGCTCTCATTGGTCTTCTTGTCCATGAAAAAGAGGCTCGTTTCTCCCGTGGCAATGCTCCCGTGGCCCACGAAGTGGACCACGTCCGGCTCAAACCTTTCGAGCTCTTTTCCAATGTCATTCCAATCCGCGGGCGCCAGGGGTTTCAGGTCGACTGCGCCCTGGTAAGGCAGTAGCGAAGTCATGATTTCGTCCTGCACGTCGTGCCAGGGCACCCTATCCTGGTCCAAGGGGTAGGAAGCGGCAAACAGTATCTTCAGCTTGCTGCCAGGCTTGCGCTTTTTCCACCCATGGCCGACCGAGGGTACGATGCGGACAATGGATCGCTGCCGCTTTGGGCCGGCGCTCTCGCGCGAATCCTGCATGAATTCCCACGGTATGGAGCGGATTTCGGGCAGGTCGGAAATCAGTTGGATCCGCACGTCCACGTTCGGGTTCCTCGGGTACAAGTCGCGTAGCTCCGGTTGCCCGAAGATGAAGTTAAAAAGGTCTTTGCCAAACCCTGCGAGCTCCTGTGCCGTCGGGCGCGCGTCCGCCGATTCCAAGGCCTTGCGGATGCGGTCCCGAAATGCCTTCAGCGATTTCAGCTCTGGACCCAGCGGGATCTCGGTGATCACCACGTCGTCCTTCCGACGAGCGCAGCCGATAGCCTTGTTGGGCTTTTTGGAATTTAGGATCATCAAGTCGAGCCGATCGACCGAAGTGCCCATACCGCAGAAGTCTAGGGACCGATGGTCGAAATGTCAATAAGAATGTGGACAAGATCGCCGATTTCGCGAGCACCGCTGCCTGCCGCAGGGCGAAGCCCTGCGTTGTGCGGAGCCGGAATGAACAGAGACCGCAGAGCTGCGCCAGCCCGCGGTGGAGGAAAGGAGTTCAGCCAGGCCCAACTCGAGGCGCCCATGACTCCTCTTACGGGTGGTATCCCCGTACTGCTTTGAAATTTGTGGTGCGGGGGTCCCGCCCGCTGTCGCGCGGGCATTCCTTCGCTGCGCTCAGGACAGGCTCTGCCCGCGCGCGGGAGCGAGAGGCTCCCGCGACCGCGGGCGAGACGCCCGCGCCACATCCGTCCACTCTCCGGCCCATTTTCATGGTTTCTGGGTGCCCGTCAGCGGACGGGCATGAGCGACTTCTCTGAAATGGCATTTTGCGGAGTGCGTGCGCACCGGTCTGGAATTCCTGCGCCAAAAACAAGAACGGGGAACCCGTCAGCCGACGGGCTCCCCGTCTCAGGTATTGGTCGTTAATGCCGTGGCAGCGTCCGCGGGGCGTTGCCAACGGTGCGCACCGCAAGAGCGGTGTGATTTATCGACTTACCTCTGCGTGCCCGGCGGAGTCTTAGCTCCTTCGGTCAGCATGCTTCCTTCATACACCTGTGCGCGACGAATTGCAATACACGAAAGTACCGACCGCCCCGGGGGCGATTGGGCAAAGCTGCAGTTACGGCTTAGTGCCGACGTTAATTTCCTGCCTGTTGCTGGGGTGCTACGGAAGATGGTAACCACTCGGCGGCGGATGGAGGTTTATCCGGGGGTTCGAGTGGCGAGTGCGAGCTTCCGGCCTGGGGAGGCTAAGCGTGTCAGATCCCGGCGTACCACGCGTACCCGCCTTCTGCCGCCGCTGAGCCCATGCCGTGACCGAAACTTTTTAGGCTATCCGTCAGAGTGAGACGGGTGATGTATTTGACGCTCTTATATCCGAGCTGCCGGGGAACCCGCAGGCGAAGCGGTCCGCCAAAGCCGACGGGGAGCTCGCCGCCGTTCATGCCGTAAGTGACGAGCGTTTGGGGGTGCAGGGCATCGGCCATATCGATGCTCTCGTACCAATCGGGCTGGAACGAGCGATAGAACACGTAGCGCACCTGGGGGAGCGCCCCCACGAGGTCCATGAGGTGAGAGAGCAGCACGCCCTTCCATTCGGCGATATAAGACCAGCCCTCCTCGCACGCGATCTCTGTGATCTGCGAGCGCGAGGGGAAGCTCTTCAGCTCCGCCAGCGAGAACAATGCCGGGCGGGCGACCATCCCATCGACGGCCAGACGCCAGTCCGCAAACTCTCCCTGCTGAAGCCGCTGGAACTGATCTCCCAGGCGGTCAACGGCGTTAGCGAAGGGATAGGCCGAGATCTGGCTGGGTGCAAACTCCCGCGCCAGCGCGTGGCGATTCAATAATCGCTGCGCAGCATAGGTCAGTGTCTCGCCCGCCCCGTAGAGGACACCCGCATCGGGCGGGATAAGTCCGTAACGCGCCGCGAGCTTCGCCGCCACGGCCAGCCCGGAGGCGCCCGCCACGGTTGCCAGGCCCGCCGTAATGAGTTTCCGTCGAGACATCCCGCTCATACTCTCTCCTTACTTGGTGTTGTGCGACCGGTAATCATGGCTCCTACCCGATTTCGGAATCCGGCAAGACAAACCATAAAGACGTGGACCAAAAGGAAGAGGACCAGGAATCCGGAAACAAAGAAGTGCATCGTGCGCGCGGATTGGCGCCCGCCCAAAAGCGTGACGGCGCTCGGAACCACCGAAGTGAAGCCTGGGGACATGGCCAGGCCCGTCCAGATGATCAATGGAAAGAGAACAAAGACGACCAGCAAATAGGTCAGGCGTTGCACAACGTTATACGACCAGGCTTCTTCCTCACTCGGCCGCCGGAAACGCAAATGCCGGAAAATCGCGCTCGCGAGTTCCTTCGGGGAGACGTCGGAGAATGCGGGAAGCAGGTTTCGCCTGAAATGCCCTTTCCAGAATCCAAAGGCGACGTAAAGTAATCCGGTCAACACCGCAATCCAGGCAGATTCGAAGTGCAGGTACCGGCTCCAGCCGTTCTGGTCGGGAAGCACGTACCCGTAGCCGGTCGGAACGGTGGATCGAGAGGCTGGAATCCGCAGTGTGAATAAGGGCCGAGTGTGGACGTTGCCGGTCTCACCCCAATAAAAGCGCGGGTGCGAGATGAGAATCTCCACTCCGGTGACGAGCAGCGCCAGGAAGGCTAAGGTGGTCAGCCAATGCGTGACGCGAACCAAACCCGCGTGCCGGATTTCCAGCCTCGGCGAATCTGTGCCCGCGGCGCGCCCCTTGCTCCCGGAGAATTGCACCTGCGCTGAGATAGTCGAGGCGTCGCCCGTCTCATGGCCCGCCACGGCAGTCCGGCTGTCGGTCTGGAACTTATCTGGATTCCCCATTGATTCTTTAGCCCTGTCTCCCACGATACATCCGGCAGCTTCTCAAGGCAACTACCTGCGCTCCCCGCTACCTTGCGCGGCGTTGTTCGCGGAGCACGGGGGCGAGGGCGCGGAGCGCCTGATTCACGCGGCGGCCATCGGGGAAAACGTCCAGCACGGAGGGGTCGATGACCACGATGTTGGCGCCCTCCCTGTATCTTGTCGCGGTGGCGCCGCGAACCGCTCGGCTGAAATCATACTCCGGCCGCATCGTGTCGCGATCGCGATCCCGACTTCGCCGGCTAGGTTTCTTCTTCATGTCGGCAACTTAATAGTACAGGACAGAGAGCTTCGCGACGAGCCATTTCGTTCGCCGGCTGGCGCATCAGACTCCTGTCTTTGGGAGTCTCCAGCACCACCTTCAGGACAAGCGACACCGGCCGCAAAATCGGCGGTCCGCGCTACGTGCTCCCCCTACCGGGTCCGGTTGAAAGGCTACAGTTGGGACCCGAACAATGTCATGGCAGCCTGGGCAAGAGAGTAGACCGCGAGATAATCATACGGAGGAAATCTCGGTTGCCAGTAGCGGCCATGGGCGAGCCAGTGACGGAAATTGAAAGCCGCCCGCAGTTTTCCGATTATCGAACCGGAACCGGCCGTGTGTTTTTTCCAGACCTCAAGAATCTCATCCTCAAGCGACACTCTTATTCCCTTTTTCTTGTGAAGATGTCGGAACGCTTTGGACATCGCGTCCTTTTCCCTCCGATAGCACCTCTGGATGTAATCAATCCGGAACGCCGCCTCAATGGCGGAAAACATAATCAGAATGGTCGCCATCTCGAGTTCATGGAGTCTTTCCTTCATTTCGCTCTGGATCTCGTCGGGCCTCTGGTTGGCAAATCGGACACTGAACGACGGCGCAGCCGGGCTAAAATAAAGCCTGAGAGACTTCGCAACATCATCGTAATAGCGTGCTAGCTGCTCTATGTCTGGGGGACTGGAAAAGGTCACACGGTCAGGCATTGCTAACTTCCATGATCAACTCAAAAAAGGACTCGGCGTTTAGCTCGATGTAACTAACTCGAGGGGTTCTGGGCGGCACGGTTGCAATTCTCCAAACCCATTCAATCTTTTTCTCAGCCTCGATCTCGGGTTCAACTTTTTCTTTGGGGTCGATAATCTTGACCTGAACGCGTGGGCGTGGACCGGCCGCATCCTTGTCCACCAGCACGAGCGCCGCCTTGCCGTAAGGTCCCTCTATGTCCACTCTGCCCCTCGACCCGATCAGTAGTGTACCGACCGGGTTGAGATTAACCACTTGCCGCCCAATGTGGATAATCATTCTTCTGGCAACATAGGTTCCAAGGTTTTCCTCAAACAATTCGGTTTCCTTAAATTCAATCGTTATCGACCCCTCATCTTTATATTTTCTCAGAAACGACTCGACTTTCCCGTACAACGAGTCCAGATGGGCAATCCAATCCCTCCGCTCCTCATCCCAGTCCACAGCCGACTGGTCAGCTGCTAAAATCTTCGCTCGCCTGACAAAATCATCGAATTCCTTGGTAGTTACTCCTGGCATAAAGCGGTTGCTCCTTGCGATTTCCGTTCTTCCCGATCCCTGATTAAGTAGCTTACCCCGCATCCGTAGGTAGGAGCAAGCGCTGTCATCTCGCCCAAAATTCGTCGGACGGTGCCGACTAAGCTGGGCAGGCGCGCACCTACGCGCTACCCGCTTTACCACCACGCCTTCGCCTTCAGGACAAGCGGCGCGCAACGTGCAGTTAGGTAGGGGCGGTTCGCGAACCGCCCCTACGGAAACTAGGCCAGGTCGTAGCGATCGAGATTCGTCACCTTGTTCCACGCCGCCACGAAGTCCTTCACAAACGTCTCCTTCGAGTCGTCAGATGCATAGACTTCCGCGATAGCGCGGAGCTGGGAATTCGAGCCGAAGATAAGGTCAACACGGGTGCCGGTCCACTTCATTTCGCCCGTCTTGCGGTCGCGCCCCTCATACACCCCTTCGGACGCAGAGGAGGGCTGCCACTTCGTATTCATGTCGAGCAGGTTGACGAAGAAATCATTGGTCAGCGTTCCGGGCCGTTGGGTGAAGACGCCGTGTTGGGACTGCCCGAAGTTCGCATTCAAGGCGCGCAGACCGCCGACGAGAACCGTCATCTCGGGGGCCGTCAGCGTCAGCAATTGGGCGCGATCCACCAGCCGCTCTTCCGCGTTTATTGGGTCTCCATTCCGGAGGTAGTTGCGGAACCCGTCTGCGCTCGGCTCGAGTACGGCGAAGGAGTGCGGATCGGTCTGCTTCTGCGACGCATCCGTGCGCCCGGGCGCGAAAGGAACGGTCACCTTTTGCCCGGCCTTTTTCGCCGCTTCCTCGACGGCGGCGCAGCCGCCCAGAACGATCAGGTCAGCCAGCGAGACCTTCTTCCCGCCGGACTGCGCGCTGTTGAATTCCTTTTGAATCGCCGTCAGCTTCTTCAGGACCTTCGCCAGTGCGGCCGGCTGGTTCACTTCCCAATTCTTTTCCGGCTCGAGGCGAATGCGCGCGCCGTTCGCCCCACCGCGCTTGTCGGAGCCGCGGAACGTCGCCGCCGACGCCCAGGCCGTCGTGACCAAATCGGAAATCGACAGCCCGGAGGCGAGGATTTTGGCCTTCAGCGCAGCAATGTCCTGCTTCCCGATGAGTTTATGATCCACGGCGGGAACGGGGTCTTGCCACAACTGAGGCTCTTTGGGAACGAGCGGGCCAAGGTACCGCGAGAGAGGCCCCATGTCGCGGTGCGTCAGCTTAAACCACGCCTTGGCGAACGCCTCAGCGAGCTCCTTCGGATGCTCGAGGAAGCGCTTCGTGATCGGCGCATAGATCGGGTCCATCCGCAGGGAGAGGTCGGTGGTGAACATGATCGGGGCATGCCGCTTCTTGGGATCGGCGGCATCCGGAACGGCGCTCGCTGCCGCCCCGTTCTTGGGAAACCACTGGTACGCACCGGCCGGGCTCTTCCCGAGTTCCCACTCATAGCCGAAAAGGTTTTCGAGATAGTTGTTGTCCCACTTTATGGGGTTAGTGGTCCAGGCGCCCTCCAGCCCGCTGCCGATCGCATCGCCACCGCTGCCGCTGCCATAGCTGCTCTTCCAGCCCAGGCCCTGCTCCTCGATGGGTGCGCCCTCGGGTTCCGGGCCCACATACTTCTTCGGATCAGCAGCGCCGTGGGCTTTGCCGAACGTATGCCCGCCGGCAATCAGCGCCACGGTCTCGTAGTCATTCATCGCCATGCGGGCGAACGTTTCGCGAATATCCACTGCCGCAGCGATGGGATCCGGCTTGCCATTGGGCCCTTCCGGATTCACGTAAATCAGGCCCATCTGAACGGCGCCGAGAGGATTTTCGAGCTCCCGTTCGCCTTTGTAGCGTTTGTCCGCCAGCCACTCGCCCTCCGGCCCCCAGTAAATGTCCTCTTCGGGTTCCCATACGTCTACCCGCCCGCCGCCGAAACCGAAGGTCTTGAACCCCATCGACTCCAAGGCGACGTTACCGGCGAGGACCATAAGGTCGCCCCAGGAGATTTTCCGGCCATACTTCTGCTTGATCGGCCAGAGCAACCGGCGCGCCTTGTCGAGGCTCACATTGTCCGGCCAGCTATTGAGGGGCGCAAATCGTTGGTTGCCGGAGCCTGCCCCGCCCCGGCCGTCGGCGATGCGGTAGGTACCTGCGGCGTGCCACGCCATACGAATGAGAAACGGCCCATAGTGGCCGTAGTCGGCCGGCCACCATTCCTGCGACGCCGTCATCAAGGCATGCAGGTCCTTGATCACGGCATCCAGGTCGAGGCTCTTGAATTCCTTGGCATAATTGAAGTCCTTCTCCATCGGATTGGACAAGGCAGAGTGCTGGTGCAGGATCTTCAGGTCGAGTTGATTTGGCCACCAGTCCACATTCGTCGTGGCGCCGGCCAACGTATGACTGCGCGCATGGCCCGCTACCGGGCACTTGCTTTCGGTTGATGAGGTTTGCTCCTGATGAGCGGGAACAGGCGTCCCCGCCGTAGTGGTAAGTTCATTCCCCATGTATGTATCCTCCCCGCTTTTTTATTTGAGTAATCGGCCTTGGCCGCGCCGGCTGGCGCGTGCCCTTAATAGGGTCTGTACTACACGCCGGCGACACTGAACGCGAAGCGCGCGGCGCAGCGCACTTCGCGCAAAGCCCCCGGAAAATGAGTTCGCACTCGCGAACCATCCGCTTGCCGAGGCTGCCCGAGGCAGGCCTGGGCACGTCGTACCACTCCATGTCCTCGACCTTGCCGCAGCGGTCGCAGATAAAGTGGTGATGCCGCATGCCTTTCGCATCAAAGCGCGCGGCGCGGCCCTCCACGGCCACTTCCCGCACCAGACCTGCCTGCACCAAGTGCCGCAGATTGTTATAAGTCGTAGCCCTCGACGAGCGCGGATCGGCGCGATTCACGGCTGCGAAGATTTCGGCGGCCGTGGGATGACCGGTCTGTTTCCTCAAGAAAGCCATTACGGCGAAGCGCTGCGGCGTGCACCGCAACCCGCTGCCCTCCAGGGATTTTTTAATCGCCTCGGCGCTCATGAACAACTTAGAATAAGTCTAATGTAATATTTTGTCAAGACTTTTGCTTTCAGGGTGGTGTCCTAATTTGATGGATCCCGTAGGGAGATGTAATTCCGAGCGGAGCGAGGAATGCCATCCATCTTACGAAACTTGCTCAAGCTGTGGCCGACTTCGTCAGGCATTCGTGTACCACGGCACATTGACGACGACAGTCCGTTGGTTCCCTTTGGCCAGCAAGAGCGCCCTCAGCAACTCCGCGCGTTGATTGTGCAGGAAATAGTGATACCAATGCCGCTCCACCAGCTCTGGAATCAATACGGCGATCTGCCGCTCAGGGTTGCTCCGCTCGAGTTCCAGAATATAGTCCAATATCGGGCTGATTACGAAGCGATAGGGCGAGGGCAGCACAATCAGGCGGGGGGCTACCCGGCCCGCATGTTTCGCCGGTTCCTCCACGTTGCGGCCCCAGGTTTTGAGAAAACTCCCCCTGTCTTTCTCACACTCGACGTGCAGAGCCTGCACCTCGGAAGAGAGCGTGAGGGCAAACCGCAGCCCTTTCCTGGCGATCCTGTTCCAAGACAGAATCGGAACCACTACCAGCGGAGCTCGCAAGTCGCGCAAATCCAGAGGCACAGGGCTCGCGACCTCTGCCTCAACTTGGCGATAATGCCTTCGGATGTTAATCATCAGAATCATGATGGCGGGAATGAGCAATACCGTTACCCAGGCTCCTTCCACGAACTTGGCGACGGTTACCACAACGACGGTGGTTGCAGTGGCCGCAGATCCCAGCCCATTGATGAACATGCTGCGTCGCGACCCGTCGCCGCCGGTTCGCCTCCAGTGAGCTACCATGCCGGCTTGGGAGAGCGTGAACGCCAGGAACGCACCGACGGCAAACAGCGGAATCAACCGATCCGTGACCCCGCCAAACAAGATGAGCAGCGAGGCACACAGCACCGCGAGCACCCAGATCCCTTGCGAGTACACGAGACGCCTTCCGCGCAAGGCGAAGCCCTGGGGAAGGTATCCGTCCTCCGCCAGGGCGCGGCCGAGTCGCGGAAAGTCCGCAAAGGCGGTGTTGGCCGAAAGCGCCAGCACGAGCAGGATCGAGCCCATCGTGAGGTAGTAGAAGACGCCTTGCCCTGCCACCGCGGCCGTGAGCTGGGAAAGCACACTTTGGTAGCCTGCCCTCCCGGGATCGGTGGCGCCGAGGTGGTAGGCGCGCACCAGGAAGGCGATTCCCGCCAGCAGCACGATGAGGATCGCAATGATGGCCGTCAAGGCTCGCTGTGCGGATTTCACCAGCGGCTCTCGGAATGCTTTGACGCCGTTGCTGATCGCCTCGACGCCGGTCATGGCGGTACAGCCGCTGGAAAAAGCCTTGAGCAAAAGCCAAATGCTGACCGCGGCAGTGGGCAGGGGCAAGGGCGGCGGAGCAACGACCGGTAAGGGATGGCCGCCGGCGGCGAGCGTCTTGCCTAGTCCGAGCAGCAAGGTGACGAGCATGGTTCCCACAAATAGATAGGTAGGAACAATAAACACTGCGCCCGTCTCGCGAACGCCGCGCAGGTTGACGATAGTAATGAGCAGCAAGATCACAAGACAGATCAGCAGGGTGTGCGGCTGGAGCGACGGGACTGCTGACACCAGCGCCCCAACACCTGCCGAGATTCCTACCGCGGCAGTCAGAACGTAGTCGATCATGAGGGCGGCTGCCGCGAGCAGACCCGAGAAGTCGCCCAGGTTCTGGCGAGCCACCGTGTACGACCCGCCTCCGCTCGGGTAAGCTACGATGGTTTGGCGATAGGAGAAATAGACGATCACCAGCAGGATGATGATGCTGGCCATGATCGGTAGAATGTAAGCAATCCCCGCGGCGGCCAGGGGGATCAGCAGCGTGAGCGCCGCCTCCGGCCCGTAAGCAGCGGAGCTGAGGGCGTCCAATCCAAAGACGGAAAGGCCTCCCACCGGCCCCAGCTTCTCTCCCGCTTCTTCCGAAGAACGCAGCGGCTTGCCGAAAAGTAGATCGTAGAGTTTCATCGCTCATCCTTGAAGGCCGAAGTCGCCGTGCGTGAAGCCGTGAAGAAGATTTTGCCACAGAATGCCGGGGGACTTCCTGAAAACCATCCGCACGGTAGGGGGACGGCTTGCCGTCCCCGGCGGGTTACTAGCACCTGCTGACCAAAGTCCGCATTATATTGCCGAGTGCCGGGAAGGGCGGGGCTTTAGCCCCGCCATGGAAAACGGCTTATCACTGGGGGCTTTAGCCCCTCAGGCAATATTGCTTCAGGGCCTAAAGGCCCAACTCGCTGGGTTCGCGAAGGCGGCGGGGCTGAAGCCCCGCCCTTCCAAGTGGCCACGTTACCACGGCGCATTCCGTCATTAGGTACTAGGCCGACGGGGGCCCACCGGTGCGATTGCGTTCAGGGGCAGGCAGGTATACATTAGGCGTCGGGCGAGTTTTGAAAACCAAAAGGTTGGCTCAGAACCTCCAGGGCTTTCAGGGGCGCGCAATGCTGACAGACCCTCGCGGCAACTGAGCGGCTGCGGTCTCGTCCGCGGGGGTTCGAATGACTGCCACACTCACTCTGTCCCGCCGAGAGCTGTTAAAGGGTTTGGCCAGCGCGGCGGCGCTATGCTCCACGAGCAGAGCTTCCGGCTCCGCCGGCGGACCCACAGCCGCTCGCGAGAAGCTCTCGCTGATGCGTTACCGCGACGTGAAGCTTACGGGCGGCCCCCTCAAGGCACAGTTCGATCGCATTCATGCGGCCTATCTCGCCCTGGACGAGGACGGACTGCTGAAGGAACTTCGTGTACGCGCTGGCCTTCCCGCACCCGGAGAATACCCGGGAGGCTGGTACGACCGCGACGGTTTCGCCCCGGGCCATTGCTTCGGCCAGCTCATCTCGGCGCTGGCCAGATTCTCCGAGGCCACCGGTGATGAGGCGACTCGCGCCAAGACGCAACGCCTGGTGGAAGGGTTTGCGGCCACGATTGGGCCCGACGGCTACTGCTACCCCAGCCAAAAGGCCTCAACGGATTTTCCGGCCTACACCTATGACAAGTACGTGGTGGGCCTGTTGGACGCTTACCGGTTTGCCGGCATCTCCTCCGCTCTCCAAGTCCTCGATCGGGCCACCCGGGGCGCCGTCCGCTGCATGCCGCCGCGGGCGCTCGACAGATATCTTGACCCTCACCCCACCGCACCTGATGACGAGTCCTACACGCTGGCCGAGAACTGCTTTTACGCCTACGAAGTGACCGGCGAGCCGCAATACCTGGAGCTGGCCCGGAAGTATCTGCTCGACCGGACTTACTTTGATCCCCTCAGCCGCGGCGAGAACGTCTTGCCCGGACGCCACGCCTACAGTCACTGCAATGCCCTGAGTTCAGCCGCCCGAGCGTATTTGGACCTGGGCGAGGTCAAATATCTCGAGGCCGCACAAAACGCCTGGGACATGATTGAACAGACGCAGCAATTCGCCTCCGGCGGCTGGGGTCCAAACGAAACCTTTGTGGAGCCGGACAAAGGCAGACTCGGGGAGAGTCTGACGCGTACCCACGCCCATTTCGAAACGCCTTGCGGGGCCTATGCGCATCTCAAGCTGGCCCGCTACCTGTTGCGCTTCACCGGACAGTCGCGCTACGGCGACGGCCTGGAACGCGTTCTTTACAACACCGTGCTGGGCGCCAAAGACCCGAGCGGCGACGGCCATTTCTTCTATTACTCTGACTATCACTCTTCCGCGCGGAAGCTCTACTTTCCCGACCGGTGGCCGTGTTGCGCCGGAACCCTGCCGCAAGTGGTGGCGGACTATGTGATCAGCGCGTACTTCCGAAGTTCCGATGGGATCTATGTCAACCTCTTTGTGCCGTCCGAGGTGAACTGGCGAATCGACGACCGGCCCGTCAGAATGATCCAGACCACGAACTACCCGGAGTCGGAGGGCGCGGAGCTGAGGTTGGAACTCCCCGCGCCGGCAGAATTCACTCTCTACGTGCGGATTCCCGGTTGGCTGAAATCGCGCGCCCAGCTCCGGGTGAACGAGAAGGCCGTTTCGGTCGCCGCCGAGGCCGGAACCTTCGCCGCCATTCGGCGCGTTTGGCAGAACAATGACACCGTCCAGGTCGATTTGCCGTTTTCCTTTCGCACCGAACCCATTGACGGCCAGCACCGAAATACGGTGGCTCTGATGCGGGGGCCGCTCATGTTGGTGGCGCTCGCTCCCCAGCCGAGGCTGGATGCGAACTCGCTCAACTCACCTCAGGCGTCGAGGAAAATCCCCGGTTCCGTTCAGGCGTTTGAGGTGACGGAGCTTCCTACGAAGCTCCGCTTTGTGCCTTTCTACGAAGTTGGCGGCCAGAGCTACAGCACCTATCTCGAGCAGGCATGAGTAGTGCTGGCATTTCCTAGGTCACCGCATGCCGGGCTGGCAGCACGCCGCGGGAGGTTCGGCGTAGACGACTCCTGGTTCATCGCCACCGCAAAATCAGACGAAAACATATCATGCCGTCTCGAGATACGATCGGGCTGCGCGCGCAATCCCTTCCAGAATTCGAAGCCCGTCGTGGGGTGAGCCCGTATCAAATTGCTCTCCCTGATGGTCGAGAGCGTTGCTGACCATCGCGACGGAGGCGACGGAAGCCTGCCGGGCGACGCCAAAAGCAAAAAGCGAAGCCGTTTGCATCTCGACCGCGAGAGCTTGGCGGCTGGCCCATTTCTTTAGTTGTTCATCCGTCTCGCGATAGGGGGCATCCGTTGTCCAAACCTTGCCGGAGCGCACGCTCCATCCGCTTGCGGCCAATTCCCGTTCAAGATGCGCAACTATCCGCGTCGGGCACATGACCTCCGAACTCGACGGCAGGTAATGATAGGAGGTCCCCTCATCACGAATCGCTGCCGTCGCCACCACGAGGCAAGGGAGCGGCAGATTGGCCGCCAGTCGCCCGGCGGACGTCAGTCCGATGATGATCCGGGCTCCAGCGGCCTGGAGTTGTTCGGCAATCAACACCGCATACGGTCCGCCGATGGTTCGTGCGATGATCCCGCACGTCACGCCTTCAAGTTTCATCGCGAACATGGTCGTGTGAAAACAGGCCCATGACGGGAATGGCTCAGCCAGGCCCTCCTGAACAAGCCAGTCGGTCAGGTCTCCGTCGAACTCGAGAATGCAAACAGCGGGAACGACACCGCTGGGAACTTTGCGGATCCGGCGAAGATCCTCGATCAGTCTCTCTGCGGTAAATGCGGAGGGTTGCTCGATCGCGTGGTCCAGAATCGGAGGATTCGAATCTTTGCACATGGCGCTGGCCCGATCAGTCAGTCTCCCCGGAGGCGATTGGGGCCGCTATTCCACTACACAGTAGCAATAAAGGAACTGTTGCGTGGTCCCAAACGGCGTTTGGTGCAGTTCTTTTGAACTCCCCATCAAACGGAAGCGCGGCCCAAACTCCCCGTGCAGCGACTCGGCGTCGTAGCGAACGACTTCAAGGCCGCTGCACTTCGTCGGACCCTCAGGTCCGAAGGCGCCGACAATTACATGACCTCCCCGCCTCACTGCGCGGACGACTTGGCGGACATAGGCGGCACGCTCAGCCGCGGCGGTAAGAAAATGGAAGACCGCGCGGTCATGCCACACATCGTAGGCACCCGGCTCCAGTTCGACCCGAGTAATGTCGGAGACAAGCCAATGGACCCGCTCCGACGCCTTGCCTAACCGTTTCCTGTTCGCATCGATGGCGGTTGGCGAAATGTCCAGGACGGTAACGTTCGTGTATCCCCGGGCGAGAAGGTCATCCACCAGTGTGGCTTCACCGGCGCCGACATCAATAATAGATGCGGAGCGCCCAGCAGCCGCCTGTTCGATCAACGCAAGAGAGGTTTCAAGGTGCGGACGGTACCAGCTCACTTCGTCCGGCGCTTTCTGCGTGTAGATTCTTTCCCAATGGGTTTGCACGTCCATATCGGTCAACTCCCCTGCTCTGATTCACTAACTCTCCTCAATGATAACCCGGTAGCAGAGCGGGGAGCACAGAGTTTGTGCTGTTCAAACTCTGCGGCTTTTGATGTTAGGTAATTCCCGGATCGTCAATGCACATACGGAAATGGGCTTCATGGAAGAGCCGCAGAGTCCCAACAGCAGGGACTCTGCGCTACGCGCTCACTTTCTTCTCTTCTCGGCTATCGTAGCACGCTGGATGCGGACGAGCCAGCCACTTGCGGCGGCGCCGTCCTTCGTGTTATGCGATTTTCCAAGGCAATAAGAAAGAATTCACCACAGAGGCCACAGAGTTCAATGAGAAGAACACTCTGTCTTTTCTCCGTGATCTCTGTGGCCTCTGTGGTGAAGCTCGGCCGCTACTAGGAAGCCGTGCCGCAATTTCGGGAAGCTATCCGCCTGGATGCGGCGCGCCCCGAGCCTCACTACCTGCTGGGACGGACCTACGAAAAGCTGAAGCGGCCGGAAGACTCCCGCCGCGAGTTGGAGCTGGCCGAGAAACTGCAAACCCAAAAGCGCGCCGAAGAGGAAACCCTGACGCGAGCAGTCGGCGCGCAAGGCGACCCCGCCCGTGGTTTGGGTCTGGTCGCGCCACCAACGCAAGACACGCCTCACCCATGACTCAGCCGCGCAGCCCTAAATTAGTTAATGGCCCGCTCCCCTGGTGAGAGGGTGTCTCGCTCTCGCGCTTTCGTGATCGGGAGCGAGACGGGCGAGGGGTTTCTCATCTCGTTGGCGGCTGCCGCAGACTGCCGCCTCGTCAGCCGATGGAGTCTCTGCCTTTGAGACTCCGCGGCTCCAGCTTGGCTGCCCTAGCCTTCCCACCCTTAGACCCTCCCAATTTCCCAAGAGCAACCGCCGCAGGAATTTTCACCCTTACGACAGTAGGGAATTTCAGGCCGTTCTCGGTTAGCGTATCGCGGGAGGATTCACGATCGCTCTTAGCCGTGCTTTGGCGTTCAGGCATAAACACATTCTGGCACAGGTGGCCCAGGTATGGTTCACCACGACAAGAGAACGACGTTGGAAGGTGCTTATGCGGGGCTAACGAAAGATCCAAACGTACATACCCGGTTCGGCAATCCCTCTCGGTTGGCCTTCTGGGAAGTCAGTGGGCTGGGATCACCATAGGGCACCGGAACCCCGAATCCCATCGGAGATGTCGGGGGGAAAAACTTCTTGATCGACGCGTCGATCTTAAACGCTCGCCTCACCCTCCGATTTTTTTTCGTCATTTTCGGCATTTTACCCATCGTCTAATTAGGTGCATCTGGCAGCACTAAAGGTGCCGTCCAAGAGTGCTCGGCGGACTCAATGATTTTGGAATACTGGTGAGTGACGACGTAATTCAGTCGCACATACAATCTCCAGACGACCTGCCAGAATTCGCTTTTCAAACCATGCAGCCTTACGTTTAGCCCACAATTATGAGCTACGTCCTGATAAATCGGGCGACCATGTACCTTCGTAAATTGCGGGTTCAAGAAAGGCACCATCTTACTCCGAATCCTGCGTTCGCTCATTCGGGGGAACGGACCGCTCCTGAGACACCTGATAGCTATGCTCTCAGAGAGGGCTTGCGCAGATTTAATCCGTCGGATGTCCCGAGCGTCAAAACGATTAAGCTGCTGGAGAAATGGCTCTACCCGTCCCCTTGTCCTATTGGCTTTATTCATTAGCTCGTTATAGCTCTCAATGACTTCATGCGCTGCTAGGTACTTCTTTGCTCCCTGATCTCGCACTTCTATTTGGGGGTCGATCGGACCTAGTTCCGATGTCGGACTCATGTGAATTTCGCTGGCACCTAAACAGATCATCGTCGCCGCCGACGCGTGAAAAATGTAAAAACTCCAGGCCCTCTCCCTTGGGGAGAGGGTGTCAGGCTCGGGCGCTTTCATCAGCCGGAGCGTGACGGGTGAGGGGTCTCTCGCCTCGTTGGCCGTTACCACAGGCCCCTGGCTTGTGGGCCGGTAGCGCGGAGTCTCTGCCTCTGAGACTCCGCAGTTCTTCATGCGGGACGAGAAAAGCCGCAGACTTCGAAAAGCGCGAAGTCCGCGCTACCCACTCCTTACGTAATGCCTTGGTGTCTCAGATGGCGTAGAAACTGTGTAGGATTGACGATTTCCAACCCTCTCACGGCTACAGACCAAAGTTCCTTATCGCCGGTTACGAGAAAGTCCGCTCGACTCGCCAAACAGGTTTTGATAATTGGTCCATCCTTTGGATCGAGAGGACTGGGACCTTTAAGCGACGACCCACGGATCGGGACGACTGTAGAATATCTTGTTATGCGTCTTCCGGCGAGCTCAGCGAAGCGCTGACTCATTCCTAATCTTTCATGGAGAACCCTTGTCACTTCCTCAATGATGTAAAGGGAGGAATAGATTCTGAAATTGGTGGCAAGACCGAGGTCGATTATCCGCTCCGGTCCACGATCATAACCGAAAGCTGACACATATATGTTGCTGTCGAGAACCACCTTCACCGACCGTAGCGCAATCCTCTAATTGCCTTATTGATCGACCTGGGTTTAATCCGCCTCTTAGCTAATCTCTTCCGCTCCGAAACCAGGAGAGAAGCCCATTCCATTTCTTCTGCCGACACCTTCGGGGGCTGGGGAGCGGCGTACATAATATTTTCCCCAGTTGTTTGAGCTGGAGAGAACGGTTTTATCGTGTTTGGGGCTTCGCGTGTCACGCGCAGGAGGCCGGAAGTCGCGCTCCAGATAACTTGAGTTGCGGTTCCCATAATTTTCTATCCTCCTAAATCATACTACTAGGATTCATCGGATGTCCAGCCCTCTTCGATCAGTTTGGAATGAGTACCAAACAATTGAGGCTTCGTCTGCACTTGGACACGTTGGATTTGGTGAATGGTCTTAAAAACATAGCAGCCATCGGTGCTCTCAACGTAAGCCCGCCGGAAGGTGGCTACCTTTTGGCTGTCTTTTCCAAGCACACCCTCGGGGTTATAAATCGTGTCTAATTCCAAATCCCCCGCATAAGACGAATACAGGTCCATCATTGCCTTTTCGACCTTTGGTGGGGCATCCACTACTTCGTTTCCAATAATCTTTTTCGCTTCCTTGCGACCAATCAGATAGTCGTGCGAGAAGAGCTTCCTGGTGAATATTTCAACTATCGTTCCGATACGACTCTTCTCCGCCTCTGAAATATGCTCCAAAAGTAACTGCTCGGTCAGCATTTTGATTTGCTCTTTGGCTCTGTGTACGTTTCCCAATGCCAACGGTTTTACTTCTGTAGCCAACTGAGAAAAAACGCTGGAAATTAGTTCTTCTTTACCGATTTTTGCCTCGTCCCTTGCCAAATCCAGAAATCCTCTCACGTCCTCAACGCTAACAGGGAGAAATCCTTGGGTAGGACTTCCAGGTTGTTGCGGAGCCGGGGGATTGAATGGGGTATTTACGCTGGGATCGACTGGACTAAGCTGACCAAGAGGAGACATCACAATCTCATTGGCCCCCAAAGCGATTAGAGTCGCTGTGCTTAAAGCCCGGAAAGGAACAAGAACAGACAAGGAATGGCAGAATTCGCGTAGGAGCTTGATCAGTCCCCACGCCACCATCGTTATCCCCCCAGTGCTATAGATAAACAGATCAAGCTTAGGGACATGGCCAATCTTGGACAGCAGGTTATACATCAGCGGGAAAACATCTCCGGCGATCTGTGTCCCCATGTTAGGCAATCGGTCGCCGGTGACATAGGCTACGATCCTTCCTCCATCACGGAGAGCTTGGAGCTCCTCAATCTGCTTTTTGCGTTGTGACCTTGGCATTAGGATCGAAAGTATAACTCATACCCCCTCCCATAGCAATGACAAAAAAGTACCTCTGGAAAAGGACCTAAGTACTATAGTCTGTCAGAGAAGTATCTTATTGCCCTAAGGAGGTAGCGCGGAGTCTCAGCCGTTGAGACTCCGCGGCTCGTCATGCCGCACGACAAAAGCCGCAGACTTCGAAAGGCGCGAAGTCTGCGCTACCCCCCGGCGCGAAGGTTGATCCATTTTCCTGAGACATTGAGATGGCTCAAGGCGGGGCGGCTGACTGCGGCTTATGGATGGGAGCCTCTCCTGTTTTGGTTCGTCCTGGAACCACAAAAGAGTGCTTGGGCTCGACAGGAATAAACGACCCTGCGGTCAAGGAATCATACGCCAGCAGATTCTCCGTCGCGCCTCGAATCGCCGCCCAGCCCCTCGAAAGCACATCATTCGCGGCGTTGGTTTCCATCACCGCGTCCTGCGGAATCAGGGCGCCGGTCTCATTCGAGAATGGGCTCTCGGCGCCGGCGGAGACTACCGTGACGGTGTAGTAATACTCGGCCCCGGCCTGCGGCCCGTAGTCAACGTAGGTACAGTTCGCCTGGCTGGTGCAGCCGGCGTCCACCGGAGAGGCGTTGATGGGCCCGGTTTCGTTGCCCGGACTCGTCCCGCGATAAACGTTGTAGCTGTAGGCTGGGTTCCCCTGCGCACCGGCGGGCGGCGTCCAGGTGAGCGAGATGCAATCTCCCCGCCAGTAGCTCGCTTGCCGGGCCAGCGTGTCGCCGGTTGTATTGCTTTCGCTCAGGGTGGCGAAGTGGGCCGCCTGCTCGGCGATCGAATCCGAGCTGGCGCTGCTTTCCACCGGGTTGGCCTGATAAGAGAGCTTTGATTTGAACGCGGCCACGATCGCAGCGTACTTCACGCCCGAGCACTGATTCGTAAAGTTCACCGCCGTCGAGCCGCTCGAATTCAAATCGTATTCCGTCGCCCCGCCGGACTCATAGTTGGTGAGCGGCGGTATGCCGCCCGCCCCGCCCGTCCACGCGCCCAGCGCCGCGCCCGCCGCCGGCGCGGTCATCGGACAGGCGCTGCCGGTGGGAGGCGCGAGTTCCGGCGGAACCGCGGCGCCGTAAAGAAGCTCGTTCGGCAGGCTGGGAGTGATCGACGGCGAGCTGATGGCCGTGCCGGAGGCGCTTCCGCTGGACACGCTGGCGCTCGTGTCCAACGTTACGCTCCCGCCCGAGGGGTTGAACTCGTCCGCCCAAACATCCCCCATGGTCTGCCCGCTCGACCAACTGACGTTGATCGTGCTGGAAGCGTTCGCCGGCGCGGTCAGCAGGTAGCCCAGCCACAAGTTCGCGTAAACCGTGCCGCCCGAGCAGAGACCGGAGGTGACCGCTTGTGACAACGTGGCGGGGGTGGAAATAACCGTGTAGCTGTTGCCGTTCGCGTCCTTGATCGTGACCGGGGACGGCCCGCCGTTCGTGCAGCCGAGGCTCGCGAAAGCCGCCACCACCAGGTGCCCTTGCGCCGGGTTGCTCGCCAGGGTCAGCGTGAATGGGCTGTTCGTCCAAGCGCTGGTGACCTGGACCATCGCGCCCTGTACGTGGCTGAACCGCTGCCCGAAAAGCAGCGACGAGTGACAAGTGAGGAGCGCAAGAAACAGCAGCCAAGCCAGTGCGCTCTTCGGCTCAGCGCCTCGTTCCCGTCTCGTCGTCTTATCGACTTCCGCAGCTTCTGCCATTTTGACCCGCTCTTTCGGTCACTAAACCTAGCCTATCATGTCGGGAATGAGAAAATGGGAAACAGTGCAAAAGATGCGACTAAATATTTTATCTGCTTTAGATTGAACGCGATCAGAGGAAAGAGCTTTTTCACATTGTGAAAAAACCACTCCCAAGTGTGGCATTTTGACACATGTATGCAAGAATCTGCATATAAGCGGCGCAGCCTCCTCGCGCGGGGGTGGCGCTTTTCGGGCCCTCCTTCCAGCGAAAAACCGCAGAGGAGCCCGCCCATCGCCAAGGTTGATTCCCATGGTGGATTCCTCGTGCGGACATCTTAAGGCGACGGTAACTATAGACGAGCAAACTCCAGGGTGTACAGCAAACAATGATCGCTTCTTCAGACTGCACTCTCTCGGGAAAAGACGTTTACGTCAGGCACCGGTTTTACGCTATACTTCGTCGGCGGTCATCGTCGCAGGTGAGAGCTATGGATTTGGACAGCCAGTGGGTGCCGATGAGGTGGCCGTGCGGCCCGCTCGAAATCGCGCGCCGCAGCCGGTCGATCAGTTTCAACCCCGCCCTCAAGGATACGCTAGAGGCATGGGCTCAGCCTTCCGCCCTGGATTTCCTGAAGGGCGCGCCCATCAACTGCCTGGTGGTGGACTGGGCGAGCGGCAAGCCCGAGGATGCCGCTCAGCAGCAGGCCTTGCAGCCTCTCCTCGAAGCGGGCCGCCGCCTGGGGATCAGTTTCGTGGGAAGAGTCGCGGTGAAGCAAGGCGTGGGGCCCGCCGTGGCCGCGGCGCGAACCGCCGGCCTTTCCGCCGTGCTGCTCCGCCATGCCTCCGGCGAGACCTTCGACCTCCCGGCCATCCGGCAGGTATCACGCGACAACATTGTAGGAGAAACCGTCTCCAGCGTCTTCTGCATCGGCGGCAACGCCTGGCCGGGAGTGAATCTCGAGACCATGGCGGGAGACAGCGCCCGCGCTGGCGCCACGGCGAACCCCTGGGTGAACTCGAACGCCTGGGTTTCGCTGCTGGCGGGCGCCTTGCAACCGGGAAAAACCCTCTGGCTGGACTTGGACCCTCCCGATTCCTCCAGCCTCCTCCGCCCCGCCCGCTACGGCCTCGCTGTAGCCGACAGCAGAGCCTACGGCAGCCGCTGGATCGTCTCCCTGGATGACGCACTCCGGGCCGCGCTCCCCAAAGGCGATCCCCAGGCCAAGGCCGTTTGGGCGGCGCTGTGCGAAGCGCTCGCCTTTTTCGAGAGCCACAAGGAATGGCAAGCCTTCCAATCGGAAGGCGCCCTGGCGGTCTTCTCGGACTTCCGCGGGGACAATGCGTACTTCAGCGGAGAGGTGTTGAACCTGCTCAACCGCCGCCAGGTTCAGCTCCAAATCGTCGAGCGATCGCGGCCCCTGCCCGCCCCGGACCAGGAGTTGAAGGCTGTCCTCTGGCTCGACAAAGACGCGCCCAGCCCCGGCCAGCTCTCGCAATTCCTCGCTTTCGTCCGGCAAGGCGGACTGCTGATCGCGGCCGCCTATTGGGGCCCCCCCGAGGTGAAGCCAGCCAAAGGCGAACCCTCGCTTCACTACGACCTCTATAACCTCGGCACGGGACAGATCGCGGTAGCCGAGGAAGGTTTCCAGGCGCCCGACCAGGTGGCCGTGGACGCTCACCTGCTGCTGAGCCGCCGGAACGATATCGTCCGGCTTTACAACCGGGCCACGCTGAACTGCCATTCCAGTATTGACCCCGCCCGCAAAAGGCGGCTCGTGCAAGTCCTGAACTACTCGCTGAAGCCCGCCGATTCCGTCACCCTCTGGGTGAACGACGACATTAAGTCGGCGCGTCTCTGGCAGCCGGGAACCAACCAGGCCGTCACCGTGCAGGGCGTCGCGGCGTCCCCGGGAACGGAGTTCAGGCTTCCCCCGCTCTCGCTCTATTGCGCGCTCGAGTTTGAGGGCGCGGCGCTGTGACGGCGAATCAGCTCCAAAGGGGCGGCCTAGCCCAGGTGACTTGTGGTGCGGGCGTCTCGCCCGCTGTCCCGCGGGCATTCCTTCGCTGCCCTCAGGACAGGCTCTGCCCGCGGGCGGGAGCGGGACGCTCCCGCGACTGCGGGCGAGCCGCCCGCACCCCACGCAGCGGCACTTCTGCGGCCAGTGTACGGCTAAACTTTGGCAATCCACCTGCTCCAAACGAAGATTTTGGGGCGGAGAGGGGCCAATTCTCACGGCACATGCGTCGAAGAACGCAAAGTGAGAGAGGCGCGGGGGAAACTCTGACAGTTTGTCCACCTTCCGCCGCCCCCCTTTGTGGCCAGCGGGAGGCTTTACATGATTAATCGCAGGAATTTCATAAAATCTTCGTCATTGCTGGTGGGTGCGGCGGCCTTCACCGGCCGATCCTCCGTGTTTGCGGCCGACTCCGCCCCCTCCGGCTTTTTCGGCGTTCACCCCTTCGTGCAGCAGCACCCTGAGGCGGTCTTCATCCTGCGGACCCACGTTGACCGCAAAACGAATTCTGCGGCCTGCAAGCAGGTGGGGCTTGACCTTGGGCGGTCGATCTTCGTTCCCATGGACAGCACCGGTGTTCCGGTGACTCACAACATTGCCACCAAGCCGAATCTTACCGCCCACAATCCGGTCGATACCGAGAGAGGATTCACTCTCGAGGACACCATGGGCATCGCCACCGACGTTAACTTCGTCGAGGGTCTGTTCGAATCGTTGAAGGAGGTGGGCGTTGCCGGAAACAAGATGCATACCCGCGATGTCAACGGCGGCGGCGTGCTCGACGCCCGCGGGTACCTGGCCATGGGCCGGCGGGTGGGCGCCACGGTCCGAACCGCGAAGAACACCATCCGGACGGAGGACGATGCGAGTGACGAGCAGGCGTTTGTGTGGAAAGAAGTGCCGGGCGGCGTGATCTGGACGCAGGTCCCTTACCTCTGGCCCTTCAACGCCCGGGATTCCTGGAACCTGAATGTGGCCAAATTCAAAGCCCACGAAATGGGTTTGACCCTCACCGCCAAGAACTGGCAGGGCACCCACGCGGCGCCTTTCCAGGGCTACTGTCAAAAATGGCAGAATATTGATGAAATGCAAAAGCTTGAAGAAGTGATTAATAAGGAAAGTATCAATCCCAAAGTTCATGAACTGGTCGAAGCGAGCTTCAAGCGGCACGCCGGATACATTCCCCGCTGGAACACTCCGGATGTCCCCAAGAACGATCCCGGTTACAACGACGCCTATTGGTACAACACTCTCTGCATGGAATTGTGGGCGCAGCGGACCATCGACAACCACGCCGCGTCACCCATGGGGCTTCACATTGTCGAGGGCATCTACGGCCGCGACGGCGACTTCAACCAGGGGCCCAATCCCCTGGGCAACGAGAACAACTACGACGGCAGGGCCTGGGACTACATGACCAACGTCGTGATCTTCGGCAAGAACCCTTACCTGGTGGATATCATCGGCCACTGGCTGGGCGGCCACGAACCGGGGAACTTCGGGCTCTTCCACATTGCCATGGAGCGCGGCAAGGCCGGTATGCTCAACCCCATGCACATTCCCGTCTATGAGTGGCAGGATGGCATGGCGGTCCGCCGGCCGTTGACGAGCTTCACCCGCACGCCGTTGCGGTCGTTCTACCTCCACCAGCGAGGCAAGGAGCCGCTTTGGCATCTCGTTGACCAGCCGTTTGACTACTCCAAGGTCAGCGAAGCGAAACTCAGCATTCCCCCCAAACCCACCACGCGGGTGTTCAACCAGCATTATCCCAACGCCGGCAATCCGCAGATGGCCATCGAGTTCAGCGTCCCTCAGAAGGGATGGGTGCTCGTCGAAATCCTCGATCCGGCGGGCAGGAACCTGGAAGTGATCTCAAACTCCATTTGCGAGCCCGGCTACCACATGGCGGCGTGGGACACCGCGAAATACGCCTCCGGCAGCTACCAGTATCGCCTGCGCTTCAATGGCTACAACGAAGTGCACGAGTTGGTCCTGAACAAAGCGTAGCCTTAGCCCCGAAGGGGCGAGATACCACAGCCCAGGCCAGCGGCCTGGGTTCAGCGTTAACTGCCGCGCCTCGGCGAGCCCTGTAAGGGCGCAATAGAACCACACGCCAAGCAGAGATGACCGTCCCAGGACATCCGCTGAAGCTATCTCGCCCTTTCAGGGCTTGCGCAAGGCTATGGGCGGATTAACGAACCCAGGCCGTTGCCTGGGCTGTGGTATTCCGCCCCTTCGGGGCTTGCAAATGCAGAACCCGATGGCCCCTCCGCGTGTCCGCCACTCCGCGCTAATCCTCGTTGCTCAGTTTGGCCCGAAAGGATTACTATACTGGGTCAAACATCAGGGCAGTAATTCACAAAAGGAGGACACATGTTCAGTTCCGCAATGCAAGAAGCCATGAACCAGCAGGTCAACGCTGAGCTTTATTCCGCCTACCTCTATCTCGCCATGGCGGCCGATTTGGAAGAGTCGAACCTGCACGGCATGGCCCATTGGATGCAAATCCAGGCCAAGGAAGAGACTGGTCACGCTCTCAAGTTCTTCAAGTACATCGTCGAGCGCGGCGGACGGGTGACCCTTACTTCCATCGCGGCCCCGCCCGCCAAGTGGAATTCACCGCACGCGATCTTCGACGACGTTTACAAGCACGAGCGCCAGGTGAGCGGCTTGATTGACAAGCTGGTGGATCTGGCGGCGGCCGAGAGGGACCACGCCAGCAGCGCCTTCCTCCAGTGGTTCGTTACCGAACAGGTGGAAGAAGAAGCCAACGCCAGCGACATCCAGCACCAGCTCAAAATGATCGGGGAGTCCAAGCAAGGACTGTTTATGCTGGACCGCCACCTCGCCCAGCGGCAGTAAGGCCCGTCGACATTGACGCGTAGAGCTCGTGAGCCGGACAGAGTCTGTCATTCTGAGCGAAGCGAAGAATCCCCGCAGTTATCTTCCTCCGGACGAGGCGCGGCGACGAACTGCAGAGATTCTTCGCTTCGCTCAGAATGACATGCCGCTTCGCTCAGAATGACACGCCAAAGGGCTCGTCCGGAGTGAGACGTGGTCGGTTAATCTGCGGAGAAGCCCGTCCCCCCATGGCAACTTTTTTCGGTCACCCTCGCGGGCTCGCGACTCTCTTCCTCACTGAATACTGGGAGCGCTTCAGCTATTACGGCATGCGCGCCCTGCTGATTCTCTTCATGACGGCGTCGCTCGAAAGAGGCGGCCTGGGCTTCGACGTTGTCAAGGCAGGCGCGATCTATGGCATGTATGCGGGGATGAGTTACCTCATCACCTTGCCGGGGGGATGGATTGCCGACCGCGTGATGGGCCAGCGGAAAGCCGTGCTCTACGGCGGACTGGTGATTGCCGCCGGCAACTACGCCCTGGCGGTCCCGCTGACCTTGACTTTCTATCTTGGCCTGGGATTGATCGTGATCGGTACGGGCCTCCTCAAGCCCAACGTGAGCACCATGGTTGGGCAGTTGTACGGGCAGGACCACTCCCGCCGCGATGCCGGTTTTTCAATCTTCTACATGGGAATCAATCTCGGCGCGCTGGTTTCGCCGTTGGTGTGCAGCTATCTGGGCGAGAAGATCAATTGGCATCTCGGTTTCGCGGTCGCCGGGCTGGGCATGACGCTGGGCGTCATCCAATACCGCGCCGGCTGGAAGCACCTTCCCGGCGTGGGCGCCGCTCCTCGAGACACCTTCTCCGCCCGGCGCCAACTCCGCAAGTCGCTGGGCCTCGCGGTACTGCTGGCCGCCGCCGCCGCCGTCCTGGGATGGGCCGGAGTCTTCAAGGTCACGCCTGCCGGTCTTTCAAAATCCCTGGGATTAATGCTGCTCATCATCGTCGCGGCCACGTTCACGTGGCTCTTCCGAATGAAGGGCTGGACGCCGCTCGAGCGCAAGCGCCTGGCGGCCGTTCTGGTCTTTTTCTTCGCTTCCGCCCTGTTCTGGTCGCTCTTCGAACAAGCGGGGTCCACGCTGAATCTCTTCGCCGAGTTAAACACCAATCGCAGCCTCTTTGGAGGCTTCCCTGCCGGATGGTTTCAATCCGAGGAGCCTATGTTTGTGATCCTCCTGGCGCCGGTCTTCGCCTGGCTTTGGGTGCACCTGGGCAAATGGGAGCCTTCCACCGGATCGAAGTTTGCCACGGGCCTGCTGTTCGCCGGGTTCTCCTTCCTGATTCTGGTTCCCGTCGCCGGACGGACCCACAACAGTCCCATGTGGCTCACCTGGAGCTATCTTCTGGTCACTGTCGGCGAACTTTGCGTGAGCCCGGTGGGCCTGAGTGTAACCACCAAGCTCGCGCCCGCTCGAGTCGCAGGCCTGATGATGGGCTTCTGGTTCCTTTCCGATTCCGTGGGCAATTACGTGGGCGGCACTCTCGCTTCCTTTTATCAGTCCGTCGCTTTGCCCAGACTGTTTGGAACCGCGGCTGTGGCGGCCATTGCCGCCGCCCTTGCCCTGTTCCTCTTCGTCCCGTCAGTGAAGAAGCTGATGGGCGGCGTGAAGTGAATTCAGGAGGACTTCAAATGACCACCAAGCGTGGCGCGGGCGTCTCGCCCGCCCGGGGCATAGTTGAATCGATCGCCCTCTCCCGCGGGGAGAGGGTGCGTGACAACTCGTCCAAGGGAGGAAGGGCGCCGCAGGCGCTTTGGAGTGCGGCAGCTTGCTGCCGCTTTACTCCAGGCCAGCTTGCTGGCCGGCATTGGAGACTCTACCGAGCGGGCGCGAGCAAGCTCACGCCCGGTGAAAGCGGCAGCAAGCTGCCGCACTCCAAAGCCGGGCTTCCGCCCGGCAGGCGACCCCTATTCGTGCCGGTCGAGTCATCACACAGACTCCAAGGGAGAGGGCTACATCCCAGATTCGCTGGGCTACTCGCCTGCCTCGTCGCCGTGTGCGTCTGGCCCGGCATGGCGCGCGCGCAACTCTCGCCTCAAATGACAGACATGCTTCACCGCGTCTTTATGGGCAGCGAGTTTGACGGCAAGGGGTTCGGCCCGGCGCGCTGGCTGAACGAGGGCGAGTCCTACACCACGCTCGAGGCCTCCGCGGAAACCAAGGGCGCCCGGGACATTGTGAAATACGACACCTCGAGCGGCGCCCGCACCGTCCTGGTTCCCGCCCAGGAGCTTATTCCTCCCGAGGCGAAAGCCCCGCTCCCCATCGATGGCTATTCCTGGTCAAAGGACATGAAGCGCCTTCTGGTCTTTACGAATTCCCGGCGTGTCTGGCGGCAGAATACGCGCGGAGATTATTGGGTCCTCGACCTCACCACCCGCAAACTGCAAAAACTGGGAGGGAGCGCTGTGCCTTCCACCCTGATGTTTGCCAAGTTTTCGCCCGATGGCTCGAAGGTAGCCTACGTGCGCGAGCAGAATATCTACGTGGAGAATCTTGCCGGCGGAGCGCTTGTCGCCCTGACCACGAATGGCTCCCCCACCTTGGCCAACGGCACTTCCGACTGGGTTTACGAAGAGGAATTCGATCTCCGCGACGGATTCCGCTGGAGCCCTGACGGGCAAAGCATCGCCTACTGGCAGATCGACTCGTCGGAGGAAGGCAGCTTCCCGCTGATCTATGACAGCGGCGGCCCGTACAACGTAGTCAGCCAGCTTCCTTACCCGCTTTATGGCGTGTACCCTCACGTCGTGAATATCCCTTATCCCCAGCCCGGAACTACCAATCCCGCCGCCCGGGTGGGCGTGGTGAAGGCCTCGGGAGGGCCCACGACGTGGCTCGAAGTGCCGGGCGATGCGCGCAACAACTACATCCCTTACATGGCTTGGGCCGGGAATTCGATCCTGCTCGAACACATGAATCGCCTGCAAAACACCAACAACGTGCTGATGGCGGACGCTCAAACCGGCGCGGTCGAGGAAGTCTATCGCGAGCACGACGATGCCTGGCTGGATGTGGAAAGTGAGGTGAAGTGGATTCACCAGGGAAAGGATTTCCTATGGGTGAGCGAAAAGGACGGCTGGCGCCATGTGTACGCGATCTCGAGGGACGGGAAGCAGTCGCGGCTGGTGACTCCAGGCCAGTTCGATGTCATCGGTCTCGAGGGCGTCGATGCGCAGGAGGCTTGGGTGTACTACATCGCCTCGCCTGAGAACGCTACGCAGCGCTACCTTTACCGCAGCCGCCTGGATGGCTTGACCGCGCCGGAGCGAGTGACTCCGCCCGGTTCGGCCGGTTCCCATTCCTACCAGATTTCACCCAACTTCCAGTGGGCCATCCACACTTTCTCGACTTCCGACACGCCTCCCGTCATCGACCTGGTTACGCTGCCTGCTCATCAGGTGAAGCGCCTGCTCGAGGATAATCACGACCTGAGAGCCAAGACGGCGCGACTCTTCGCGACGCCCACGGAATTCTTTCCCGTCGATATTGGCAACGGCGTGACCCTCGACGCCTATATGATCAAGCCCCCGCAGTTCGATCCGGCCAAGAAGTATCCCATCCTGATTAACATCTACGGCGAGCCGGCGGGCGTGACGGTCGTCGACGCCTGGGGAGGCAAGACCGCGATATTCCATCGCCTGCTCGCCAAGGAGGGGTACCTGATCGCCAGCGTGGACAATCGCGGCACGCCCGCGCCCAAGGGCCGAGCCTGGCGCAAGATCGTCTATGGCTCGGTGGGCGTGCTCTCGTCCCAGGATCAGGCGGCGGCGCTCGAGGCCATGGAAAAGGCACGCCCCTACATTGACGCCGGCCGCACCGCCGTGTGGGGCTGGAGCGGCGGGGGCACCAACACCCTCAACCTGATGTTTCGTTATCCGGACGTTTATAAGCTGGGCATGTCGGTGGCGCCCGTCCCGGACCAGAGGTTATACGATACGATATACCAGGAAAGGTATATGGGACTTCCGCAACAGAACACGGAAGGATACAAGCAGGGATCGGCCATCAACTTCGCCCAGGGCCTCCAAGGCCGCTTGCTGCTCGTGCATGGTTCCGACGACGATAACGTGCACTTCCAGGGCAGCGAACTGCTGATTGATCGCCTTGTCGAACTTGGTAAACAGTTCGATATGATGGAATACCCAGGAAGGACACACAGCCTTTCCGAAGGCAAGGACACGCACTACCATCTGTTCTGCCTGCTGGCGCGTTACCTGGAGGAACACCTGCCGCCCGGGCCACGTTGAAGGGGGAAAAGAAGGTTTCACGCAAAGACGCAAAGTACGCAAAGGCCGCAAAGAAAATTGGTACCTCCGCTTTGCGTTCCTCGGCGCCTTAGCGCTTTCCGCTATTTCCCCTCCGCAATGCCGCCGCAAAGGCTAAACCTTGGCTCCGGCGGTGCGTCACCGGTCTGGAAGCTCTGTGCAATCAGCGGCAGCGCGCGGTCGAGACGCAGAGGGGAATTGTAGTGAATCGTGCAGAGCGGTTCACCGGCGTTCACCGGCTGTGCAACTTTTTTGTGCAGCACGATCCCCACCGCAGGATCCACGGCATCGCCTTCCGACTCTCGGCCGCCACCCAGGATCACACTCGCTTTGCCGATGGCTTCGCACTGGATCGAAGTGACATATCCGGTCCTGGGGCTCACAACCTCCAGTTTGCCTTGCGACTTCGGCAGGCGGCTCGGGTCGTCCACTACCTTCACGTCCCCGCCTTGCAACCCGACCATCTGGCGAAACCGATCGAATGCCTTGCCGGAGCGGATGAGTTCAATGCCAAGCCGCTTGCCCTCTTCCATCGAATCGACCCTACCTCCCAGGTGAAACATCCATCCAACCAGTTCCAGGCACAGTTGGCGCAGGTCTTCCGGTCCTCCTCCGCGCAGAACCGAAATGGCTTCTTCGAGTTCAAGCGCGTTGCCGACGTTGCACCCGAGGGGTTGATCCATGTCCGTGATGAGCGCCACGGTTTTCTTGCCCATGCGCCGGCCGGTCTCGACCATTAGTCTCGCGACGTGCATAGCATCTTCGTCGTGCTTCATAAAAGAGCCGGAGCCGGCCTTGACGTTGAGGACCAGCGCATCAATGCCCTCGGCCAGTTTCTTGCTCATGATGGAGGCGCAGATCAGAAACGGGCTCTCCACCGTGCCCGTGGCGTTTCGCAGGGCATAGAGCTTTCTGTCTGCGGGGGCGATTTCCGCCGTCGCGCTCACAATGGCGCAGCCGCAGGTTTGGAGGATTTCTCGGAAGCGAGGCAGCGGGAGGTTGACCGAAACACCCGGGATGGCTTCGTATTTGTCCAGCGTGCCGCCCGTATGACCGAGGCCGCGCCCGCTGATCATGGGCACAATCAGGCCGCCCGCGGCGGCCAGCGGAGCCAGCACCAACGAGGTCTTGTCGCCAACTCCTCCCGTGGAGTGCTTGTCGACCTTGGGAGCGGGGAGCGCGGAAAGGTCCAGCACTTCGCCCGAATACAACATGGCGTCGGTCAGGCAAGCGGTTTCCTGCACCGTGAGGCCGCGCAGCACCACCGCCATGAGCCAGGCCGCCGCCTGGGAGTCCGGAATCTCGCCCCGCGTGTAGCCGCGAATAAAGAAGTCGATCTCCGCGCGGCAGAGTTCGTTTCCATCCCTCTTCTTGCGGATCACATCGAGAGCCGAAATGCTCATAACCCCAGTTAACCACAAAGACACAAAGACACCAAGTAGACCCGTAATTACTCTTGTCTTGTGGCCGCGGTTGATGAAGTTCTTTAGCCGGGCGCTGGCGCAGGCTGGTACAATCCCTGTCAGCGTCCGAATCACGAGGCAATTCCTGGGACGGACGTACTGGAAGGCTCGAAGTCATTAACGCAACTAAGAGGAGGAATCATGAAGCGAGTGAAGATAGCAGGATTAATCGTCGTCATAGGGCTGAGCCTGGCCGCCAGCGGGCTGAGCCAGGGCATGGGCGGCCGCAGGGGCCCGCACGCCCCGCAGATGTTCGGCGCATTCAAGCCCGAGGTCGGCACGGGAGCACAGTACCAGGCGACCACCAAGGATCGGCCCATGGAGTTCGCTTACGTCATCGTCGGCAAGGAAGATGTGGAGGGAAGCACCGGCTACTGGATGGAAATTCGCACTTCCGGCGGAGAGATGGGCGGCGAAATGGTAATGAAAGAACTCGTGGTGACGAGTGGAGACAAGCCCCAGATCAAGCGAATGATCATGCAGTCTCCCGGGCGTCCGCCGATGGAAATGCCCGCCGCCATGATGAACATGACGCAGCGTGGGAGTGGGGGACAAGCGGGCGACACTGACCCCGGCGTGAAGGTGGGATCGGAGACCCTCACCGTCCCTGCCGGCACTTTCGATTGCGAACACTACCGCAAGCAAACTCAGGGCGGGGCCGTGGATTTCTGGGTATCCGCAAAAGTCTCTCCTTACGGAACGGTGAAAATGACCAGCGGCGAGATGACGATGGTGCTCGAGAAAGTGCTGAGCAACGAAACCACGCACATCAAAGGCGAACCCCAAAAGATGAATTTCGGGATGCCGAGGCCTTAGATGCTTGACCACCAAGGCACAAAGACACCAAGCGACTCCGTCAACGAGTCCCGGAGGCTCCGCTTTGCTCAAATAAGACTCTGACCTTTGGACGCAAGAGGTAGAACAACAACAGGCCGGCAATCGCCAGGCCGATTCCACCTCGCATGAAATCGCCCCTGAGAAGATTGATTAGATCGCCCAGGGCCTGAACGAGGATCACGATGGTGGCCAATCTCCATCCCCACAGGCGGCGTTTGAACCATCCCGCTCCGGCACACGCCAGAGTTGCGCTGAGCAGCAGGAAGGCGAGCCCCGCGATTGCGCCGAATGGGGCGAGCCGCTCGTGAGCAGGCGTATTAAGAGCCCATAATTCGTCGAGGACAGTTCCGCGCCAGATCAAAGTCGTCCCGGCAAAGGCGGCCATAACCGCGCCGAAGAACAAGAAAATACCCACCGCGGTAATTGCTGCCGTCAACTTGCTGCGACCGGCCTGGTCCAATATCGAAGCCATAGTGATCCAACACCGGTTGAGTATAAACCGAATTCGGTCTGCCACTCGCGAGCGGCCGGTAAAGACGGTTTTACCACCAAGGCGCTAAGACACCAAGACATAAAGGCACGAGCAAACCCAAGCTGCTTTGCCTTGGCGTCTTCGTGTCTTGGTGGTTCGCCTTTCGGTAGTGTCTCAGTTTGACGTAGAGGCGGCTTTACGCCGCCACGTGGCGAGGTAAACTCGCCGCTACGAATTCAAACTGAGACACTACCCACCTTTCAATTCTGTGTCATACTGAGCAGCAATGAAGAAGCATCCAGCCACGTGGCTGCTGGCCTTGCTGGTCGCACTGGGAGGCGGGCAAGCCGTGCCGCTCTCGAGCCTGCGGGGGAGGCTTGAGACTTGCGCCATCCTGAAGATCCTCAAGGTGCGCCGCAGGCAACAGGTGCCCCGCGAGCGCGCCACTCGAGCATACACGAATCGGCCCGTTCCGGTAACTCACAGCAACGAACTGCCCGCTGTCATTCGTTATTTCTGGAACGCTCGACTTCTCCGTGCACCTCCCGTCGTCCCTGTCCTGAGCTGAGTTCCCAACCCATTGTCATCCAGAGCGAAGCGAAGGATCAGTGCAGTTCGTCAACAGGCTGGACGAAGAGCAATCTGCATTGACCCGCTCGGGATAACCGACAGAGGCGTAGGGGCTACCGACAAAGGAGGGCGCTGTGTTCCACTTTCTGAAGTCTCTACTTCGCGGCTCATCGTCAGTCCGTGCTGACATCGAATGGATCAACCAACGGCGCGCCGAACTCTCGAAATTCCCGGACAATGAACTGAAAGCCGTGGGCGAGCGTGCCCGCGAACTGCTGGAGATCGTTGCCGTAACCGCGGTCGTCGCGGCGCGCCTACTGGGGTTAGTGATGTTCGACGTGCAGCTCCAGGGCGCCCTGGCGCTTGCCCGCGGAAAGGTTGCCGAGATGCGGACCGGCGAAGGGAAGACGCTTGCCGCTGTGCCGGCAATCGTCGGTTATGCCAAGGAGGGGCAAGGGGTCCACGTGATGACGGTGAACGATTATCTGGCCCGGCGCGATGCCAGATGGATGGGCCCGATTTACGAGTTCCTCGGACTGTCCGTAGGCTGCGTCCAGCAAGGCATGAGCCTCGAGGAGCGCCAGCGGGCCTACTCGACCGACATCACTTACGCCACCGCCAACGAGGTGGGGTTCGACTATCTTCGAGACTGCCTTGCCCTGCATCCGAACGAGATCGTGCATCGGCCATTCGCGGGGGCGGTGATTGACGAAGCCGACTCGCTCTTGATCGACGAGGCCCGTATCCCCTTGGTGATTGCAGGGGGCGAGGCGGAGGGGGCGAGGTTGATTCATAGGGTGGATCGGCTGGTCCGTCACTTTCGACTGGGCTTCGAGTACACGCGGGATGAATTCGGGAGAAACCTCGCCCTCACGGATTCCGGAATCCAGGCTGTCGAGAACGCCTTCCAATGCGGCAATCTCTATGCGGAGGAAAACCTCCCCTTGTTGACGGCCGTTCAGAACGCGCTGCACGCACACGCGCTGCTTCGCCGGGACGTTCGATTACCTGGTGAGAAACGGGGCAATCGAATCCATCGATGAGTTCAAAGGCCGGATCGTGAGGGAACGCCGATGGCCCGCGGATTTGCAAACCGCACTCGAAGTCAAGGAAGGCGTCGCGCCCAAGGCGCCGGGCAGGATTCTGGGATCGATCACCATGCAGAATCTGGCCGCGCTCTATCCCAAGGTCTGCGGAATGACCGGCACCGCCGCCACACAGGCCGAGGAGTTCCGGTCGATTTACGGACTCGAAGTGGAAGTGATCCCCACAAACCGGCCGGTGATCCGCGTGGACCACCCTGACGTGCTCTTTCAAACCAAGCTCGAAAAAGAACGCGCCGTAATCGAAGAGATCCGCCGGGCGCACCAAGTCCGCCGCCCGGTGCTGGTGGGCACGGTGAGCGTCCCGGAGTCCGAACGCCTGAGCGCCGCCCTTCAGGATATTCCGCACCAGGTCCTCAACGCTCGCAACGAGGAGAAAGAGGCGGGGATCATTGCCCGCGCCGGAGAACTCGGAGCGGTCACCATTTCGACGAACATGGCCGGACGCGGTACGGACATTCGGCTTGGGAAGGGTGTAGCCGAACTGGGAGGATTGTATGTCATCGGGACCAACCGGCACGAGAGCCGCCGCATCGACAACCAGCTTCGCGGCCGCGCGGGGCGGCAAGGCGACCCGGGAAGTTCCTGCTTCTTCATCTCGCTCGAGGACGACTTGCTGGTCAAACACGGCATCCTCAGTTCCCGGCTCCACTACGATCCGGAAAGCATCCAGCAATTAGTGGAAGGCCAGAACCTCGACATCCGCCAATTTCTGAACAAATACGAGAGCGCCATCGAGGGGCAGCGGCAGGCGATCCAAGAACGACGCCAGGCCATCCTCACGGGCGCCACTCCCTGTGCTTCGGAAATGGAACGGCTGGTCTCTCTGACCACCATCGATGAACTCTGGTCAGAGTATCTGGCGAATATTGCCGAGCTCAAGGAAGGAACCGGCTGGGTCTCCTACGGTGGCCGTGAACCACTGTTCGAATACCTGCGGATCGTGCACCGGCTCTTTCCGGACCTGCAGAAACGGATTGTCGAGGAAATTCCGAAGCGTTTGGCGGAAGCCAAAACCCGCGACCTCGATCCCTCGCAGCGCGGCGCCACCTGGACTTACCTCAGCACCGACCAACCGTTTGGCACATTGGGAGAGCGTTTTGTCGCCGGGCTCATGCGCAAGGCCATGGGCCGTCGGAGCTGAGGTGCGCTTGTCTTGGCCTTTCCCACCACCCAGGCACAAAGACACCAAAGCCTAAAGGCACGAGCAGACCCAAGCTGCTTTGCCTTGGCGCCTTCGGGTCTTCGTGGTTGATCGTTCCCGGTGGGAATGTTGTTGATGCACCCGCGAATTGTGAGCATAATGCGCAGTGCCGTGGTCACGCTTCACAACCGAGGAACCCACATGAGCGCAAAGCGCTGGTTATCCGCAGGCATTTCTTCTCTGCTTCTGGCATCCTGCCTAGGGGCGCAGGACACGAGATTTGAACCCCAAGGCGAGCAAATCCCGGGGCCGGACAACGCCAAGGCCGACACCGGCCAGTGCTGCTATCGCAGTGATGAAGTCCAGGATCCCTTGAAGGCCTTCCAAACCTGGATCACCGACGTCCGCCACTGGCGAAGCGAGCGCCGGATTCGAATTGGCTACGACGGCTCGCAGTACGAACGGCCGGAACTGGCCTGGACGCAGTCGAGCTTCATCCAACCGCAAATGATGATCGAGGATCGCTATTTCTACGACCCCGTGGCGGGCAAGTACACCGTGGACCGTTACCTCGACGACCTCGAGAAGCGCTACGGCGGCATCGACTCCGTGCTGATCTGGCACACCTATCCCAACATCGGAATCGACAATCGCGACCAATACGACCTGTTGCGCGACATGCCGGGCGGGGTCGAGGGTTTGCGCCAGATGATCCAGGACTTCCACCGGCGCGGAGTGCGCGTGCTCTTCCCGGTGATGCTCTGGGACCAGGGGACGCGCGACCCGAAGCTGCCCAACGCCGTCGCGACCGCCCAAGCCATGGCGGAAATCGGCGCGGACGGCATCAACGGCGACACGCTCGATGGCGTGCCCCGCTCGTTCCGCACGGCTTCCGACCAAACCGGTCATCCGATTGCGCTGGAGCCCGAGGGCGGTCCCGCCGACGAAGCGCTCGAGTGGAACAACCTTTCCTGGGGCTATTGGAAATACACTTTTGTGCCCATGATCAGCCGCTACAAATGGCTGGAACCCCGCCACATGGTGAATGTCTGCGACCGCTGGAACCGCCGCAAGACGGACAACCTGCAATTGGCCTTTTTCAACGGAGTAGGCTACGAAAGCTGGGAGAACATCTGGGGAATCTGGAACCAGATCACGCCGCGCGACGCGGAGGCCTTGCGGCGCGTCGCCAAGATTGAGCGCGCCCTGGCGGCCCTGCTGATCAGCCCGGATTGGGAGCCTCACACTCCCACGCTCCGCTATGGCGTGTTTGCCAGCAAGTTCCCCGGACAAGGCCGGACGCTCTGGACCCTCGTCAACCGCAACCAGTATGACCTTGGCGGACGCCAGATCGAGGTTCCTTATCACGCCGGGGAGCGCTTCTATGACCTCTGGCACGGCGAGGAGCTGAAGGCCGAGGTGCAGGGCGGCCGCGCGGTGCTCAGCTTTGAGATCGAGGGCGAGGGTTTCGGCGCCCTCCTGGCTCAGGACCAGGAGGCCGAGGGGACCGCCGCCGGCTTGCTCAGCCAGATGCGGGAGCTTTCGCGGACAACCCTTCGGAGCCTTTCAAGCGAGTGGAAGTTCCTGCCGCAGAAACTCGTGGAGATTTCTTCCACCTCGCCCGCCGCCTCGACGCCGGAAGGGATGGTCAAGATCCCGGAGGGGGATTATCTGTTTCGCACCGACGGGATCATGATCGAAGGCGGAAATGACGTAGGGGTGGACGTGCAGTTTCCGTGGGAAGACGCGCCGCGCCGTTATCATCTTCATAAGATGCACGTGAAGTCTTTCTATATCGATAAATATCCGGTTACGAACGCGGAGTTCAAAAAATTCCTGGACGCGTCCGGCTATCGCCCCAAAGACGATCACAACTTCTTGCGCGATTGGAAGAACCGCAGCTACCCCGGCGGCTGGGACCAGAAGCCCGTCACCTGGGTCTCGATCGAGGACGCGCGCGCTTATGCGCAGTGGGCGGGCAAGCGGCTGCCCCACGAATGGGAATGGCAATACGCCGCGCAAGGCACGGACGGCCGCACTTATCCCTGGGGCGACGGATGGGACGCGGCGCGAGTTCCCGCGCCTGAAAAGGGCCGTGACATGCGCCCGCCCACAAGTGTGGACGCCTATCCCCAAGGGGCCAGCCCCTTCGGAGTGACGGACCTGGTCGGAAACGTCTGGCAGTGGACGGACGAATTCGTCGATGAGCATACCCGCGCCGGAATCGTCAAAGGAGGAAGCTACTATCAACCGCAAGGCTCGCTGTGGTACTTTCCCCAGGCTTATCAGTTGACGGAGCATGGGAAATATCTCCTGATGGGGCCCAGCAAGGACCGCGCGGGCACGCTGGGATTCCGTTGCGTGGTGGAT
>CAWJHY010000094.1:0-29058 GCA_963842495.1 uncultured Acidobacteriota bacterium
TCCAGGAACCCTGCGTCCTACATTACCAATCCCGTCTTTAGCCCACCTTACCAACCCTCAATGTAGAGCCGGGCGAATCTGGGAATGGACGCTCGCCGTCGAGCATCAATTCGCCAAGGATTATGTGTTGTCGGTTGCCTACGTCGGCAGTCACGGTTCGCATCTGGCCTATACACACTGACGGCAACCAGATCACGAATGCGGCCCTGCTGAGCCCAACCGATATAGCGGGTTGCAACGGAGCAACGCCCACGACATCGCTACCGGCCCCAACGCTTGCGCGCGTCCTTTTCCGGCGTTCGCAGGCCTGTGGGGGCTCAACTTCAACGCCATCTCCAACTACAATTCGTTGCAAGTCGATGTGCGGAAGCGCACTTCCCACGGGCTTGAATTTCGACGCCAACTATGCCTGGACACATATGTTGGATGACCAGGACTCGGCCGGATGGGGCAGCACCGCTGGGGCGCCAATTGGCAAATCGGCAACAATCCCGCCGTTAACTACGGCAATTCCAACTTCGACATCCCACAAGCCCTCAAGGGGACCATTACTTTACCAGCTGCCCTTTGGCATTGGCAAGCCATTCACGAACAGCAAATAAGGTCTCGACCCGGCCGTCGGCGGATGGCGGCTGTCGAGCGTATTTATCCACCAGGACGGCACGCCGTCCACGGTGTTGGACAACGGTGTTAACGATTATTCGCAGGCCGGCACTGTGTATGCCAACCCTATCTCTCGTGTCTCGCCTCGCTCGGGCAACTTGCACAATGGCGCGTCGCAGTCATCATCGCCGACACCACCTGGTTCAATCCCGCCGCCTGATTAGACTCCGGCCGTGCAGGGCAACGGAGCGCTCGGGATCGGGGAAGGAATACGCTCTTCGGGCCAAAGCTGTCGAATATTGACTTGTCTCTTGCGAAGACCTGGACATTTCACGGAACGGAAGATTGGTATCACACTTCGCGGAGACTTCGTTAACGCCGGACCATCCGAGCTTCGATCTACCGAACAATGACGTGAGTAGTTCGGGGTGTGGGCACTATAAATAGGGTCTCGAACGGCTCGCGGTATTGTTCAACTCGGCGCCAAGGTGACTTTCTAACCGCTATTGGGGACGCCTAACCAAAAGGACGGCGGCTTTGCCGCCGTCCTTCCCTCTATTTGCGTATTCGGGTCTTGGGTCCAATTGCAACACGGCTTGATCGTTCCCGGTGGCGGTGTGTGCCTCGAACAGGGTTCGGCGTAGCGGCGGCTTTACGCCGCACTCGGCGAGGTAAACTCGGTGCTGCAACGGGGAAACGCCAGACGCTACCCCGCGCCAACCGTTGCCCACGCGGAGTATAATGCCGGCATGAGGACGAGATCGGTCGCAGTTTTGTTGTGGGCCTTGTTCGGCATCGGGCAATCCCGTGTTTCACCCGCCCCGACCGTAGCCCTTTTCGGCAAATTACTGCTTCGATCCATTTCACTTATCATCCTATAGACTTCAAGCTGGACAGTTGCGAGACGCCGCAGCGCCATGCACCGGAGACTATGGCCGGCGGGGTGGCGGTTTTCGACTATAACAATGACGGCTATTTGGATATTTTCTTCACCAACGGGGCCGATATCCGGACGCTGAAAAAGACTTCCGCAAGGTATTCCGACCGGCTCTTCGAAAACGATGGTAAAGGCAACTTCAAGGATGTCACGGAAAAGGCCGGTCTCGCGGGGGTAGGTTTCGACAACGCTGTAGCCGTCGGCGATTACGACAACGACGGTTACGACATCTTCGTGGGAGGCGTTCACGGCAACCACCTATACCATAACAACGGCGACGGCACGTTTACCGAACGTCACCACGAAGGCGGGCTGAACCAGCCGGACAGCCAGATACGGTCCCTTGTGGACGGTCGGCGCGGCTTGGCTGGATGTAAACAACGACGGGCTTTTGGATCTTTTTGTGGTTAACTACTTGGCTTGGGATATCAACACCGAACCCACCTGCGAGGCGGCGACGGGCCAGTTGGCTTACTGCCATCCAAAGTTCTATAAGCCCACCCCCAACCAGTTATTCCTGAACAACGGCGACGGGACTTTCCGGGATATTTCAGCGGAATCGGGAATCCGTGCTCATCCAGGAAAGGGTATGGGGGTAGGGATTGCGGATTTCGACCTGGATGGCTGGATGGACATATTCGTTACCAACGACAGGATGTACAACTCATTTTTCCTCAACCTAGGCGGAGGCAAATTCAAGGAACTGGCTTTCCCGGCCGGTGTGGCGCTCGCGGCGAACGGAGGTCTAATTTCCGGGATGGGCGTGGACTTTCGTGACCTCGACAACGACGGTTATCCGGACATTACTTTCGTGGCGCTCGACAAAGAGACATTTCCAGTGTTCCGGAATCTGGGGGACGGTGAGTTTGAGGACATCACAGAACGCAGTGGGATTGCCTGGGTCAGCATTCCGATGGCTGGCTATTCGCCCACCATCGCCGATTTCGACAACGACGGATGGAAGGACATCTTTGTGACTCGTGGGCACGTTGAGTCGCATGATTACGCGTGGCGAGTGCCCGTGGCGCAGCCTAACACCGTTTTTCGGAATTTGGGCGGGGCAAAGTTTCAGGCCCTCACGGCGGAGGCCGGATTGACTGCGCAACCGCCTAGCCGGCATCGAGGCTCGGCGATCGGAGATCTGAACGGGGACGGGCGCCTTGACGTCGTGGTCAGCGCTCTCAGCGCGCCGGCTGAGATTTGGATGAACGACAGCCCCGGCGGCGATCACTGGCTGGAGTTCGCGCTCCAGGGCACAAAGAGCAATCGCGATGGTATCGGAGCCAGGATCAAGGTGGTGGCCGGAGGGACTACACAATACAATCACGTCTCTTTCGCGGCGGGTTATGCCTCCTCGAGTGCCGGACCCACCCACTTCGGCCTGGGTCGCAACAAGTCTGCGGATTTGGTCGAAATCCACTGGCCTTCCGGAATTGCCCAGCAACTGCGCAACGTACCTGCGGATCAGATTGTTAAAGTGAAGGAACCCCCGAAGTAACTGGGCAGGATCCATCTCCTTTTTCTTCCTTTTTGCGCGCAAGTGATGGGCTGAACCATCGCTGGCGCGGCGTATAATAAACTCATGAGGACAAGAAAAGTCGCTGTTTTACTATGGGCGGTGCTCTTCATTGCCGCCCTTCCATGTTTCTCCCAGTCTGCTCCTAGCCGCCAGCAGCAAATCGCCTCCCACGCCCGCCAGGCGCAGGAATACATGCAGGAGAACAAGCTCGATTTGGCGGCGTCTGAGTTCGCAGCCATTATCGCCCTCGACCCGAAAAACGTGGATGCCTGCGGCAACCTAGGGGTGCTGCTGTTCTTCCAGGGGAAGTATTCGGAGTCGATTCCGCACTTCCGCGCCGCGCTTAAAATGCAACCGGAGTTGTGGAAAATTCAGGCTCTGCTCGGCGTCGCTGAAAAGCGCAGCGGTGACGGCCAGGAAGCCCGAGGCGATTTGGAGAAAGCCTTTCCGCAAGTGCAAGAGGAGAAGGTTCGCGTTGAAACAGGCATGGAAGCTGATCGACCTCTACTCCCAAACGGGCGATCTGAATAAAGCCGCAGCCACCGTCGGCGTTCTGCGGGAACTCGAGCCCACGAATGAGGCGATTCTGTACAGCGCCTACCGAATCTATTCGGACCTTACCGACGAGTCCATTCTCAGCTTGATGGTCGTCGCTCCTAAATCCGCCCACATGCACGAACTGATGGCGCACGAACTCGCGAAACATGGGCACACGGCTGAAGCGATCGAGAATTTCCGCGTAGCTATCAAGATCGACCCGCAGCTTCCCGGTCTCCATTACGAGCTTGCGGAGATGTTGTACGCTTCGTCAGAGGGCCGGGAAGAGGCTGCGAGCGAGTACAAGAAGGCCTTGGCGCTCAATCCCATGGATGAAGCGTCGGAGTGCAGGCTAGGCGATATCGCTTCTCAGAAAAGCGATCTGAAGGAAGCGTCCGAGCGGTACTCGCGCGCTGTGCAACTGCGCCCTGATGACCCGGAGGCCAGCCTGGGCATGGCGAAGGTCTTGATGTCAATGGGGCAGACAGAAAAAGCCGAACAGTTTCTCCTTCGCGCAGTCCGGCTTGACCCTACCAGTGCGGTGGCCCATTTTCGTTTGAGCACGCTCTATCGGCGGGCCGGACGCACCGCGGATGCCCAACGCGAACTCGAGCAATACCAGAAATACCGCGCCATGAAAGAGAAGCTTAGGGATCTTTACCACACCATGCGTTTGGAACCCGCCAAGGAAGAGCCCGACGATGCTGGTGAGCAGAAATAAGGAGGTCGTCGCCTGCGGGAACAAAATTGTAATCCGATATACCGCGGCCGGGGAGGTGTTTGTTTATCGCCCCGGGAGGCCGTCAGATTGGACCATAGAAGTATGGGTATTTGAACGCGAGAGCATTCACCGTTGCTGCCGTATCGATGCTTTTGGCTTGCCTTCCGGACTTCTCCTTAATCTATTGAGCCATGGACGTTAATCTGCCTTTTTGCATGGAGTCCCACACAGATCAGGGTGCTAAATGACTGTTGCGAGCCAGCTCAAGCATCAAGGATAGTAGGACACCTGTCCTTGATTTCTTGCGCGATCTATTCGGGAGATGTTCGTCTCATGTGTGCCACTCGGGCCAGGCGCTGAAGCTGCGTGACGGCGGTTAAGTGATGGTACTCGCTTCAAAACTGCTTGCGCGAATTACTGGGTATTTAAGTACCAGAATTTGGACGCATGTGGATTTGCTAACTGTTTGACCTAAGAGTCAGGATGCCCGGCCAAAGTGAGAATGACTTGCGAGTGAGCATTGAGCCCTATATCTTTCTCGAAACGAATCGGCCCACATTCCCGAGAGCCAATCCTCCATCGCCGTGCACGGCGGACGGTCAGCGTTTCTCGCCTAATTTCGCTCGCTTTGTTCAAACGGGGGAGATATCCCAATAGTAGGGAAGACTGCGCCGAGATTCTATCCGCTATGGGCGTTTGAACGAAGCCGCTGGGGCGGCGGACGCTTCGCGTGCGTGGAAGTGGAGGTGGTAGTGCTAAGCTAGGTTATTGTCGGGTCATAAGGAGGTTCCCTATGACCCGTTTACGCAAAATGATGCTCGAAGAACTCGAGCGTCGTAATTACTCTCAGGCTACCACCCGTTGTTACCTACGTGCGGTCGCTGATTTCGCCCGCTACTTCCGTCGCTCGCCGGACCAGTTGCGCCCCGAGCACGTTCGTGAATACCAAGCGTATCTCTTCCGCGAACGGAGGCTGGATGCGACCAGCGTGACACAGAGGCTCGCCGCTCTGCGCTTCTTCTTCATCAAGACGCTCAGGAAGCCTTGGAGCGTGGCTGACACGCCCTACCCCAAACAGGTGCGTCGCCTACCCAGCATCCTCAGCCAGGAAGAAGTCGCCCGGCTGATTAACTCCTCCCGCAACCCCTTTGATCAGGTCCTGTTGATGACCCTCTACGCCACCGGGGCGCGTTGCGCCGAGGTGGCACGACTGCAAGTCGGCGATATCGACAGCTCGCGCATGGTTGTTCACATCCGCGGCGGCAAGGGCCGGGAAGATCCGCGATGTGATGCTCAGTCCTATCCTCTTGACAGCCTTACGCGAGCACTGGAGCCGAATCAAGTCGAAGGTGTGGCTTTTCCCTGCCGGTCGCCGGCACATCGCCCCGCAACCCCTCAACACCAAGACCGTCTGGCGCGCTTGCCACTACGCGGCTCAGCGGGCGGGCCTCAACAAGCCCGTGCATGTGCACACGCTTCGTCACTGCTTTGCAACGCATCTCCTCGAAGCCGGCGCCGACCTGCGAACCATCCAGCTCCTGTTAGGCCATCACGATCTGAAAGAGACCACGGTCTACTTGCACCTTTCCACCCGACATCTCAGCGCCACCGCCAGCCCTCTAGATGGCCTGCTGCTGTTGTCTGCTGGGAAGAAAGACGAGCCGCCCGGAGACGCCTAGATGCATCGACCACCCCTGGAGGTGGCCGATCTCATCCGCGCCGCGGGACAGAAATTCATCGAGCGCAGCCGCCCCTGGCTCAGCGGGCAGCATCTCAAGGTCCTGGCGGCTATCGAGCGCTGCCGCACCGCCGTACTCGGTGGACATCTGGATGAGTGTTCCCGCTGCGGGCATCGCGTCATCTCTTATAACAGCTGTCGTGATCGGCACTGTCCCAAGTGCCAGGCTAACGCTCGTCACCGTTGGATCGAGGCGCGCCGCCAGGAACTCTTGCCCACTCGCTATGTCCATGTCGTCTTCACTCTTCCGCATCGGCTTGCCCCTCTGGCCCTGCAGAACAAGAAGGTCATCTACGATCTCTTGTTCCGGACCTGCGCCGAAACCTTGCTCGAAGTCGCTCGGTCAGACAAACATCTCGCCGCGGAAATCGGCTTCTTCAGTGTGCTCCATACCTGGAGTCAGAAGTTGGAGCACCACCCCCATGTGCATTGCGTCGTTCCCGCCGGAGGACTCTCACCCGATCACCAGCGCTGGATTCAGCCCCGCTACCGTTTTTTTCTCCCCGTCAAGGTTCTGCGTCGAGTCTTCCGTGGCAAGTTCGTCGCGGGTCTCCAGCGTGCCTTCGCCAACGGCCAACTCGGTTTCTACGGGGACCTCAAGCCTCTGGCAGAAGCGAAGGCCTTCGCATCTTTCCTCCGCCCCCTCTTCCGCCAGGACTGGGTTGTTTACTGCAAGCCACCTTTCGGAGGCCCCGAGTATGTCCTTCACTACCTGGGCGCCTACACCCATCGCGTTGCCATCTCCAACCATCGCCTCGTCTCTTTGGTCGGTGACCAAGTCACCTTTCGCTGGCGAGACTCTGCCCACGCTAATCAGCAACGCCTCCTGACCCTGTCGGTGGAGGAGTTCTTGCGGCGCTTCTTCCTGCACGTGCTTCCCCGAGGGTTCGTGCGCATCCGCCATTTCGGTTTCCTGGCCCATCGCTGTCGCGCCCGACTTCTACCCCTCTGCTTTCAGCTCCTGGAATCAACGACCGGTCCGGCTCTCCCTCAACCCCCAACACCAGGGAACGGTGAGGTTCCATCCACCACCCCGGCTTCCCCCTCTCCCTGGACCTGTCCTCAATGCGGCGGCCCCATGATCATCTTGCAGCGGCTGACCGCAGCTCAGATCGCACTGCGCTCTCCACCCCTTCCTGTCGCGAGGGCCTCATGAAACACTCGTTTTCATTCCGACCAAGCTCGGCGCCTTCAGTGCCCATACCCCACGTGTCTCTTTTTGGCCCCACACGACACACCGATTCTCACCCCCTCGTCTCCCACCCAGCCCGATCTACACTCAAACCACTCCTCCCACCCCAGTTCGCCGCCATCGCCGCACTCCTTCCGCCCGCACCCGGGCGGCCGAATCCTATTCAAATCCCATAGCGTAGGGCCGCGGCTTCGTTCAAACGGCTTTATCGAAAGCGCGCTGGACCGCCGTGTTCAGGTACGCTCCCTCCGGGGACGCGCGCTTCCGATAAAGCACTAACGTTTATCGGGCCGAATCCGATTCAACCAGTCTAAGGCTCCGTTAGGTAAATGTTGGGCGACTACTCGTTACTGACGTCGGGTTGACAGGAATGCAATCCATTCTCAAAGCGCTGTCGCTCCGATTTCCGGAAAGGGATGAGGAAATAAGTGGTCCCAGCGCGCGGCATCGGACTTGCATTTCAGATTAACTGGGTGTCTAATTACGTCATCTTTTCTTAGACCTGAAGATGCCTGGGGAGTTAGGCGTCATGGATGCCTCCCCGAAAGATCGCCCATCACCAAATAGGCCTTTCCCTGCCAAATCAGCTCCGAGGCTCCATGGCCGCGCGGTAGAGGTCCTGCTCACTCGGCATTACAGCGACCGGACCGAGAAGGCCTGCCTCCGAAGGAGTGTTTACCATGTCACATCTAAGATTTCTTTCATTGTTCCTTGTGTTGCTTCCACTGGCGGCCTTGGCTAATGCTAAAGACACCGATCTCATCAAAGCCGCCGAGAGGGGGGATGTCCAGCGTGTCAAAGAATTGATCGATGCCAAGGCCGATGTGAACGCCACGACCAAAGACGGCCGGACGGCGCTGATGGCAGCGGCCTTTCGAGGGCGTGGCGATATCGTCACCCTCCTGCTGGACAAAGGCGCGAACGTCGAGGCGAGCGATAAGTTCGACGACACGGCGCTGACCTTAGCGACTGGTGCACACCGGACCGACGTGGTGAGGCTGCTCCTGGACAAAGGCGCCAACATCGAGGCCCACAACAGGATTTTCCGCTATACGCCGCTGATGATAGCGGCCCTCAATGGCTACGCCGACATGGTCACGCTCCTGCTGGACAAAGGGGCCAACATCGAGGCCAAAGGCGCCTTGATCGTGGAGCGCGAAAACGGGATGCCTGGTCTGGTTGACACTGCCGCCAACATCACGCCGCTGACTTTGGCGGCCGCCAACGGCAAGGCCGACGTCGTCAAGCTCCTGCTGGACAGAGGCGCCAGCACCGAGCCCGAAAAAGGCCGCACCGGGGCGACTACGGCGGCTCTGATGCGCATGACCGACGCGGTGATGCTCCTGCGGGAAGCAACTTCCCGGCACTCTGCCCAAGCTACGGCCGGGACGCAACCGCCAAGTCAACCAGCCCTGTCATCAACCACTGGCATTGCGGGCGTTTATCAGTCGGAACCAACAATATCGCCAAACTCGAAAAAATCCTATGCTTACCTCGGGTTTCACTGTGACGGGACAGTGCTCGAACTGGACATAGGCGGAGCCGGAAAATCGGACGACATAGCCATGGCCGCAAAAGCCTTTAATAAAGGTTTCGCGTCCTCCGGGACATATCAGATTCAGGGGACCGCCATACAGTTTTCGATTCAAGGGCCCGAGGGCACGCTCGACTACCAAGGGCAAATTGAGGGGAACGGGTTAAGCCTGGATTGGTTCAGCCACATCAGCGGCCATCGCGGCCATGCCACTTATCACTTGGTTCAACCCGGAGCTTGCGAGGGAGCACCTGTCACTCCTCCTCCAGGGTCGGCACGACCAGGGGCTCAGACATCTACACAGGCTCAGGCTACTGCCCAGGCGGCGCCGGGTCAAGAGGGAGCCACTTCGATGCCATCGACCGCCGTTGCGACTCCGGCCGATGGAAAGCCCGCCACTCTGCCGCCCGGCACCACGAGCGCCCCATCCAGCCCGGCGCTGGTGGAATGGGAGGGCGAGCAGCAGTGGCCTGGCCTCCGCTTCAGCGTCTCGTTCAGCAAGGGGGCCACGGAGATCACGAACCTGAAGGTCCGCGCCACTTGCCTCGAAGGGACGTCGAGCTTCGAAGAAACCAAGACCGGCCCTGGCGGGACGCTGCCCATCGCGGCCGACGGTTCGTTCGGCAGCGTCACGGCTGGGAATTCCTCCGTTCAAGAAGTAGTAACTGGCAGGTTCCACGCCGACGAATCGGCCGAGGGGATCTTCGAATCGGGGATATCTTTAGGGTGTGCGGCAGGTGCAGCACCCCACTTCAAGGTCTCGGGAAAATGGCAAGCCAGGCCGAAGAAGCCGATCGCAGGAGGAGCCACTTCGGCGCAACCGGCCGCCGCTGCCAAGAGCGCTGAGCAGCCACCCTCTGCTCAGAATAATGGCCAGAACCCCGGGCAGACTCGGCACGGTCTGGGAACAGAGAACAATCTAAGTCTGTGCGCTTTTCGATTTCCTCTTGCAGATGCGGCCGGAATTCTACCAGCGCCTGGACTCCTTGGAGCCATCAGCACCGCAATGGATGTCGCCGCTGCGAATGCCACAGCTCCGTACGGTGTTCAACTTCGGAAGGACTTTCAGCGTATTTATGAGGATGTATTAAGAGGAGTGCCTTCTTTTCAGTACACTAGTAATGAAAAACTTACAGTGAAGAAAGATGGGAAACAGCTTTCACTGTCTGACGCGGTCAAAGAGAATCAACTTTGTGCGTGTGTGCGTGCCGAGACTTTTTTGGGCAGCCACTCGGGTTTCAAGAAGAAAGTGTTTGTGAAGACTAGATGGGAGATATTGGGCTCCTCAGGGTGTAAGCTCAGGATCGACACGGAAGCCACCTCGAAAGAAGCGTACGGGGTGCTTCCTTATCCACTTGATCCTAAATTGCAGCCTGTATTTCTTGAACTGGCCGGAGAGACAGCGCACCAGTTCGCTGCGAAGCTCCCCGGGCTGATGAAGGAATCAGGATGCCCCCAGCAGACTCAGGCGACGAACGAACGGGTACTTCAGGATAAGTCCGAGGAAACGGTGAAGGTCGCAACAACCCCCGCTCCCACGGCAGCCCAGCCCAGTAAGGCTTTACCGAACAGTAGCGCCATCCCTGCAATAGCGAATGCTATTACTCTGCCACCTGCCGCGCCCAAGGAAGCAAGCGCTGCACCGGCTGCCGCCAGCAATGACGAACAGAAGTCCACCGCTCCGAAATCAGCGGCACAGGGAAGCGCGACTAGCCCTGCTACAGGGGCTCCAACGGTACATGCCGAGGATACTTGCAGTGGCGGCTGGAAGTCGGTAGCAGCCAAGATTCCTGGCTCTAAAGTTGCCCTAACACTCTCGACCACTAAGGAGGGGCAGGAACGCCTGCAATGGCCCAACCCAAAGGGAGAAGTCGTAACAGTGCAGGTCACCAAAGCCCAAGCTCCAGTCAACGCGCAAGGCAAGATTGTAGTATGCACAACTGGGGGGTCAATTGGTCTTTTTGGAGACTCGATATCTCTCAGAGACCTCGCAAAAAACCCGCAGGCCGGGTACTACGCCGTACAAGTCACCATCGGAGGCCAGGTTGACCCCGTTCAAATTCCAGGCGACACCAGCGATTGGATTACGATCCAAATAAAGGAAGCAGACACAAAGAAAACAGAGGGGGGCAAATTTTAGGTGATAAATCGCCTGACCCGACGGACTGCGAAATGAAGAGGCTGTTATGCTGGCCCGCATATGACGCCAAGGTAACAAATACCAAGTCTCCGACGCATGAGCATAAGCTACGAAGCCGGCCCCATCAAGGCATTTTCGAACTGTATTTCGAGACCATGGGCTGTTTGTTTGAGGGTAACCTTTCCTTCCTTCAAACGCATTTTCCCGGTTTGGGAAACTGTAGTTTGGAACGTCTTCTTCCCCTGCAGATCGATTGAGACCTGATTATCAACGGAAACCGTAAGAGTGGCTCTAGACAGATCAAAGTCTGAGTTTCCTTTTGGTAGGACGAGCGCCAAACTCGAATCGCCCAGATTCGTTACCACCAAGCGGAGGGATTTTCCCTGTTCGAGTCCCATAAGCGTGACAGTGATCTTGCTTCCCTTGAGGGCATCGTTGACCGCTTGGCGGGTGTGCGTCGTCTGACTCAGTCCAAACGTTGAGGCCAGAAAACACATGAACAGGACGATGCGAACATTCCAACGATTTCTCATAAGCAACTCCTGAAGTGTCCCTTTTCTTTGGTCGAGCGTGATTTCGGTTCGTCTGTCTAACAATGATTAGATTGATCCGCATAAGATGCGGACTCTCGTGTTCCCGTCCGCATAAGATGCCAGCGACGCCGCTATCGCGGAAGCCACAACTCTTTCGTCAAGAAGACCTTGTTGCCCCTGGTATGTTTTATCATGGCGTTTTATACCTAAATCCGGCGTGAAAACGCACGGTTGATGTTCACAGTGGTTTGAGCTTCCCGGTTGTGGCGAGGATTTGCTGGACGGTCTTCTGAACGAAGGGAGAGTCTTTCAGGCGGAGCACCGGTCGGTTTTGTGGGCGAGTCATAGCCCCGGGTAGCAGGAAGAGATTGAACCGGAGTTTCTGCAGGGTGAAGGATTGCCAGTTGGGTTCCAGACAGGTTCTCTGGAATGCCGTGACGAGGTTGTAAGCCAGGCGAATGATCTCGAGGTAGAGGGCATTGGCTGCAAAGGAACGAGTGGGGATTTTCGGCAAGGCGAAGTCCTCGCGCAACTCCCGGATGCGCCGTTCCATCGCCGCACGGCCATCGTAGAAATGCCAGACGCCGGCGGGCGTCAGCGGGAGATCGGTCACCCAGGCACGATAGACATACCGGCCCAGAGCAAAGAGCGTAGGCTGTGTTTCCAACCCGGGGAGGAGCCGCCGTGCGACCACAAAACGACGGGCCTGGCGCCATCCCTGGACGCGGTGCTCGAAGTCGGCCATCTCCCCATCGCGGTTGACCGGCTCATCGCGCAGGCCAGGCAGCAGGTTTCGGAAAGGCCGAGTCAGCCGGGCCACCACCGCATATTGAGCGGACTGAGATTCGAGCGCCTCCAACACGGGGTTAAAAGCGAACCCGGCATCGGCACGGGTGCGAATCTCCCGGATGTCGGGAGGGACGTTGGCGAAGCAGGTGTCGAGTAACTCGACGCTGCCCTCCCACGTTGCCGCGTTTCCGGTGCGGAGTTCGGCATCCCACAGGTAAGCAGAGTTGGCTTCGATGCAGAGCAAGGGGTTATAGGAGCGTTTACCTCGGTAGCGCGGGTTGTAACCGACTTCGGCACCATCCTGGTCGCCGAAGGGGGTGACCACGGTACTGTCGAGATCAAAGATGAGCCGCGAGCGGTGGTCGGGCAAGTAGATGAAGTTCTGCAGCAGTCGATCATTAACTCCGTGAAGCTGCTCCCACAAGCGGGGCGGGGCGTGCCGGAGGAAGCGGCGCAGGGTTTGTGAATCCGGGAAACTCTGCAGACCTGTCAGGTATTGGAAGGTACCGTTGGAACGTAGGAATGACGCCGTTTCGATACGGTCCAGGCCTAAAATGATCGGATAGACCAGAGCCAGGATCATCTGTGAAACTGAGTACCGTTCATTGCGGCGGGAGTAATCCAGGTTGCGTGCTAGAAACTGCCGGATAGGCAGCACTCGTAGAAATTCATGAAAAAAGTAAATGCCACCAAAGTGCGTGAGACCGGCATGGTTACAAGCGATCCTCAAGCCGCGGGGCGATCTGTTGATTCTGGCCATAACTTCACTAAAAGGTAGGTTAAGGCCAGACTACCACAACTGCTTGGGCTCGGCTATTTACGCGGCTCGCGCACGCACCCGAGACGCTGAATGCGCCGGATTTAGGATGAAGAAACTGATTTCATTGCTGCTGCTGTTACCGGCCTTGTTGGCGGCGGGGGTTGTCGCCGGTGACGAGACGGACACGATTCCGGCGGGGACGAAGCTGGACATCCGGCTGAAGACCAAACTCGGCAAAGCACAATCGAAGCGGCGACTTGTTCACGGGTGAAATCGAGCACCCGGTCTTGTCCGGGAACGTGGAAATCGTGCCGGCCGGAAGCGCCGTGAATGGCCCTATCGAGAAAGTGCAACCAGCGGGGCATGATCATAGGGCGAGTATGCGCCCGGTCATTGATACGATTGCCGGCCGTTCGGGAATGGTCTACAACCTCTCCCCCGAGATTCAGCGCTTGACCATCGTGCGGAGTTCAGGGTACAAGCCCGGCGACGCGGCGTCTGGGGGCGGGGGACCGGGAGCCCAAGGGGCGAAGCCAGCGCCTCCCCTTCCGCAAAGCGCCGATTTGTCGCCCGGCACTCTCGTGCTGCTGGTTCCCCACTACCAACAGAGCGTTCTGTATCCTGGGGCCGAGCTGACGTTCCTCCTGAAACAGCCGGTCGTGGCGACGAAGGCTCCCACAACCAAGTGACCGGGCTGCCGCAGACGTCTGACTTGTGAGGTCTGCGATTTCGGGAAGCGACGCGCCCCGTGGCGATAGCCGATGGACGAGCACGGTTCGCTGCCGCGAACCTTCGAGACACGAAAAACCGGATGGCGCCAGCCCGCCGTTTGCGGAGTGAGCCTCTTCACTCGGCCGGGTCCTGGCCGATCAACTTCCGGAATTCCTCCCAGGCGGCGGCTTGCTCGTCGGGGGAAAGGGTGTCCCAGTACTCCACAAACCGGTCGATGGGCTCCGCTTTTTCGAAGGTCTTGGTCACTGAATCGCGGACCCGGATGAAGCCTCTCCAGCGACGTCGTCCCTGGGAGCGTTTTCGGTGGGCGGGTATCCTCACTGCAAGGCCGCGCGGGCCTTGGCGAGGTTGGCGCGTCGCGTGGCCAGTTCGAGCTCCGTCAGAGGCTTTCCGGGCTTCCGCCCCCGGCGCCGGGCCGGCATGTCGAGTTGCGGTTTGGTTTCCATCGGTCAGCTCCGAGCAGAGCGCCAGGCCCACCGGAGATGCTTTCCCCGGGCAGAATCTGGGCTACACTATTTAGGGGAGGCCGTCAAGCAGATTTTGGGCAGTGTCTCAGTTTGAAGTAGAGGCGGCTTTACGCCGCCATTTGGCGAGCTAAACTCGCCGCCACGAATTCAAACTGGGACACTAACAGATTTTGGATTCAGGCGAGCCGGTGCGAGACCTCCGCCCTGGGAGGTCTGCGAATTTGGAAAGCGACGCTCGTGGGCCCGGCGATGGCCGCGGCACCATCAAGGTTCGCGCCCGCGAACCCCGCAGACGTACATGCCAACCACCCCTTACCTCTCCTTGCAAGGAGGGGAATGACCTGGCTGAAGGCTGAAAGCTGATTTGAGAAGGACATACCGGCAAATCCGCTCAGGGCTGCTTTGCGGGGCAGACGACAACGTCGTTAGGGATATGTTGCTTCGCTGCGAAAGTCTTCAGCTTCAGAAGCAGCGGGACGGTGATTTCCTGCCCTTTGGCGGCGATCAGAAGCCCCGAGCCCGTTCTGACCTCTTCATCCAGGATGAGTCCTGCGGTGAGTTCGGCTATGGGGACACTGGAGGAGCCGTCGAACTTCGCCTTGCTTGTAATCGGCAGTTTTCTGTGGCTCCTTGAGTGGCTTGCGGGGGGCTGCGGAATTGGTTGCACGGCTTGTGACTTGATGTGCTATACTTACAGGCCAATTAACTAGGTTCAGGAATTTCATAGCGGACTACTTTGCATGCCAATACTTGAAATCCGGCTTCCCTGCGGAGGGTGCGGGAAGGAATGCCGCACCACGATCTTGGACAGTACCAGTTCGGCAAAGTTCAGGTGTGCCTCGTGCGGGCAGACCCTGTTGGAAGCGAGGTCAATCTCGGGCTATGTCTACGTGCTTTCGCACCCGAAAATGCCGGGACTTTTAAAAGTGGGCTTCACCAAGCGGCCTGTCGCTCAGGAAATTCAAGAGTTAAACTGGGTGTCGGGGCTGCCCGAGCGTTTTGTCTTGGAAGCATTTTTTGAAAGCTCCACACCCGAGAAACACACTGCGGAAATCCACAAAAGGCTCGCAGCACGTCGGGTTCAAGGGATGGAGTATTTCGAGCTAAGTCTGCCGGCCGTCTTACGGGTGGTTCAAGACGTCATCCCGTCGGACATGCTTGACGAGCCGGGAGGCCCGGGATTCTTCGTGCCCGATCAGGGCGAGCTTTTCGTCCCTTCCAGCACGTTGTGGTCGTGTGGGCTATGCAAGCACGAGTGGAGTGCGGAGGGCACACCTTACCGCTGCCCGCTCTGCCAGAGCACTTCGATCGTTGCACTTGGCGCGTCGGAGCTGACGCCCAGCAGTCCGGGCTTGGAGCAAACTGGCTGCAGGGTCGCTGAGACCCAATTATAAGGAATTGGCCCATGATGGGTTTGTGATAACCGCGTTCCTGACGCGGCGTATCGGTTCTCTGGAGAGGAGAAAGCAGCTTTGGCCGTAGCAGCAATTCAAGACTATCTACGGTTCCTACCCAAGCTCAAGGAGTCGCGTGAAGGCTTGGTGTGGATGTCGTACGATGCCGAGGCCGATACGCTTTACGTCAACTACAAGAAGCCCAGCCATGCCACCGACAGTGAACTGACTGACGATGATGTAATCGTGCGCTACGAAGGTGGGGACGTTGTCGGATACGCCATCCTCCACGCGAGCCAACGTGAACTAGCCACTTGATTTGCAATCTTAGCTTGAACGGACCTATCAGGTGTGCTAGCCTGACGGTGGGTATCATATTACATGGAGGAGGTGGCACACCTGTGAGCACTCCTGCCGAGGCCATCCGGGAGGAATTGATGGCCAACAACGACGAGTATCGTCGCCTTCGCGAACAGCACACCCAATACGCTTCCCAGCTCAACTTATTGGCGGCAAAGATCTTCCTGACGGAAGAAGAGAAGGTGGAAGAGGTGCGGCTGAAGAAGCTGAAGCTGCGGGCCAAGGACCAGATGGAAATGCTGGTACGACAAGCCCAGATGGTGCATTAGCCGCTTTCGAACCTGCCTGCGGACTTCTGTCCGTGCTGGGGCAGGTGATGTGAGCACCCCTTGAAGTGTACCAGGAGGCGGGTCCATGAGGAAGCAAAGAGCTCCGGGCTGACAGGCAAAGGTACTTATGCTTCGGGAGGGATATTGGTACGGTCTTCCACTGGTGCTCATTTCCGGCGGTACTCTCGGATTCTGGTTCCGGGAGCAAAGCCCGGCCCTTTTGATCTGTGCGATCTGCTTTTTGATTCTGGCCTTACTAGTCCTCAATTTTTTCCGCGATCCTGAGCGTCCCATTCCAACCGAGGCGCAAGCCATCATCTCTCCCGCCGACGGCCGCGTCGTGCAGATCGTCGAAGAGAGCTACGAGGGCTGCCCGGTCTATCGGATCAGCATATTCATGTCCCCGCTGGACGTGCACGTCAATCGTTCTCCCATCGCCGGGGTGGTGAAAGAGGTCAATTATCGGAAAGGGGCGTTCCGCGTAGCGATGGAGGAAGCCGCCTCGATCGAAAACGAGCAGAACGTCTTCACCGTGGAAGGCGAGCAAGGCCGAATCGTGGTAAAGCAAATCGCTGGCATCCTGGCGCGCCGAATAGTATTCTGGAAGCGCCCCGGCGACTCTCTGGCGCGCGGAGAGCGCGTCGGGCTGATTAAGTTTGGTTCGCGCGTGGATGTTCTCATGACGCCGGATGTGACGTTGAGCATCAAAGTTGGGGATCGCGTCCGGGGGGGGAGCAGTATCCTTGGAACCAGCCAACTCAAACCTGAAATTCAATAGCCGGGGCGCCATGCGGCGGGGTGTTTATGTTCTGCCCAGCCTGTTCACCGTGGGCACCCTGGTGTGCGGTTATTACGCCATTATCGCAGCGTTGCGAGGCTCTCTGGCCATGGCGGCGGGCGGGGTCGAGGGCATGAGTGCGGTAGCTTTCGATGAGGCCGCAAGGGCCATCGGATGGGCGATTCTGTTCGACGGGCTGGACGGCCGGATTGCCCGGCTTACAAACTCCACCTCCGCCTTCGGCCGGGAATTCGATTCGCTGGCCGATGTCATAACCTTCGGCGTGGCCCCGGCCATCCTGGCTTACTCCTGGGGCATCAGGGCCATCAACGAATCCCTGGGACCGCCTCTGATCGAGCACCTGCGCCAAATTGGTTGGGTGGTCACGTTCGCGTACGTAATTTGCGGTGCGGCGCGCCTGGGGCGATTCAACATCGACGCGGGCAAACCCAACACGGACCGCCGGTATTTCGTCGGCATGCCCATTCCCGCCGCAGCGGGAGCGATTGCCGCCATCGTGCACTGGGAGAAGACAGCTTTGGTGGAGTGGGGATACAGTCTGGGCTGGCTGGTAGTGGTTGGGCTGCTGGCATTCCTGATGGTGAGCCGGATGCGTTACTACAGTTTTAAGGCCCTCGACTTGAAAAAACGACGTTCCTACGTGCTCATCGTCTTCCTGGGGCTCGTCATCTGGGCCATCTGGCTCTATTCTGAACCTGTCCTGCTGGCGATTGCGGTTACCTATGCCCTTTCGGGAATCATCCTCCGTATCCTCTCGATGAGACACCGCACCCATCCTCCTGAGCCCGAAGAGGTTCATGCGGCATGAAGACCTCACCAGCAGGATACCGGGTTGCGGTTGTGGGCGCGTCTTCGCTGCTGGGTAAAGAGCTTCTGAACATTCTGGGGGAACGCCACTTTCCTTTCTCCCGCTTGGTAACCTTCTCGGACGAGGAAGATGAACCCGAATTGCCGATCCTGGATTTGAGCGACGGACCGCCCACGTCGGCCCTGGATGAGAATGTTACGGCCTCGGAGCTGGATTTTGCCTTTATCGCCGCGCGCTACCGGCACATGCCGGCGTTCCTAGATCCCGGGCCCTCAGCTCAGGGACCACCTCCTTGCTTCGTGATTGATCTCAGCGGCGTAGCGCCCGCGGAAGAGCCGGGGCAGCCGATCCGACGAAATATCGTGCGTGTACCCTTCCTCGACCGTTCGTTTCCGGCGCGAGGAACGGCGGAAGGCGCTGACGCCCGGCTATACGTTGGAGCGCGCCCTGCCACGATTGTCATAAGCACCTTGCTGCTGCGCCTGGGGGCGCGGTTTCCCCTGAAAAGGGCGGTCACACATGTCTTCGCCTCGGCTTCCGAAACCGGATCCCACGGGATTGACGAACTCCAGAAGCAGACCGTAAACCTGCTCAGCTTCCAAAAGATTCCGCGCAAGGTCTTTGGCGGGCAGTTGGCTTTTAACTTGTTGTCGCGTCCGAGTGGGACGAGTGTGAGCGAACTTCTGGCGCTCGAGAACGTGCTACGACAGCAGCTTCAAGAGTATTTGCAAGGCAGGGTTCCCGTGCCGGCTCTGCGCCTGCTTCAGGTACCCGTGTTCCATTCCCTGGCGGTTTCCCTTTTCGTTGAGACCGATGCCCCCGCCGCGCCGGAGAAGGCCGGAGAGGCTTTGCTGGGAGAGCGAATCGACTTGCGGCGCGGCGCCCATGACTCGCCGACTCCCGTCGAGGTCGCCGGCTCGGACGAAATCCTGGTGGATAGCGTGACGGCTGATCCGGACCACCCTGGGGGTCTGTGGATTTGGGCGGTGGCAGATAATCTTCGCCTTGCGGCCGTGAATGCGGTGGAGATCGCCGAGAGTCTTCGGGGGCGGATATAACCGGATGCGAGTTTTGGATGGAAGGGGCAGCGGTGTGACGCGAGGAAGGGACCCCTCATCCGTCGTGCGACGGCTGGAGAAAGCGCCGTCGCCCGACACCTTCTCCCCAAGGGAGAAGGCATCGTCGTCACTTCTGCTTTCTGCTTTCTGCCTTCTGCTTTCTGCCTTCTTCCTTTCCTGCGGCTATCACGTTGCCGGGCGCGGCGAGCGCCTGCCGCCCGACATCAAAACCATCGCCGTCCCCATCTTTACCAACCAGTCTTCCACCTTCCGCATTGAGCAGAAGCTTGCCGCCGCCATCACCCGCGAGTTTCTGGAGCGAACCAAATTCCAGATCACACCCAATCCCGCCGGCGCCGACGCAGTCTTGAAAGGAACCGTTAAGGAGGTGAGCCGGGGCGTGATCACCTACGACCTGACGACCGGGCGAGCCTCCTCGCTTCAAATCCAGGTTTGGGCCGACGTCAAGCTCCTGGACTTGCACAGCAACAAGGTGGTTTACGCCAATCCCAACTTCGTCTTCCGGGAAGAATACCAGGTGAGCCAGACCACCTCCGGCCTCTTCGAAGAGGACCAGGCTGCGCTCGACCGGCTCTCCCGCGACGTGGCCCGCACGCTCGTCACCGCCTTGCTCGAGAACTTCTAGTTAACCACAGAGGCACAGAGACGCGGAGAGAATCTGTATCAATTCTCTGTGCCTCGGTGTCTCTGTGGTGGGGTCATTTCAGTTCGATCAGGCAGAGCGAGCGCGGCGGCATCGAGATGTCGAGCACGCCGGGGAGGTTTACCTACCGCTGTTCACCGCCGATCTCCTTGAGTTCGAGGCCTGCAAGCCATGCGACTTTTTCCAGTCTCCCCACGACATGGCCGATTCCCAAAGCGCAATGGTGGGTTGGCCCCTCGGCGCACCAGGCGTTGATGAAAGGCGCCGGGTCAAGTCCGAATCGCAGACGGCTATTGGTGTTCCCGATCTTCAGGCGCTCGCCGGCCAGCGACTCGCCCTGCGCCGCCAGGAATTTAAGACGCCCGTCGTGGGTTTGTGTAAGGCCCAGAATGGTGATGGGGCCTTTGCGCACGCTGGCTTCGACGCTGACGCCGTGGCCTGCCTTGCCGTGGTAAAGCCCCAGCCCGCGCAAGATGGGACGGGCGTCCGCAATGCCCAGGTGGAACGGACCATCGTGCCCCATCAGGATAAACCGCTCGCGAAAATCCATGGCATAAAGCTCAGTGTAGCTGCCGCCGGCGCCCAGGAGATCCATAATCTTCATGGCCTGGCAGTTCTTCAAGTCGGCTTCTCCCGAGCAGGGAATTCCGCGCGCCGTCAGCAAGGAGCAGCCGAGAATCAGGCCCGCCCCGAGCCGCTCGTAAGGATTCCCCGGCACGCCACGGTAATAATACGCCAGTCCGTCAAGGCTAAAATCCTCCACCAGGTGATCGAGACCCACCGCCACGCGGCAGGCCCAGTCCATCTCCTCCGGCGCCGGCTTCTTGGCCAGGGGATCGGAAGGACTGTCCTCGCTGATGTCAAAGATGGCGCGCGTCTCCTCGGCCTTCTGCGCCAACTCCGCTGGAGTTACCGCGCGCACCCGCTCATCCAAGTCGCACATCTCGAGTACCTCGATGTGCGTTCCCAGTTGGGCCTGGTGCTGGGTGAAATCGCTGTACATATCCAGCATGCCGGGGTAGGGGTGCCCGAGGAATCCGATTCGAGCTTTACGGAGGTTGTGAACCACCTTGGCGGCTTCGCACCATTCCCGGATTTCCGCCCAGGCCAGTTCGCTCGGCGCGCGCACATCCGCTTCGGGCTCGAGCATGCCGGTCACCTGCCGGAACGGGATGGCGGAGCGCGCGAAGGCGCAGGAGATCTCCGGCACGCAACAGGCGGAACAGTTGGCCAGCCACTCGCCGGTGTCGGTGTGGGCATAATCCAAGGCGGCGCGCGGCTGGAGATTCAACACCACCACCGGAGTTTTCGACTTCTGGACCACGGGCAGAACCTGGGAGGACGTGGCGTAGGTTCCCACATAACAGAAGACCAGGTCCACACGCTCGCAGAGGAAGGCCTGCGCGGCTTCCTCCGCCTTCGGCGCATCGTCCACAAGCCCCGCGCTGACCACCGTCGCCCATTCGCCCAGGCGCTCCTCTACTTTCCGCTGGTAACCCTCGAGGCGCTCTTTGAGCCCATGAAACTGGGGCCAGTAGGCCGCCAGCCCGATTCCGAAGACTCCCACCTTGGCCCTTTCTCCGTGTTTCATAATCACCGCCATTTGTTGGCTGTCAGCTTTCAGCCATCAGCTCTGAGCTGTCGATGACGTCGTGCCGAACCGTCATCCGGAGCGGAGCGAGGAATCTTGCCCTGGTCGTCTTTGTCCGAGATCCGCCCATGTGCAAAGTGAGACCTTTCGCCAATCTCGAAATGCCGGGGAAGAATCCAGTCTTCCATGACGATCCTTTGTTTTCAATAACATTCTCGCTTTATTCTGTGAGTTTTGGTGTGCGGGAGCGAAGCTGCCGCACTCGAAGAGGCAGCGTGATCGAAAAGCCGCGCCTTCTTGCCGGAAGGGGACAAGGCGACCGCGGTCATGGCTAGCTCCCTGATCTCAACCTAAGATTATAGCCTACTATCTTCCGCTTGTCAAGAGACAGGTCGTCCGGGTAAGCTCATCAGCATGGCGGAGCATAGCGCATCCCTGGCAGGGCTGGTGATGGAACCGGCCGAGCTTCTGCACCAACTGGAGCGCGAGCGGGACCGGCTGCGGCTGCTGCTGGACCTCAACAACAACATTGTTTCCATTCTCGACCTGCGCGAGTTACTGCGCGCCATCTCCACCAACCTCCGGCGCGTGATGCAGTGCGATTACACCAGCGTGACCTTGACAGAGCCGGGAGAGGAGCGCCGGCTGCGTGTCTATGCCCGCCACTTTTCGCTCCCGGACTCCGATCACGACGAGGAGATCGTTATTCTCATGGAGGGAACGATTTCCGGCGAGGTCATCGAATCCGGCAAGGCGCTGCTGCTCGACGGCAAGGATTTCTCACGATTCGCTCCCCAGAGCAATCCGCTGATCGCCGCCGGGTTGAAGTCGGGCTGCTTCCTGCCGCTGATCAGCCACAAGCGGGCCCTGGGCACGCTGAACGTAGGCAAAATACAGGCCGACGCTTTCTCCGCGGAAGACTTGGAATTCCTCCGCCAAGTGGCGAACCAGGTGGCGATTGGCGTCGAGAATGCTTTGAACTACAGGGAAGTGAACGAGGTTCGGGAGAAACTGGCCGAAGAGCGTGTTTACCTGAACGAAGAGATTCGCGCCGACCGCGATTTCGAAGACATCATCGGCGACAGCCAGGCGCTGAAGGATGTTCTGGGCCAGGCAAGGATCGTGGCGCCAACGGACTCGACCGTTCTAACCTTAGGCGAGACGGGCACGGGAAAAGAGCTGATCGCGCGCGCCATCCACAGCTTGAGCCCCCGGCGCGACCGCACCTTTGTCAAGGTGAATTGCGCGGCGATTCCTCTGGGCCTGCTGGAGAGTGAGCTTTTCGGACATGAGAAGGGCGCCTTCACCGGGGCGATCGCGCAAAAGGTCGGGCGTTTTGAGCTCGCGCACCAGGGCACGCTGTTTCTTGACGAGGTGGGGGATATCCCGCTCGAATTACAGCCCAAATTGCTGCGGGTTCTCCAGGAACATGAATTCGAGCGCCTGGGCAGTTCGCGAACCGTGCGCGTCAACGTGCGGGTAGTGGCCGCGACCAGCCGGAACCTGCTCGAGATGGTGGACAAGCATGAATTCCGCAGCGACCTCTATTACCGCCTGAATGTTTTCCCCATCACCATCCCTCCGTTGCGCGAGCGCCGTGAGGATATTCCCGTCCTGGCACGCTACTTCGCGGAGAAGTATGCGCGCCGGATCAACAAGCGGATTGAGACCATTCCCGCCGCGGTGATGCATGCCCTTCAGCAATATCAATGGCCCGGCAATATCCGTGAGCTGCAGAATTTCATCGAGCGCGCCGTGATCCTTTCCAAGACAACCACTCTTCAAGCGCCGTTGGGTGAATTGGAACGGCTGGCGGATCGAGGTTCCTCCCCGCGTGTGCGTACCCTTGTGGTGACTGACCGCGAGCAGATCATACAGGCCCTGAACGCGGCCAAAGGCATTTTGGGCGGACCTGGAGGCGCGGCGGAACGCCTGGGACTGAAGCGAACCACGCTGCTCTACCGGATGAAGCGGCTCGGGATCAGAGAGATCGGGAGATTGGGCGATTGATCCATCGGGTCATTGAGTCATTGACACAATGACTCAATGGCTCAATCACCAAATGCCCGCGTGCCTGTCAAAACTGACGTCAAAGCGACTTTGACACCTACCTCCGGGTTTCACTACCTACTCGAGAACTATTGTTAACCTCTTTGTTTGCATTTTGTTGAGCCCTCCGGGACAATCCTGCGGGACTTGGTATCGCATTTGCCTGGATCTCTCGTTGTAGGGGTGGTCACAAGGGTTACCCCTACAGGATCGCGGCTGGAAATCATGTGGATTGTCAGGTTAGCGTTACGGAGGCCCTACACCTTTATTGTGGCAGCAATTGCCATAATGATCCTGGGCGTCCTATCGATCCTCAGGACTCCGAAGGACATTTTTCCCAACATTAACATCCCCGTGGTGAGCGTGCTCTGGGGCTACTCAGGCCTATCGCCGGAGCAGATGGCCAACCGGATCGTGGTGGTCAACGAACGTGCGCTCACTCTGACGGTGAACGACATTGAGCACATCGAATCCGAGTCGCTGAATGGCACTGCGGTTATCAAAATCTTCTTTCAACCGGGAGCGAATATCTCTACGGCGTTGAGCCAGGTCACCGCCATGTGCCAGACCCAACTTCGGCAATTGCCGCCCGGAACCACTCCTCCGCTGATTATTCAGTACAGCGCTTCGAGCGTGCCCATCCTCCGGATCGGCTTGGCCGGGCAAGGGCTTTCCGAGCAGCGATTATTTGATCTGGGCGCCAACTTTATCCGCGTGCAACTGGCCGACGTGGAAGGCGCGGCAATTCCCTGGCCGTATGGAGGCAAGCCGCGCCAAGTGCAGGTGGATTTAAACACGACGGCGTTGCAGTCTAAAGGGCTATCCCCCAGTGACGTTGTGAACGCCATCAGTACGCAGAATCTGATCCTTCCCTCCGGAACTTCCAAGATCGGGCAATACGAATACGACGTGGAGACGAACGGCAGTCCGTTGACCACGGCGGAACTCAACGATCTGCCCGTCCGAACGACCGGCAACACGGTTATCTATATCCACGATGTCGCCCAGGTGCGCGACGGGTTTCCGCCTCAAACTAACATCGTTCGCGTCAATGGCCAGCGCGCGGCGCTGATGACCGTGCTCAAGACGGGCAATGCCTCGACTTTGGATATCATTTCCCAAATCAAGGCTGAATTGCCCCTCATCCAGAAGGGATTGCCGCCCCAATTGCAGACACATTTTCTGGCTGACCAGTCTCTGTTTGTCCGGGCGGCGATTCAGGGCGTGATCCGCGAGATGCTGATCGCCGCTGTGCTCACCGCCGCGATGATCCTGCTTTTCCTGGGGAGTTGGAGGAGCACGGTGATTATCGCCGTATCCATCCCGCTTTCCATTCTGACCTCGCTCATCGTGCTGAGCGCTTTAGGGGAAACGATCAACATCATGACGCTCGGCGGTTTTGCCCTGGCGGTGGGGATTCTGGTGGACGACGCCACGGTTGAAATCGAGAACATCAACCGCAACATCGCGATGAACAAGGAAGTCCTGACGGCGATTCTGGACGGCGCGTCGCAGATCGCCGTGCCGGCTTTTGTCTCCACACTGGCCATCTGCATTGTCTTCGTGCCCATGTTCTTCCTCACCGGGGTGGCTCGGCACCTGTTTATTCCGCTGGCCGAAGCAGTGAGCTTTGCCATGCTGGCGTCTTATCTCTTGTCCCGAACCCTGGTGCCCACCATGGCGCGCTATTTGTTGCGCGGGCACGAGCACGACGCGGACGCGGCAAGCCTGGAGGCGCAGGCGCAGCGCCACCTTCTGGCGCGCTTGCAATTGCGCTTTGAGCACGCGTTCGAGCGGCTGCGGGGAAAATACCGGCGCGGATTGGAGGTCTGTCTGCGGCATCGAGGCAGACTGGCATTGGGCGTGCTGGGGGCGGCGCTGGCCTCCTTCCTGCTCTTCCCCTGGCTGGGCCAGGACTTCTTCCCCAAGGTGGACAGCGGTCAATTCACGCTGCACCTGCGGGCGCCCACCGGGACCCGCATTGAAGAGACGGCGCGGCTTTGCGATATGGTGGAGAACACGGTTCGCGAGGAAATTCCCCCAGGCGAACTGGACAGCATCATTGACAACATCGGGCTGCCTTACAGCAGTGTGAATCTCTCTTACAGCACCTCGGCGCCGATCGGGACAGGAGACGCGGACATTCTGGTTTCGCTCGCGAACGAGCATCATCCCACGGCAGAATACGTTCGGAAGCTGCGCCGGCGCGTGGCGCGTGAGTATCCGGGAGTAACGTTCTACGTTCTGGCTTCCGACATGGTCAGCCAGATTCTGAATTTTGGCCTTCCTGCCCCGATCAACGTGCAGGTGGTGGGCCAACAACTCAGGGACAACCGGCGATTCGCGGAGGCGCTGGTGAGCAGAGTCAAACTGGTTCCGGGGGTGGTGGACTTGCACATTCAGGAACCTTTCAACCTGCCGCGGCTGCAAGTGGACATCGATCGAACCCGGACGGCGCAGGTGGGGTTCACTCCCCTGGATGTGGCCAATAACCTGTTGGTCTCTCTGAGCGGGAGTTTCCAAACCGCGCCCACCTTTTGGATGGACCCCAAGACCGGGGTAAGTTACAGCATTACCGCGCAAACCCCGCAGTACCGCGTGGACACTCTTCAGGATATCGAAAACATTCCGGTCACCAACTCGAGAGGCGCAGCGCCCCAGATCCTCGGCAATCTTGCCTCGATCAGCCGCGGTTCTTCTTTGGCTGCCGTTTCGCACTATAACGTTCAACCCGTCATTAACATCTACGGTTCCGTACAGGGGCGGGACCTGGGGGGTGTGGCGAAAGAGATTGACCGCATTGTGGAGGAGAGCCAGAAGGAACTGCCGCGCGGTTCGCGAACCATCGTGCGCGGGCAGATTGATACAATGCGTTCTTCGTTCGTGGGGCTCCTGGCGGGGCTGGCCTTCTCGATTGTGCTCGTCTATCTCTTGATCGTGGTGAATTTCCAATCCTGGCTGGACCCGTTGATTATCATTTCCGCTTTGCCCACGGCCCTGGCGGGGATTGTCTGGTTTCTGTTCGGCACCCACACCACGATCAGTGTGCCGGCGTTGATTGGATCGGTGATGTGCGTGGGCGTGGCGACCTCGAACAGCATTCTGGTAGTGAGTTTCGCCAAAGAACAAATGGCCGAGGGCCGGAATGCCACGACCGCGGCGCTGGAGGCCGGCTTCACGCGCTTCCGGCCCGTCATCATGACGGCGCTGGCTATGATCATCGGCATGGTGCCCATGGCTCTGGGATTTGGCGAGGGGGCGGAACAGAACGCTCCGCTGGGCCGGGCGGTAATCGGCGGACTGCTGTTCGCTACCGTGGCGACACTGTTCTTTGTTCCCACGGTGTTCAGCATCATTCACGGGAAATCGGATAATCGGGAGCATTTGTGATTTGCGATTGGTGATTTGCGATTGAGATTTCGATGCCAGGGGAACGAATTCGAGTCGAAACTACAGCCCTCTCCCCAAGGGAGAGAGCTGATTTCCGAATTTCGATTTTCGAGTTTCGGTGTTCGCAGTTGCGGAGGACGGAATGGAAGTTGAGGAGAGCATAGAGCGCGACGAAAGCCGCGGCGAGGGGCCGCCGGCGCCGGGTCGAGGACCCAAATCCGGCGCCGCCAAGACCGTCGTTTGGCTGGTTCTTGTCGTCATTGTTGCGGGCATTGTTGCCTATCGGGGGATTTACACTCGAGTCCGAGCCGCGGCGGAAGTGAAGGCCGAAACGCGCGAGCTCGCCGTGCCCTCAGTTTCTGTGGCGCGGCCCAAGCGCGGCGCCCCGCAACAAGAGATCGTCTTGCCGGGCAATGTGCAGGCGTTTATTGAAGCTCCAATCTATGCCCGGACGACGGGTTATCTGAAGAAGTGGTATGTGGACATTGGCGGGCGGGTGAAGAACGGGCAACTCCTGGCGGAAATCGACACGCCGGAGCTCGACCAGCAACTCCAGCAGGCGCGCGCGGAGCTTGCGACGGCCAAGGCTAACTACGAACTGGCCCAAACGACTGCGGCGCGCTACGAGTTCTTGCTGAAAAGCGACTCCGTCTCCAAGCAGGATGTGGACAACGCCGTGGGAGATGAGCACGCCAAGAAGGCCATGGTGGATTCCGCCGGGGACAACGTCAAACGGCTCGAGCAATTGCAATCCTTCGAGAAAGTGTATGCGCCCTTCGACGGTGTCCTCACGGCGCGCGAGACCGATATCGGCCAGTTGATTGCTCCCGGAGGGGGAAGCGGCGGCAACGGCGGCTCCACCCGAGAGTTGTTTCGCGTTGCGGCCGTTAATCCCCTGCGCGTTTACGTCAATGTGCCGCAAGTTGATTCGCCTTCAGCAAGACCCGGCGTGCAGGCTTATCTCACCATGCCTCAGTATCCCGGCAGGCGCTTCCCCGGCAAGATTGTGCGGAACGCCGAGGCCATCGAGCAGTCCTCGCGGACACTTTTGACGGAAGTGGACGTAGCCAACCCTACCGGCGAGATTCTGCCCGGGGCCTACGCGGAAGTCCATTTGACCTTGCCCGCGGCAACCTCGACCCTCATCGTGCCGGTTACGAGTCTGATCTTCCGTTCAGAGGGCTTGCACGTCGCCGTGGTCCGGAAAGGGCGGGCGGTAATGCTCCCGATCACTTTGGGACGGGATTTTGGGACCGAGGTCGAAGTCGTGTCGGGGCTCCCGGCAAACGAAGCGGTCATCACCAATCCGCCCGATTCGCTGGTCGATGGTGAGGAGGTGCGCGTGGCCGGGCCGGGCGAAAACCACTGGGGAGCGGAATAATTTGTGATTTGCGATTTGTGATTGGTGATTTAGTTGACGGGGAGAGCTGTGGGATGTTGAGCGGAAGGACACGGACAACGGCACACACTTTAAGGCCGAGGTGGTTTTTGCCAAGCGGAAATCACGACCAGCTAAATCACAAATCACAAATCGCAAATCGCAAATGTTCCCGCCTTCTGCTATCTGCATTCTACCTTCTGCTTTTTGCCGGCGCCTGCACGGTCGGGCCGAAATACGCCCGGCCTCCCGTGCAAACGCCGGCCGCCTATAAGGAGCTTGCGACCAGCGCCGGCGGCCCGCAGGGCGAGTGGAAGCTCTCTCAGCCCCAGGAGCAGTCGCTGCGCGGCAAGTGGTGGGAGATTTTTAACGATCCGCAGCTAAACGCACTTGAAGAGCGCATCGAGGTTTCGAACCAGAATCTGAAGGTTGCGGAAGCGCAGTATCGCCAGGCGCGCGACCTGATTGGCATAAATCGCGCGGGGTTGTTTCCGACGGTCAGCGCCGGGCCGTCTACGATTGTCGAGCAAACTTCCAAGAATGCTCCGCAGCCCGCCGCGAACGCCGGGCAAACGGCGGGCGATCTGGTGCTGCCTTTCGACCTTTCCTACGAGCTGGACGCCTGGGGACGCATCCATCGCACCGTGGAAGCCGCCCGGGAAAACGCCCAGGCCAGCGCGGCGGACCTGGAAACCGCGCGGTTGAGCATTCACGCGGAGTTGGCTTCTGATTACTTCGCCCTGCGCGGCTTGGACGCGCAAAAGCAGTTGTTGGACTCAACGGTTATCGCCTATCAGAAAGCGTTGGACCTGACACAGAACCGGTACATCGGGGGGCTCGCGGCGCGAGCGGAGGTGGCGCAGGCAGAAACCCAGCTTGAAACCACCCAGGCCCAGGAAATCGACGTGGGGGTAGCGCGCGCCCAATTCGAGCACGCGCTGGCGGCATTGGTGGGACAGCCGGCTTCGACTTTTTCGATTCCGGCATCGCCGCTCAATCTTACTCCGCCCAGGATTCCGGTGGGCGTACCCTCCGAATTGCTCGAGCGGAGGCCTGACATCGCCGCCGCGGAACGCCGCACGGCCGCCGCCAACGC
>CAWJHY010000095.1:0-33995 GCA_963842495.1 uncultured Acidobacteriota bacterium
CGGCCCTCCTTGGCAGCCATGGCCAAGGCTTGGAAGTCATCAAGGCCGCGCAGACCAGCTTGCCCTGCGGATCGGAAGTCCACCCGCGGCTCGCGGCGGAGGATGCCGGTTACGATATCCTCGTTGAAATCAGCGTCGGCCTGGAACCGAATTTTCACGAGTGGGGCGCCTGCGTCAGTTGGCGCGCTTCCTCGAGCTTCTTGAAGAGAAGCGGATTAGCTTGGCGAGTCTGTTGGCGGAGCGCGTCAAATTCTGCCTCACCCTGACGCAGATAATCGTCAATCTCGGTTTGGTGGGCCAGGTAGAAAGCGATGGCGCCGTAAACGTCTTCTAAACCAATCAGAGGGAAAGAGTGGGCGATGCCTTCTGGCGACGCGCCCCGCAGGAACGCGTAAACAACGGAATCCAGTGAGATACGGCTACCCGTTATCCAGTAGCCTCCGTCGCGCTTTTCGACATAATCTCTCATCGCTTAACCTCTAACCCATATTACCAGATTTCCTCAAAAGCCTTGGTGGCCGCCTCCACTGTTCTGGCGACGTCACTCTCATGATGAGCGGTGGAAACAAATGCTGCTTCAAACTGCGAGGGCGGGAAGTAAACACCCCGACCGAGGAGTGAGCGGAAGAAGCGAGCGAATCGGGCGGTGTCCGCCTTCTTGGCCGAGGCATAATCCGCCACCGAATCGTTCGTGAAGAAGCAGGTGAACATCGACCCCACTCGGTTGACAGTGAGCGGCACGCCGGCCTTCGCCGCCGCGGTTGCTAACCCGCCGGCAAGGTGGCTCGAAACCCCTTCGAGGCGCTCGTAAGCGCCCGGGCGGCGAAGAATCTCAAGGGTCTTGAGTCCCGCCGTGACCGCGAGCGGATTTCCGGAAAGCGTTCCGGCCTGATAAACAGGACCCGCGGGCGCCACCCAATCCATCAGCGAAGCTCTCCCGCCATAGGCCCCCACCGGCAACCCGCCTCCGATAACCTTGCCCAGGGTGGTAAGGTCCGGCTGAATCTTGAACAGCTCCTGCGCGCCTCCGTAAGCCACGCGAAATCCCGTCATCACTTCATCGAAGATGAGCACAGTTCCCTGCCTTGCCGTCAATCCGCGAAGCTTCTCGAGGAATCCGGCCTGGGGCGGTATGCAGCCCGCGTTACCTACCACGGGCTCGAGGATTACAGCCGCGAGCTGATCGGCATGGATCCGGAACGCCTCCTCGAGCGCCGCCGGATTGTTGAAGGGCACCGTGACCGTCAGTTCCGCGAGCCCCCGAGGCACTCCGGGGCTGTCGGGCAAGCCCAGTGTGGCCACGCCCGAACCGGCCTTCACCAGCAAGCTGTCGCCATGGCCGTGGTAACAACCCTCGAACTTGAGAATTCGCTCCCGGCCCGTGGCGGCGCGCGCCACGCGCAGGGCGGAAAGCGTAGCCTCCGTCCCTGAATTCACCAGGCGCACGCGCTCGATGGAGGGATAAGCGTCGCAAATACGCTCTGCGAGCTCAATCTCGCCCTCGGTACAAGCGCCGAAGCTCGTTCCCCGCTCGAGAGCCTTGGCCAATGCTTCAACGACTTCCGGGTGGGAGTGGCCAAGAATCAATGGCCCCCAGGACAAGACATAATCGATGTAACTCCGGCCGTCCACGTCAACGATGGAAGAACCCTTGCCGCCGGCAATAAACACGGGGTCGCCACCCACCGCACGGAAGGCGCGGACCGGTGAGTTCACTCCCCCAGGCATTAACTTCAGGGCCTTTTGAAAAAGTTCTTGGGATTTAGTTGGCATGAGATTTCTCTCGTAGTGCTGGCCGTGAACCACCATCTGCCTGCCCGTCGCTCCGCTCAGGGCAGGCTCTACAGGTCGGCGCTACGGGCGCTGGCAAACATCTGCCGAAGTGGGCCAATGTCCCAAAGCGCCGTGGCCATGCCGACATAAAACTTCGCTGCCAGCCTCAAATAGGACTCCGATCCCTCGACCATATCTTGAATGACCTCCAGGAATTTACGGCTGCGCGCGCCGAACTCCACCATGCGTGTGGGGACTGCGCCGCCCAGGAATTCTCCGTAATAGAAAGTGTGCGCCAGCCGCGCGCCGAGCGCCAGAGACTTGCCGAACTCTTCGTGCACGCGCCCCGGGTAAAGCTCCGGTTGCCCCTCGAGAAGCGACTGCGCCACTAGTTCGCCGGAGCGCATCGCGTAATAGATACCCTCCCCTGTGACGGGGTCAACCAGGCCGCCGGCATCCCCCGCCAGCGCCCACCCCGGACCGGCCAACCGCAGGCCCGCCCATGTGTCCACGCTCAGCGCGGGAAGCAGGTGGCTGTAGATTCCGGCGCCCTCGCAAGAGTATCCGAACCGCCGCATGAAGCCATGAAGCCGTTCCCGCAAGCCCGCCATCCGATCCTCGCCCACTTTCCCGCAAATGCCCACCGAGAGGTGGGCCGGACGCGGAAACGCCCACGCGTAGCCCTCGAAGTCTTCGAAGAATTGCACCCGCAGCAAGTCATCCCGGCCGGGCACGTAATAGCCATACGTGAGCATGAAATCGCGCGGCCCAAAGTCCTCTGTCAACTGGGACCGCAGCCGGGTTCGCGCCCCCGCCGCGAGCGATGAGAAAATCGCCCCTGTAATGGCCGCGCTTGCCCAGCAACTCCCAGCCTGAGCCGGCGGGCCGCAGTTCAACGATCCGGTCCTCCACAACTTCCGCACCTGCCGATTGGGCGCGGCGAAGCAGCAATCCGTTCAGGCCGCTGCGGGGATAGATGGCTAAAGGCTTACGGAGCTGGAATCGAAGCGAGGCATGATTGGCAGCCAGGAATTCAACTTCCCGCACCAGTTTAGCTTCCTCCGCGCCGGGCGACAAGAAAGGGTAGCGGGCGAGCGCCTTATGCGTCACGCCGCCGCCACAGGGTTTCTCCCAGCCAAGCTTCTCCTCGAAGACACTGACGCGCCAACCGGCGCGAGCGAGCTTTTCGGCGGCCATAGCGCCCGCCGGCCCGCCGCCGATCACGATGACGTGGTGTAGCCGACTGTTTGTCACTATCCCGGCCTCACTGTGCGACCCGGAAGCTTAGGTTCGTTTTCGCAAAATGTGGTGTTTTCTGCTCCTTTTCCTCAAGATCAAACGCGCAGGGCGGTCATAGGGTCGGTCCGGGTGGCACGGCGGGCCGGAAGGTAGCTGGCGGCAAGGGCGGCGAGCACGAAGAGCAACGCGACGCCGGTGAAGGTGGCGGGGTCGGTGGCGCTGACGTGGAAGAGCAGGCTCGTCATCAGCCGTGTCAGGGCAAAGGCTCCGGCGAGCCCGATGCCTATTCCCACCAGTGCCAAGGCCAAGCCTTGTGCAATAATCATTCGCAGGATGTCGCCGTGCTGCGCGCCCAAGGCGCACCGTATGGCAACTTCCTGGGTGCGCTGCGCCGCCGAGTAGCCAATTAATCCGTAGATGCCGACCAGAGCCAGCAGCAGTGCCACCGCCGCGAACGACCCCAGAAGCATTACCAACAAACGCCGCTGGCCAATTTCAGACTCCACCAAGTCGTCCATGGTTTGTACGGAGGCAACTGTCTGATCGGGGTCCAAAGCTTGTACCTGTGCGCGAACGGCTCGGGTAAGCGAGAGCGGAGCCCCCGCGGCGCGTATGGCGAGCAGCGCCGACGGCACAGGAGACTGAGGAAAAGTCACGTACACGCTGTCCGGCCAGGCGGAATCTTCCAGGCTCTGATGCGCATTGGCGACGATTCCGACGATAGTTGCCGGCTTGGGGTTGACGCCTCCAACCAGAAGGCGCTGGCCGACCGGGTTCCAGACCCGCCGGATACTCCGGCCAAAAATGGTGAGCCAGGTTGTCATCAATGATGGCCACTCGTTCCGTATCATCCTTGTCATGTTCCGTGAATTCGCGACCTCGTTTGAGGGGAATCCCCATGGTGTGGAAGTACCCGGGCGAGACCGGCAGGATTTTCGCAATCGGCCGTTCGTTGAGTCTCAAGGGCGGTTTCGCGGCGTCCTGCACGGGCGTTCCCGGGTAGCTCGTCATGGGAAGAGACAGGGCTGCCGTAGCGGCCTTGACGCCCGGCAAGGCGCTGACGTTTCGAACCAACTCCAGAAAGAACGATGTCTTCTTCAGATCCGTGTCGTAGCGCACTGGCGGCAATGAAACACGCAGGGTGAGCAGATGCGACGGGTTGAAGCCCAGATCGACGGCGCGCAAATGAGCTACGCTTTCCATCAGCAATGCCGCGCCGATCAGCAGCACAATGGAGAGAGCGACTTGTCCGACAGACAGCAGGCTGCGGAGATGGACTCCGGCCAGAACTCCGCGCGAGCTTCCCCCGTTTCCGCTCGCGGCGCTGCTTCGCAAAACGCCCATGAGATCAGGCCGCGAGGCGCTGAGCGACGGCGCCAAGCCAAACAGAACGCCTGTAGCGACGGAAAGCAGGCAAGCGAACCCGAGGAGGGCCCAACCAAGGCCAATCTCACCGGAACGCGGCAGTTGAAAAACCGTGAGGTGGGGGATGGCGCGCAGGCTCCATACCGCCAACAGCGCGCCGAGCACTCCTCCCGCTACCGCCAGCACGAGACTCTCCACAAGCAGTTGTCCGATGAGGCGAGTGCGCGCTGCACCGAGCGCCGACCGCACCGCGAACTCGCGCGAGCGGACGGTGGCGCGCGCCAGCAACAGGCTGGCCAGGTTCCCGCAAGCAATCAGCAGGACAAATCCAACGGCTCCGAAGAGCAGCCAGAGCATGGAGCGGACGTTTCGCACCAGGTCGTCCCTCATCGGGGTGATTTCTTCAGGCATCTTCGGCTTGGCGTCGAGCATGGCGGGATGCGCCTGCGCGTATTGACGCCGAATCACGGTCATCTCGGCGTTAGCCTGCTCGAAGCTCACACCGGGATTGAGACGGCCGAACACGCTCAGGTAAGGGCTAAGTGCTCTGGACCGCGGAGGGATGAGGGGCGTTTCCTGTGGCGCGGTCATCCAGACATCGACATTCGAGAAAAGAAAATGAAAATGCGAAGGAAGAACTCCAATGATGGTGTGGGGCGTCGCTGCCAGCGTTGCCGTCTTACCGACGATATGCGGATCTCCCCCGAAGCGGCGCTGCCAGAGCTCGAAACTGATCATCGTGACGGGCGCGCCGCCCGCCGAATCCTCCTGCGGAAGGAAACCGCGACCAAGCAGCGGTTCGACACCGAGAATGCGGAGAAAGCTCGCGGAGATGCGGACACCGGCTAAAACCTCGGGTTCGCCGCCGGCCGCCAAGGTGATGTCTTCCGTGCCGGCGAAAGCGGCAAGATCGGTGAACGAGTGTGCCGCTGCCTTCATCTCGGCGAATCGCGTCGGAGTGGCGCCCCCCGAGATGTGGACGAAACGATCGGGATCCGGGTACGCGAGCGGCTTCCAAAGCACCGCGTGAATGACCGTGAACATGGCGGTATTGGCGCCGATCCCGAGCGCCACAATGAGTATGGCGACCGCCGCGAAGGTAGAGTTCTTGCGCAAAGTGCGGAACGCGAACCGCGCATCCTGCCAGATCGTCTCTGGAAGCCCAAAACTCTTCATGGATTCGGCCCTGCCCCGACCTTTTCAGTATACTCGATTAGTCAGGATCTCTCATCGGGTACGCGCGGACGGCCGTCAAAGGTCGCGGCAAATTCCGTAAACGCTGTCATTCTGAGCGACGATGCCATGATCCTTCGGCTCACTCCCTGCTCTGAAAAACGATGCGCCGGGTAGCGCGGACCCCCGGTATTGGGCTCCGCGGTTCTTCCATGCGGCCACGGACAAGCCGCGGACCCCAGCACCGGGGGTCCGCGCTACCAGACGCCGCCCCTACACCTTGTCACGGCAGCGACGGCATCACGGGGTGGTAGTCGGGGTACGCGGGCTTGGCGTAGTCGGGAATGGGATGCTGCTTAAGCAAGTCCATCACCGTCTCGACTGCCTTTTCGAGTTGGGGATCATGTCCTTCGCGCACCGCCTTGGGGTCCATGGACACTTCAATGTCCGGCTGGATGCCATGGTTTTCGACTTCCCATTGTCCCTTCAGCCCGTAGATGGCCCAGCGTGGCGCCATGACGTGGCCGCCGTCGAGCAAAGGCGGATAGCCGCCAATGCCGATGAGGCCGCCCCAGGTTCTCTCCCCCACGATGGGGCCGATGCCCAGCTTGCGGAAATACCAGGGCAAGGCATCGCCGCCCGAGCCCGCGAATTGATTCACGATCATGACCTTGGGACCGTAGATCGCCCCTGCGGGCTCCCACTGATCTTTGCCTTCGCGAGTCATCACCATGTTCAGGAGCGGACGGCGCAGGTAATCGACGATGAAATCAGCGAGGAAGCCGCCGTGATTGAAGCGCTCGTCGATGATGGCCGCCTGCTTGCCGACCTGCGCGAAGAAATAGCGGTTGAAATTCGAGTAGCCGCCCGGGCCGGTATCCGGCACGTAAATGTAGGCTACCTTGCCGCCGGTCATGTCGTCTACCTTGCGGCGATTGCTTTCAATCCAGTGCAGGTTGCGCAGGTTCTCTTCGTTGTCGACCGGGACGACGGTGACCTGGCGCGAGCCGGTATCGTTCGGGTTCGGGCCGACCTTAAGAACCACTTGCTGTCCGGCGGTTTCCAGGAAAAAGCTGAAGAGGTTGTCCGTGGCGTTCAACTCGCGGCCATTGACGGCTAGCAGGTACTCCCCTTCCCTCACATCCACACCCGGCTGAGTAAGAGGCGCCTGGAGTTTGGGGTTCCAATTCTCGCCGTCGTAGACGTGTGCGAAGCGATAGCGGCCATTCTCGATTTTATAGTCGGCGCCCAGCAGACCGACCTTGACCTTGGGAATTTCCGGTTCCGTCCCGCCGCCCACGAACATGTGACCCACGGACATGTAGCTCAGCATCTCGCGGAAAAGGTAGTTAAGATCTCCGCGGCTGGCGACGTCGTCGAGGTAGGGCGCGAAGGTCTTCTCGGCCTGAGCGAGGTCAAGGCCGTGATGGTGCGGGTCATAAAAGAAGTCCCGCTCGATCCGCCAAACCTCGTGATAGATTTGATTCCACTCGGCATGCGGATCCACACGCACTTCCATGTCCGCGGTCTTCAAACCGCCCTTGCCTGGTTCGGGCGGCTTGTCGGCGGGGTTGATGAACCATGCCTGCCCTTGTTTGTACAGCATCTTCTCGCCATCGAAGGAAGTAGCAAAGGCTGATATTCCTCCCACAAGCATGTCCGTCTTGCGAGTCTTGAGCGTGAACTTCGAGGCGGTCAGGCTGGGGGGTCCTTCAAAACTGATGGTCGGTGGGCCTTCCACCAGGAAAACCTCGCCTTCCTTGCCGGCGATGAGGCCGAAATAGTTCTTGGCGGGGATGGGCATGGCCAGGATGCGCTGGTTGATCCTGTCAAAGTCAATCTCGACCTTAACGGGCTCCTTCGGCTTCTCCTTGTCCTTATCCTTAGCCTCCGCGGATTCCTTGGCCTTATCCGCAGCGGCCTTGTCACCTGCGCTTTCCTTGGTGGCGTCAGCGTCGGTTTTCTTGTTTTCCTCGTCGCTCTCGGGGGCCAGCGGCGAGGCCACTCCCTTCTTCAGCACGACGACGTAAACGGAACGCGATACCGGCCGGTCGATGGCCGACATGTCTCCGCCCGCCACCAGGCCCATATCCGTACTGGCGGTGAAGTAGAGGTATTTACCGCCCTTGTCGAAATCCGGAGTCTGCGCGTCGCTCATGCCGTCGGTGATCTGAGTGGCTTTGGCGGTCTCGAGAGAATAAACGAATATCGCATGCATGCGATTATCGAGTTGCTTCGTGTAGGCCAGCCATTTGCTGTCCGGGGACCACACGGTGCTGAAGCTCGGGCCGTCGAAAAGATCGGCGTCCACATGGACTGGTGTCTTTTTCTCGAGGTCCACGTACCAGAGATTCAGCCGCTTGTCGAAGTAGGTGAGCTTCTTGCTGTCCGGCGACCAGGTGGGCGAGTAGAAGAACGTCGGAGGCTTGCCCAGATCGATCTTGGTGACCGGGCCGAGAGCGTTCTGGGGGCTGATGTGGAGGGCGTACTCACCGGATTCATCGGAGAAGTAGGCGATGGATTTACCGTCGGGAGACCAACCGGGATCGCGGTCGGCCACGGCGGGGGAATTGGTGATGTTGCGAACGTCGCCTTTTTCCGCGGGAACGGTGAAGATTTCACCATGAGCTTCGAACACCGCACGCGCGCCGGTGGGGGAAATCTGCGCGTTTTCAATGTGCTTGTCAACCTTATCGAAGCGCGGCCGGACCTGCGGCATATCGCCGTGCACCGTGATGTTCAGGCGCTTGGATTTGCCGGAGTGCAGATCGTACAGATAGATGGCGCCGAATTGCTCGTAGGCGATCGCGCCCGGCCCCGCCGAGGCCGACTTGATGTCGAATCCGTCATTCTTGATGAGTTGCTTGACCTGTTGCGATCTCGAGTCATAATCGAAAAGGGTCACGGGGCCGTTCCGGTCCGAGAGGAAGTAGACTTTGTCGCCAATCCAAAGCGGGTTGTGGTCGTTGGAGCCGTCACGGGGGACTTTGACGATACTGGAATCGGCGAGGTCGGCGATCCAGACGGGTGTGGTCTGCCCGCCCCGGTAGTGCTTCCAATTGGGCTCCCATTGGAAATATGGAACGTAAGCAATATGCGAGCCGTCAGGAGAAAAGGCGCCCTCCTCGGCCTGCGAAAGCGGCAACGGAGCCGGGAATACACCGTCGACGGGGACGGTGAAAAGCTGGTCCGAATCAGCGTAACTGAGACGATGCGAGACGAAGAGTACGGATTTACCGTCGGGGGTCCAGCCGACGGCGACATCCAGCCCGGGGTGATACGTCAATCGCTTCGGCTGACCCCCGCCGGCGGGGACCACGTACACATCGAGATTGCCCTCGTAATCGCCGGTGTAGGCCAGCATGGTGCCGTCCGGCGAGAAGTGCGGGCCCATCAGCATGCCCGTGCCTGTGACCAGGCGCTGGGCGTCGCCGCCCGCGCGGCTGACGATCCAGATGTCTCCACCATAAGCAAAAGCGATTTGAGTCTTGCTGAGCGTAGGACCCTGGAGAAGCAGCGGGCCGGAATTCGCCGACCCCGCGGCACTGAAAGCCAAAACTACGAAGAAACATGCCCAAAGGATGCGACGCATAAGCTCTCCACACAATAGGTTGGTCAGGCTGATCACGAGTCCGTGGGACCTGTCATTGAACCGTCGACTGACGGGCCAAGCCGCCTCTGTATCGAACTTTCCCGCGACACGCGGCGACGCCAGTCGAGGCGCCCCCAGGATTTGAACATTTTCTACTCGCAATGGGGGCAATTATCCCAGATTTGGGGATTCGAGTCCACCCACATAAAAAAGAAAAACTCTTCACCGCAGAGGACACCGAGAGCACAGAGAAGAACCGCACTGCTTTTCTCTGTGCTCTCGGTGTCCTCTGCGGTGAATTCCTTTGCCGCGCTGCATAGGTCGCACGGCCGTGAGCTTCTAACGGCTTGCGCATTCACTCGCTCGATCTTCCCGAGAACACGACTTCCCAGTCCACAGCTTCCTGCTGGCCCGGGAAAGTGACCTGCAACGAGTTCCCTTTCAACTCATGCCGCACGGAGATCTCGCGGTTTGCCGCAGATGCCGCGCGTAATTCCGACACCGTGGTTCCCTGTGGGACATACAACCAAAGTGTATAGTCATCGCCCGGCACGGTCTCCGATGTGCCGAGGAGGCGATTCTTGGCGCCTTCCCAAGCCACGTGCTTGATGGAATAAGCACCGGAGATGTGGCGGGAAGTCCCCACGAGTTGCGGTCTGGGCAGGAGGGGATGGATGAACAGGACCCGCGTGTCGTGCGGCTCGACGGTGACCTCCATTTTGCCTTTGAACCCGCCCAGGAGTTTCTGCGACCAAAAATCGAATACCACGTAGGAAGATTGCGAACTCAACCCCAATTTATCCGCGAACGAGAGCGGCCGGGTGATGGTCCAGCTTCGCCAATTGGTTACTGCCGCTACATCGAAAACGCCCGCCGGCGCGTTCACTTTCAAGTCTAAGATCTCCGGATAATTGTGGATGCAGTCGTCGGGCGTGGTGTGCTTGAAGATGTCCCACATGGGCATGTCGGTGCCGCGGCTGAACAAGTCGATGGGGAAGATGGGCATGGTGGGGAGCGTCATCTTCAGGAGCCGAACGCGCTCTTCCGGCAGTTCGGGCAGCACACTACCGAGCGAATAGACAACCCCGCTGAGCGCGATATGGCTTACCACCGTGCGCGCCTCCTCGAGCGTCATGCCGAAACCTTTCTGGGGCTCTTCGCGGCTGCGCTCTGCCTCGACCACCGACGGTGGTCTCCGCTTCATGGCTTCCGCAACGCTCATGAGCGGCTCGACATCCGATTCACCGGGCATAACGTAGAGCACCAGGTGACTCAAGAAGGCATTGGCATTGATCGAACTAAAAACCGAATACATCCCCTGCCAACTGTTATAGGGGTCCTCTCCGGTGAAAGCGGAGTTGACATACCCAATTCCATTCAGCGGCGTCCCGGCCGGACAGAGTTCGATGAACCTGCGCGGGCCGATCGTTTCCCGGATCAGCTTCAGGCGATTCCGGTAAGCCACGATGGGGTCCACACTCTTGTCCGCGATTTTATCGAGGTCTACACCGGGGACATATTTCAGGAAGTCGTGCTCGCCATCGAACTTGTAGTAGTCAAATCCCCAATCGTCCAGCGTCGTGAATTCGTTTTTGAGAAAGTCGAGAACTTCCGGGTTGGTAGAATCCAAGGTGGGAGTTTCGTAGTCCAGAATAATTGCTCCGTTCTTCTTGTAACGCAAATACCAGTCCGGATGCTGCTCGACGGCTCCCGCATAGGCGCTGGGCACCAGCCAGACGCCGGCGCGCAGGCCTTTCGATTTGACGTAATCGGCGAGCCATTTCGGCCCGTGCGGGAATTTCTGCCGGCTCCAAGTCCCGATCCAATAGTGCTCGCCTTTGGAGCCGCGGTCGTAGCCGTCATCAAGCTGCACGTATTCATACCCGTAGGCTTTCAGGTGAGCCGCAATCCAATCCGCGTTGCGGACCACGTCCTCCTCGCGCACAGCTTCGTAGTAGCTGCTCCAACTGTCCCAAACCATAGGCGCGCGGCTGAAATAACTGTCATCAAACGGCACGTAGGTTGGAGCGCCCAAAACCCTGGTGAAATAGTCGGGGACGAGCCGCACCAGGGTGTTACCCGGCACCGGGATTGAAACCTCCAGCAGTCCCGCATTCTGCGGGTTGCGTTGCATTACGGTCTGCTCGGAGAATTCGATCGCCGCGTCCGCCTTGATATCGAAAAGACAGTGCAGGTTGGAACCCGCCACCTGGCCGAGGGCGAAATACATCACGTCTGGATTGCGCCTGGGCAGAAACGACGGAGCGCTGAACTCGATTCCCCCGTAACCGTTCTTGGTTTCCGGCGTCATCATCCAATTCACCGGCGTCCCTTGCGGGTCCATCAGGCGTGCCACAATGCGGTCCGGCGGGGCCGGGGCTTCCGCCGTCACCAAGCCTTCTGCAGATGTCGTGGAAATCCTGAGCGCCTCCAGGCTCAATTCGAGCACCCAGGCCGTGCGGGGTTCCGAGCTTCGAATCGAAATTCGATCCTCGCCTCGCTTCTCCGCCGACCACGTCTCCAACCGTCTGAGTCCATGCTCGTCCTGCAAATTCAGGTGAACTTGGTTCAGGATCGCGCCCAGGCCGTCGCGGCTGACGACCAGCACTCCGTGTTCGCCGTCTGCGCTGACCGTCCAACCGTTGCAGCTTTGCGTGACAGGCGCAGTCGATGCAGCCCACGCCAGATGCGCGCTGAGGAATAAGATGATGATTGCCAGATGTGTTTTGCGCATTTCTTCCTCCGTAACGCGTGATCGGGCTCGCTACCGCCAGTCCTGCGCACCATGCCAGATGTAGAGGATTTCGGCAACGTCATCTTTGAGGCGGTAGACAATGACGTAAGGCGGGCAGATAAGTTCCCGAGTTCCTTTGACTTCCTCGCCCGGCCGGCCAAGGTTTGGAAAGGTCTCCAATTCCCCGATGCGTGCGAAAATCGTCTGCGCGGCTCTGCGGGCAGCGTCGGGATTGTTCTCGCGGATGTGCCTGACAATCCCCTCAAGCTGGTTGGCGGCGTCAGTTGTCCAGCGGATGCGAGTCACGTTCGAAAGAGCCGTTCGATACGGCTAACGACTTCCTCGTGGTCCACCAGGTCGCCACGGTCGGCGGAAGCGATGCCGCGTTCAACGCCTTCGACGAAGCGGGCCTGCCGTTGCAGCATGTTGCTGACAGCCTCTTCCACCACCTGCGCGGCATCCTTGCCTATGCGGGCAGCAAACTCCTTAAGCTGCGCCTCGGTATTGGGTGAGAAATGTATTTCCATGTCTGCCAGTGTAGGAAATATCGAGCTAGGCTGTCAACCGGCCAGCGCCGCATACGCCGCGAGACTCAGTTCACCCTGCCGAATTCCCTCACCGCCTCGTACAGCGCCACGATATTTGCGGTGCTCGTATTCGGCTGAAGGTTATGACACGGCGCTACAATATATCCCTTGCTATTACTGAATATGCGAATGTTCTCCGCCACCTCCCGCTTCACGTCTTCCGGCGTGCCGAAGGGAAGCGTTTGCTGGTTATCAACCGCGCCATGAAACACAATCGACTTTCCGAAATCCCGCGCCAAGCCTTCCCGACCCATTCCCGCGCAGCGCCATTGCACAGGGTTCAGGACGTCGATCCCGATCTCGATGAGTTCCGGCAGGAGAGGCCGGATCGCGCCGTCGTCGTGGTGAAGAACCTTGACGCCAAACGAGTGAGCCAGATCGATCATTTTCCGCAGCCAGGGCTTGATGAAGCGCCGGAAAGTCGCGGGGCTCATCAGGAGAGCGTTCTGCGTGCCGAGGTCCTCCGCCACATAGATGAAATCCACCAGTCCGCTCGCGACCTCGAGGCTGCGACGAATGACCGAATCGTGAATGAAGTGGATGCGCTCCATGGCAGCCTCGGCGAGCGCCGGATTCTTAGTCAAATCCGTGAGCGCCTGCTCCATGCCTCGCATCCGGCAATAAAGGTAGAAGGGCTCGTAGCAGCCGCCCAGGACGGGGTAGGAGGGCCACTGCTCACACTCCGCCCGCAGGCGGCTCACGTCCCATGCCATGGGGTCTGGCCAGTCGAATTGCTCGATGTCCGAAGCTGTCTCGGCCTTGGCAAGCGGGCTCGAGACCACCTCTTCGTAAGTGCCCAGACTTTCTCCGTAGGAAACCTTGGCCACTTCAATGTGCCAGATGCTCCAAAGCGACTGCATGTGCCAGGTGTCTTCCTTGGCGCCCGGATGTTTGGCGCCCAGACGTATCAACTTATCAATGCCCAGGTGCTCGCAAAGGTCAAACTCTGAAGCGCAATCCAGATCTTTGCACAGCCGCGCCGTCACTTCGGCCGTGGCTGTATAATCGCAAGGAATGCGGTCCGGTTGTTTACCGGCTAGAACCGCGCGCCAGCGTTCTTTTGACGTCATTCAATCCACCTATTTCATTACGGTTCCCGCTGGGGCCACGAACATACCATGAATCAATTGCCCCCGCAATGAGCCCTGGCAGGCTGCGGAAAACCCCCTCTCGGCGCTGTCATTCCGAGCGGAGCGAGGAATCTCGCCCTGAAGACAAAGGCACTGCGAGATTCCCGGTCGCCCACACCTCCTCGGAATAACACAGGGTCTTACCGCAAGCTGTTAAGCGACACTTCGTCGCATTCGTGACCTCCAGACCATCCCCGTTCGCGGCTCCCATGCAACCGCGGCAGTCAGCGGCCGGAATTTACGGTTGCGAAACGGTCGACTCGTGCACCCAAACCCCGCTTTCTTCGCTTCGTTTCGCGCTTTTCGCGCTCCCATATGCGTGCGATTTGCGCAATTTCTTTTAGTGACTTCGTTTGTTTTCAATGACTTCTTAGCTTCGTTCCCACGATTTTGTGTTTTTTCGGCGGATGGAGGACCCATGGGCTGCAAGCTCTGCTGCGAGGCTTCGACAGCCCCGGCAGGGGTGCCAGAAGGTAGCCCATGGCGTGAGCCGTGGGTTGCCGCGTCCACCCTCTCCCCCGTCCCCTCCCGCCTCGGCGGGAGAGGGGTGCCGAAGGCGGGGTGAGGGTCCTTCCACCCAGGGCTCACGCCCTGGGCCACTCTCTTCCGCCCCTGGCGGGGCTGACAAATCGTCCTCACGGCCTGCGTTGGTTGCTGGGGCGGTTCGCGAACCGCCCCTACTTCAAACACCGCTTCCCCTCCTAATCCCAGGAGGGGAATACTGCTCAAATCTACTAGCCTATCAAGTCGGCATGAGAAAATGGGAAAAGCTGCAACAGATGAGAATATTTATTTTTAGGGCAATGGAATCAAGGGTTTGGCAAAGCGAGGGGTTTTCACATTGTGAAAATCGGGGCCTAGACTGTGGCATTTTGACACATATATGCAGAAAACTGCATATAGCTTCGAAAAGTCAGATTCCGGGGCTGGCGCATAGCGAAGCTGTGCGATTCTCAGGCATATTGTCTCGAGGGATGGCGGATCGCCAGACTGCGCCGGCCGCGTGCTATCCGCGGAGGTGCAGAGTTTCGCGCGAGCAAGCCTGTAAGCCGAATTCTGTGTCCCGCGGAGGCGGGGTGGCGATCATTCCTCTAGCCCCGTCATTGCTGGCGGGGTCAAGCGACCTACCCGGGAGTTGTGACGGAGCGGGCAGCTCCTCCTCCCCTATTTGGTCTTGCTCCGTGTGGGGTTTACCATGCCTCCGGCGTTACCACCGGAGCGGTGCGCTCTTACTTTAAGCCCCGAGCCAACGGGGCCGCACCTTTTCACCCTTACCCGTCGGTTGACGGGCGGTATATTTTCTGTGGCACTTTCCGTATTGGAGGCGTACGCCCCTCGATCGGGGATCCTCCTCCAACCCTCGCCGTTAGCGAGCACACTGCCCTGCGGAGTTCGGACTTTCCTCTCCCCCGCCCATGCTTGCCCCGATAAACCGGGGCGCTCGGGCGAGGCAGCGATCACCCGTCTTGCTCGCGCAGAATCATGATAGTCTTGATTGTGGCGCAGGGTCAAACTACATCCGGAGGCCATCTCGGTATCATGAACGGCGTGCACAAGACGAGTCAAAGAAGCCGGCCAAGGTCGAGGACGCTGGCGGTTTTCTCTTTTCTGCTCCTGGCCTACGCAGCAGCGACGGCTTGGGTTGTGACTGCCGCGCAAGCCCCACCCGACCTACTCGCCCAAGCCGACTCAATCTTTCAGCAGATGAGCGAACTCACCGGCCTGCCCATCAAGTCCTCGCTCAAGAAGCAAGTTATCAGCCGGCCGGAAGTGTCGAAGTACATTTCGGAAACTCTGCACTCGGAAATGACGCCGCAAGAGATTCATGTTCAGGAGGCAACGCTTCAGGCGTTCGGCCTTGTTCCGCCGGATTTCAATCTCAAGAAGTTCCTGATCAGTTTCTACACCGAGCAGGCTGCAGGATTCTACGATCCCCTTCGCAAGACCATGTTCATCGCCGACTGGGTCGAACCGGACATGCAGCGCATGGTACTGGCCCACGAACTGACCCACGCGCTCCAGGACCAAAGCTACGACCTCGAGAAATTTCTCAAAGCTGCCCGTGAAGATGATGATGCCTCAGCCGCTCGTGAGGCCGTGGTGGAAGGCCACGCCACCGCCGCCATGATTCAGGAGATGATTGCGCCGATGAAATTGGAGGTCATGCCCTCGCTCGAGCCGCTGATGGCTCCCATCATCCAGCAGCAACTCGAAGAATTTCCTGCCTTCACCAAGGCTCCGTTTTTCTTTCGCTTTCAGGCCCTCTTTCCCTATATCGAGGGCATCGGTTTTATGCAGCACGGGCTCCAAGCCGGCGGATGGAAGAGGCTCAACTCGTTATTCGACGACCCGCCCAACACGACCAAAGAGATTTTCCAGCCCGAGGTGTATTTTGACAAGCAACCTTTGCCCAAGATTTCTCTGCCCCAACCGGCGGCGCTCGCGGGGGTTCATGGGGTGAATTTCATGGCCGAAAACATCATGGGCCAGATGGGCTACTATGCGCTGCTCGGCCAGCTTGTTTCCGAGGACGAGGCAAAGTCAGTAACCCCAGACTGGCTTGCCGACCGCTATCTGCTTTACGAAAAGAGTGATGGCGGGCAGGGAAAAAAGCAATACACTTTGGTCTCGCAAACCCGCTGGTCGAGTGCCGAGTCCGCTCAAGCTTTCTTTCGCGATTACCATTCCATCCTTGCCCACAAGTACCCCGAACTTGTACCCGACCCACGCTCCGCGAGCGATCTTTTCGTCGGTAAGGCGAACAACGGTCTGGTGGTGATGCTCCGTAAGGACGCCGACTGCCTCTGGGCGGAAGGCGTCCCCGCAGCCCAGGCCGAAGCTGTGTTGGGTTGGCTGAAGTCACGCTAATCGAAAAACGGTAGCGCGGACCCCCGGGTTTGGGGTCCGCGGCTCTTTCGTAGGCCGTGGACTCCTGACTTCCTACCCTTGCGGCGTGTGGTGCTTGGCTTGCTCCATTGCAATCTGGTTTATATGGGAGAGGGCTTTGGCCCCGGACGCTCCCTCAATGGCCTTCACAGCAATTTCCTGGACCTGCTGCTTGGCTTCATCAAGCTGCTTCTGGAGCACCGCCATCTGGGCCGACTGCCGCGCCAGACTATCCTCTAGGGTCTTGATCTGAAGCTCTGCGAGCCGCTTTTCGGCTTCACTCTCCTTTTTCAGGAGAAGAAGCTGCTGTTCGAACTTTTGAGTTGTCGCACGGGTAGCCTCAGTCGCCGCCTGCGCGCAGGCCTTATCGAGCTTGGCCGGGAAACCTTCGGCTTCGCTCTTGAGGCGTGCGCCTTCATCCTCCTGAGCTTTCAGCGCCGCCTCACGCTGCTGCCAACTCTTCTCCAGGACTTCCTGCTTCTCCCGGTTCTGTTTCTCCAGAAGTTTCATCTCTTCTTCGTACTTATCCTGGGCCTTCTTGCGCTCCAGCGCCTTCTTGTATTCGTACTCGTCGATTTCACGTTGTCGCTGCTTCCGCAGGTTTTCGTCCTGCTCCTTCCGGTCGCGCTCGGTTCGTTTCAGTTCCTCGTCCCAGGACGCCCGCTGGGCGGCGATTTCGGATTCCAACTCCTCTTTCCTTCGCGCATAGTCCTGGACGAGCTGATCGAGCGCAGTGGAAGCAACATCGATCTTGTGCAGTCTCTCAATTTCTTTCCTCTCCAATTCCACCGCCTCGCGGGCGGCGGAGAGGCGATTCACTTCCTGAACAAGTTTCTCCGAGAGCCCTGAGAGCGCCTTGGATAAATCGAGCCCCAGATCAGACAGGCTTTTTACTACCTCCTCGACCGAAATGCCCTCCACCGCCTGGCGGATCTCCATTTCCCGCAGCTTCGCGGTTTCTTCAGTCTTCTTGTCACTCGTTTCCCTAGCGGCCGTGGCCTCGTCGCGAATCTCGGCGAATTCCTCTTCGATTTCGGCCTTTGTGCGCTTGGGACGCGCCACAGGTTTTCCCGTTTTCGTTGCCATATCAGTTGCCTCCTTATTTTACGTCGGTGACCTTTCCACCGTGGAACTCGACCGTCATGTCTTTGTACTTGTAGAGGACCTTTTCGCCCAAGTCGGCGCGAGTCTGGGGCGGGCCGAGCGCCGCTTCGACCTCCGCGAAGGTCATGCCCAACTTCACTTCTTTTACGTACACGCCGCTGGCGGTGTTCCCGTGTTGAGCGGCCTCCGAACGCGTGTCAAAAGGCCTCAGCCACGTTTCGACCATTGAAGCCACAGCGTCGTAGTCCTTGGCATCGCTCGTTTCAAAGATCAGGTCGGCCTTGCCAAATTTCAAACCCTCATGCCTGGAGGCGCGTTCACTCCGCTTTACCTGGTGCGGCGTCACGGTTTCGACCGTGATGGTGAAGTATCCGCCTTTTAACCGCCGAAACCAAGTGTATTTGGCAAAGACAACCTCCCCTTTGTGCAGAGGTTCAGGGATAATCTCGCCACATCCCGTCATCCCTGTGCCCAAACTCGCTTGCCGGCCAAACTCCACCTTATCACCCGTGATTCTTACATCGAGCGCGGTTCCCGAGGGGACTTCGGGACGCCCCTCACACATGCCCACTGCCAAACCTTCTCGAAGCACCAGCAGGTACTTGCCTTTATAGCGTTCTGATAAGTCCTGCTTGTCCACTGCAAAACCTGGAAGGCATAATGAGAACGATAAGACGATGAGTCGGACGCTTCGTTTCTTCATGGGACACCACCGACGATGCAAGGCTTCAGCGCGGGCCGGATGCACGACCGATCAGCCGGGTGATAAGGTACCGCGAATTCAGGATCAGTACAATGGGATCCGAGAATGCGCAAATCGCCTTGGAACGCAGCGGCGGAGCTGCCGACTTACTGCCGCACTCAAAACAGCCGCTGGCAGGACGCTAGTATCTGCTGACCAAAGCCCGCGTCATATTGCGGAGTGCCGGGAAAGGCGGGGCTTTAGCCCCTGAGGCAACATTGCTTCAGGGCCTAAAGGCCCAACTCGTCGGGTTCGCGGAGGCGGCGGGGCTGAAGCCCCGCCCTTCCAAGCGGCCACGTTATCACGGCGTATTCCGTCATTAAGCGCTAGCGGCCCAATAACTTCAGAAGTTCATCTTCGCCAAGGGTCGTAATACCCAGCGTGCGGGCTTTTTCGAGCTTCGAGCCGGGATCGGCGCCCACCACCACAAAATCCGTCTTCTTGCTGACCGAGCCGACAACGCGCCCGCCTGCTGCTTCAATCAACGCCTTGGCTTCGTCGCGAGAAAGGTGAGCCAGGGTGCCGGTGAGCACAAACTGCTTCCCCGTCAAGTGGCCCTCGGCCTTGTGGGCTCTCTCCTGTTCGAACTGCAAGCCTGCTCGGCGGAGTTTCTTGATGACCTCGAGGTTGCGTGGTTCCGCAAAAAACTCACGGATGCATTCGGCTACTCGCGGACCCACTTCCTCAACCTCAAAAAGTTCTGCTTCGGTGGCCTTGGCGAGTTTGTCCAAGGACGAAAAGTGATCGGCTAAGAGCTGGCCGGTGCGCTCGCCCGCGAAGCGAATGCCCAAGGCGAAGATCAGGCGAGCCAGGCTCGCTTGCTTACTGTTTTCGATTTCCGCGATTAGATTGCTTGCAGACTTGTCTCCCATCCGTTCCAGGTTTGCCAACTGTTCGTGGGTGAGGCTGTAAAGATCAGCGACGTCGTGGACCAGCCCCTTTTCCACCAGTTGGTCCACCAAGGCTTCTCCCAAGCCATCGATGTTCATGGCGCGGCGGCCGGCGAAAAAGAGGATCGACTCTCGAAGCCTGGCCGGGCAAGCGGAGTTGACGCAGCGGTAGGCGACTTCACCTTCGACGCGGTGCACGTCGCCGCCACACACGGGGCAGTGCTTGGGCATTTTGAATTCGACGCCGTTCTCAGCATGAACTTCCACCTTGACGACCTGCGGGATAACCTCGCCGGCCCGCTGGATGACCACTGTGTCGCCGACCTTCACGCCAAGGCGGTTGATCTCATCCATATTGTGCAGCGTGGCGTGGCTTACTGTGACTCCGCCCACGTCCACCGGCTCGAGGTCCGCCACCGGAGTAAGGGTTCCGGTGCGGCCTACTTGCGCGCGAATCGCCACCACGCGGGTTTTGGCCTGCCGTGCGGCGTATTTATAAGCGATGGCCCAGCGCGGGGACTTCGCCGTCGTGCCCAGTTCGTCCCACAGGTGAATGTCGTTCACCTTCACGACGATGCCGTCGATCTCGTAGTCCAGGCTGTCGCGTTTCGATTCCCATTCCTGAATAAAGGCCAGCAAGTCGTCGAACGACTTGCACAGCCGCCGATGGGGATTTACCTTGAAGTGCATCTTGCCCAGCGCTTCAAGGTTCTGCCAGTGCTCGCTGAACGGCTCGCGGTTTTCCACCAACAGGTAGTAGAGGAAAATATCGAGCTTGCGCTGGGCCACGATGCGGGAGTCAAGCTGGCGCATGGAGCCCGCCGCAGAGTTGCGCGGGTTGGCGAAGCGCGGCTCTCCCGCCGCCTCTCGCTGCGCATTCGTCTGCTCGAACGCCTTGAGGGGCATAATGACTTCCCCGCGAACTTCAAAGCGCTTTGGATTGTCGATCGCTTCCAGCTTTTTGTGGTCAATGCGGAGGGGCAACGAGCGGATGGTCTTTACGTTGGCCGTGACGTCTTCGCCCGTGACGCCGTCACCGCGCGTGACGCCGTGTTTCAGCAAACCGTCTTCATACGTCAGGGCCATGGACAAGCCGTCGAGCTTCAACTCCCCGACGTATTCAACCGTCGAGCGGCCCGAAAGTTCTCGCACCCGTCGGTCAAAGTCCCGCAGTTCATCAACCGAGTAGGTGTTATCCAGGCTTAGCATGGGCGTGGAATGGCGCACCTTGGGGAATTCCGCCGCAGGCGTGCCGCCCACCCGCCGGGTGGGAGAATCCGGTGTGACCAGCCCGGGATTCCGCTCCTCCAACTCCTGGAGCCGCTTCATCAGCTTGTCAAACTCGAGGTCGGAGATCTCGGGGTCATCCAGAACGTAGTACCGATGTTCATGGTAGCGGATCTCATTTCGCAGCTTCTCAATTTCCTTCTCAATATCTTTGGCCACGCTCTCCCCCAGCCCGGCGCGGGCAGGCAATGCTTCCGAAACGCCGTCTCGGCTTTTTTGCTGCCTTGTGGAATTATAACCCAGGGGTTGCGCGAACATCGGCTGGGCCGGGCAGAGAAGTTACCGGACCCAATCTTGACACGGCTGCATTACGGCTGCTAGTGTTATCTCGGAGCGAGATATTCGTGGGGGTGGTGGGACGTGAAAGTGCCACGAACAGTCTTAGGGATGTTAGTGTTGTGTATCGTAGGGTTCGCTTCACCGTGCGTCGCGCAACGCGGCGGCCATGCGGCAACAGAGACTGGAGGAAGCCCGATGACGGTTGCCTCCAGCGGCATGGGCACTGCGGGGGGTAATTACGCAGGTTATCGCTACGGCGTCGTCAAGTCGATCAGTGGCAACGAGATCATCCTAACCAAGACGGACGCAGGCATGGATGAGACTTTCAAACTCAACAAGAAGACCAAGTTTATCCATGACGGTAAAAGCAGTTCGCCCGATTCCGTGAAAGTGGGCGACAAGGTGTGGGTGGATGCTCACCTGGACAAGAAAACCGGCGACTCGATCGCCCGCAAAGTTGTCAGTGGGACTTCCATCATGTAATCGAATTGCTTGCCGGCGCACATCAGCTCGGTTATAAGGTGACAGGATTACACCCTCACACGACGGTTACTTCCCTTCCCCGGCCATGGGCCTCCCTTTGAGAAAAGGCACCCTCATCTACAATCCGATTGCGGGACGGCGCCCGGCGGCGCGACTGCGCGAGATTCGCAAAGCGGCTGCTGTGTTGCGAGCGGCGGGACTTGAGATCGAGTTGACTCCCACCGCAGGGCCCGCTTTGGCGCACGAACAGGCGGAGCAGGCGGCTGCGAACGGCGCCGATTTCGTTCTCGCTTGCGGGGGCGATGGTACGATCAATGAGGTTCTTAATGGCCTCGCCAACCGCAAGGTACCCTTGGGGATTCTGCCGGGGGGCACTGCCAACATCCTGGCAAGGGAAGTCGGACTTCCGCTTGACCCGGTTCGCGCCGCCGCGCAGTTTGCTCGGTGGTCGCCGCGGAGGATTCCCTTGGGGCAAGCCACCTGGCGGGAGGACAGCGTCTCGCCGAACGGAGCCCCATCTCAAAACGGGTCATCTACGCGCTACTTCATAAGCGTAGCGGGCATTGGGTATGACGCTCAGGTCGTCTATAAACTTTCGCTTAAAATGAAGTTATCATGGGGCGTTGTGGGATACATCCTGGAGGCGCTGCGGCAAGCCTTCCGCTACCCCTTCCAAGGGTTCTCCTGCCGACCGGACGATGGCCCGGAGCGGTTTGCAACTTTTGCCGCCGCGCAGCGAGCACGCAATTACGGAGGGTGGCTTCACCTCACTCCGAACGCTCGCTACTTTCATGACCGCTTCAATTTGTGTCTTTTCAAGAGCATGAATCGCGCGCGCTACTTCTTGTATGCCGCACTGGTCCTGGCGCGCCAGCACTTTCGGCTTGAAGATGTGGAACTTGTGGAAGCACGCAAGCTCTGCTGCGCCGCCCTGGCCGCCAGGGATATTATTCGCTTCGAACTCGACGGCGAGTTGGCGGGCACACTCCCGGCAACGTTCGAGATCGTGCCTGACGCGCTGACACTGCTCGTTCCGTGAATTCCAATATGGAAAATGGAAAATAGAAACTGGAAAATGGTGAGGTGGGATTCGGATCTTCGTTCCAAGGTCTGGAGAGCGGAACACGGGATACCGTTACTATAACCCCGAGAATCTGAACTCGAATTTGACAAAACGAACATCTGTTTCGACGTTCAAGTTTCCAATTTCCAATTTCTAGTTTCCAGTTTCCATTTTCCAGTTTCCATTTTCGAGGTCGCCGTGGACAACCTCACCCACACCCTCACCGCCGTTGCACTCAGCCATGCCGGGTTGCACCGCAAAACCCGGTTTGCCACGCTGACCTTGATCGTCGCTGCGAACCTGCCGGATATCGATATCATCTCCCGATTCTGGGGAAGCGCCACCTACCTCAAATACCACCGCGGTCTCACCCATTCGATTCTGGGAGTCAGCCTGCTCGCCTTGCTGGTCGGGTGGACCGTCTATTTTCTGGGGAGCAAGGCGAAACCCAGATCCGGACCGCCACCCAATCTGGCTTGGCTGCTGATTTTGGCGTGGATTGGAACGGCCAGCCATCTTTTTATGGACTTCACGAACTCCTACGGCGTCAGGCCGTTTCTGCCCTTCAGCGCGCGCTGGTACGCCTGGGACATCATGTTTATCTTCGACCCGCTGTTGCTTCTCCTGCTTTGCCTCGGCCTTGGCTTGCCGGCGCTATTGCGGATGGTCTCAGAAGAAGTCGGGGCCCGCAAGACACGCGCGGCGTGGGGCGCCATTTTCTCACTCTGTGCACTTGTCTTTCTTTGGGGCCTACGCGATGTCGCCCACCGTCGAGTTCTGGGGTTCCTCGAAGGGCACACTTACTCGGATCAAAACCCCCTCCATGTCGGGGCCTTTCCCTCCCCCATCAACCCGTTCGAGTGGACCGGGGTGGTCGAGACCGATACCACCTACGAGGTCCTGCCTGCGAGTGCCCTCGAAAACGACGTGGATCCCCGGTCCGCGCAGCAATTTCATAAGCCCCCGGACTCGCCTGCTCTCGACCGTGCACTGAAATCGCGCACGGGCCGGATATTCATGGATTTTGCCCGGTTCCCCTGGGCCCAGACTGAGCAGAGCGAGGAGGGTTTCGACGTGCAGATCCGCGATCTGCGCTTCGAAACAAGCAGTGGAGGCGGAGGTTTTCTTGCGGAGATTGAACTGGATAGCGCCCTGCGAGTGCGGTCGGAATCTTTCCGCTTCCGCGCCCCGGCAATTCGGGCGGAAGAGAGATGAGGCTGCCGGATGAAGCCTAGGCGGAGTCATCCGTGGCGGGCTGCCTGGCCTTCCACCAGCGGAAAATTAGCGTCAGTACGATAACCAGGACGATCGTCACCAGAGAAGCCCACGTCAGGTTTTTCCTCAAGTACGCTTCGGCCTCAGCGCCGTAGTGGGCTCCCAACCAGGCTATAGCAGCGAACCTCAGACTGCGTCCGATCAGCAAGGCCGCTCCGAAGTTCACCATCTTCATCCGCAGCGCCCCGGCGGCGATAACGAAGAATTTCAGGGGAGCGGGCGGCGGCAACAAAGCCATCACCAGCATGGACACAAAATCATTCTGCTCCAGCCAACGGCGGGCTCGATTGGTTTTTGTCGAGGCGCGCTTGCCGCCGCCCGCCAACCGTCCTCCTCCCCGCGCGATTCCGTACATGACATAGCACCCCAAAAGCGAGCCGAGGGTGCTCAACAATGCATAAAAGGGCGACCGGGCAGGATGCTTGCTGGCCAGAACAATCAGTGCCACATCGTTCAGGCCCGGAAGCGGCATGAATGAGGAATCCAGGAACGACAAAACGAAGAGACCTCCGCCGTAAAGGGCAAGCACATGTCCGATCCTCGAGGAAAGCGAATTGAAGAAATGCAACCGGTTCCACCTCGCAAGCTGAACCTTTGCATTCTATGCGGTCTCGCCGTCCAGACGCAACGTGGTTCTTCGACGGGCGGCACGACGAGGCGTTACCACAACCGGAATCAGGGGCTCCGGAGAATCTGCGCTCCCCAGCGGCTCGAGGCGCCCGTCGAAAAAAAGCTTGACATTCGGAAATACTATGCTAAGAATTTAGCACCGTGCTTAAGAATTAGCAGGAGATCAACCCATGGCCGAACCTGCAGAACACAAGCTGAGCCGCCGCGAGCGCCAGATTATGGATGTGCTCTATCAGCGCCAGCGGGCGTCGGCGGCGGAGATCCGAGAGTCGCTGGCCGATCCTCCCAGCTATTCTACGGTTCGCGCCCTGCTGCGCATCCTGGAAGAAAAAGGCCACATCCGGCACGTGGAAAAAGATTTGCGCTACGTCTACTTTCCGGCCGTGTCCCGCCGGCGCGTGCGGCGCGCGGCCCTCCGGCATCTGGTTGAGACCTTCTTCGATGGCTCCGCTGCACAAACCGTCGCCACGCTGCTCGATTCCTCAACGGCCCGCATGTCCGAGAGCGAGCTGGATCGCATTTCCGAATTAATCGCGAAGGCCCGGAAAGGAGGCGAATGATGGAGGCTCTAGTCACGTCCCTTCCCCACACACTGAATTCTCTCCACGGCTTTTCGGGGAAAGGCCTGGCACTTCTCCTCGGCACGGTTTTTAGGGGCACGTGTCTTCTCCTGCTCTGCGGAGGGTTGGTTTTAGCTCTACGGCGCGCCTCGGCAGCGGCGCGGCACCTGGTTTGGAGCCTGGGGCTGGGCGCCATGCTGGCTCTGCCGTTCATTTCTCTGGCGCTTCCAGCCTGGGACGTGCCCGTCATCACGACATGGCTTTCCGGTCCCGCCAGCAAGAGGAATGCTACGAAGGAGGATTCGCCGGTTTTCCGGAGTCAAATCAATCGGGACGACACCGCGCGCGTGTCCCCCGCGGCTGCCGCTACGGCAGACCATCCGTTCCGAGCCGGTTGGATTCTATCCTTGTGGGTGATCGGTTCGTCGCTTTGGGCGGCGCGAATGGCCGTAGGGGAGTGGCGTGTCCTGCGAATTGCAAGACGCTCACTGCCTTTCGAGACGCCACAGGCAAAAGCCGTGCTCGAGAGCGTCCGCTCGTCATTTCGCTTGTCTCGTGCGGTCATTGGAACCAGCGGCCAGATTCTCTCCCTTTCGCCTTTCAACGACGCGGATGCGGCGCTGACCGAAGCGGCCATGGACGCTGTCCGTCAATGGCGATACACACCCACGCTGTTGAACGGCGAACCCGTCGAGGTCGTGACCACCGTCACGGTGGGTTTTCGACTGGATGAGTAGCCTCATCGCGGCAATCATTCCACTGAAGGAAACCGAGGAGATCCTTCGCTTCGCTCAGGATGACACTTTCCGGTTTTTTCAGGACTGTTTTCAATTGGTCTTCCGTTTGCCATTTGAACTTTGAATCTCTCTTGGCTCCCGTCAGAGCGCCTTCACTCGGCGGGTGTGCTGTTCGGGAGCCGACATCAGGGCGACGGCGTGTTTGCAGCCGCTCAGGCAGCCGCGGGTCACGGCCAGGCTCCCGTAATAGTCGTTATAGCGGAAGCCGTTTTCGCCTCGCCACATGGGGAATATGGCGCAGGCTTCCTGCCAGCGTTCGAAGACGCTAGTAATATCAAGATAAATATCCGGCATAAAACCGTTTGCATCTTCCCAATTATCCGCGAAGAAGAGCTTTCCAGCCTCGTGAGGCGGTTGCTTTCGGTCAAGTGCGGGCAAGGCGGCGTAGAACAAAGCGTCATTCACGATCTTGTAACAGGCTTCGTGATCTTTGTGCCAGCTCCCTCGCCAGTGCGTTACGATAATCCCGGGCCGGTATTGCCGAATGAAGTCGCACACCGCAAACTTGGCGTCCTCCGTCACGGGAATCTCTCCATCGGGATAGGTGAGAAATTCCGTTCGCGCGCTCAGCTTCTGCGCCGCGCTTTCCGCCGCTTGCCGCTGAAGAATTCCGTATTGCGCCGGAGCAATCCGCGCCGAGCCGCGCTCGCCGAGCGACAGGCTCAGAAAGACGCCTTGGCCGCCGAGATGAACCTGGAGCGCCACAGGAAGTCCCATGGCGAAGAAGGCATCGCCGGGGTGGGCCGCGATCGCCATGATGCTCGCGGGGTGAGAGGCTTGCGGAGGAGCATCCCCGGAAGGGGGTCGTCCCGGCATTTGATTTGTCTGGGCGCCTTGCGCAGACGCCGGGAAGGCAACCGCACCGAGACTCAGATCTTTGAGAAAGCGTCGCCGGGTGGAATCGTCCATCGTGTTCAGAACCTCAAGTTTCACTTCGTAATAGCCTCGCAAGTGATTGTAATGCTTTAAGTTCACTCTCCGGACCGAGTGCCGTGTTGTACCACGCCGATACCCGCTGGCTCTCGATTTCCGGGTTCCCTTCCCCGTGCCGAGCATGCCAAGCCTTGATCCTGGCGCGAGCTTCTTCAGCCCGGCTCGTCATCTTCAGCTTTTCGTAGCAGATGCTCTCCAGGTAATCCTGAATCCTGTAATCGGGATCATCGGGTTTGCCCGTGCCCAGCCGCTCCGGGTATTCGCGCGAAGCTTCGAGACGCCCGACCGCCCCCTGATAATCGCCCTTCTTCATTTCAGCCAGCGCCTGGGTGACCAAGCTCTCCACCCACAATCGGTGTACATCGCTCTGGCCTTCGTAAGGCAGGATGGACGCCTTTGCCAGCACGGCGTAGCACTCCGCATACTTGCCGTTATTCAAATATGTCCTGGCCAGCAGAATTCGAAGCGCGTCTTCCTTGGGGAACTGTTCGGAAGCGCCAACGGCCAACTGCAACGCCTTCTCGTTCATTCCTGCCTGTGAATAATAATCCGCCAGGTGGTACCAGGTTCTCCACTCTTTCTTGTCGATGGAATAGGCCCGCTCGAAGTCCGCCTGGGCTTGCTGAGGATTGATCGCCTGCTCGAGAATTGCGCGAGAGATATAGGCCGGCGCGTAGTCAGGCCGCTCGCCGCACTCGGCCCACGTCTTCTCTGCGTCCTCGTCCCGCTGCATTCCCCAGTAGATCAAGCCCAGGTAATACTTCGGCTTCCAATCGTTCGGCCGCTCCGTCGCGGCCCACAGAAACACCGGAATCGACTCCTCGCGGAAGGGAAACACCAGATAAGGCGAAAGGGCGGCCGCGCGCTCCAGAACTTTCCGGCTGCGCTCCGGCGATTTATTGCGCAACAGGTAAGCCTGCCAAAACCGCACCGTGGCCTGCTCGGGCGCAGCTTCCAGCACCTTCAGCGCGTCGTCGTCGAGCTTCAGGTTGGCGTAGTAGGCCGCGATCTCGAGATAAGTCTCCTGCGGGAATTCGCTGCGGATCGGGGATTTGAAATCAGCCAGCGCCGCAGGACCTGGATCGAGCAAGTATTGCTCGAAGCGCGCCAGGTGATTCAAGGGATCAATATCGAGAATTCTATTCAAAGTCTCGCGCGCCTTTTCGGGCCGGTTATGCAAGCGGAGAGCCGTAGCCAGAAGCTGGTAGCTTCGGATGTTGTAGGCGTCGTAAGAGAGGGACTGGTGGAGATACTCCTCCGCCAAATCCAATTTGTGCTCCCGAAGGTAAATGCCGCCCAGGTCGCCGTACGCGGCGGAGCGGTACTTCATGGAGCGGGCCGCCCATCCCAGCGTCTCCTTGGCGTCCGCAAGGTCGCCCAACCGGGTGGCGATGATTCCGTAGATATAATTGGCGTCGGCATCGTACATAGCGATATCCAGCGCCTTGCGCGCGTATTCGAGAGCCTGCTCATATTGGGCCCTGCGGCAGTAAAGCTCGGCAAGACGCGTCAGCGCCGCAACGTGGAGCGGTTCGCGCTCCACCACGGATTGATACTTGCGCAAAGCCGACTCGTAGTTCCGCTCTTTCTCCTCGCGCTCGGCTGACTGGTAAAGCCCCTCCACACTGCTCTCGTCGGCATTGTGAAAGTGGAACGGACGCCTTAGAAGGTCAGCGTTCGGGTCGTCCGTGTACGAGAGTTTGTCACCCACATCCACCTGGAGTTGGCCGGTCGGGACGGAGACGGCAAAGGTTTTTTGGTACACCTCCATGGGTTTGAGGACTATTCGGTCGCGGGCGACCGTCTTGCCCTCGGCGGAGACAGTCAGGTCTTCCGCAAGGCTTTGCAGAGCGCAGAAACTCAATGTCACGGAGTTGCCCGTGTTCTTAACGTTCAAGGCGCCGTAGGGCGTTGCCTTGACCATCGGACCGATTTTCTTGTAAGGAAAATACAATTCCTGCCAGTGGTCGGTCGAGCCCGGCGCGAAAAACTCGTGGTCGCTCTGGTCGAGCAGGCGGCCGGTCTGAGCCTCAAGGTACGGGCCGTCGCTGTCCGTCAGCAGGTCCTGCCAGATGGCTCCGGCGCGAGACATCGACCAGAGAAACAGTTTCTGGCCGGGCACCTCCTCATGCCGGGCCCAATGGCCATATCCGAATTGCCAATCGTGCCAGTATCCGCCGGAGAAATCCTGAAGCTTGCCATGCACGAAGAGGCTGTCGTCATCGGCATCTTTACGATTGCGGTTGAGGGCCATGTTGCGGCCGTCCTTGGTGATCGGCCACGGCTCGGAGGGAACTGCGTAGTTGTGCGTAATGTACTTGTCTCCTGGCAGCACGAATTCAAGGTCGTCGCGCAGCTTTTGGGCTACGTTCATCCACACGTAATAGGACTGGTTGAAAGGCTGCGGATTGTACCAGAGAGAACGCGCCTCGACGTAGGCCTTGTCGGCGGGAATCCTGTACTCGACTCGCCACTCGGTGCGTGAGGGCAGGTCCATGGTCCCGACGATGCAGCTTACGCTGCCGTCGGGGTTCTTGCGGATGAGGTAATCGACTGGCGAAGCGGTCGAGGGCGCGTGGCCGATCAGCCCGAAGTTGGCTTCGATTCCGCCCGAAGTCCACGGCCCGCGCATGGCGATGCTGCGAAACTTCTCCACGTGGTTGTAATAGATGAAGTCCTTCCGGGTGCTCTTTTCGACGGCGCCGATCAGCTTTCCGCCTGTGGCCGGCAAGACGAACGCCTCGATGTACGGGTTGTCGAGGTGAATGACATTCCAGGTTTGCGGAGCGCCTTCGTACGCCAGGTCGTCAAAGGAATAATACGGATAAATCTTCTGCATCACACCGCCCCGGGCCCGTACAGCGATGGGGTTCGGGCCGGAGAAGGGATAGGTCTTGATCGTCTGCTTTTCCTCGTGCACGTCGGCGGCGTGGCCCGATAAACAGAGTGCCATCGACAGCAAGCTCAAGGCAATCATCCTCATTTGTGAATCCCTCAATAATTGCGGTGGCCCGAATGGCACCTTCGAGCGCCCGAAAGGCGCGCCCCCAGTCAGGCGGGCCAGTCTATGTGCGCCGGACACCGAGTGTCAAGTGTTCCCTAAGGCGAGTAGTGTCCTAGTTTGGCTAGTTTCCTAATATGGATGTCATTCCGAGCGGAGCGAGGAATCTCGCTCTGGCCTTGCAATTGGGGCACGATCGAGCGAACCAGAGCGAGATTCCTCGCTCCGCTCGGAATGACGTTCCCGCCGTCACAGGTCCACCTTGGCCATTCACGCGGGCGGAATAATCTCCCAGGGGTTCAGGACCTCCACGCCGGCCGCCCGGAAAGGCGCCTCGTCTCGCGTCGCCACGCTGAAGTGGCGAGATGCGGCAATGGCTGCGATCTGTGCATCCGCCACGGCGATCGCATGGCCGGATCGGCGGGCGCGCATGACGATTTCAGAGTAGGATTGGGCCGCAGGAAGATCGAAAGGCACGATCCGCTCGGCGAAAAGGGCGACGACCTGTTCAGCCAGGGCAGCAGCCAGTGCTCTGCGCCGTTTGCCGGTGGGCAGGCTCTCGATGCCGAGCAGCAACTCCGCCAGGCTGACGGCCGAGAGGTAAAGGGTCTGGGCCTCCTGGGCGTCGAGCCACTCGAGAACGTTGCGGTCAGGCTTCGGCCGCATCGCCTCGGAGACGACGTTCGTATCAAGCAGAATCACGAGAAGTTCGCAGCCCTCGCGGGCGTTTTGTCCCGCCTGATCTCGAGTTCCAAGCCCCCGAATGGCTTCGAAAGCGCAGCCAGTGCGGAGCCGAGCCTCACGCGCTGGTCAGGCCGCACGGCGCTATCGAGGATGGCGCGAACCTCCGCTTCCGTGCTGCGCCCGTGCCGCCTCGCCCTGACGCGCAGGGCGCGGTGAGTCTCCTCGGAAATATTGCGCACGACAATTGCCGCCATAACAGAACTCCCTGTCCACGTGGCAATGATATCACACCAGCAGAGCCGATATCAAAACGCACATATCAAATGGCAAAGCGGCGCTCCCATTCAGTCCACGGTAATGGTCAGGTTCGTGGTGTGGGTCAGTTGCGTGGATGTGCCCGAAGAGGTCACGGTTCCTGTCACTTTCAAGGTGTAAGTTCCGGCGGGCGTGCCGGGATTGTGCGTTGCGCTGCCTCCGCCACAGGAAGCCCAGGCGATCATCATCAAGAGGCAAATGCCCGCCAGCCACAGCGCGCGGCGACGCCTGGTCGCCGACAGAACTGCAAGGCTGACGAACGCGAGCAGGAACAACGACCACAAAGCCCAACCGCCCGGAACTGCCGGCGGAAAGAGCTTCCCCAACGGTGGCGTCATGGTTGCGGCTGTGGTTGAAACTGCCACGGCCACCGGGACGGACGCGCTCCCGTTTAGCGTAACCGTGCTGGGCGTCAGCGTGCAGTTGGATAGCTGCGGCGCGCCGCTACAGGTCAGGCTGACGGTCTGTGCAATTCCACCCTCCGGCGCTACGGAAATTGAGTAGTTCGCGGTCTGCCCCGCGGAGACTGTGGCGCTGGAAGAAGTGGCCGACATGCCGAAATCCTGGCCCGCGCCCGAAAGCGCAACCGTCTGGGGGCTGTCCGGCGCGTTGTCAGTGATGGTCAGCGTTCCCGTCTGCGTGCCCGCGGAAGTGGGATCGAAAAACACACTGATGGTACAGTTCACGCCTGCCGCCAGGCTGCTGGTGCAGCCATTGGTAGCCTGGAACTGCGCACTCGTCTTAATGCTGGTGATGGTCAAGGCCGCATCGCCATTGTTGGTGAGGGTAATGTTCTGCGGCAGGCCTGAAGTGCCCACGAATTGACCAGGGAATTTCAAGCTCTCAGGAGAAAGAGTTGCGGTGGGACCAAACCCCGTTCCCGTGAGGGGGATCACCGACGGCGCCTTGGTGGCATTGTCGACCACCGAAAGGTTCGCCGTAAAGGTTCCGATCGCAGGGGGAGCGAAGGTCACGTTGATTTGGCAAGCGGCGTTGGGCGCAACACTCGAGCCGCAGTTGTTGGTCTCAGCGAAATCGCCGGCGTCCGCTCCGGTAATTCCGACGCTCGTAACCGCCAGCGCGGCCGTGCCGGAGTTCGTCAGAGTGACGGGTGTCGGGCTCGTTGTTCCGACGGCCGTCTGACCGAATGACACGCTGGTGGGCGACACGGTCGCGGTGGGCAGTTGTCCTTGGAGAAAGACGTAAATAGGGGTCGGTTGGCCGTTAAAGTTTTCAGCGAAGGCTAAGTCCATCTTGCCGTCTCCGTTGAAATCGCCGGCCACCGCCGCAGTCCCATACTGGTTTGGTATGGGCATATTTATAGAGTTCTGGAATGCGCCGTTGCCCTCTCCCAGCAGAACGTAAAACCAATCTACCGAGTCGCCGGGAGTCGAATTAGCCACAACCGCGTCGAGGATACCATTGGCGGTGAAGTCGGCTACGGCTAATCCCCAGGTTGTGGTATCGTACGAGCCACCTTCAGGGTAAGGAACGGGCCCGTTAAATGTGCCGTCTCCGTTGCCTAGCCAAATCCACGCACCCGCCGGCGGCGAGTTCTGCACGTCGCCACCCCCAGACTCCCCCACTATCAAATCCAACTTGCCGTCCCCGTTAAGGTCGGCGGTAACCAGCGTCATAATTGGGTTCCCCAACGTACCGGGAATACTGACGGGCGGCTCAAAGGTGCCATCGCCGTTGCCTTGAAGGAACCAGAGTCCACTTCCGCCGCCGCAAACCAAGTCGAGTTTCCCGTCCTGGTTGAAGTCGCCAGCCACCAACCACCGGGCGTACGTGGACGCGCCGTACGTCACGCAGGGCTGAAATGTCCCATCCCCATTACCGGGACATATGTAAATCCCGGCACCCAGGCCGTTTATGCCAAGGGCCAGATCGAGTTTGCCGTCGCCGTTAAAATCAGCCGCAGCCATACTCGACACCAACTGTCCACCAATGCAGGTCTGTGGTGGGGATTGAAAAGTGCCATCGCCGTTTCCAAGCAGGATGGATAAGCATCCCTCATCCATGACGGCCAGATCAAGTTTGCCATCTCCACTGAAATCAGCAGCAATCAAGGCCTGCGGTGGGTATGGAAGAGAGTAGTTCGTTGGTGCTTGAAATGTGCCGTCGCCATTCCCGAGTTCGACGATCACGTTATTGGTCGCGACGGCACTCGCGATGTAGGCAAGATCGAGTGTCCCGTCGCCGTTGAAATCGGCGGTGATCAGACCTTGTGCCGGTGGATTCGCCGTAACCGGCGGCAACTGGGTAAAGGTAACGGTGCTGATAAGGTTCGAAACCACGAAGAACTCGACATTGGAAATGCCACCACCAGGAGCGGGACTCGAAACGGTAATTGATGCGGTGGTGTTCGTAGCGACATTGAGGGCAGGCACGATGGCCGTTAACTGCGAACTACTAACGAATGTTGTCGCTAACGGTGCCCCGTTCCAGTTCACCACCGATCCTTTGACGAATCCCGTGCCGTTCACGGTCAGCGTGAATGCCGCCGCGCCTGGCGCCACAGCGTCAGGGACCAATGGTTGATTGACGAAGGGTACCGGGTTCTGGCCCCATGCTGGAAGGCCGAAGAGAAGAATGAATATGAGACAAAAAGGACAAACAAGCCAAGAAGAATACTGCTCCCCGTTGAAAGGGCTGCGCGTCGAGCGCATACCGCCTCCTTGAACACCGCTGAAAATCTCCTCGAAGTATACGCCGGCACTGCGGGGTGTCAAGCACGCATGAGCCTCGTAGGGGCACGCCGTGGCGTGCCCGTACACACCGTTCAGGTGAGGGCGGGAGGGAGGCATTACTCTGCTTGAGGTGCTCTGGGCAGGCGCGACGGAGGGATTCGAGAAAACGCGCCCGCCTTCTTCGCATTTTCCGCTTGACAAGCCCGGAGACCTGTGATAGCCTATAATGATGGTCTTGATGTGGAAACATTGTCGTAGGCGAGCGCTTCCGCCCGCCGAAGCGCGAGGGAAAGCGGATGGGCCCCGACGAGCCGGAGAGCGGATGCACGAAAAAACACAAAAAATAGTACGAACGAAGCCAGTATGTTACTGGAAACAAAGGAGCGCTGTTGGAACGAAGCTAAGAAGTGCTTGAAAACAAGGGAGTTATTGAAGAATTGTGCACGCAAAGCTGAGAAGTTATTGAAAACGAAGGGCATCACTTCATTGAAGGCTGGAGATTCGGAGGGTTTTGCGCGCGAATTGACAGCAATTTGACCTGAAAACGAACAAAAATGCACGTTTCGCGAAAACGAAGCAAAGCTTCCGAGGCGCGCAGTAAGTGACAAACTGTCGGCTACGCGAGCTCTGGGTTTGCATGCCCTCGGCTGACGGCCGCAGTGAGCCAAATGCACGATTTGCCTGTTTCACGCCAAGACGCAAAGCACGCCAAGGCCGCCAAGCGAAGAAGTGGTCCCTAGCCCCCAGTCCCTAGTCCCTAGCCCCTAGTCCCCGGCCCCA
>CAWJHY010000096.1:0-22548 GCA_963842495.1 uncultured Acidobacteriota bacterium
ATTCTTGCGTTTCTTCGGTCAAAACCTTTATAGTCAACTCGTTGAAACCCTCAAAGGACGGGGAGCTTTGTTGGCGAAACCCACCACACGGCGCATCTTCATTACGCTGGCGGGGCCCAGCCTGGCGGCCATGGAAGCTCAAGCCGGCCGATCGGGTTCTGCGGGTGTGGGCTACGAGTTACGCCTGGACTATCTCCAGGACTTCGCCGACTTGGAAGTCTCGCTCCATCAGATACTCTTGCGTATGCACCTTCCGCAGGTTATCGCCACGTGCCGAAGGGAGGAGGCAGGAGGAGCCTTCAAAGGCAGCGTCGAGGAGCAAGCCGCGGTCCTGGCCGCCGCCGTGCGAGCGGGTTGCCAGTGGGTCGATCTCGAGTTGGAGTCCATCCAGCAGGGCGGCTCCGCTCTGCTGGGGCAATTCGATCCCGCCAAAGTCATCGCCTCCTATCACAACTTCCGGCAGACGCGATCCTTGGGCAGTGTCTATCGCCAACTGGTGCGGCTGCCCGTGGACACGGTCAAGATAGCGACGCAGGCACAACATCTGCGCGACAACCTTCAGATCCGCCAACTCCTCAGGTCTCATCGCCGCCGGACGCCGAAGTTGGTGGCGCTGGCAATGGGTGCATCGGGCATTCCCTCGCGGTTGTTGGCGTTGCTTTGGGGATCGGCGATCACCTACGCCTCTCCTGGAAACCATGCCGTGGTTCCCGGACAGGTTGCGGCGGACCTGATGCGTTCCGTGTACCAGGTCGAGCGGCTGAACCCAAGCAGCCAGCTTTATGGCGTCGCCGGCTCACGCGCCTCGATTTCACTCTCACCCGCCATGCAGAACGCGGCGTTCCAGGCCAAGCACGTGAATGCTGTTTTCCTGCCTTGCGGACCCGGCCACCTCCCTGACTTCATCAGCTTTGCGCGGCAGGCGGGTTTGTCGGGGTTCGCGGGTGCACCATGCCCTACAAGCGCGCCATTCTGCGGGCGCTGGATGGGGCCGAATCGGATGGCCAGCGCGCATTGGGGCGTGCAACACGGTTGCCGTCCAGCGCGGCAAGTGGATGGGCTGGAACACGGACGCCGCGGCGGTGGTGGAAGTTCTCACCAAGCGTTTGCGGCTCTCCGGAAGCCGCATGTTGATTCTGGGCGCGGGCGGGGCGGCGCGCGCCGCCGCCTACACCTTGCCGGCCGAGGGCGCTCAAGTGATCGTGGCCGCTCGCCGCGAGGAGATGGCGCGGCGCCTCTGGCGCGCGCGGTCGAGGGCGAAGCGGTGCCCTGGGCGAGCGCCGAGGGGCTGGAAGTGGATGCGGTGATTAATGCTACGCCCGTCGGCATGTATCCCCACACGGACGAGTCGCCGCTCGACCTGGCGCGTCTGCACGCCCGCGTGGTGTTCGACATGGTGTATTATCCGCTTACCACGCGCTTCATCAACGAAGCCCGGGGGCGCGGGTTGGTGACGATTTCCGGGCTCGAGATGCTGGTGGCGCAAGGGGCACGCCAATTCGAAATCTGGACCGGGCTCAACGCCCCGCGCGCCTTGATGGAACAGGCGGTGCGGCAAGTCCTGGATCGGCCGGTGGGGTAGCTGTCCGTGGTCCGTAGTCAGTCGTCAGTTGTCAGTTCAAATTGGGATATTGCTAGAAGAGATATTTCAAGATTTTAACCGATAACTGAAAACTGACGACTGAAAACTTTTCTTATGCCTGACGTTCAACCCAGCTTCGCGGAATTTCAGCGCCTGGCGCGCCATGGCAATGTTCTGCCCGTTTACCGCACCATCGTCGCGGACCTGCTGAGCCCTGTCTCCGCTTATTTGCGGCTTTCCCCCGAGACCGCCGGGGCGAGCAGTCGAGGCACGGGAACTCCGGCGCATCCCTACAGCTTCCTGCTCGAGAGCGTGGAGGGCGGCGAGCGTGTGGGCCGGTACACATTTTTCGGCATCGATCCGTTTCAGGTCATTGCATCGCGCGGCGATCGCGTCACCCTCACGCGGGGCGCGCACCGGACGGAGCAAGCCGGCGACATTTTCGCATGCCTGCGCCGGGAGGGCGCGCGTTACCGCTCCGTGACGCTGCCCGGCCTGCCGCCCTTCACAGCCGGCGCGGTGGGTTTTCTTGCTTACGAAGCGGTGCGCAGGCTGGAGCGGCTTCCGCCCCGCGTCGAGATGGACGTTGACCTGGACGACGCGGCCTTCATGTACTTTTCGAACCTCGTCGCCTTCGACCACGTCCAGCATCGCCTCTTCCTGATCTCCAATGTCCTTACGGAGGAAGGCACGGGCACGCTGCGCGCCAAGTACGACGCCGCCGTGCGCCAGATCGGGCGCATGGAGAGCCTGCTGCGCCGTCCGCTCGAACTGCCGCGCCGGCGTCCGCCGCGCGGCCCCTGGCGCGTGCGCCACAACCTGACGCGGCGGCGTTACGAAAGCATGGTCGAGCGCTCGAAGGAATACATTCGTGCCGGCGACATCTTCCAGGTGGTGATCTCGCAACGCCTCGAGGCGCCAGTGCGCGTTCCCCCGTTCGAAATCTATCGCGCCCTGCGCGCGGTGAACCCCTCGCCTTACATGTACTACCTGCGCATGGGCGACTCGACCATTCTCGGCTCTTCGCCGGAAATGCTCGTCAAGGTTTCCGGGCGCGAAGTCGAATACCGGCCCATCGCCGGAACGCGCCCGCGGGGCAAAACCGAGGACGAGGACAAGCGGCTGGAAGAAGAACTGCGCGCCGATGAAAAGGAACGCGCCGAGCACATCATGCTGGTGGACCTGGGCCGCAACGACATCGGGCGAGTGTGCGAGTTCTCGAGCGTGCGCCCCAAGGAAATCATGTTCGTCGAGCGTTACTCCCACGTGATGCACCTGGTCTCCTCGATTCGCGGCCGCCTGCGTTCGGATACCGACAGCTACGCCGCGCTGGCCGCTTGCTTCCCTGCCGGCACGCTCACCGGCGCGCCCAAAGTCCGCGCCATGGAGATTATCGACGAGCTCGAACCTACACGCCGAGGGCTCTACGGCGGCGCGGTCCTCTATCTCGACTTTTCGGGCAATCTCAACTCCTGCATCGTCATCCGCACCGTGCTGGTTAAAGGCCATCGCGCCTACCTGCAAGCCGGAGCCGGGATCGTCGCGGACTCCGTTCCCGCCCGCGAATACGAGGAATGTCTCCACAAAGCCCAAGCCGTCCTTAAAGCCTTCGAGATCGGCGAGCGAGGGTTGTAGCCGTGGAGTGCGGCAGCGGAATTGCCGCCTTCAAAAGGCTGAAGGTTGAAGGTTAAAAAGCTGATAGTTGCCTGCTTTTACCCTTCAGCGTTTACCCTTTTCGTGCTCCTTTGTTTTCATATACATTCCCGGATCGGTCGTTCAAAAACAGCTTTCAGCGGTCAGCTTTCAGCCGTCAGCCATGCTCATTCTCCCCTCGTCCAAGGTAGGGGCAGGCGTGATCGGCTGATACGTTGGCAATCGGTCGGCCACCGCCGGCGACAAGAGGGTTTTTCCAGAGCGGTCCTTTGTTTTCATAGACATTCTCGCTTTGTTCCGTCGAATTCAAGTCTAGGAGTCGAGAGTCGAGGGTTGAGGAGTGACAAACCGTCAACATCCGACCCGACCTCTTGAATTGGCCCCACACCTCCTCAACTCCTCAACTCCTCGACTCCTCGACTGTTTGTTTTCATACACATTCCCGGATCGTTCGTTCAAAAACAGCACTCAGCAGTCAGTTCTCGGCCGTCAGCAACGAAATTCCCCTCCTTGGTAAGGAGGGGTCAGGGGTGGTTGCCCCGCAATCCCTTTCGCGCCCTGCCGGACTTCAACGGTCGAATCCTCTGGACGGAACGCGAGCGTCGTGAAAGATCTCATTTTTGGGTCTAATGCCAGCATTTTCACTCAAAAGTGCGTTCGTTTTGGGTTCGTTTTGCACAACATGAAATCGCAACTTCCTTTGTTTTCAATGAATTCTTGAGGTCGTTCCCACTGTTTTAGTGTTTTCTGAGATGCTCTATTGTCCCGGCGACCCGACGGTCGGGTAAGGCAATGGCGCGGACCGGGCTTCGAATGATGCCGACGTTTCCATTGCCTCCCCTAGAATTCCGTACGGCGGGTTTTCCCCGGTACGGCTTAAAGGCCGGATTATCAGACGAGGCCTTCCCCGCGGGCGGGTTTGCCATCGTCCTTCGTGCTTGCGGCCTCCATCAGGATTTCCCTGCTCTGTGTCAGGGACGATGGGACAGGCAGGCACCTCCGCGCGAGCGGTATCCCGCTCTACCCCAGGGGCCCTCGCTCCGGTCCGGGTTATGCTGTCCCGACCCATCCTCACTTAACTGGCCCCATCCGCCCCACTCGCCGGCACATCCCGACTTCGCCGCATTGCGGTTTATACGAAATATCTTCGCTGTGCCTGCCTGGTGCAGGCCTAGGCGACCCGCGAGTGGTTCTGAGCTTTCATCGATGCTCTTTCGCAACATGTCGTCCTCTACGACCACGGGGAACTCTTCGGCTGCTTGTACCCAGTACTTCGCCGAAGATCCTAGCCTTCAACTCCGTATGACAGTTTCGGCATTCCCTTCACCCTCACACTCCGATCCGAGTAAGGGGGTAAGTTTTCGGGGCTTAACTACGGTTCGCTTGCGCTACGACCTGTTGTTTTGCTAGCTCTCCTTGTCGGAGCAGACCGGATTCGCACCCAGCCATCGAGAGAGCGTTTACTTCCGGGCTTCCGACGGTTTGGTCACCCGCCCCGCCGCCGGGTATCACTACCGTGCCAACTGGGCAATCTGCACGGGCGGGACTTGCACCCGCTAGAACATCGACTAGCTTCACTGCACCATGCGGTTTTTCCTTTCGGCCAGCAAGCACCCATCTCTCCCCTGCGACAAATCGTCCATCAGATGACAGACTACAGTAGGCTATCATAACTCGAGGATTGTGTCAAGTGAAAAGCGTCGAGAAGCTTCTCGCCGCGCTTGGGACGACAAATGAGAAGGTCGTCCAGGGTCGAATGCAGGTTGAGCACGACGGGTGCGGGGTCGGTGGCGGTCATTTTGGCCCCACATCTAGCTTGCCGGGCAGCCTTGGGGCACAAAACCAGATTTCGCGGGCTTTCTTCCGATGGACTCCTCAGTGTTACGGTAGGTCGCCGGTTTCACCGTGAGGGTCTTTTTCTTTCCGAGGCGGGAAACTTCGAGCGTCAAGGCGGCGGAACCTTGCGGAACCAGCAGCTTACCCAATTCTTCCCGGCTGATTGCCGATATGGGCTTGCCATTGATGGCCAGGATGGAATCACCCACGTGCAGTCCAGCGCCGAAAGCCGGGGAAGGCCATGAAACTCTCGAAATCATAGCTTCTTTTGGATCGGGAGAGTACAAGACTCCGATGCCGACGATGTAGGTGTCGGGGTCAAAGTGGCGAGGGCCGGAACGAAGGGGTAATTCCCGCCTCAAGCCTGCCGTAAAAATCTGTTCGGAAGGCTCAGAGCGCAACTCGAACGTTCGCTGCTCTCCGCCCCGCTCTACTTTGAGCCTGATGTTGCGTTCCTGGTCAGGCTCCAGGATCAACGCCTTGACGTTACCAGGGGTCGAAATCTCTCGACCGTCGATTTCGAGCACGCGGTCGCCCGGCAGCAGCCCAGCGCGAAGAGCCGGTGATTGGGGGAGAACCGAGTCGATCAGCGCTTCGCTGGGGTCCTTCAGCAAAAGAGCACTGAACCCGAACGCATACTTGCCGGGTTCCGGGGCGACCCATCCGGCCTCGCGGGAATTGTCCTTGCCGCCCAGCGAGAACTGGCGGAGCCTCTTGACTTGTTCTGGCGGGGTTCCGACCGGAACATCCTGGCCCTCGATTCGCGTAATCCCTTCGCGCTCCTCGAGTTTTTTGAGGAAGTCAACATAACCGGTGAATTCGGCGCGTTTTTCGCTCCTCGGTACCGTCTGCGCGGCACGTCCAAGGCTGGGATCGTTCAGAAACTTCTGGTGGCTGAGCCTGGCCAAGGTTGATTCGCGCACGCGTCGGACACGGAATTCCAGGCTTTGATCTCCGCGTCTGATGCTCAAAACCACCATGGATGGTTTTGCCGACACAATCTCGTGCAGCATCCGCTCCATGGTGTTCTCGGCCGCAGGAACTCCGTTCACAGCGACGATCTGATCCCCAGGGCAAATGCCGGCACGCTCCGCCGGGCCATCGTGCCATGTATCAACCACCGAGATCGGCTGCTTTTCTGGAAAGCCGGCTATTGTCCCAGGCACGTAGGAATCGCAGATCCCGAAGTAGTTTGGCGCATCGCATTGGGAGTTCTTGCGGGCATCCTTGGCGTGCCCGCTGAGAGGCCACAAGATGAGAGCTGCTGCCGCAATTAGGAAGAGCTGTTTATACATCAGACCACGACCCCTCACCCGTCCCGCGCCAACTGATGAGAACGCCGTCGCGGGACACCCTCTCCCCTGGGAGAGGGCGATGATCCCATCATAATGGCAAGTTTACCTGCGAGTGAAGCTCGTGCGGGCCGGGACTCGCGAGGGGCACAATCAACCGCGTGCCGTCTTCGGAAGCAACGCCTGTGACCGTGTTGCCGTCAACTTGAACGGACGTCTCGCCGCGGTTTACGGGCATGGAAACTTCTGCCTCGACGCCTTCCGGTAATTCGATCTTGGTCGTAAAACCCGAAGCATCGGACTGGTAGTCAACTTTGAGAAGGCCGTGAGGGCAGGGCTCAGCGCCGCGAGCGTATTGCATTCCGCACAGGTCGGGGCGGATGCTGACTTTGCTGAACCCGGCGGCGATGGGCTGGATGCCGAGCACTTGTTCCATGAGCCAAGCCGCGGGGCCGCTCGACCAGCCATGGCAAAGGCTCACAAAGGTGCCCTCGCCGTGGTCAGTTTGGAGATGGGTGTGGAAATGTTCCTTCACCCAGCGCGGGTCGTAACCTTCCCAAAACGTGGTGGTCTCCGGGCGCAGCATTCCGCCCCAGTAATCGACGATCCAATCCGCGGCCTGACTGCGGCGGCCGGCCTCCGCCATGGCTGAAACCGCGAAATAGTTGAAGTGCGGCGTGACGTTGAAGCGGTAGGGACGCGACAGGATGTTTTCCCATATCGCGGCGCGCTGGGTGGCATCGGCGAGGCCGGAGTAGATGGCCATGGCGTTGGTCTGCCATCGGTCGCCAAAAATGTTCCTGGCGGGATCAAGCGAGTTCCGGAGCGTATCCGCGCGCAGCTTCTCAGCGATCTGCCGGAATTTTTCTGCGGCCGTCGCGTTGCCGGCTTGCTCGAGAAGCCACGCACCCTCGTTGAAAGCGCGCAGGAATTCCATCAGCGTGACGCGGCGCGATTCGGCGGAGTCTTGATCCAAATCGGGAGACCAATCGACGAAGGTGGAGCGATTATTGGAATTCCTGAAGAGGCCCTTATCGTCAATCTGGGTGGCCATGTACTCGAGCAAACCGCGCAGCGAATCCTGAACGGCTTTCAGATGCTCGAGGTCCCCGGCATGGCGGAAATAATCCGCCTCGGTCATCACCCAGAGGGCCGAGTATCCCGGGATTCCATTGACGTCGTTTTTGACAGGATTGCCGACCGCGGCAACCAACTCTTTGAGAGATTTGTCGACCAGGAAGCGGTCGCCAAAAACATCATTGATCACGCGCGCGCTGATGTCCAGCCCGCCTGCCAGGCACAGACGGTCGCGCTTGGGGCCGTCCCAGACCGAGTCCTGCATGCAGAGGTGCGCGGTGTAAGCTGCCGTTTCCCAAATCTTGTTGAGCGTGGGATCAGGACACTCGAAGGAACCCATCTGCTTCACGGGGTAGTAAATGAAATCCGCGTCGATGGCCTTGAACCGGAGTGGCGACGTTCCCGCCAAGAATCTGACCAGGGCATACTGGAAGGCGCTCTTGGGGCCGTAAACGGTGCCGAAGGGCGGCACATCAACCTCGTTGGCCCCCAGGTAGGGGTTAGACAATACCTCTTCTACCGATTCGCCGTACTGAACTTCGAGGCGCATGGGCGCGGGCGAATCGGAGACGATACGCAGGCGGCCCGTACATTCTTTCCTGAATCCCAACACCAGGAAGGGGTATTCCGATTGGGGAAGTTTCTTGGCGGGCAGCGTGGCGGCGAACTCCTGCGACCTCTGTGGCGCGGGCGTCTCGCCCGCTGTAGCGCGGGCATCCTGCCCGCGCGCGGGAGCGGGACGCTCCCGCGACAGCGGGCGAGACGCCCGCGCCACATCACTCGAGTCATACCCCATCAGCGCCGAAGAGTTCGAAAACTTTCCCATGCCCTCGAAGCCATAGGTCAGCTCCTCGGCCTTGAGTATTGCGTGGGCCAGGAACGGTGAAATGCCATCGTAGCCCGGCCAGCGGTACATGCCCGCATCGGCGTAAGCCTGAAAGAACTCGCTGCTCGATTCGATGGCGCCCAGAGATATCGCCTGCGGCCAGGCGCGATCATCGAAGGCCGGGGTCTCCCATCCTTTGCTCGAGCCGCTGCCGCATTTCCAGGTGGCGTCGGTGACGAGCAGGGCAGGCTTCACGACCTGGAGGGAGGCGGGGACGATTTTCAACACTAACCTCTCGCCCTGAACCGTGACCGCAACCAGGTTGCGCCCCGCGTGCAGTTGACCGGAAACATCAATCGCCAGCAGAAAGGGGCGAAGGCGGTCTTTGGGATCGCGTTCCGCGGCGGCCAGGAGGCGTCCGTTGATGTACACGCGAATGTAGCTTGCGCCAGCGGCGTAGAGCGTCGCCACGGGCGGGACCTTTTTCAACGAGAAGGATTTGCGCAGGCAATTGTACACGCCTTCACCCGTGCTGCCCGGCAGCGCGCTCCAGATGTACTGCTCGGGCAAGGGAATGTGGACGCTCGATTCGAGCCTGGGGGTGGCAATAGCCAAGGTCGGATCGAGGGAAATCGGCTGGATGGGGCTCTTGGGAATATCCCTGACGGCCGTTTGAGGAATGAGGCAAAGAGCGATGAGGGCACGGAAGAGAAAAGCTAAAGAACAGTGGGGATTCGTGAACATGGGCGCGGTTGAACTGAAGGAAACAGGACTAGTGAACTGGTTGAACCCGAATTCCGAAGTCAACCTTCGCACCCCCGGGCTAACTCGCCGAATCTGAATTGCCGGGGCTAGCGTGCTGGAGAACAGAACAGGTGTTGAGGTTCTTCGGAAGTGACCCCTCACCCGGCCCGCTCCGGCTGATGAACGCGCCGGCAGCGGGCCACCCTCTCCCCGAGGGAGAGGGCTGAGAACCAACATCGCCGATGGCCCTCTCCTTAGCTAAGGAGGGGAGCCGCCTTCAGAGTTCTTAGACACCGGTTCTCCGTTTCCGGTTCCCTATTTTCTGTTCCCTATTCCCTCTTCCCTATTCCCTAGCTCTCATTCGTATCGTAGCGCCACCATGGGATCGACCTTGGTGGCGCGGCGTGCGGGAATATAGCACGCCAGCAGGGCGACGGCGGCGAGCAGGATGGCGACGACGGCAAACGTGAATGGATCGTGGGGCTGGACGCCGAACAACAGGTTGGCAAGGAAGCGGGTCAAAGCCAGGGCGCCGGCAATGCCAAGGACCACACCCGCGAGTGTTATCTGGGCTCCGCCGCGCATGACCAACCTCAGGATCTCGCCGGGGTGCGCCCCGAGCGCCATGCGAATGCCGATCTCGCGAGTCCTCTGCGTGACCGCGTAAGCCATGACGCCGTAGATTCCTACCGCCGTGAGCAGCAAGGCAAACAGGGCGAACACGGAGAGCAGGAGCGACTGGTAGCTGGCATCGGTCATTGATCCCGAGATGACTTCCTGCATGGTGCGGGCGTTGAAGAGTGCGAGGCTGCCGTCGAGCGAATGAACCTGCCTGCGGAGGCTGGCCAGCAGTTCACCCGTTCCAACTGTGCCGTTAACGACGAGGGACGTCGTGCCGACGGGTGGGTATAGCGCCATAGCAAGCGGGTAGTAGGCCTGCGGAATCACCGCGTGGCGAATTCCCCACTCCTTGACGTCGCCCACGATGCCAACCACCGTCACCTGAACCGCGTCCGCCTTGAACCGCTTGCCGAGCGCGTCCTGGTTCGGCCAGAAATGGCGAGCCATGGCTTGATTAATGATGGCAACCAAAGTAAGGCCGGGGGGCGGCTGCGACTTGCCGGACTCCATCACGGCGGCGAGCTTCCGCACGGCGGCGGCAGTATCCTGGGAATCTTTTGTCGAAAAGTTACGGCCTTCGAGGAATGGGATGCCGAGGGCCCGGAAATAATCCGCCGAGACGCTATTATTCTCAACCAGCGTATTCTCGAACAAGGAACTGTCCGCGCCGTCGATGCTGATGTAACCGTTACTGCCACCTTCGAGGGGGAGCATGCTTCCCGCCGCCGCCGCTTTGATGCCGGGCGCGCCTTTCAAGCCCGCGAGCAACTGATCGAAGAACGCCTGGGCCTGTTCCAGCGTGGCGTACTTCTTGGAGGAAAGGTTGACCTGGGCCGTCACCACGCCTTCGGGGCGGATGCCGATCCGTACTTCGCGCAATTTGGCGAAGCTGCGCAAGAGAAGCCCGGCGCTGGCCAGCAGCGCGAGCGAGATCGCGATTTCGCCGGCCACCAGCGCGTCGCGCAGAATGCGCCGCCGCCCGGAAGGACCGAGTACAGCGTTCATGGTGCTCTTGAGCTCGAGGTTGAGCTGAAGCTGGGAAACCTGGAAGGCCGGTGCAAGGCCCACCAGGATGCCTACCAGGAGGCCGACGCCGAGAGTGAACGCCAGGACCGTGCCGTTCAGACTAATCGGATTCGGTCGCGGAATGGGCATTGCTTGGGCGGAAGTCAGAAGGTGCAGGCAACCCCATCCAACGAAAAGCCCGACCAGTGCCCCCAACAGGGAAAGCAGCACACTCTCCGTAAGCAATTGCCGCAAGACACGCACGCGGCCCGCACCCATCGCCCGTCGAACCGCGATTTCCCGATGACGGCCGGTGGCGCGAACCAGAGATAAATTGGCAACGTTCGCACAGCCGATCAGTAGCACCAAGCCCACCGCGCCCAGCACGATCATCAGCTCGGTGCGGGAGTCGCCGACAATGAGATCCTTTAGCGGAATCACCTCCGCGCCCACTTTTGAGTTAGAATCCGGGTACTGCTTCTCCAGGCGTTGGGCGATGGTCTTAAGCTCAGCGCGCGCCGCGGCGACGGAAACGCCGGGCTTCAGTCTCCCAATGGCCCGATATTGGTGTTGTCCCCTGGGTCCCAGACTCTTCAGGCTCATATCTTTCGGCGCATAGATGTCCGCTCGGACGGGGGAACGAAACCAGGCAGGCATCACCCCCACAAGCGCGTATTTCTCCCCGTCGAGTTCGAGTTCTTTCCCCACTACGTCTTTCGCGCCGCCGAAATGCTTCTGCCAGAAGCCATAGCTAAGGATCGCCACGCGGTTTCGACCAGGGTGGTCTTCGCCCTTAACGAAGGTTCGGCCGAGGATCGGCGCGACGCCCAGCAGAGAGAAGAAGTTGCTCTCGGTGCGGACCACGTCAGCGCTCTCGGGTTCTCCCGCGCCGCTGGCGTTGCAGCTTTCTCCCCACTCAAACAGGCTCGTTTCTTGCAAGGTTTGGGTTTGAGCCTGCCAATCGAGGTAGTCCGGCCCGGTGAGGGGGTAGGTCCCCGGCGCGGATTCGGTTTCGTGAAGCGACAGAAGTTGCGCGGGCTCGCGAAAAGGCAGAGGGCGCAAAAGAACCGCGTCCACCACGCTAAAGATGGCTGTGGTGGCGCCAATGCCCAGCGCCAGGGTTACGACTGCCACAGCCGTGAAGCCGCGATTCCTCGCCAGCATGCGAGCTGCGTACCGCAGGTCCTGCCATAGCGTTTCCAGCCATTCGAGACTGTTCATGTGGTAGATCTCCTCGCGAATCCTGGTGGTGTTGCCGAGCTTCCGGTGCGCTGCGTAGCGCGCTGCCTCCGGCGACATGCCTCGCGCGATGTTCTCGTCAGTCTCAGCGTCGAGATACGCCTCGAGTTCGCGCGCGCGTTCTTCATCCCATCGACGACGGCGAAAATATCGACTCCAGCTCATAATTGGCTCCGATCACGCGGGACCTACGACCCCCTCACCCGGCCCGCCCCGGCTGAAGAAAACGCCGGCTGCGCGCCACCCTCTCCCCCAAGGGGGAGAGGGAACTTGTTCCTCTTGCTCGTCCCTCGTCACTTGTCACTCGTCACTGCTCTATCGGCCGGAGCACGCGATTGACGGCGCGGACCAGTTCGTCCCAGCGGCTGGTTTGCTGGGCCAATTGGGTGCGGCCGGCGGCCGTCAGCCGGTAGTAGCGGGCCTTACGGTTATTTTCCGAAGTGCCCCAGAAGGAGGCAATCCAGCCACGGTCCTCCAGCCGATGCAAAGCGGGATAGAGGGAGCCATGCTCGACTTGCAGGACATCTTCGGAACGGTGTTCGATGGCGTAGGCGATGGTGTGGCCGTGCGCGGGGCCGAGCACCAGCGTCTGTAGAATGAGCAGGTCGAGCGTGCCCTGGAGCAGCTCGCCCTCGAGCGGTGGTGAACCTTTCTTAGGCATGGAAGGGTTATACTCCCATAGATCATCTACTACAAGGGGAAAATGCATAAAATCTAGGTTTTTTCGATGTGACAAGATGACCATTCGGAACGGGAGGTGCGGCCTACAGAAGATTACCTATGGGTTGGTTGCGAGAGCGTGGAGGTGCCGAGGGAGCACAGGCACTCTTGCCTGTGATCCGGGGGCTTCCCAGAGGTGACGCCACAGGCAAGAGTGCCTGTGCTACCCGGCTGCGAGCCAGCCTATTTTCCCATTATCCCCGGCAGCCAGTGAACCGCGTTGTCATGGAAAATCTTGCGCAGGACTGGGCCGGGCAGGGCGAGACCTTGATAGCGGTGGCCCTTGTATTCGACGGACTGGTCCGTGGCAAAGAACATCCAATCGCGCGCGTAGGTGCCCGTAAACTCCGAGAGCGCCGCCTCGGTCTTGTCCTTCGGCATTACCACAATATCGGTCGCATAGAGGATGCGGTCCTGGTATTTGATCAGAAAGGCTCGCACCTTGTCACGCGGCTGGAGCATGAAGTAGGGGACTCGCGCGGCGGTGTCAACGGCGAAATTGGGGAAGCGGTCGAAGCGTTGGGCCATCTGGTTCACATCCGATTCCATGCTTCCCAAGTGCGCGCCAATCACTCGCAGAGTAGGGTTCTCGGCCACAAGACGATCGCGGGCTGCAAGAATGGCCGCCTTCGAGGGCCACTCGGGATGGGCGTACGCATACTCCTCCGGATGCTGCCGGTAGTACTCATAGTCGGGGCTGGCGGGGTTGGGCGCCTGCCAGCACGAATCGGGCTCCGCAAGGTGCGCCACCACCGTCCGATGATGCGCGGCAATATCCTTGTAGATGGGCTCGAAGGCGGGATCGTCAGGCATCACATATCTGCCCGCCTTGGATTTCATCTCCATGCCCATAACTTTGTAGATCTTCACGGCGATGGCCCCAGCGGCAAAATCCGCATCGAGCTGCTGGATGGCGCGCCGGCTGAATCCCGGCTCCTCGAAGCCATAGGGGCTGAAGGTCGTACAGAAAACCGCTCGGCCGCGCGTAGTACGGGCGACCTTGAGCACGTCGCTGCGCTGCGGCTCAATTCCGTTGCCGTAGGGATCGCGATCGTCGATTACGCAGATGTTGAGAATGTGCAGCTTCAACCGTTCCAAAAGGGCGCCTAAGGCCGGATCGTCTTTGTAAACGTGGGTGTGAGCGTCGATCGGAGCCAGAGCGCTGAAGCCGGCGAGTTCGTCGTCCGGCGGCGGGCCGGGTCTGGCTCCGCGGAGTGGAGTCGAATCCAGAGCCCAGACCAGCGCGGCCATACCGGCCAACACTGCCATCGCCGCAAGTATCAAGTTCCATTTCGCGGATCTCACTTTGTGCCTCCTGCCATTAGATTAGTAGAACTCCGGTTGACGACGGTTTCACTTTGTCAGTTTCCGAATGTTTCGCAGGGTTACACTTATACACGGGACAGCACCCTGTCAAGTGGAAAAAAACAGCGTAAATGTCTATGATTACGTCGCCTGAGGGCGGCGGGGATTGATGGCCTTATCTGGTCACGGCGTCGAAGGCGGGGATCCACCGTTTTATTCTGTTTGACAAACGAAGCGAAACGTTATAAATGGAAAGAAGCCGAGAGAACAACTGGGAGAGGCGCTCTATGATTTCACGAGGCGAGGCTGTCGAAGCAAAGACGCAGAACGAGATTCTTTCCCAACCGGGCTGCTGGGAAGAATGCTTTAGAGCGCTGGACGAAGGCGCGCAGCTCGAACAAGCCGCAAAGTGGGACGCCAAAGACGCTGAATACGTCTTCATCGGTTGCGGCTCGAGCTACTACATTTCTCAGGCGGCCTCGGCAAGCTGGGGATTGATCACCGGAAGGCGTGCTTGGGCTGTTCCGGCGTCCGAGGTGCTTCTTTACCCGGACCTAGTTCTGAACGGGCCGGCGAAGTGCCAGCCCGTTCTGGTGTCACGGTCCGGCCACTCCTCAGAGGTGGTTCGGGCGGCGCAGTATCTGGAGCGCACCCGAAACATTCGCACGCTGGCCATCAGTTGCTCCACGGGTCACCCGCTCGAGGAGATCTCCGCCTTCACGATCCACCTTCTGCCGGCCGACGAAAAAAGCGTGGTGATGACCCGATCGTTCACCTCCATGCTGCTGGGTTTGCAGTCCCTGGCCGCGCATGTGGCGCGCCGGAAGGAAGTCACCGACGGGCTCCGGCGGCTACCCGCAGGAGTACAGCCGATTCTTGACTCGTTAAATCCGAGAATTCAGGAATTCGTTCAAGTCCAGATCCTTTGCGGATTACGTCTTCCTTGGCCAGGGGCCGTTCTTCGGTATTGCTTCGGAAGGCCAGCTCAAGATCAAAGAGATGTCCTGTTCTTATGCGCAGGTCTTTCATACACTGGAATTCCGCCACGGCCCCAAGGCCATCGTCGGACCGGAAACCCTCATCACGTTTCTTCTTTCGGAAACGGGGTATGCGGCGGAGCGTGAAGTGTTGGAGGAGATGAAAGAGTTGGGTGGAACGACGCTGGTGATTACCAACCAGGCCGACGCGGTGGTGAGAAGAAACGCGGATTTCCTCGTCGAGCTCAAGCTCGAGGTTCCCGAATGCGCAAGACTTGCCGCCTACCTCGTGACCTGCCAGTTGTTGGGGCTCTACACAGGATTGAAGAAAGGTTACGATATCGACCGGCCGCGAAATCTGTCGAGGGCCGTGATCCTCAGCGGGAGAACGTGAAGAAAATGGGAAGTCTGTCATCCTGAGCGCGGGAGATCCGGCAGTTGATTTTAACGTGGACGACCTGCAAACCACGGCGGAGATCCTTCGCTTCGCTCAGGATGACAGCAGGGGCGCAGGCGGCAGGCAAGGGGCGCAGGAGGACAGGCACGGGACGCAGGATGACAGGCAAGGGACGCAGGATGACGGGCAAGGGGCGCAGGATGACGGCATGGGGCGCAGGAGGACGGCCAAGGGGTGCAGGATGAGAGCCTATCGGCTTTTTCACACCTCCAGAGTGGAAGGGATGATCTCAAGTGCCTCGTTTTGATGTCACAGTCGTGGGCGAGTTGAACCTGGATCTGATCCTCTACGGACTTCCGGAACAGCTTGAGCCGGAACGTGAATTGTTGGCCAACCGTTTGGCGCTCACCCTGGGAAGCTCTTCGGCTATATTTGCCCACAACTTGTCGGTAATGGGGAGCAAGGTCGGATTCATCTCCCGCATTGGAGACGATCCGCTCGGGCAGATTGCGCTTGATCGACTGGCGGCCGGCGGAGTCGATGTGTCGAAAGTGCGGCGAGCGAGTGGCCCGACAACTACGGGACTTACCGTCATCCTGCCGCGGACGGACTGCCGCAACATTCTGACTTATCCCGGAACGATGGACGAGATGTGTTTTGAGGATCTGGACCTTGAGTACCTCTCGGATTCGAGACACTTTCACCTTTCGTCTTTCTTTTTGCATCGCGCCCTCCGTTCGCGCATCCCGGAATTGTTCGCGACGATGAAACAGAAAGGCCTCACCACATCGCTGGATACGAATGATGATCCCGCGGACCGTTGGGGGGATGATTTGTTTGAAGTCTTGAAGCATGTGGATGTCTTTTTCGCCAACGAGCGTGAGGCGCAGAAGATTGCGCACGCCGACAGCGTGGAAGCGGCCATTGCCGCACTTGCCCCGCTCGTTCCCATTCTGGTGGTGAAGCTGGGAGGAGAGGGAGCGCTGGCTCGCGGTCCGTCCGGGGAGGTACGATGCCCGGCGCTGGCCGTCGAGGTGGTTGACCCGGTGGGAGCAGGAGATAGTTTTGACGCGGGGTTCGTTCACCAGTACGTGCGAGGAGCGGCGCTGCCGGACTGCGTCGCACACGGCAACACCGCCGGAGCGTTTTCTACAACTCGCCCCGGCGGTACGGAAGCCTTCCGCGACCGGAAGCGCTGCGACGATTTCTTTCGTGGCGTGCGAGACGCGGACCCGCAGATGCTGACCTGAAGGTCAGCGCTACACAGGGGTTCCACAGTCGAGGAATGCCTGGCCAGGGCAGCCTCAAGGCCTGCCTCTTACAAGCCGGAAGGTAAATGACAGTGACCATTGATTTCCATACGCACCCAGTTCTGATCCGTGAGTTCACTGAAAAATACCCCAATTACGTACGCGTGGCGCGAGAAGTCTTCAATATCGGGAACAACTTTCAGCCGCTGGAGACTTTCTTCCTGCAAATGGATGTGGCGGGGATCGAGAAGGCTGTGCTGCTTCCTATAGCTTGCAAAAGGGCGCGCAAAGATCCGGTCAGCAGCAACGAACAGGTCGCTGAGCTTTGCGGCATGTCGGACCGCTTCATCGGGTTCGCAAGCGTCGATCCGATGTTGCCGAACGCGCCGAAGGAACTCGAATCCGCCATCACGGGGCTTGGCCTCAAAGGCCTGAAGCTCGACGCCGCCCTTCAGGATTTTGACCTGAATGACCCCGCGGTTTTCGAGGTTTATGAAACAGCCGCCTCGCTGCGAATCCCGGTGCTGATTCATACGGGAATGAGCTGGGCGCCGGGGACTCCGCTCGAGCAAGGGCAACCGCTCCTGCTGGAGAAAGCTATTCGCAGATTTTCGAACCTACGCTTTGTGCTGGCTCACTGGGGTTGGCCCTGGGTTTGGGATGCTACCGCTTTGGCCCTGAAGTACCCCAACGTATTCCTTGATACCTCCTGCCTTTATTACGACGGTCCGACGGAGTTCTTCCAGTTTGTTTTCAGCCGGCAAATTCCGACTACGCTGATCGAACGGAGTCTCAGAAACCAGGTTGTATTCGGCTCCAATTACCCCCGCGTCGAGATCAAAAACATAGTTCGGGCGCTCAAGTCGTTGTCGCTGACGGACGGGTGTCTGGAGAAGATTTTCTCAACGAACGCGGACCGCTTGCTGGGGATGCGTCAATGATCATCAAGCTGGAAAGGGTGAAGGTTCAAAGCCGCAAGTCCGAAGAGGCGATCAACATCACACCGAAAGTGGATGAGATCGTGGAGAAGAGCGGGGTGAAGAACGGAGTGGTCAACGTCCTGACCTGCCACACTTCCTCGGGTTTGCTGGTGACGGAGGGTATCCCTTGCCTTGAGGAAGACATTCTCACGCATTTCTCGCGGCTGTTTCCTGAAGAGGAAAATTATCATCACCGGCGCTATCTTGACTTCGACGGCCGCATGGGCTTCAACGCGGACTCCCACCTGAAAAGCATCCTGGGCGGAATTCAGTGCATGTTCCCGATTGAAAACGGCAAAATCGTGCGGGGCTCACGCCAGACCATCTACTTTATGGAATATGATGGGCCGCTGGAGAGAGTGTACGTCGTACAGGTCCTGGGGGAATAGGCGCGCAGAAGGCACATGCGAACTTTGGAACCGGTATTATCGAGCCGCTTTAGAGGGCTGGCGCGGATGGTGGGTAACACACCGCTGCTGGCTATTGAATTCACCTACCTCGGAAAGCCCCGAATCCTTTACGCCAAATCCGAGCAGCTCAACATGACAGGCAGCATCAAGGACCGCATGGCGCTTTATATCCTCGAACATGCCTACGCCGAAGAGAAGATCCTTCCCGGCGACGCGGTTGCGGAGGCGACGAGCGGAAACACGGGAATCAGCTTTGCCGCGCTGGGCCGCGCTCTGGGTCATCCGGTGACGATCTTCATGCCGGAATGGATGAGCCACGAACGAATCGAGTTGATTCGCAGCTTTGGCGCTCGCATCGTGTTGGTGGGGCGGGAGGCGGGAGGATTTCTGGGCAGCATCCGCATGGCGGAAGCGATGGCGGCCAAGCAGCCGCGCGTATTTCTGCCCCATCAGTTCTCCAACGAGGCGAATGTGCGAGCGCACGAAACAACTACTGGCCCGGAGATCTGGTGGCAGTTGAACGCCAATGCGCTTACCGCCGATGCCTTCGTTGCGGGCGTGGGCACGGGCGGCACAATCATGGGCGTGGGGCGATTTCTGCGTTCGAAAACTCCTTCGTTGCGCGTTCATCCCCTCGAGCCGACCGAATCGCCCACGGTGTCCACGGGACATCGAGTGGGCCAGCACGGCATTCAGGGTATTTCAGACGAGTTTATCCCGCCCATCGTTCAACTGGATAAGCTGGACCCAGTCGTAACTGTCCACGACGGCGATGCGATCCTGATGGCGCAGAAACTGGCCGCACAATTGGGGCTGGGCGTGGGAATCTCCTCCGGCGCGAACTTCGTTGGCGCACTCAAAGTGCAGAACCAGTTAGGCGACGACAGCGTCGTGGTGACTGTCTTCCCCGACGACAACAAGAAATACCTCAGCACCGACCTCCTGCGCGACGAACCGAAGCGGGACGGATATCTGTCGCCCGACGTCGAACTCAGCGGGTTCCACGCCTTCAACCGAGTGTGCGCCACCTGCTCAGAGCTGCTGGATTGATGCGGGGCGATTGATCGAGAAGAAGTAGGGGAGGTTCACGAACCGCCACTGCCTTCCGCGTTAGCTGCTTAATCTCAATCGCCGAGCGCTGCGCCATCCGCCTTTTAGAGGGAGCATCATGAGACCTTCGCGCGCCGTCCAAACCCTACTTCCATTCTTGATGTGCTTATTGTTCGCCGTAGTCTCGTGTACGCGAAAAGAAACCGTGAAAACGCCTGCGCCGGAAAAAGCTTCCGTCAAACTCGCCTGGGACAACGTGATTACGGTTTCCAAGACGACGCCGACACTGCAAGTGGTGGTGATGCCGCCCTTGCGGCGCGGCTCGAAAATCCACGATCGGGTTTTCGAGGCTTTGCGCGATTTGGGAGCTGAATACGTTCGTTACGTGCCGTGGCTGCCGTACCCCAAGCTGGCGGTGACGGAGCTTGAGCCGCCAACTCCCGACCACACTTCGTGGGACTTTTCCTTGATCGACCCGATGATGGAAGATTTCATGAACGCCCAAGCCGGGCATTCGGTGATCATCAATTTCAGCACGATTCCCCAGTGGATGTACAAGACCGAAAAGCCAGTATCGTATCCGGCTGACCCGGACGAGATAACCTGGACCTACGAGCATGGGAAGGACCTGCGAGATCCGAGCCGGAAGGAACTGGCTCAGTACTACGCCCGGTTGGTGAGCTGGTACACGCAAGGGGGATTCACCGACGAAGCCGGGAAGCGTCACGAGTCCGGCCATCACTACAAGTTCGACTACTGGGAAGTCTTTAACGAAGTCGATGACGAGCACTCCATGACACCGCAGGATTACACGGCCAGTTACGACGCCATCGTCGCGGCTATCCGGCAAGTAGCGCCCAAGATGGAATTCGTGGCGCTGGCGCTCGATTCGGCGGAAGGCCATATGCCGCTCATGGAGTATTTCCTGGACCCGCATCATCACAAGCCGGGGATTCCGCGCGACGTGATCAGTTATCACTTCTACGCCAAGCCTACGCAGAATGAGCCGCCGGAAGTTCAGCAGTACACGTTCTTCAACCAGGCCGATCAATTCCTGGCGGTGGTGCGCTGGGTCGAGTCCGTCCGCCAGCGTCTTTCGCCGCAGACCGAAACGGACCTCGATGAAGTCGGGTCGCAAACCGGAACCGACGGCACCGGAATGCCGGCCAGCTACGTGGCGCCGTCCATTCCGAACTCCTATTGGAATCTCTCCGGTGCGATGTACGCCTATGTTTTTGGCGAAGTGGCCAAGCTCGGCATCGAGATTATTGGCGAGTCGCAGATGGTCGGCTATCCCGGGCAGTGGCCCTCGGTCAGCATGGTGGACTGGAACACCGGCCAGCCGAACGCGCGTTTCTGGGTGCTCAAATTGCTACGGTCGAATTTCGGGCCGGGTGACAAACTCGTTGCAACGAATATCGCCACCCCCTCGGTCTATGGTTTGGGATTCGTCACTCACGACGGCAAACGCAAGGTGCTACTGGTGAATAAACGGATGTGGACAGTCGTAGCATCCATTCCCGGCGCCTCGGGGGGACAGTTCGAAGTCGTCGACCAGCAGACGGCTTTCCAGCCGCCTGCCGCGTCGCAACTCGGCGGTGATGACGTAACTCTGGGCGGACTGGCCGTGGCCGTGGTGACCTTGCCGTAGAAGCGCAGCCCTTGCCTCGCGGCCCGGAATGCCCTACGTTCATTCGTGTCTCAGCGCGGTCATGGGATCGACCAGGAGCGCCCGACGAGCGGGGATGTAGCAAGCCAGCACCGCTACCAGGACCAGCGCTGCGGAGGCCGCAGCCAGGGCTACGGGATCAGAGGGGCCGACGCCAAACAACACACCGCGAAGCAGGCGAGTTAGAGGGATCGAACCTGCCAGTCCCAAGACCACACCAAGACCGCAGAGCCGCAAGCCTTCGCCTACGACCAGCCTCGTGACTTGTGCGCGACTCGCTCCCAGCGCCATGCGGACGCCGATCTCAGATGTTCGCCGCGCCACGGAATAAGCCAGCACGCCGAAGATGCCAACTCCCGCAAGTCCCAGCGCCGCCAAAGCAAACACCCCCACCAACAATGCATTGAAGCGCTGCGGCGCCATGGATTCCGAGAGTCGCTGATCCATGGTGGCGATGTCGTAGACCGGCTGGGCGGGATCTACGGCCTGAACTGCGGCCTTGACCGGCGCGACCAGGGCCAGCGGGTCTACGTCCGTTCGCAGTGCCAGATTCACGTCTCCCTCGGGCTCCTGCTGGTATGCCGTGTAAACCTCAGGTGAAGCGTTTTGGGAGGGGCCGAGTTGCCTTACATTTCCTACCACTCCGATGATCTCGCCCCATACGCCTGGAGAAGTTCTTCTCCCAACATGTTTGCCGATTGGATTTTGCCCTGGAAAATACTGCCGAACGAAAGCTTGGTTGACAATCGCCACCGGGACTGTGCCCGGGCGGTCCAGTTCGCTGAACGTCCGGCCGGCCAGCAGCGGAATGCCCAGCGTTTGGAAGTAGTCCGTGGTGACCACGTCGTGAGGAATGTCGGGGCGCAATCCCGGCGGCATCTGCGGCTGGCCTTCGATGTCCGTCCCCATCAGAGACCACCAACCGAGTGTGGGCAATCCGCTGCCCGCCGCGGCGGAACGGACGCCGGGCAACGCCCTCAGGCGCGCCAGCAGCGCGCTGAGGAAGGCGTCCTTCTGCTCAGGTTTTGGATAAGCTCTTTCGGAAAGGGTAAGGCGAAGCGTCAGCAGGCGGTGAGCTGTTGAAACCCGGATCAACAGAAATGAGATGGACGAGGCTTCGGGTGAGCAGGCCGGAGCCGATCAAAAGCACCAGAGCCAGCGCGATCTCCGTGGTCACCAGGATGCTGCGAACTCGATGCTGTCTTTGGGCAGACCCGGTTTGCGCCCCGCTGCCCTTCAGGATTTCGTTCAACTCCACACGCGAGCCGAGCATGGCCGGAGCGAGGCCGGAGAGAATGCCGGTCGATTGTGGCAACGATCAAGGTAAAGAGCAGGACGGTCCAATCGAGTGACGCCAGCTCGAGATGCGGAATTTGGGGTGGCGCAAGGTCCCGCAGGGCTCTCAGGCCTGCAAATCCCAAGCAAACTGCTACGCCCGCCGCACCGATCAGCAGCACGAAGTTTTCCATCAGCAACTGCGCGGCGAGGCGCGACCTTCGAGCCCCCAAGGCCGCCCTCACCGCCAGTTCCCGCTGCCGGGTGGCGCCGCGGGCAAGTTGCATGCCGGCGACGTTCACGCATGACATGATGAGAAGCAGAGCCACCGAGCTGAGGAGAATAAGCAGGATCGGGCGCGCGGGTGCGGCCAGCCTTTCAGAAAGCGGAGTGATCCGGACCTCCATTCCCGCCCGCATGCGCTTGAACTGCGGCGGCTCCAGTTCGGCCTCGGCTCGCACCAGTGCGGTCAACTCGGCGCGGGCCTGTTCCGGCGTGACGCCCGGACGGAGGCGGGCGAGAGCCCTCAGCAATCTGAACTGATTCGGGTCCCGGCGACTTCCAGTCGACGACGCGGGCCACGAGCATGGGCAAGAACACCTGGGCGCGAAAGTCGTCGTCAGGAAACCGGAAGCCGGCC
>CAWJHY010000097.1:0-10229 GCA_963842495.1 uncultured Acidobacteriota bacterium
AGGCGTGAGAGTTGAAATTGGCATCGCGGTTCGGCGTTCCCTATTATACAGTTTCCGGCAGGACAGGCCGCAGTTTTGGTGTCTGCTGCGTGTCTGCCTTAAAACGACAGAATGAAGCCCTCAACCGCTAGGTGGTTAAAATACTTGGTTGCTATCTTGGTTGGCAATGGCATGTATTTTGCCCTCAACCCCTATCTGCCGGAACCTGCCAGACATCACCCCTTCAAGCTCGACCTCGGGACCCTGGTGGACTTCTGGCTATGTCTGGTGGTTTACGGGCTGATGGAATTAGTGACTTATCTGCGGAAGCACGGTAACCGCTGATTAAGGGCGGAAACAGACAGCACAGGCAGTCTTCGCTTTTCACAAATGAGAGAGTTGCGCCGAACGCCTGGGCTGGATGACTTGGTTATCACCACGATAGTAATTTTTTTCTTTCACCAAGCAAATCCTTCAGGTATACTTGTACTGGCAATTCGGTTTGCGGGATGGCAAGGGGCTGATTGATCTAACGCGGACACTGGCCCCTCGCGAGTTCCTGAACGCCATTTGCACCCAGCAAGCAAGCGTGTTTCGGGGCGTAGTAATTTCCGGCACTCAGAGAATTGGTAGGCGTCTGGTGTTGCGACGAAACGTCAGGGTTTCGCGAACCGCCGGCGCCAGAAACGGGAAAGCTCTGAAGGCGTTAATCTGGAAAACAGCAGGAGGATGCAAGAGATGGAACTTAATGGACAGGTCGGCGAAACAGCCGGCAAGATATGGCGCTTACTTAACGAGGAGGGACCTCATTCAGTCTCACAGCTCAAGAAGAAACTGAATGGCTCAGGCGAACTTGTCAATTTCGCCTTGGGCTGGCTTGCACGGGAAGACAAAGTTGACATTACGCAACAAAAGAAGGTTTTTACAGTCGCACTCAGATAAGTCTGGGGGGGGCTGGTCTGCAGCAGCGCACGGGATCGTCAGCCTTTATTGCCGAGCCTGATGATAAGCTTGGCCGGCGGATGCCACAAGACGGTGCTGCCGTCGAACTTAACGACCAGTTAGGGGTCCACCGATGAGCTCAAAACTCACTGCCTTACTAGTTTTTCATCAAACAAAGCCTTTCGATGAAATCAAGGCTGCGTTAGGGAAGATCGCCGTCCCTACGGAGCGGGCGCAAACTCTGGCCGAAGCGAAACTTGCTCTGTCAGACGCAAATCCGCCTTTATTGGCCTTCACAGAGAGCGAGTTGCCCGACGGGAAGTGGTCGGAGATTGTGTCCTTCTCAGAGAAGGCATCTTCGCAGGTCAATGTCATTGTCGTGGGACAAACCATTAACGCCAACCTTTATGCTTCGGCCGTCGAGGTCGGAGCTTTCGACTATATTGCGCCTCCCTTCGAGGGTGTGGATTTAGCTCACGTGGTCCGCTGCGCCGCGGACAATGCCTTGGCGCGGCGTGAGACGGCGGCGAAGTCGCGGCCCACCGCAGAAGAACTGCTTTCTGTCGCTGTGAAGAGCCAAGGGAGTGCCTGAAAGATGGACCCCTCACCGCTAGACTTTGCGCCGAAGGATGGGGAGCAGATCACGCCCTATGGACCGTTGCCGAATCCCCGCACTGGGGTGCCATTCTACAAGATCGAATATTGTTTTCAGTGAGTTGGGGTGACCCGAAGCCGCCATGGCCTAGCCTGCTGCTCTCTACTTGACTATATTCCACTACTTTTGTTATAGTTAGAAACGAGGCATCCGATGAAGCGCCTCATCGGACCCTCCATGTTTGGTTGGAACATTCTGAAATGAAAAGCCTTAGCCGACAAAGAAAGGCGACATTCGGGACTTCAGGCAAGCGGAGGATGCGCACGGTTCGTTCATCTGCCCGATCCGGCCGCGCTCGTTCGACTGGAACCGCGTATCCAGGAGTGGCTTTAAGCGCATCCGTTAATTCAATGGCCCGTTCTACCGGTTATCGATCAGGCCCACAAACCACGGATCTTCGGCAACCCGAAGCAGTGTTTCAAAACGCAGTCAAGAATTACGAACTCGGTGCGCGCGCTTTCCACAGGCAGAATTTTGAGAAAGCTAAGGAAATATTCGAAAAGCTGGCATCGAGTGGAGTGGCAGGAATAGCGGAGAGGTCGCGAGTTCATCTGCGTCTGTGCGAGCACAAACTCAGCCGCCCCGTTCCGGCGCCAAAGAAGCCCGAAGATCTTTATACGATGGGGGTAGGAGCCCTAAACTCCCGCCGTCTTGATGACGCCATTGAATACCTCAGCAAAGCTCAGAAGTCGGCGCCCAAGCTCGAGCACGTTTGCTACGCGTTGGCCGCAGCTTATTCGCTACGGGGAGATGCGGAACCCGCATTGCAGAATCTGAAGGCGGCCATAGCGCTGCGCCCTCAGAACCGCATCCAGGCCAGGCGTGACGAAGACTTCCAGGCGCTCGCAGCCGATGCTCGCTTTCGGGAAATAGTCTTCAATACCTGAGCTTTAGCTCTGGCTAAAGCGGCGAATTCCGGCCGCTATCCCACGAGTGAGGCGCTGCACGGCCACCTCCGCACGGGAGTTTCATGCAAGTTGTTGCTATTGGTGGTGGTACAGGTTTGTCCACCCTCTTACGGGGTCTGAAGCTTTACCTCCCGGGAATCACGAACCCCATCGGTCGGCAAGCGAAGATATTCAGATTGACTGCAGTCGTCACGGTTACTGACGAGGGCGGAAGCTCCGGACGTCTGCGCCGGGAGATGGGGGTTCTCCCGCCGGGCGACATCCGCAATTGCATGGTGGCACTGGCGGAAGACGAAAAGCTCCTCACGAAACTCTTCAACTACCGCTTTTCCACCGGACACGGTTTGCGCGGCCACAGCTTCGGCAACCTGTTTCTCGTGGCCCTGACCTACCTGACGCGTGACTTCGCGAAAGCAGTCCGGGTTTCGAGCGAAGTCCTGGCCATCCGAGGCGAGATCTTTCCTTCCACACTTTCCGACGTCCGCTTAAAGGCCGAACAAGCCAATGGCAACATTATCTACGGGGAATCGCGCATCACCAAAACTGCAATTCCCATCAGGCGCTTGCACATTGTCCCCAGCCGTTGCCGTCCCCTGCCGGAAACGCTCACCGCTCTCGAGAATGCCGACCTCATCACGGTCGGTCCCGGGTCACTCTACACCTCGCTCATCCCCAACCTGCTGGTCCATGGGATTTCCGAACAGATCGCTCGCTCCAAAGCACTAAGGGTCTATATTTGCAATCTCATGACCCAACCAGGAGAATCGCGCGGCTACTCCGCCGCCGATCACTTGCGCGCTCTGCACGAACATGCCGGGCGCAGGCTTTTTGATGCCGTGATCCTGAATACGCGTAAGGTCTCGGCCTCACTGCGCCGACGATACGCCGCGGATGGAGCGGCGCCCGTGGTGAATGACTTGGCGGAAGTGCGTGCTCTGGGGGTTGTTCCGGTGCTCGCGGATGTCCTTGCCGAAGACCGAGTTGCCCGTCACAACTCGGATCAACTGGCAAAGTTGCTGCTGCAATTAGTCGAAAGTCGAGAGTCGAAAGTCAATAGTCAAAACCCCAGGAATCAAGACGTCGAGACGTCCTGACTCTGGACTCTGCACTCCTGACTCTTGACTTTCGACTCTCGACTTTCGACTCCTACGGGTGGTGCTGCGATGGGGCGAGAAGGAATACCGCCACCCAAACAGCCACCAGTACCGCCAAGGCTATCCAAATGCCGGGGTGGCCCAAGTTGATTGTATAGCCAACTCCAAACCTCTTCTCAACGAACACCGCCGGGTCGTCCCGATTGACGTAGAACAACCCCAGCTTCCAGTACTTGTCAGGCGTGCGGTCGCCGACCGGCGCTCTGCCGCCAGCGGCAGAGGCTGCGGCGCCAGCCAGGCGCGTACCGCCCTGGCCGTAACGAGTCAGCACCACCACGACCACCACCACGAAGCCTAAGGCGATCACAAGGAAGGGGGCGATGCCTGGCGGGCCTGCTTGCGGGTTAGACAAGGGCATCAGCCCAATCCACGTGAATTGGAGCGCCAGGAGATATTGAGTGGCGACCAGTATCGAGCCGACCATTTTCCGAAAGCGGCGCTCGCGTTCGCCCGCTCCTCCGGCCGCTCGAATGGGCCGAGACCAGCGAAGGAAGGCGTAGGTGAGGAATCCCATAAAGGCGCACAACACGACGCCCATCAGCAGTGACCCGTAAACGCCGGTAAACGAACGAGTACTCCAGTTGTTGGGCTGCCCGTTCGCCCCCCAGTGGATTGGAAATGACTCGGGAATCTGCTCCCAGTGCGTGTGCAACCATATTCCCGTCCCCGCTAGCACGGCGAAAGGTGGAAACTGGAGAAGCCACCCACCGGGCAAGCGCGCCGGCCGCGGCTCGAGCGCAGCCTCCCTGACAGTTGCCGGAGCCACAGCGTGGGGCAATACACGTCCTCGGGCCCGATAGTAAGCAAGGAAGACGCCGGCGCCCTGCAAGAAAAACCCGCCCAGCGTCGCAACCAGGGAGTACTTGAACTCACCCATTCTCACCGGTGACAGGACAACGAGGAGCGCCAAAACGCTGGCGATCGCCACTTCCACGCGGTAGCGTCTGAGGATGGACCAACCCTCTGCCGAATCGCGGAACTCCGTGGGAACCGTCACCGCAAAGTAGACGTCCGGGCGCGTCATCCGCGGCATCAGGTAATACAAGACCAGGCAGATCCCGATCAGAAAAGCCATGATCAGGCTCGGCATTAAGGACCATTCGGTAGCCATGTTATTCCCCCGTCGCCGTTCTGAAAGCCGCTCCGCGCAGCCTCATTGTGTTCGCTGGGCCGCAACCCAATTCGCAATGTCATCCAGCGTTCCCTTGGCCACGTGGCTGGGCTTGTCGTAATCGGCGGGCGAGGGCGGGTTGCCGGCCGGTATAAAGAGATGGCACAGGCCCGCATAAGATTTGATCGTGACGTTCTTATGGCCGGCCAGCGCCTTCTCCCAACCCTTGAGATCTTTGCGCGTAACCTGATAGTCGCTCTCACCTTGCAGCACCAAAATCGGTATCGTCAGACGGGCCGCCGTCGCGGCCGGGTCGTAGCTGCGCAGGTCGAGCACATAAGCAGCCGGCAGTGGAATGCCCATCATGCTCACTGTGTCGCCCAGCTTCAGCGAAGGGCTATCGTAGTCCCGGGCGAACTTCTCGGCCGCCCCAATCTGCGTTTTTGCTCCGTCGCCCACCGGACCGCTCAGAGAAGCCAGATATTTGATCTGCTCCACAACGATCTGCCCAAACGGCCGCGTGCTGCCCGCCATGATAATAATGCCGGCGATCTGATTGTCCCCCTCCGCGATGCGTGGCGCCAGCATGCCGCCCAGGCTGTGGCCGAGAACCAAGATGCGCGCCGTTTGCACTTCGGGCCGGCCGGCGAGGAGCGCCACCGCCGCGCGCGCATCGTCGATGACTTCCTCCTTGACGGTCAAGTTCCCCATCTCTTTCTTATACTGCGCAGCGTATTTGTGGGTTCTTTTCTCGTACCGCAGCACGATGATGCCGCGGCTGGCCAGCCCCCAGGCCAAGTCCTTAAAAGGCTTGTTCGACCCGACGGTCTCGTCCTCATCGTTCGGGCCGGACCCCTGCACCAGCACGACGGCGGGGAACGGTCCCGCGCCGATCGGCTCGGTGAGCGTGCCCGGCAATTGCCACGGCTCGGCGCCGATCGTCACGTGCTCCTCGTGGAAGGCGCTGGGCGTCGCGTAGTCAGGAGGATTCCAGGCTGCCTCGGGCGGGACGAGGAAGAAGCCCGCGATCTTGCCGTCTTTGTCGAAGGCGAGCCTCAAGTTGAGAGGCGCTTTCTCGAAATCGCAGGCGAGTGTGACCACATGATAGCCCTGCATCTCGACCGACCTCGCGCTTTTCACAGCCTTGAGCGCGCCCACTTGCGCGGCGGTCGCCTCCCAGACAGTTCGGAGCTTCTCGAGCGGCATGGCAGAGGCCATCGTTGCGTCAAAGCGAGCCTCCACCTTGTCGTATTGCCCGCCCGCCAATTCCTGAGCGACGTCTTTTGCCAACGCTTCAAAGTCTTGTGCGCAAAGTTGCGGAGCCAGTCCCGAGAGCAAAGCCAGCGCTGCGACAGCTAGAACCTGTAACCGATTCATCGTCGTTCTCCTTGCTCGAGCTTCTCGATCAGAACCGTAAGCTCGTGGACCACCACTCTCCCCGGCACTCCTTCCGCAAGCGCTTTGACAACCACTTCGTCCAACCGCTGGCGGAACTCCGCTTCGGCGCGCGGCGTGGGCGCAGGCGCAGGCCGCTCGATCACCGTTGCGCCGCGCCCGCGCCGCAGATCAAGCCAGCCTTCCTCAGCCAACCGCCGATAAGCCCCAGCCACGGTGTTGTGGTGAACCCCGAGATCCGTGGCGAGTTGACGGACCGAGGGGAACTGGTCGCCGGGACGGAACTGGCCGGCCAAGAGTGTAGCACGCAGGCCGCGAACGATCTGCTCGGAGGCGGGCAAGTCGGAGGCCAAGTCGATCTGAAGCACAGGAGGGTGGCCGCGCATAGTCTAATGTACATGTACACTGTACTATTCCAGACCTGCCTTGTCAAGCCCTTTTCTGCCGCAATTCCCATGGTGAAGCCGGGACCCTCCGCTTCTCGGCTCAAGCCGTCCAAGTCAGCTCATTCCCGCGAATGCGGTAATCCATCGTTTCACGCCCTTCACCGCACCCCCACCGTCATTCCCGCGAACGTGGGAATCCAAGTAGCAATCGCTTCCCGCTTGCGTGAGAATGACGAAATGGGCAGGAGTAAGTAGGGGAGCGGTAGGATGGAATCCAACCGGCGGCGAAATCCCCGAACCGCGAGCAGAAGGCCCTTTAGTACCATTGCATTGAGAGGTATTTGTGTGTAGATTACCTGTCGCGCGAGGAGGTTCTATTCGATGTGGTCGAGAATCTTACGTCAATTCCAGGAGGTGAACAAAGAGCTATGGCTCTTGTTGATGATGTTCGCCATCCTTGCGGGAGTGAACTACCTGATATCTTCTGAACGAATGCTTTTGGGCTTCTACGTCCTGCCCTCGGTCTATTCCGCGTACTTTCGCGGACGCCGTCACGCGACGTTGACCGCCTTGCTCAGCCTCTTATTGGTGGTGCTGATTGTGTACACCAATCCACGCCTGTTCACCGTGGAAGGCCACGTCAGGATCGTGGCGGAAAAGTGGTGGGACATCGCGGTCTGGGGCGGAACTCTGTTGGTGATCGCTTACGCCATGGGCACGCTGTATGAGAAGAAGCAATCTCAGATCGTCGAACTCCGTGATGCCTACAAGGGTATCGTGGTCATCCTCCGCCAGATGACTGCACACGATAAGTACACGCACGACCATTCCTTCCGTGTGGCGGCCTACGCAACCACCATTGCCAAGTGTATGGGGTTTGATTCGGGGCGGGTAGACGATGTTTGGGACGCCTCCTTACTGCACGACCTCGGCAAGCTGGATACTTCCCGCGAGCTTCTTTACAAGGCAGAACGCTTCACGGCCAGCGAATACGAAGAGATGAAGAAGCACGTAGAGAAGGGGGCCATGCAGATACCGCCCGTAAGGGGCAGGCTAAACCGCATCATCCCGATTATCCTGGCCCATCACGATCGATTCGATGGCTCGGGATACCATCCGACAAAGGGAGAGGATATTCCGCTCGAGGCGCGGATCATTGCGGTTGCTGACGTCTACGACGCCATGACCAGCGATCGTCCGTACGCCAAAGCGATGTCGCCATTGGAAGCCAAAGAGCTCATCTCGAAGGGTGCGGGGACAGACTTCGACCCTGCTGTGGTCAAATCTTTTCTTAAGGTGTTTCAAAGCGGATCGTTGGAAGTCAACTTCGCGGCCCTGGATATGGTCCGGGCGTAACCCTGGCGCTGTGCCGAAGGCACCTTGGCAGGCGAGCAATTACTTATCAGGCGGCACCGCCTTGGGCGGCGCCATATGCGATGCTCGCGGCGGCGCAAACTTAGGCAAAGGCACCGAGGGCGGGTAGGCGCCATAGTCCAGGATCGGTTGCGAGCGGGGCAGGTCGGGCGGAATGGGGATCACCAGGCTCGCGCTGGGCGTCCGCTCGAAGTCGAAGCAGTCCCGCATGTCGTTCGCCCAGTGATCGCGCGCCGTAAGATGGCGCAGCTTCCATCGTTCTTCCACAAACTTCAACACCGAGCAGAACTCATAAGTGTAGGGCGAGATGTAACCCGCTTTGGCATACGGTGAGATCACTATCATGGGCACGCGTGGGCCAAGCCCGAAGGCATCCATCTCCGGCGGCGGCACATGGTCGTAGAACCCTCCGTAGTCATCCCAAGTGAGAAAGATCACGCTGTCTTTCCAATAAGGGCTCTCCATCAGAGCATTCACCAGCTTGGTGACGTACCACATGCCGTCTGAAACGCGGGCCACGGGGTGCTCGCTGTCCTGGTAGTCCGGAATGATCCACGAAAAGGCCGGCAGCGTTCCCTTCTGCAAGTCGCTGAAATACTCCTTCAAATCCACCAGGTGGGCCATCTCCGCCGGATCTTCGCGAATCGCTTTGAAGCCCGGCAAGGGATTCCAGAGGCTGAATTGCTTGGGGTCTGGGAAGGCCAGCCGGACTCCCGTTTCACTCAACTTCATGGGCACTCCCTCGGGCAGGGGCTGCGACTCCACGTAGTATTTCCACGGGACTTTGGTTTCGGACATCAGCTTGGCCATGGAGGCAAAACTGAAACCGTCGTCATCATCCATGACCTCCTTGAGTTCTTGGAGGTTGGCCACATTAACGATCAGGCCCCCGGATTGTCCCGCTACCGTGTAGGTATGGTTTGGTAGGCTGTAGCCCATTTGGGAGGAGAAGAAGCGATCACACAGCGTGTAATGCCGGGCGTAATTCCAATAATTGGGAATGTCCCGGTCGTCGTAGTAGCCCAGGGTGAATTCACTGCCTTCCGCCCACACAAATCCATCCATGGCTCCGTGGTTGTACGCGGCATGAACGACTTCCCAATCATGGGCCAGATCCAGCGCCGGCTGGCCGGCAGGCATGTGGAAAGGTTTGACGCAATTCATGCTGCCCGGCAACTTGGGAAGACAGGTGCCCGGAGGAATCCCGTCGGCGCCGGGATAAGTCCCGAAATAATTATCAAAGGTGCGGTTTTCCTGGATGATCCAGATCACGTGATTGATTTTGTTGAATCCGGACGCAGGCGCTTGCGCCAGCGCTTGATGTGAAGAGCTGAACAAGCCCCAGAGACACAAAGACGTCAGCAAGCGCGTTAGCTGTTTCTTGTAGCAGCGCATAGGATCCCTCTCATAATGCAAGCGTGTTGCGCAATGCGAGATCAACCATCTCCACGCGAGGCATATGTCCGATCGTACGCTCAATCAGTTGGAGCTCGATTGTTGCCAGGTTGTCGGTCATGATCACAGAGTCAGACTTGAGCCCGGTTTGAGAAGCGGCGGGCTTCTTGAGCAACATGGGGACACGGCTGGCGTGCCCAACGCGGCTCAGGTTGCTACTCACCATAGCCCCGACGACCTGGGGGAGGTCGGTGTTGAGATTGTCTGCCTGAACTACTAAGACGGGACGCAGTTTTACCGTTCTCAGGTCCGAGTGCGGAAAATAAACTAAGGCAAAGTCACCGCGTCTAAGGCTCATTGTAGATGTCCATGCTCGGGTCGTCCCAATCCACCGCGAACGTGGCCAGCTTGGCCCGCACTTCCCTGGCATGCTCGCGCGTCCACCCCAGGTCACGAATGGTAAGCCGCTTGCCCCTCCGGGGATCCCGCTGCACCTTCTTACCGGTAGCCGATGCGGGTTGCTTGGTTCTTAATGCCCTAACGTGCATGCTACTCTCCTCACTAAAGCTCCTGATTATGATTCCTCTATTGTAACATCCCCACGAGAAAAGCCGGGGCGCTCGTGCTGCGCGGGGCCGTGTCACCCCCAGTCTCGTCGAGTTGTCTGCATGTATGAATCCTCGTTCCCGAACTTGACGTAGGGGCGGCTCGCGAGCCGCCCCTACACCTGCCGCACAGTTATACTGCGGGTGCACCCCAGACGCAAGGCAGAACGGGTACCGCAAACCTGCTCTTTAGGTCTGCGGCTGGTCCTCACGCGAAGAACCGCGGACCTGAAAAGCAGGTCTGCCCTACCTCCTCAATTGCTGCGTGTATAATAAGTGCAAAAGCGATGAGTCTCGATTGGTTTCACACAGTTGCTGGGTATGC
>CAWJHY010000098.1:0-27550 GCA_963842495.1 uncultured Acidobacteriota bacterium
TTACCTTGAGTCGCTAAGAGATGAAAATGAACGCCCTTTGGTTGATTCCAGGCGAATCGGGGTCACAGGCGCTTCCGGCGGCGGAACTCAAGCGCTTTACCTTGCTGCCGTTGATCCGAGAATTGCGGCTGCAGCTCTTGTGGTCATGGTGGCGGCCGGCCATACAGGAGACGACTACTGTGAAGACGGTATGCCCGTGCACACTGTAGAGGGACAGCGCAAGACCAACAACACGGAGATTGCGGCGACATTTTGCACCCAAGCCCATGTTGTTTATTTCGGATGGACACGATTGGACTCGCTGGTTCCCGAAAAGCAATTACCCATATATCAAGAAAATTTGGGGGTTTTACAACATGGCTAACCGTGGTCTCAATTCTCATTTTCCCAAGGAATATCACGATTACAAGCGAAACAAGCGGGACGTCGTCTATGATTTCTTTGGAGTCGCGTTTGGATTGCCAAAACTTCGGGCTGACGCTGCGGATGATGACGAGCACGACAACGCCGAGGGAGTGGACCTTGAACCTCGGCAGAGTTTAAGGGTTTTCACTGCTGATTTCCCGAGGCCCAAGGTGCCCATGAGTCACCTAGAGCCACGATAAAGTTTTGGCTGAAATGAAAGTGCTCACCAAAACAATTAGGGTTGTGCAACCTACCACTTCTTGTCTGCCCGATGTTTGTCTATGTCGCAGTGAGACGCATTCGTCCGGTGAGCCCGCCTTCCCCAGTTGAAGTCCTTGCTTAATAATCACGAATATCAGATCGCCTGGTGGCGTGCAAAGGTGTAGGGTAACAGGTGCCACGTGACAGTCAGCAGTACGTGCGAACGAGCGCGCAATCGAGTGTAGTGGCATGATAGTGACAAACGCCCGCAGATGGGTTGCCCGAACCCGCCGGACTCGACTAGAATGTCAGCAGCTTCGCGTCTGGCCCTAGGAACGGCGCCCCTGGCGCTGCTCATGACAGCTTACGTGAGGCAAGTGCCGAATGTTTATGATGGTGTCATGGTTCAGGCTTTGGAAACGACGAACGCGTCTCGGTCTGCTGGTTGCGGTTTCACTGCTCTTCATTACCGCCCTTTGGCTGGCTCCGCGTGTCCCACTCGGAGCTCGTTATCACGACTTTGCCGACAAGCGCACCATGTTCGGAACACCGAACTGCCTCGACGTTCTGTCAAATATTCCTTTCATTATTGTGGGAGGATGGGGATTATTCTGGCTGCTCCAAAAATCGACCAAGGCGTCATTTGTTGTGCCAGGCGAAAAACTTCCCTACTGGGTTTTCTTTTCAGGGGTTGCTCTCACTGGTTTGGGTTCCGCTTGGTACCACCTGAATCCGGACAACTCGCGGCTTCCCTGGGATCTTCTGCCCATGGCATGCTGCTTCATGTCGATTGTAGCCACCGTCATCATTGAGCGAGTCAGCGTGAGAGCCGGCCTCTGGGTCTTTGCTCCCCTGCTTGTACTTGGAACCGCCAGCGTCGCCTACTGGTCTTACACAGAAGCGCTAGGACTTGGCGATTATCGTTTCTATCTCTTCGTGCAGTTCTTGTCGCCTCTGTTGATTGCCATGGTCATCCTTCTCTTCCCGCCCCGCTACACACGGACTGATTATCTGGCAATTGCGTTCTGCCTCTTCATAATGGCGAAACTCTTCGAAGGCTTCGATAAGCAAATATACTTGTTTGCCCATGTGAGCGGTCATTCTTTGAAACACATAACTGCGGCTCTCTCATGCTACTGGATCCTGCGAATGCTGCGGCGCCGGCACGCAGTCGGTGATGTCAGCGCGGATGGCCTGAAGGTGGTTTCCTTCGAACGTGAGGGCCAAGCCGTTTGATGGCTCCCATGCTCTTGAGCGGGGAGGGGTCTTTGAAACAATCGCTGCTTTCATTGATAGTCTGCCCCAAATGCCAGAGGAGTCTTGAAGCCCACGTGGATCGCAGCGAATACGCGGAAATCACGGATGGAACGCTTTGCTGTGCCGGCTGCGGTTCTACTTTCGCGATCACTCGGGGTATCCCACGAATGCTGACACACACATTATCAGCAGATATGGAGGCTACAGCGGATGCGTTCACGTACGAATGGACGCACTATTCAAAGCTGACAGAGGCCGACAAGAAGGAATTTCTCGGTTGGATCTGGCCCTTAACACCGGCGGACTTCGAGGACCGCGTCGTTCTGGACGCAGGTTGCGGAAAAGGTCGGCATGTTTTCCTGGCGTCTCAGTTTCAGGCCCGGGCTGTGGTAGGCATCGATCTCTCGAATGCCGTCGAGGCTGCCTACCAGAACACTCGGAATCTGCCCAACGTGCATATTGTGCAAGCTGACATAACCAGTCTTCCGTTTGCGCGGCCGTTTGACCTGGCCTATAGCATCGGCGTGCTCCATCACCTTCCTGTTCCCAAAGAAGGTTTTCGCAGGCTGGTGGAGCACGTCAAGCCAGGAGGTCGAATCTCGATCTGGGTATACGGAAAAGAGGGGAATCTCTGGATTGAGAAGCTGGTAAACCCGATTCGCAAAAATCTTACTTCAAAATTGCCAAGGTTCATTACGCGCTCTATCTCATTCTTCCCGGCAACTGTTCTCTTCCTAGCGCTGAAGACTCTCTACCGGCCAGCGAAGAACACACCGAAGCTGAAGCGGCGATTGCCGTACTCTGATTATCTTTGCTACATCTCCGACTATAGTTTCGCGGAGAACTTCTGGAACGTATTTGATCAACTGGTAGCGCCGACCGCCTTCTACCACTCCGAACAAGAGGTTGTGGATTGGTTTGCCTCGGCAAAGATAGCCGGTGTCTCGATTTCGCGACACAATAACAATAGCTGGCGGGGCACTGGGTTGGTCCCGCCGTAGTCAACAGTCTCTTGGTTTGGATTCGCGCCGCTTGAGGCCAGCGTCCAGGTGAAAAAGGCCACGAATCGGAATCGCGCGCATGAGATACCAGGGGAAACACTGTCAGGTGCCGGTTTCAGCAAAGAAGATGTGGCAGGAACGGGACCTGACACAGTTCCCGCCCGCCGCGTCCGTTATGCGCGTGGGCTGGCTGGAACGAGCTGCCTTGAGCAACGGGTTCCTTCGGGACATCGCAGACCCAAAAATCGGGTTCTGCGCTAGCCCGCCGATATCGCTGAATAGCCCGGTCAAAACCAGGTGCTGGCCTTGTAGCGGCGGTATTCGTCGCCAAAGGCGTCCTCCAGGACCTTGCCCTCCTTTTTTGCCCGCAAGATTTGAAACTGGTAGATAAGAAGAAAGCATATTAACGGAATGAGTCTGCCCCAGGCGATAAAGAGGCCGAGGAAGGCTATCCCACGAAAGAGATAAATGGGATGCCGGAATTTGGAATAGAGGCCTGTGGTCACCAGCTTCGTGGCCCGCGCCCGGACGCTGAACGACCGCCCGAGCTGAACTCGCGCAACGATGGACAGGACAAAACCGGCAACTGCTATCCCCAGGCCGATGAGGTACTGAGTGCTCCAAGGTTCATGGATCGCCACAAACGCACCGAAAGCAACGAAGATGCAGATATCGGTCCAGTAGAGTAGCTTCATGAGTTGCTCCTGACCCGGAGTTCTCACCATGGTTTGAGGGGAGCGGAAGGGCGGGGCTTTAGCCCCGCCGAAATCGCGACTCCAGTTCTCCAGTCTGTCCCGCGCCCCGCGCAGCCCCGAGGCCTCGGGGCTGCGCGGGGCGCGGGACTGGCGAATGATCACCAAAGCCTTGCAGCGGCGGGGCTAAAGCCCCGCCCTTCCGCAGGCGTGGTGAGAAATCCGAGCTAAAGCTCCGCCACTTCACAATTTACTATTCACTCTTCACCATTCATAATGGTTCTTAAGCTTCTCGCCAAAGTCCAGGGGGCCAACCGTGCGCGACATCCGCAAAGTGGCAGTGCTGGGGGCCGGCACGATGGGGGCTCGTATCGCCGCCCATCTTGCCAACGCTTCCATTCCCTCGGTTCTTCTCGACATCGTTCCCCGCGAGCTTACGCCGCAGGAGCAAGCTCAAGGTCTGACGCTCAGCCACACCGGGATCCGAAATCGCCTGGCGCAGGCCGGACTCGAGGCAGCGCTGAAGTCTCGTCCGGCGGCGTTCTTCGTTCCCGAAGCGGCGCGGATGATCACGCTCGGCAACTTCGAGGACAGCCTGGCCTTGCTTAGGGAGTGCGACTGGATCATCGAGGCGGTGACGGAGGACCTCAGCGTCAAGCGTGGCTTGCTCGAACGGGTGCTGGCGGTCCGTGCGCCGGGAACGGTGGTCAGTTCCAACACCTCGGGCATCAGCATCGGCAGTGTTGTCGAAGGTTTCGGCGAGGAAGTGCGGCGACATTTTCTGGGCACTCACTTCTTCAATCCTCCACGCTACCTGAAGTTGCTGGAGATTATTCCCACCCCCGAGACCCTGCCTGAGGTTGTGGAAGCGATTACGCGCTTCGGCGATGTGGTGCTGGGCAAGGGGATCGTCATCGCCAAGGACACGCCCAATTTTATTGCCAACCGCATCGGCACGTTTACAACCCTGAGAGTCCTCCAGGTCATGCAGGAGGGCGGCTACACGATCGAGGAAATCGATACCCTCACCGGCCCCGCCATGGGCTTGCCCAAATCCGCCACTTTCCGGACTCTGGATATCGTGGGCCTCGACGTCATGGGGCACGTCGTCAGGAACCTCAGGGAGGCCTTGCCCCAGGATGAACGGCGCGACCTTTTCCAGCTTCCGGGCTTTATGCAACAGATGATGGAGCGCCGGCTGCTGGGCGATAAGACCGGCCAAGGCTTTTATAAGAAGCTGAAGGGGAAGGACGGCGGGGACGAGAGCGAAATTCTCACGCTCGATTTCAACACCTTCGAGTATCGGGCGCGCCAGAAGCCCGCTTTCGCTTCGCTCGAGATGGCGCGCAATCTCGAGGATGTCCGCGAACGGGTGGCGATGCTCTGCCAGTCGCCCGACCGCGCGGGGCAGTTCTACCAAAAACTCCTTTTCGAAACATTCCACTACGCGGCGATGCGCGTGCCGGAGATTTCGGACGACATCGTCTCGATTGATAACGCGATGAAGTGGGGGTTCAACTGGGAGTGCGGCGTCTTTGAGCTCTGCGATGCGGTGGGGATCGAGAAGGCCGTTGAGGCTTGGAAAAAGGCCGGCCTGGCGACGCCGCTTCTGGTCGAAAAACTCCTTTCCTCGGGGAAGAAGAGCTTTTATGCCTCGTGCGACGGCGCGCCAAGCTGTTTCGATTTTGCGAGCGCCACCTATCATGAGATTCCTGAGAGGCCCGGAGTCCTTCTGCTGCCCTCACTCAGAGCCCGGCAGAAGGAAATCAAGCGGAATGCCGGCGCCAGCCTGATCGACCTCGGCGACGGAGTGATCTGCCTGGAATTTCATTCCAAGATGAACACGATCGGCGCGGACACGGTGCAGATGATTCACGCCGGACTGAAGTCCCTGAATGACGGCTTTGAGGCCATGGTGATTGGGAACCAGGGGGCGAATTTCTGCGTGGGCGCAAATTTGATGATGATCCTGATGACCATTCAGGAAGGCGAGTGGGACGACCTTCAGAGTGGGGTGCGCGCCTTCCAGAACGCCAACATGGCGCTCAAATATGCGCCCAAGCCGGTGGTGGCTGCGCCATTCGGCCTGACCCTGGGAGGGGGCACGGAGCTGATTCTGCACGCCACGCGCGTGCGCGCGGCGGCGGAGACTTATCTGGGCTTGGTGGAAGCCGGTGTGGGCCTGATCCCGGCGGCTGGTGGAACGAAAGAAATGCTCCTGCGCGCCATGGATAAGGCGCCCGCGGACCCTGATGCCGACCCCTTCGCATTCGTCAAGGGAGTTTTCATGAATGTCGCCATGGGCAAAGTTTCAACCAGCGCCGAAGAAGCCCGCAAGCTGGGTTACCTTTCTGCGAAGGATTCCATCAGCATGAACCGCGAACGGCAGATTGCAGACGCCAAAGAGTTAGCGCTCGATCTGGCGCGTTTGGGGTATCGACCCGGCAAGCCCCGCGAGGACGTTCGAGTCCTCGGCCAGGCGGCTTTCGTGAAAATGAAGTTGGGATTGCACTTGATGCGTCGCGCTGAGTACATCTCGGATTATGACGTGGTCGTCGCGACGCACTTGGCCAAGGTGTTGTGCGGCGGCGGCCAGTTCACCTCGCCACAACTCGTCTCAGAGCAGTACCTGCTGGATTTGGAGGGGGAGGCCTTTCTAAGTCTCTGCGGCCAGAAGCAGACCGTGGAGCGCATTCAATATATGCTGAAGAGGGGAAAGGCGCTGAGAAACTAGTGACGAGTGACGAGTGACAAGTGACGAGTGAGAGCGCAGGTCGGCGGGACCTGAATGGGCCATATGGAGCAGGAAGGCTCGTACCGATGCGCTCCTGCATCCCGCCTCCCGCACCGTAATCTTGCTCGTCACTTGTCACTCGTCACTCATCACTTGGAGGTTTTATGAAGGAAGCCGTGATCGTATCCATCGCCCGGACGGCGGTGGGCAAGGCGCCGCGCGGCACGCTTCGCAACACGCGGCCGGACGAGATGGCCGCGGCGGTGATTCGTGAGGTGCTGCGGCGGGCGCCGGGGCTCGACTCGAGCGAGGTTGAGGACGTGATCCTCGGCTGCGCGATGCCGGAAGCTGAACAAGGGAACAACGTGGCTCGGGTGGCGTCACTGCGCGCGGGTTTGCCGGTGAGCTGTTCGGCGATGACGATCAACCGATTCTGCTCTTCAGGCCTTCAGGCCATCGCCGTCGCTTCCGAGCGGATCATGGCCGGCTTCGCCGAGGTTGTGGTAGGGGGCGGCACGGAAACCATGAGCATGATTCCCATGGGCGGATATCATTTCGCGCCCAATCCCTACCTGATCGAGCATTATCCTGATTCCTACCTCAACATGGGCTTGACGGCTGAAAACCTGGCGCGAAAGTACAAAATCACGCGCCAGCGGCAGGATGAGTTTGCCCTACGGAGTCATCAGCGGGCATGGGCAGCGATTGCGGAAGGCCGATTTAAAGAGGAGATCGTTCCGCTGGAAGTGGTCGAGGTCAGCCCAAACGGTAAGGACAAACCGCAGACGCGCCAGATCCACTTCGACACCGACGAGGGACCGCGCGGCGACACTTCCCTGGATGCACTGGCCAAGTTGAAGCCTGCCTTCCATGCCCACGGCACGGTCACTGCGGGAAACGCCTCGCAGATGAGCGACGGCGCCGCCGCCGCCTTGGTGATGTCGTTGGAGAAAGCGAGGACTCTGGGACTCAAACCGCTCGCCCGGTTCGTGAGCTTCGCGACGGCGGGGTGCTTGCCGGAGGAGATGGGCATCGGCCCGATCTATGCGGTCCCCAAGGCGCTGAAGTTGGCGGGCCTGAATCTCTCCAACATCGACGTCATTGAATTGAATGAAGCCTTCGCTGCCCAGGCTCTTTCAGTGATCGACTTGGCGCAACTCGACCCGGAGCGAGTGAACGTTAACGGCGGAGCCATTGCTCTGGGCCATCCTCTGGGTTGCACGGGAGCCAAGCTCACGGCTACCCTGCTTGGTGAGTTGCAGCGGCGCAATGCCAAGTATGGTATGGTCACGATGTGTGTGGGCGGCGGAATGGGAGCGGCCGGGATTTTCGAAAACCTGAAGCGCTTCTTGGTGAGTTGAAGCGCCGAAAGGCCACGTACGGCCTCGTCACGATGTGTGTGGGCGGCGGAATGGGAGCGGCCGGGATTTTTGAAAACCTGCAGGACTAGAGCAGTCGCTGATGCCTGTCGGCTTGCGGGCTTTCGGAAACCATGAAAACGCACTGTCATTCTGAGCGCAGCGAAGAATCTCCGCAGTTCGTACGGTCCGAAACCAACTGCCGGGATTCTTCGCTGCGCTCAGAATGACAACGTCCAAACGCATTTCTGCACCCTGTAAAGTTACAGACCTTTCAGGGCCTTTGCGGCGCCTGCGAGATCGGAGACGGCGAGTACGATATCCGCCTTCTTGCCGTTTTCGCTGACGCTGCCGTAACCATAATCCACGTTGATGTTCGCAGCGCCCAGACGCGTTCCGACCTCCCCTAAAGTCCCTGCCTCATTGGCAAGCGTGACGCACAAAACCTCCTCCTCTGTGCTACGGATGCCGAGGTTTGCCAAGACCTTTTTCGCCTTAGCCGGACTGCTGACGAGCAGATGAAGGGGACTCTCGCCGGTAACGCTCCAGGCGGAGAAGGCGGTGATGTTGACCTTCGCTTTTCCCAGGGCTTCGGTGATTCGGCCGAGTTCTCCAGGCTTGCTTTCTAACCAAGCGGTGATCTGTTTTGCTTTGGGCATGGTAAAATCGCCTCCCTGAAATGTGAATGGGTGATGATAAAATACTTCTTCCTGTTCAGCTTGTAAAGGAACGATCGGAAGGAGCGCCCCAAGGGGGTCTTATGGCGCGTCGTGTAGAAGATCTTCAGGTTGTGGTGGTGGGCAGCGCGAATTTCGACATGGTCGTCAAGTCAGAGCGGCTGCCTAAAGAAGGCGAGTCCTTGCTAGTGTCCAATCTCAAGTTTTTCCCGGGGGGCAAGGGCGCGAACCAGGCGGTAGCCGCGGCGCGAATGAGTGCCCGCACGTCGATGGTGGGCGCTGTGGGCGCCGATATCATCGGCGACTTCCTGCTTCAGGGGCTGGTGGCGGAGAAGATCGACACGACCTGGGTGCGGCGGGACTCCGCCCGCGCCACAGGCAGCGCCTTTATAATGCTTTTCCCCAACGGGAACAACTGCATTGCGGTTGACCCCGCGGCGAATTTCAGCTTGACCCCCGCCGACATCGAACGCGCCAAGGACGTCATCGAGCGCGCAGATGTGTTATTGACGGTACTCGAGATCCCCCTCGAGGCAGTCGAAGCAGCCTTGCGTCTGGCTCGGAAAGCCGGAAAATTGACGGTGCTCGATGCCGGTCCGCCTCGTTACTGCCCCGTGGAGATTCTAACCCTCGCGGATGTCGTCTCACCCAATGAAACGGAACTCGCGCAACTGACTGGGGAGGAAGTTCGGGGACGAGTCTCGGCGCGCGAAGCGGCCGAAAAACTTCTTGCCATGGGTGTAAAAACGGTAGTTCTAAAGCTGGGCAGCGACGGCTCGATGCTGGTGACTGCCAAGAAGGCAAAACACTTTCCTGCCTGTAAGGTCGCGGCGATTGATCCCACGGCCGCAGGTGATGCATTTACCGCCGCTCTGGCCGTGGAACTGGCCGCCGGCTTTGACTTCGAATATGCCATCCGCTTCGCCAATTGCGCCGGCGCTTTGGCAGCCAGTAAATTGGGCGCCCAACCTTCCCTGCCTACGCGTGCGGAGGTCGAGGCACTGGTGGCACAAGGGAAAAAGGCATGAAATTTGTTCCCATGCTGCAATTGTTGCAGCGGGCGGTGTCCGAAGGGTACGGTGTTCCATCGTTCTGTGTGTGGAACGCCGAAAGCATCGAAGTGGTGCTGCGCGTGGCGGCGGAACTTAAGGCGCCCGTGATTCTGATGAACGGCCCCGGAGAGTTCGATCTCCTTGCCCCGCGAGATTTGGGCGCGGTGGCGCACGCTTTGGCGGAACGGTTTGGTGTGACCGCGGCGCTGCACCTGGATCACGGCAATTCGATCGCCCTGGTCGAAGACTGCCTTGCCGCAAAGTACACTTCGGTGATGCTGGACTATTCCACCCGGCCGTGGCAAGAGAATGTCGAAGCTCTGCGCCGCGTCGTAGCGCTCGCCCATCCCCAAGGGGTGACGGTGGAGGGCGAGTTGGGGGTGGTCGGCCAGGCCGATCAAGTCAGCGCGGAAGGCGGCAAGCAATCCACCCTGACTGACCCGGAGATGGCCGCTGACTTTGTGGAAATGACCGGCATCGACGCCCTGGCGGTTTCCATCGGCAATGCCCACGGCCTCTACACGAAGCTGCCGCAACTCGACTTCGAGCGCCTGGCAAAGCTCAAAGAAGCCACCCGTATTCCACTCGTCCTGCACGGCGGCTCAGGAACGCCCGAGGCCGATTTGCGCCGCGCCATATCACTGGGAATTGCCAAGGTGAATGTTGCGACGGAAACCATCACCGCCCTGCGGCAATCGCTGCTCGAGCAGTGGGGTGCAGGAAAGAATCTCTGGGTCCCGATGGCGCAGGCGGTGGCGATGGAAGCCATGGCGAAGGTTGTTGCAAAATGGTTTCACCTGACTATGGCCGTCGGCCATGCTTGACGGGATGACAAGCCTGGCGGCCTCCTCAGCATCCTGCCCGAAGGACCCAAAGGAGAAACGCTCATGACCGATCATAGCCTGCAAGCGGAGCTATTCGACGAATTGTGTGCCATGCCGTTACTGGACGTTCACACCCATCTTGTGGACGGGAAACTGGGGGCGCGCGGCTTGCACGATGTGCTTCTCTATCACATGGGCGTGAGCGATCTCTATGCGGCGGGGTGCCCGAGCGGCGCGCGCCTGACGCAATTCCCCGGCTGGCCGTCGCAGCAAGAGGCACATGAACGCATCATCGAAGCCTTGCCGTACTTGAAACATGTGCGCAATACCAGCATCTCCTGGGGCATCCGGCTGATTCTGGGGGATCTGTACGGCTGGAACGAGCCGCTGAATGCGGAGAACTGGCAACGGTTGGACGCGCTGATCCGCGAGCGGGCCGACGACAAGGCATGGCAGCGGGAAATCATGCGCCGGGCCAATATACAGCGCTATTGCACGGAGTACGCGCGGCGCGAAAGCGGCCGCGACCGTGACATTCTTCAATACTCGCTCGAGTGGGCTTTCTTCACGCGCTCCCAATGGGGCGAGTTTGACACAGCGCTGTACGAACTTGAACGATGCTGGGGTAGGAAACCGGAGAGTCCCAGCCCCATCGGCGGAACGCGCCCCCGGACAGAACGGGTGATCAGGACTCTGAACGACGTGCACGCTGCCATCGATCACTATGTCGCGAACATCCCTTACGGCGAGATTCTTTCCGTGGCTACGGGCATCTCGACGGATCTCGACTTGCGCGTCGTAAGCGACCAGGAGATGACGGAGGCCCTGGCGCGTCGGGCGAACGCCGGTCCGCACGAACGCGATGTGTACGCGTCCTACGTGAACGAGGCTTATCTGAAGGCACTGGAACCCCACGCGGACAAGATCGTGTTTCAGTTCAGCATTGCGGCTGAGCCGTTGCCCTTCGAGACGGGCAGCCGGCTTTCGCAGCGCACCATCGGGCAGGTGGCGGAGATGATCGCGCGCTACCCGAAAATTCGATTCCAGTGCCATCTGGCCAGCCGCCACGCCAATCAAGCGATGTGCACGATGTGCCGCGAGTTGCCCAACTTTTCGCTCTGCGGCATCTGGTGGCATAACTTCTTCCCCTCGGTCATGCGGCAGGTGATGGAAGAGCGGTTGGACATGGTGCCGGTTAATAAACAGGTCGGGTTCTTTTCTGACGCGTACTGCCTGGAATGGACCTATGCCAAGGCGAAGATGATCCTCAACCAACTGTCCGTGGTCCTGGCCTCGAAGATCGAGTACGGCCAGTACACGCACAACGACGCTCTGGCCGTAGCGCGGGCAATCCTCTACGATACTGCCTATGACCTCCTGGGTATGCGGCCGGCGGCGGCTCGGCAAAGCATGTAGGGTGCCCCTTCGGGTTGTGCGCCGGCCGCCACCAGAGCCGCTCCTGGGCCCTGCGGATGAACCCATGAAGCGAATTCACTGCGTCGGAGTGGTGGTGATGGACCTGTTGAACGGGCCCATCCCGCAGTATCCTGTGCCGCGCCTTCAGAGCCAGGTGACCGCGGAATGGATTCGCATGATGCCGGGAGGCGGCGCCGCGAACATGCCGTCGGCGGTAGTAAGAATGGGGCTGCCTGCCGGTTCCTTCGCCAAGGTGGGCGATGACATTAACGGCGAGTTCATTGTCCGGGACCTTTCTAAGTTAGGCGTTGACACGACGGGAATTCGCGTCGCGCCAGGCGAAGCCACTCCCTTCACCTTTGTGGGAGTGCGTGCCGACGGTGATCGTACGTTTATCCACACACCCGGCGCTAACCTGAATTTCACACTCAGCGACCTGGATTTTGACCGAGTGTTGGCGACCGATTTTTTCCTCTATCACGATTTGAACGTCCTGCCGAAACTGGATGGCGAACCCGCGGCAAGCTTGTTGGCAGAGGCTCAGCGGCGAGGCGTTGTAACCTTTCTGGATGAGGATTTTGGTTATGGACCTAAGCTCGAACCCCTCGCCGCCATGCTCCCTTACTGCGATTACGTGATTCCGAGCTTCGAGGACTTGCTGGCAATCTATCCGGACGCTACGCCGGAAGAGATGGCCGGCCAACTCCTGAAATCAGGCGCTCGCGCCGCGGTTTTGAAAATGGGACGGGGGGGCTGTCTGATCGCCCAGGGAAGCGACCGCATACGCGTTCCAGCCCTGCCTGCCAACATCGTTGATACAACGGGCGCGGGCGATTGTTGGGATGCAGGTTTCATTGCCGGATTGGCGAGCGGTGCGGACATCGTCACCGCAGCGCGCCTGGGAAACGCCTGCGCGGCATTCTGTATCGAGGCCGTGGGGGGATCAACCGGTGTACCCTGTTACGAGGTGGTGCAGCGACGAGCCTCGCAAACGGCGAGGAGACCTTGAGATACCGGCTTTCCAGTCACGCCCGGCAGGAAATGGAGCGCCGCGGAATCCCCCTGGCGTGGGTGGAGGCGGTTTTGGAGAATCCGGACCAGATCACGCCCGAAAGAGGAGCCTTGAAAGCCTATCAATCCAAGCGAGACATCGGTGGTAAAATGTACCTTGTGCGGGTCATTGTGGATGACGGTGCAAATCCGGCGCTGGCCGTGACCGTCTATAGGACAACAAAAATCGAGAAGTACTGGAATAAACCGTGAGAGTAACCTATGATCCCGAGGTGGACGTGTTGCGCATCTTGCTGAGCAATGCGCCCATCGAAGAATCCGATGAAGACAAGCCCGGGGTGATCCTCGACTACGACAAGGATGGCAACATCGTGGGCCTGGAAATCCTGGAAGCCTCCAAACGAGTCTCCAATCCCCGCTCCGTCGAATACGCCGTGACAGGTTAGCACGAGGCCGGGAGGGCAAACGTGCAAGGCAAGCCAAACAACAGTCGGCCTAGAAAGAGGTCGAGCTTCCCCACAGGGGCCGGAAGACTCGACCCCCACAACAGCGATCGAACTGCACTCCACTTGCCCTCGCGCTGCCCTATGGCTAGCGGGAGTTGATGTATGGCGACGAAGACTTTGCTCAGCGTGCAAGAGTACGCGACACTTGAGGAGCCCGAGGGAGTTCGGTATGAATTGAGCGAAGGGGAATTGATTGTGACTCCATCTCCTAGCCTTCTCCACAACGATCTTCGCGATGAACTAAACGGTCGTTTGCGGGCGTTCGCCAAGTGTCACAACCTGGGCCGTGTGACGAGTGAAACTGACATGAAGCTCGTCGGTGAAGTCGTCCGCAGACCGGACGTGGCGTTTATCCAATCTCGCCGGCTCCAGGATGTTGATGACGATCAATCGCCGCTGCCTGTGTCGCCAGACTTGGCGGTGGAAATTGTGTCGAAGAGCGATCGGGCTGACGACCTGCTTGTAAAAGTATCACAGTACCTCGAGGCGGGGGCGCGAGCCGTATGGCTCATATACCCCAATAAGCGACTCGCCTATCGCTATGTTCCCGGCAACCCCGCGCCCGAAGTGCGCACCGCAGAAGCTGGCGACAGATTTGAAGAGCCTGATTTACTCCCTGGGCTCTCACTCCCGCTCGCTGAGATATTCGGTTAAGCGTGGATTCTCGTTCTTCTGCGACACAAGGGATTTTCGTCGAACTCCCCCTGCATCCTCACACGAACTCGTACTGCCCCGGCACCGGCACGGGCGGCACGCTCATGGCGAGCTTATAGTCCAGGGTCTTGGGCTGTAGGTCCTGCTTTGAGGCCATGATCATATCCCAGGTGATTTCCATGCCGGAGTAAGCAGCTTCCCGGGCCATGATGCAGGTCATGGTGCTTTCGGCTACGGTCATCCCATCGTTGGTATAGGGAATGTCGCCGCGAATGCTCTTGACCAGGCGGACGTGCTCCTGGACGTAGGGGTCGAGGCCCGGCGTGCCCATGTCGAGGCCATCGGTCTGCCCCTTCGCGCCCACGATGGTGTTCCACACTTTGCGATAGGAGCCCTTGGGATATTGCCGGCAAGCACTATAGAGGTGGACACCGTTGGGATAAACGAAATCTGCCGTCAGGTGGTCGTAGATATTGCCGTAGAGCTCTTCCCGCGGACGCCACGCTACGCCGCCTGACCCAACGACTCTGACTGGATGGGCGCCCATCACCCAGTTGCAGAAATCGATGGTATGAATGTGCTGTTCCACCATCTGGTCCCCGCAAATCCAGACGAATGAATACCAGTCGCGATGCTGCCACTCCATATCGCCCCAGGACGGGTCGCGATGGTCCACGTGCAAGACCGGTCCGCTGAGGTACGTCGCGCTGAGACTCACGACATCCCCGATGGCGCCATCGTGTATTTTCTGGACCGTTTCGATGTAGTCCTTTTGCGAACGCCGTTGCGTGCCCGCGACTACCGTCAGCTTCGACTCCTCAGCTTTCTTCACTGCGGCGATAAAACGCCGCGTTCCGACCGGGTCGGTCGCGATGGGCTTTTCGGTGAAGATATGCTTCCCAGCCTCGACCGCAGCCTCGAACTGCACGGGCCGGTGGCCCGGGGGAGTGCACAGCAGCACGACGTCAATGTCAGAGGCAAGAACCTTCTTATACGCGTCAAAGCTGCTGAAGCAATGTTCGGGATCGACGCTGACTCGCTTGCGAATCGAATCCACGAGTTCCGCCAAGGGCTGGCCCGTGAACTGGGACGCCTTCTTGGGACTGGTGTCCATCAAGAAATTCGGATCGCGCAGGTCGGCCAGAGACTTCTGGAGCTTGTCCTCGAAGATATCTCCCATGGCGACGAGTTCCACACTTGGGTCAGCGGTGAGGAGGTCTACGGCTGCTTCCGTGCCACGTCCGCCGCAGCCGACCAAGCCCGCGCGCAGCCGCTCCTTTCCCGCGCCTCGCACCAGTTCGGGCTTGACGAAGGTAAACGCGGTCGCCGCCGCCCCGGCGCCTAACGACCGGCTGAGAAACGATCGACGAGTGTAAGTGGTGGCTTCATCTTGTTCCATGTCTCACCTCCGCAATTCGAGAGTCGGAAGAGGTTGCTAGGTCCAAATCGGCGTAAGCATTCAAGGCTGCGCTGCTTCGGAAGCGTGGAAAGCAACCACCTGCCAGCGCCCTTCGCGGCGGATGTATAACTTGGTGAACCGCCAATCGTCGTTCACCGTTTTGTCGCCCAGAGTGCGCGTTCGCTGCAGACGGCCGGAGACGACTGCGGCGTCGCCATAAACACGCACCTTGAGGTCAGAAGTCTGATAACGCTGGAATTTCATCCGTCCGGAGCGCGCGAATCCCAGAACATCCGACTTTGACATCACCGGCATCCTGGGCACGGTGACCTCAAGATCGTCGGCCCATAGCTTTTCGAGAACGCTCGCGTCTCCCTTTTCGTGGGCCTCGTTCCAGACCGACTCGAGCCTCATTAGATCTTTAACCTCCGGCGTATCCGGCGGTGGTTGGGACTGGAGTCCGATCATAAGAACAACCAGCGCGAGGCTCATGTTTCCCATAATTCCTGCCTTGTCCCCCGTCTGATGGGATGAATCATGTCGGATTCTCGACCTCTCAACTCCTCAACTCCCCATGACCTTGCGAATGTACGTCAAATTCCGGCGCATATCCGCCTCGAGCTGGTTCGGGTGCGCATCGGTCTCCAAGTTGGCGTAGCCGGTAAATCCGATATCGCGAATTGCTTGCATAATGGGTGGAAACTGAATGCTGCCTTCGCCCAGGTAGTGCGGATTATCCTTCAGATGGAACTGACAAATCCGGTCTTTTCCAAGCCAGCGGATTTCCTTCACCACGTCAAAACCTGCCTTGGTGGAATTCCCCACGTCGTAATAGACCAGGACGTTCTTGGAGCGCGAGCGTTCCATGATTCGGACGTTGTCCTCGGCGGAGATCGTGTCCTCCAGCCCCAGCACCACTCCCGCCTTTTCCCCATCCGGTCCGAGATCACGCAAGACATCGCCGACGTAGTCCATTTCGTCGCGGGTTTGCAGGGCTCGCTGGCCGAAGAAGGGAAGCAGAAGCACCTGCGAGTTCAGGGCCTTGGTTAAACGAATGGAATCCTGCACCCACTTTACGGCCAGCTTATCGTTTTTCAGGCCGTTATCGTGCAGCCGGTCCACGCACGTGCCGTCGATCGGAATCTTGTACTGCCTGGACAGGTTGAGATAGCGCACCAGGATTTCCGGGTTGTCAACCGGCATCTTGTCATTTACGATCTTTCGTCCAAACGACACTTGTACGCCATCAAACCCGAGGCGGGCGGCCAGCGGCACCGCATCCGGACTGGCGCCCAGATTTAGGTTCCAGTCAGTTACGCCAATTCGAAGCACCGCTTCTTTAGGTAAGCCTAGACGTGAAATGGCGCCGATTGCTACTGCGGAACCGAGAAACTCACGACGCGTGAATCCAAGCATCAAGACCTCCCCACAACAAAGCTACGGTCCGCGCTGGTCGATCCCAGCGTCAGGCCGCTCTTCGGTCGAATTCGGAACGGGCATACCAATGATACAACACCACCGCTAGAGATTTCCTTTCTTCCTGCCGATAAGAGAACAGGAGACCTCGGGTCTTTTGGGGCGAGGTGCGGGGGGGAGAACTATGATCCTTTGGATATCGAGCATGATCACTCTAGTGTTCTCCTCAGGTGCTGCCATGCTCATTTTCGCTTCGCGGCGCGCCAACAAGAAGGCTCGACGGAGACCGCCCCAAGCAGGCGAGGAAGCGAGTGAAGGCGAGCCACCTCTTGGCGGGTTGGAGACAGAAGCGCAGGATGCTGCCCGCACCGAGCGCAAGCGGGCGGAGGAAGCGCTGGTCGAGGAGAGAAACCTGCTACGTACCCTCATGGACAATCTCCCGGACCTCATTTATTTCAAAGATCTCGCGAGCCGTTTTACCCGCATCAACAGGGCCCACGCCAGGGCATTCGGTTTGGGCGACCCAGCCCAGGCGGTCGGCAAGACCGATTTCGACTTTTTCAGCGAAGAACATGCGCAACAGGCCTATGCTGATGAGCAGGAGATCCTCAGGACGGGCCAAGCGATGGTTGCCAAAGAGGAGAAAGAAACTTGGCCGGACGGCCATGTGACTTGGGTCTCAACGACGAAGATGCCCTTGCGTGACAGCAACGGAAACATCATCGGAACCTTTGGCGTCTCCCGCGATATCACCAGGCGCATCCAAGCGGACCAGGAACTGCGGGACGCCAAGGAGGCGGCAGAAGCGGCCAGTCGGGCCAAGAGCGATTTTCTGGCCATGATGAGTCATGAGATCCGCACGCCCATGAATGGCATTATTGGCATGACGGAATTGGCCCTTGACACCTCCCTTTCCGGTGAACAGCGAGAATACCTCAACAGTGTGAAGGAGTCCGCTGGCACCCTCTTGACCTTGATTGATGACATCTTGGATTTCTCCAAGATTGAGGCCGGGAAGCTTTCGCTCGAACCCTTTGAGTTCGATCCGCAAGATACGATCAGCAACACCACACGGGCGCTTTCCATCCGAGGCGACGAAAAAGGGCTTGAGTTGACATGGGAGACGCCCTCCGACTTTCCCGCCCGCGTGCTCGGAGACCCTGGCCGCCTGCGCCAGATCATCGTCAATCTTATGGGGAATGCCATCAAGTTCACCGAGCGCGGGGAGGTGAATCTGCGAGTTGAGATCGACTCGCAGGGGGAAGATTGGGTTGTGCTTCATTTCTGCGTCCGCGATACGGGCATCGGGGTCGCGCGGGAAAAGCAAGATCGGATTTTTGAAGCCTTCATACAAGCCGATAGCTCGACCACGCGAAAATATGGCGGAACGGGTCTAGGCCTGGCTATTTCCTCCCGGCTGGTAAAGCTGATGGGAGGCCGAATTTGGGTGGAGAGCGAAGTCGGCAAAGGGAGCAGGTTCCACTTCACGGCGAAATTTGGCCGCGTGAAAGACCTGCAACCACAACCCGCGCTGGCGGCGAAAGTCTCGCTGCAAGGTGTCCCGGTGCTCGTCATTGACGACAATGCCACGAACCGGCGCATCTTGGAGGCCATGCTCGCGGGTTGGTCGATGCAGGCCACGATGGCGGAGAGGGGGCAAGAGGGACTGCTCGCGATGCGACGCGCAAGAGACATGGGCAAGCCCTTCCCTTTGATTGTGCTCGACGCCCATATGCCGGACATGGACGGCTTCATGGTGGTCGAGAAGCTCAGGCAGGATCCAGGCCTGGCAGGAAGCGCGATCATGATGTTGACCTCGGGTGGACAGCGAGGCGATGCCGCCCGTTGCCGTGAACTCGGCATCTCGGCGTACCTTGGCAAGCCCATCCGGCGATCTGAGCTCCTGGCGGCCATCCTGCTCGTGCTGGGCCAGCCGAACCAGAAGCGCGATCGCCCCGAGCTCGTCACCCGTCACACGATTCGAGAAACCCGCCACCAGCTCCGTATTCTCGTGGCGGAAGACAACGCGATCAACCGGGAGCTGGTGAGGCGTCTGCTTCAGAAAAACGGACACACCGTGATGGCAGCGGCTAGCGGCAAGGAGGCTGTCGAACTTTTGGACCGGGAGGGGTCGAATTGTGACCTCGTGCTGATGGACGTGGAGATGCCCGACATGGATGGCTTTCACGCCACCGCCATTATTCGCGAGAAGGAGAAGACCAGCGGCAGACACATGCCGATCGTTGCCTTGACCGCCTACGCGATGAAAGGCGATCGTGAGCGGTGCCTGGCGGCAGGCATGGACGCCTATGTGTCCAAACCCATTCGACATCAGGATTTGCTTGAAACGATCCAAAGACTGGTCAGCGGGATGCCCGACATTCCTGCCGCCGCGCCTGCCGAAGAAGCCTCGGCGGAGGTTCTGGATGAAGCAGCGCTGATGTCGCGTGTAGATAATGACCTGCAATTACTACGAGACCTCGTCGATTTGTATCTCGGCGACTACCCGCGCCTGCTGGATGAAATCCGGGCCGGGCTGGGAAGGAAAGATTCCCGGGCCCTGCAAAGAGGCGCGCATAGCATGAAAGGCTGCACCAGTAACCTTGCCGCCAAACTAGCCTCGGAAGCCGCCTTCAAGCTCGAAGGGCTCGCGCACGCCAGCGACTGGGCGGAGGCGGGTAATGCGCTCGAGAGCCTGGAGCGAGAGTTGGCGCGGTTGAAGCCGGCTCTGCTTGCGGTGCGGGCGGAAACGGAGAAGAAACCACGGCCGACGAAGAGTGCATCTTTGCACTGAGAGAGTGTCTCCGACGGCGCTTTTGAGTGCGAGGATACTATTCGGGGTTAGTCAACTCCCGGCAAGTGCGGCTCACCCTGGCCGGCACTTGGACGGCCGATACCTGTGCGGAAGCTTCTTGCACCAGGGCCCTCAATGTGAGCAACGCAACCAGAACCGATCGCGCTGCCATACCCTGGTTCCTTGCTTAGGCTACCGCGACCTGCTACGGGGTGTTGATTGTGCCCCGGCAAGCGGGGGCGCCGCAGATGCAGCGCATGGTCTCATCGGTGTCGTCGTAGTTGTAGTCGACGGTCAGCTCTTCGCCCTTGCGAATCCTGCGCAGACTCATATAGATAATGTGCCCCTTAAAAATGCGGGTGACCAAGTTGGGCGCGCAGGAGTGGTTGACCAACTCGGCGCCTGAGCCATGGACGGCGCCGTCGAGCATCCAGCGCTTGTCGAGAAGGAAGAGATAAGGAGTATGGCGGCGCTTCCGGCCCTCCTTCATGCTGATCTTTTCCCCCCTGTACTCGATTACCTTGCGGTTGGGCGGGATATCCTGGTCAGTGTAAACGCCTCGGCCGTGGATTTTCGACTGGCCGACGCGCAAGCGGAAACAACAGAATTGCGGGTCGATCTTTGCCGGGCGCGACAGGACCATAGGCCGGACTTTCCCTGGCATTCCGGTAGATGCGGATTACTCCCCGCGCAAATCTTACCACAGGGCGGCGGAGCCGCAACCAAAACGTGGCACGGCCGTCTTGGCCGTGCGCACGGGCATTGCCGGTCCCGAGCGCAGCGAAGGAATGCCCATGCCACAGTTCGCAGAATCTTCGCGGTGCAAGGACTCTTGGAGGGCTGGAATCCCGACACGGTATGCGCTAATGTGGGGTTACGATGCTCACGGACCGCCAACCGCGCAAGGCGACGCTGCGGGCACAGTTCCTCGCCAGCGACAAACTCTGCGACCTCGAAATACCGCCGGACGGTCGCTTGCGGGGGCCGGCAAGTGCTCTCGACCTGGCCATGAAAAGCGGCCAAAGCGCGCCGGTGCGGGAAGTCTGCGCGGAGTTCCTGCGCGTGGCGTCGGAATTCTACGGCGTGTCCCAACCGCAGGTGCGAGTGCTGGCGGCCCGCCCGGTTCGCGTCCATGAGGGCGGGGCGTCGGAGCTTTTTGGAGACTACGACCTTCGAAAACAGGAAATCCGCGTGTGGATGCGGACTGCCATGCGCAAGCAAGTGACTTCGCTGGGGACATTTCTGAGCACGCTTTGCCACGAGTTCTGCCACCATCTGGACGTTCAGCGCCTGGGATTTGGAGACACGCCCCACACGCGCGGCTTCTATGCCCGCACGGCAGTCCTTTATCACCACGCGCGCGGAACTCCCAGGAAGCAGCTTGTCTGGGTGCCGCTGCGGGGCGGGCGGTGGCGAATCGATTGGGCTCGCACGAATCGAGGTGACTATGGAGTACGTTAATCTCGGCAAGGCGGGGCTGCGCGTGTCGCGGATCTGCCTCGGCTGTATGAGTTACGGAGCGCCGGCCACGGGCGAGTTGAAAGCCGGCAGGCACGCCTGGGTTCTCAACGAGGAACAGAGCCAACCCTACTTCCGGCAGGCGCTCGATCTGGGCATCAATTTCTTCGATACCGCCAATGTGTATTCGGGCGGCGCGAGCGAAAAGGTTCTGGGGCGGTTCCTGAAGGCCCATACTATGCGGGACACGATAGTCGTCGCGACCAAGGTCTACGGGGTTATGCGCGATGAACCCAACGGGCGCGGCCTGTCGCGCAAGGCCATCCTTTACGAACTCGAGCAGAGCCTGCGGCGCCTCGAGACCGACTACATCGATCTCTACCAGATTCACCGCTGGGACTACGAAACGCCCATCGAGGAAACACTGGAGGCGCTGCACGACGCGGTGAAATCCGGCAAAGTGCGTTATATCGGCGCGTCCTCCATGTTCGCGTGGCAGTTCACCCAAGCGCTCTATCTCGCCGACCTGCATGGGTGGACCCGTTTCGTCTCCATGCAGAACCATTACAACCTGCTCTACCGTGAAGAGGAGCGCGAGATGCTGCCCCTTTGCCGGGCCGAGGGCATCGGGGTGATTCCCTGGAGCCCGCTGGCGCGTGGCCGCCTGGCGCGTCCCTGGCGGGTGGAAATGACCAAGCGCTTCGAGACCGACGGATTCGGCAAGAGCCTGTATTCGAAGACGGAAATACTGGACCGGCCGGTTGTGGATCGATTAACTCAGATGGCAGGGGAGCGAGGTGTTTCACACGCTCAACTGGCGCTGGCGTGGATGCTCAGCAAGCCGGGGATCACCGCGCCCATTGTCGGCGCCACCCAGCCGCACCACCTGACGGAGGCCGTGGCAGCGCTCTCGCTGCGCCTTACGCCGCAGGAGATTGCGGCGCTCGAGGAACCGTACGTTCCCCACCTGGTGGCGGGATTCAATTGAGATTCCCGGCGCCGGCCGGCCGAGGGCCCGCAACCCCCGAGGTTCTGTAGCCGACTTATTGTCACTTTCAGGCCTTCGCCTTCCAGCCCTGAAGCCTGACTTCGTTTTCGCAAATTGCGCCGTTTTTGCTCGTTTTAGCGCGTAATTTGCGCTAATTCGCACGCAAAACGGCCATAATTTGCACCGTTCAAAAAAGTGATGTGCTTTGTTTTCAGGTACTTCTTAGCTTCGTTCCCACTGTTTTTCATTTTTTGTAGTTCCGTACATTCCCCCCTAGCCGGGACCCTTCCGCCTTCCCTTGCGCCTCGGCGCTTGCCTGCGACAATGTGTCCGCAACAAGACCACCATTGTAGGCTATCACATGTCCGTGAGGTTGTCAAGTTGAAAATGCAAAAAAGCAGGGACTTCCCCGGAGCGGACTTCCGGGGAGTCAGGAGGTTACACAGCAACGAGTGGGCCGTTAATCGGGCGTTGGAGATAACGGCATGAGTCCTGTAGACTCGTTGTGCAAAATCGCGGCGCGTCCTCGAAGGCCCCAAGAAGACCCGCGACGAGAACCAATGCTCTCGCGAAGGGGGTAAGAAAGAAATGATGAAGTTACTTGCGTCGAGTGTCCTAATCTGTGCCTTTTCTAACCTGCTCGCTGCGCAAGCTCTCACAAATGACCACAATGTGTTACTCCGGCGCTACCGTGAGGGCGAGAAGTTGACCTACCATATGACAGGTATCAACGAGCGCTGGCATTATGAAATTCAAGCTGACGGAATCGTCAAGAGGGACTCCGCTGGGGCTTACTTTGAGGAGTATCGCTGGTCAAATCTGATTTCTGGCGATCAGAAAGTCGCACTCCCCGCTGCAAGCCTGGATTTTCGGCAGCAGCTTACGCTGGATCCCAATCGCCATTCCGTGTTCCCCAATCTCAGCCGGATTGACCGCAGGCTTGTCGGGCCCGTCACTGACTTCATGAATTTCTACGTAGATTTGTGGCTGGCCGAAAAGACGGAGAAACTCGCCCATGCCGGAGATCATTTCTATCTCAAACACGGCAAGCCCAACTCATGGGCAGATGGCAGCTACGTCCTAATCGGGGAAGACTCCATCGATTTTGATCTCAGTCTCAAGGAGGTCAACCAATCTGAGAACACGGTCATCATCCTCATCCATCACGTGCCGCCCGAAAAGCCTGAGGTCCAATTCCCGGCAGACTGGATGCGCGAGCCTGTGGCGGATACAGCGAACAACTGGGTCCAAGTACAGAAAATGGAAAACGGAAAGTATCTCGCCGCAGTCGGCAAGGAAACCTTCGATGTGGAAATAAAAACGAACCTGGCCGATGGGAAGATCCTATCAGGCAACATAGACAATCCGGTTGAAACGCTGGGGCGCGAATGCACGGATGCTGCCCTGACAGAGTGTGGTGATCCCAAGCCCCATTCCCTCAGAAGGCAAATCGCGATTCACTTGGAACCCTAGTAAAGGGTGTCGAGGTGTACAGTTTTGCTGGCCATCTGCGGATCATAAGGGCGCGCCCAAGTGGGCGGTAGAGCGCGCAGCGCAGAGTCGCTGCGATTGCGGCTCGGTGGCTTTTGAGGATGGATAATTCTTTTCAGGATAATACGCGAACGGCTACACGCCACAGGGAAAAGTGGCGGAGTTCGTAAGGCAGGGAGTCCGCCCCACTTGCTCGACGCGAATAGGATTGGGCATTCGCCAGTCATCCCGCCGGTTCTAGCGGATGGTCATGCCATGGCTTTTAAGGAAGTCGCGGAGAGCCGCGAGAATCGAGGCTCCTTCCTTACCATCTTTAAACCGAACGACGAAATCTCGCCCCGCGGCTTGGGAGGACACGGCCGGAGACGCTCGGCAAGCCGGCGCCGTAACCGCCATGCACATCGCCGGCGCGGAAAAGAAGACGAGCGTCACGGCCCATGCGTGCTTCGGGCGTCCGCGAGCGGGCTGCTCCGCCCAGTGGCGGCTCGCTAGGAACATATTCCGAAGGGGGAAGCCGAAACTATTCTTCATTGCACATCCCGATGATGATCACACTGACTCGCATATTCATAGACCCCATTCGGCGCCGGGAAGTTCCCTTGACTTTGGCAATTCGCTCTGGCGAAAACGGGAATCCGAACTGTAGGCGAGCAAATCGCCAGGGTTGGATTCCCGCTTTCGGGGAATGACCGGCAGAGGAAGGCAGTAGGATCAACACTTACTCGATAACCGCTACTCCTCATCCTAAAAGCTGAAGACCGCCTGGAAGTCTATGCGGCGGTTGGCCGCCTGGGACCCGCCGCCGCCGCCGAAGACCCCGCCCAGCGAGTTGGACTGATCGAAAAGGGGCGATCCAATCACACCCATGGGCGAACCGAGATTTACGTTATTCAGGACGTTGCGCGCGTAGGCGCTGAAGGTGAGGCTATAGCGCTTGGTCGCGTTATTACCCTGACCGAAGAAACCGCCCGCGCCGCCACCGCCTCCCATGCCCCGGCCGCCGAGCCCGCCGCCACCGTAACCGCCCCGCCCGCCGCCACCGCCGCCTCTGCCACCTCCTCCGCCGAATCCGCCGCCACCTCCGCGACCGCCGCCAGTCGAGGCTCGCCTGGTAACCTCTTTCCCGAAAGAGAAGGTTTTGCTGAGGCGCAGATTCAGGGTGAATTGGCCGGGCCCGGTAAAGTAATTGATGGGAACCAGGGCTTGGTTGGTCTGCGGCGCAAGATTGAACGTGCCGAGGCGGGTTGCCACAATTTCAGGACCGGACTCACCTGCCGCGGCGAAGGCAGGCCGGGCGTTGTAAACCCCTGTCCCATAGACATCCTGGTACATGGTTACGTTAAAGGGCGCCCCGGAGGCAGTGACCAAAAAGGGGCTGAGGCTGAAGCGGTGCGGCAGATTCCAGGTGCCCGCCAGGAAGAATCGGTTGCGAACATCGAACGATGCTCGCCCGTAACTTTCCAGAAGATCGTAGGGGTTCATTGCGATACTGGGGTTGTTGCCGGTGGTGTCGGAGTCGGCATAGTTGAGCGTGTAGTAGCCAAACAGCGAGAGCTTCGCACCCAGGCGCACATTGAAATTGGCAATCAGTTGGTTTTGGTTGAAGAGGCCCACGGATTCGTACTGATAGAGATTCCCAAGATCATCACCCTGTGGCCGCACACCGGCCTCGGGATCTCCGGGCGGAAGAGGCGCGTTGATGTCATCGAGGAGAAACTGATGAAGTCCGCGGGAGTGAAGGTAGGTGAGCGAGAGGGTCGCGCTCTTGGTAAGCTGCTGCTCGAGGCTCACCGCCGACTGCCAAACGTAGGGAGCGCGTAAATTGGGGGCGATCTCATAACTACTGGGAATCGAGGTAGATTGGCCCTTAAGCGTCGGGAAAGGCGGAATGTCGGGATAAAACTCCGGCGACGGTATAATCAGCTCGATCTGGTTTTGGCCGTTCAGCCTTTCCGCATTGAGCACCAGGTTGGAAGCAAAGCGGTCGTAGAAGACGCCCGATCCAACGCGCAGGACGGACTTCGCCGGCCCCTTTTGCGAGCGGCGAAGCCCCCAGGCAAAACCCAGGCGCGGGGCAAAATCCGAGTGATCGTGGATGTCGTTCTGAGTTTCCCAACGCAGTCCCGCGCTCAGCGTCATGCCGGGGCGGAGTTGCCAGTCGTCTTGGGCGGAGAGGCCTACGTCCAGCAGGTTGACCGTGGCCAGTTGCCGCCCCGAGACAATCAGAAACTGACTCGGTTGCCCCGCAGCGTAAGCCTGGAGCGATGGGAACGTAAACGTGCCGTTAAAGTTTGCGTCGGAGATGTTCGAATCCTGGCCGTCCCGCAGGCGCCCTCCGACTACCAGCGTGTGCTTGCCAAGAAACAGGGACGTCAGGTTTTGAAGCTCATAGCGGTTTTGGGTATCGGAAGAAACGCCGCTGGAATTGCCGCCGCCGGTGAACGCACCCAGAACAGAAATCGTGGGCTCGAGGTATTTGGCGGTCTGGCTGACGCCGTCGTGGAGATATTGGAAGCGAAACTGGTTCAGCGTCTTGGCGCTGAACACCTGCGTGTCGCTCACCTGGAGGGTGTGTTCGAGGCTATGGGTGTTGTAGCCCTGCGACTGGAGGCTGAGCTGGCCGATTCCGCCGTTGAGCGTGTTGTTGTCAAAGAACTGGTAGCGCACGGTCAGGACGTTGTTCTGGCTCAACTGGTAGTCGAAGCGGGGACTGAGATTGGTGCGCGTTGCGGGGCTGGCCACCGCCTGGCTGAACGGCATCTCGGCGAGCGTGGTGGGACTGAGTGTGAATGCGGAGACAATCGAGTTATCCTGAATGTCGCGCCGGAAGAACGTGAAGAAGAACGAAGCTTTGCGGCTGAGCGCATCCCCAACGCTGCCGTTGAAAAACTCCGAATGATAGCCGGGTTCCTGCGGCGCGAAGGGATTCCGCGAGTTGAAAACCGAGTCGTTCAGATTGCCTAGAATCTGTCCGTGAAGCTGGCTGGCGCCCGGGCGAGTGGTGATTTCAATGCGGCCATAGCCCAGCTTGTCGTATTCCGCGGAGAACGGATTGTGGTTGATTCGGATTTCGAGAATATCCGCCTTGGGCGGAAGCTGCCCGGCGGTGAAGCCATCCACATAAATCTGGCCGCCATTCGGCCCCGCCGACGGCCCTGCCAGCGCGTCGAGTTCGGACTGCAACTCGTCCGGGTCGTCGGAGAGCGCCTGCAGGTCTTCACCCTTGATAACGAGCGCGGTGGCGTTGTCCTGGGGCGCGACGCTCACTTGCGTGGTTTGCGCGGAGACGGTGACCTGCTCTTTTTCCTCGGCGAGTCGAAGAGCGATGTCGAGCTTTTTGCCTTGCCCGGCGAGAATCTCGACGCTCTGCTGCTCGAAGATCGCAAAGCCCGTGGCCTGGGCCCGCAAGGTGTACTTGCCCGGTGCGAGCCCGCGGATTTCATAGCTGCCGTCGGTCTTCGCAACCCCGGAGCTGGTCTGCCCCGAAGAAGAAACCGCTTGCACCACAGCGCCGGGAACGCCGGCGCCGGAGGGATCCGACACTTGGCCACGAATCGTGCCGGAGGGGATTTGGGCCAACGCCTGGCCGGGGAAAGAAAGAGAGAGCAGGAGGAGTGACAAAATGTACGGATACTTCCTATGACCCATCTCAACACCCTTTCAGATGGTGATATTGACTACATGGGCTCAGACGAAAAGGTGCGGGGGGGAGTTTCACTGCGGGGCAAAACTCCGGAAGTCGGTGAGGGGATTCGGCAAAAACGTCCGAGATGCGCATGGCCCGACGTGGACCGGCTTTCCAACGTCTGCGGATTCTCGGATGCCGGGGTGGGGCTTACCTTCGGCCGGGCGAACAGCCTGGCGCTGCTGTCCGTCTCGATGTAGCCCCTTGGCGAAAGTCGAGGGCTGCGAAAGGTGCGTTGTTTGCTCCCCTTTTTCGTGCAAAATGCGGTTGTTTGCCGTGAAAAAGCGGTTCGTTTTGGGTTCGTTTTGCGCAAAATAAGACGTGCTAACCTGTGTTTTCAATAATATACTGGCTTCGATCGTACTATTTTTGTATTTTCTGCAATTCCCGGTTTTTGCCCTTGCCGGGACCACCTCCGCTTTCCTTTCTTGAGCGCGCGCCGGGAGCGGCCTGCGACACTTTGTCCGCACTTCAACCATGCTAATCGGCTATCATAGCTCACTTCACTTGTCAAGGGGAAAATGCGAGCCC
>CAWJHY010000099.1:0-35083 GCA_963842495.1 uncultured Acidobacteriota bacterium
GGCCATTGTCGGGCAGGTGCAGAGCCGGGCGGCGGCTGTGAGCTGACGGCCCATTACTCGGTGGTGGTGAATTCGCCGGCCCCCCTCACCCCCGGCCCCTCTCCCCCAAGGGGGCGAGGGGAGTTCGTTCCAAACCTACTATTCTGCGCGACCGATTCACCCCTTGCCCCCTCGGGGGAGAGGGGCCGGGGGTGAGGGGGCGCGTCGAGGCAGGAGCTCCTTGATCCGGAGACGCTGATGATCCGCAGCTTTGAGGAACTGATTGCGCGCGCACGGCAGCTTGGCCCCGCGAAAATCGCGGTGATCGAAGGACACGATCCTGACGTGCTGGAAAGTCTGGCGCAAGCCGAACCGCTGGGACTGGCGCTGCCCACGCTGATTGGCAAGCCCGCCAAGATTGAAGAGGCCGCTCGCAAAGTGGGCTACAGTCTGCGTCCCGAGTCGCTGATCGCGACCTCCGGGGAAGACGCCTCGATTCGCCAGGGCATCGACCTGGTACGGGAAGGCCGGGCCGACCTGCTCATGAAGGGCAAGGTAACTACGGCCAACCTGATCCGGGGGGTTCTGGACAAAGAACGCGGCTTGCGCGCCGGAAGACAGTTGAGCCAGGTCATCGTTTTCCAGACGCCTCGAATTCCCCGCCTGATGGTCATGACCGACGGGGCGATCAACATTGCGCCCACCCTGGAGAACAAGGCGGAAATCTGCCGCAACGCCATCGAAGTGGCGCACGCGCTGGGCATCGCGGAGCCTAAGGTGGTATTGCTGGCGGCGCTGGAGTTCGTCAATCCGGCCATGCCGGCAACGGTGGATGCGGCGGCGCTGGCGCAGATGAACCGCCGAGGACAGATCACGGGCGCCTACCTGGAGGGCCCCTTGGCCCTGGACGTTCCGCTCAGCCGCTTTGCCGCGGACCGCAAAAGCATTGCCAGCCCGGTAGTCGAGGCTACTGACGTCTTTATCGCTCCCGATATTGAAGCGGCGAATATCCTGTATCGGGCGATCACCTACTTTGCCGGAGGCCAGTCCGGCGGGATCATCGTGGGGGCGCGCGTGCCGCTGATCGTGCTTTCGCGGGCGGAACCGCCGGAGACCAAGCTCCATTCCATGTCGTTGGCGCTTCTGCTGATGCACCACCAGCGACGGGCGGCGTAGCTTTGGAGTGCGGCGGCTTGCCGCCGCTTTTCCCCGCGAGCCAGCTCGCGCTGCGCCGTGTAGAAGTGACCTTCGGGTCGGCATGCGAGGTGCTGGCCTGAACGTCGGCTACACACACAGACGGCCGGCAAGCCGGCCTGAGGCAGAGCGGCAGCAAGCTGCCGCACTCCAAAGCGCTTTGCGCACAGAGAGGTTCTATCTTGCGGATTCTGGTTCCCAATCTCGGTTCCACGTCGCTGAAATATCAGCTCATTGAAACCGAGGACGACAAGGTTCTGGCCCGCGGCAAGATCGAGCGCATCGGAAGCGCAGAGTCTCCGATCACAAGCTGGGATGAAGTTGGCGGAAGGGAAGTGAAAGAGGCGGCGCCGATCCCCGACCACCGGGCTGCGATCAGATTCCTGGTTGACAAGCTCCCTCAACGCCACTCATCTGCTGAGGCCAAGGGCGCGATTGCGGCCGTAGGGTTCAAAGCCGTGCATGGCGGCCCGCGCTACTGCGGAAGTTTCCTGGTCGATGACGATCTGCTGGCTGCTATGCAGGAGTTCGTTCCTGTGGCGCCCGTTCACAACCCAATTTACATCCAAGCCATGCAGATCTTTCGCGAGGTTTTGCCCGGAATACCGATGGTGGCGGTTTTCGAAACGGGTTTCCACGCCAGCCTGCCGGAGAGAGCTTTCACTTATGGCGTCCCCTACGAGTGGCAGGAGAAGCACGGTGTGCGCCGCTACGGCTTTCATGGCTCTTCGCACCGCCACGTGGCGCGCCGTGTGGCGGAGATGTTGGGCCGTCCCGCGTCTGAGTTGAGGCTTGTCTCGTGCCACCTGGGCGGGAGCTCGTCGATTTGCGCAGTCGAGGAAGGGAAGTCCGTCGACACAAGTTTCGGCTTCTCCGCCCAGTCCGGAATCGAGCACGCCACACGCTGCGGCGACCTTGACCCTTTCATCATTCTGCACGTGATGGAGAAGGAGAAGTTGGCGCCCCACGAGGTTCGTGAAATCCTCTGCAAGAAAGGCGGCCTGCTGGGTATCTCGGGGCTGAGCAGCGACCTGCGGGATCTGGAAGAAGCGGCGTCGAAAGGGCATCGGCGGAGCGCCTTGGCGGTGGAGGTGCTCGTTTACGAGGTCAAGAAATACATCGGGGCTTTCGCGGCGGCCATGGGTGGGCTCAACGCCGTGGCCTTTGCGGGCGGCATCGGTGAGAACTCCTGGCGGGTGCGGCAGGAAGTTTGCCGCGATATGGAATTCCTCGGAATCCACCTCGATGCAGAGGTGAACTGCCAGCCTGCGCGCGGCGATCGCATAATCTCGAGCCCCGCTTCCGGCGTGGCGGTGCTGGTGGTGTACACCAATGAGGAGATCGTGGTCGCGCGCGAAACGGAGCGCGTGGTGGCGGAGGGCAGTCGGCAGTCGGCAGTAGGCAATCGGCAGTAGGCAGTTGCCAGCCGGCAGTCAACTTTGGGCAAGAGGCAGTTGCCAGTCGCGGCGCGCTTTATGACACGCGCATCTCTTGGATACGGCAATCACCGCCTGCCGGCGACCTTCTGCCCTCTGCGTACGCTCAGTCTTCTGCCCGCCTCCCAGGAGATTTTGCTTTCTGCCGACTGCCGACTGCCTACTGCGTTAAGGAGACTCAATGAAACTAGTGACCTTCACGAGCGGTGATGAAGACCGGCTGGGCGCCTTGGTGGACAATTCCGTGATCGACCTCGAGCTTGCCATCGGCATGCTTCGAGGCGATACGCTTGGCATCGAGACGCGGCCTGAGCTGCAAGAGGCGGCTGACACGGTATTGGCCCCGGGAGCCGCGCCGAGCGACATGCTCGAGCTGCTGGCGCGCGGGGAAGGGTGGCAGCAGGGGTTGGCGGTAATCCTGGACGCCGCGGCGGCGTTTCCAGAACCTGCGCGTCTGCCTCGAGGCCTCTTCACGCCGCTCGGAAGCGTGCGCCTGCGCGCTCCCTTGCTGCGGCCCGGAAAGATCGTGTGCGTGGGGCTCAATTACGAGTCGCACCGCGCCGAGCAGGGGATCCAAACACCCGCGCGGCCGATCTTCTTCCTCAAGTCGAGTAACACCATCTGCGGCCTCGGCGATCCCATCGCCCTTCCGCCCAACTCGCACCAGGTGGATTTTGAAGCGGAGTTTGCGGTCGTGATCGGGAAGCCGGGGAAGGCAATACCGGAAGAGAAGGTCTTCGAGTACATCGCCGGCTACACCATTCTCAATGACGTGAGCGCGCGCGACCTTCAAATCGCCGACAAGCAATGGTTCCGAGGAAAGAGCTGTGACACCTTTGCGCCCCTTGGCCCCTCGATCGTCACCAAGGATGAGATTCCCGATCCGCACTCGCTGCCAATCTCGCTTACGCTCAACGGGCAGACGATGCAGGATTCCAATACCAACGACCTGATCTTCAAGATTCCGTTTCTGGTCAGCTACCTCTCCCAATCGCTCACCTGGGAGCCCGGCGACCTGCTTTCCACCGGCACACCGGGCGGGGTGGGCCACCACCGTAAGCCTCCAGTTCACCTCCATCCGGGCGATACGGTCAGCATCACTGTCGAGGGCATCGGAACGCTCACGAACCCGGTTGTGGGGCCGTGAGTAGCCGTCAGTTGTAAGTCATCAGTTCTCAGTCGGAGTCGAGAAGTCGAGAAGTTGAGGAGTCGAGAAGTCAATAGGGGTATCTCGGACTGTAACTGGGACTTTGTGTCGGCCCTTGCCTTTTGCCACTCAACTCCTCGACTTTTTGTCCTCATCCTTTGTTTTCATAGACATTCTCGGTTTGTTCGCTGATTTTTGGAGTCGAGGAGTCGAGGAGTTGAGAAGCCAACGGCGTTTCTCGGACTTTGACTGCAACTTTGTGTCGGCTCCTGCGCTCTGCCGCTCAACTCTTCAGCTCCTCGACTCCTGGACTTCTCGACTTTCCCGACCTCATCCTTTGTTTTCATAGACATTCTCGCTTTGTTCCCGGAATTTGTGTAGCGTCGGCCTTCCGGTCGGCACTCTGACCCTCGTCTCCCAACCTGCTGACCTGAAGGCCAGTGCTACGTTGCGGCAGTGCGGATACTGCATCGTATTCCCGGCCGGCTTTCACCGCCGGCCCAACCCCACCGCGCTACTCTAGCCTATAATTCTGTGTTTGTCAAGAGACAATAAGTCTGGCCACGATGCGGCCAAAAGTGACAGATTGGATGGCGGAATATGACACCTTGCATCTGCTTCGAGGGAGGAATATATTGTGCCCAGTCATATTGCTTTGCAGCGTGGAGGCATTTATTTTTCCTGCACTCTTTCTTCACATGCGGACGGCGAGCACCCGGGTCGCGATCTATGCCGGTTGTGTGTCGAGCCTATTCTTTGCAGCCTTGTTGTTTAGCTTTTGTGGCAGCTTACAAACACCAAAGAGCGTGCCGGAAGAGGGCGGAAATCCTGCCTCCGCACGGGTCAGGCCCCGGTTGATTGCGAACTACGGCAAGCTTCCTCTGAGTTTCGAGTTGAACCAGGGGCAGGCCGACGCGGGGGTGAAGTTCCTCTCGCGCGGACGCGGCTTGACTCTGTTCCTGACCAGCCGTGAGGCGGTGTTGGAACTAAGGAAGTCGTCAGTTGTCAGTGGTCAGTTGTCAGTAGGAACAAAGCAGAACCCTAGAGTCAGAACTCAGGCACCAGATGGGAAGCGCGGACCACGGACGAACTTCCCAATCGAAAATCAGCAATCGAAAATCGAAGATGAGGTTATTCGCCTGCGGCTGGTGGGCGTGAAGCCGGACGCGCAAGTGAGCGGCCGCGAGGAGCTTCCGGGCAAAGTGAATTACTTCGTCGGCAACGATCCGAAGAAGTGGCGCACCGGCGTGCCGACTTACGCGAAGGTGCGGTATCACGATGTTTATCCCGGCGTGGACTTGGAATACTACGGCAACCAGGGCGGGCAACTGGAATATGACTTCATCGTTGCGCCGGGCGCTGATCCGGGCGTGATCGCATTCGATGTAGGGACTGTTCGCGAACCGCGCCTACGGATCGATGCCGATGGGGATCTTGTAATTGCGGCCCAAGGTGGCGCGGTCCACTTCCACAAGCCAGTGATTTACCAACCTGGTTCACCGGGCGAGCAACGGATTACGGACAACGGACAACGGACCGCCGCTAATCCAAAATCCGAAATCGAAAACCCAAAATCGGTTGAGGGCCATTTCAGTCTTGATGCCCAGAATCGTGTCCACTTCGCGTTGGGTCCGTACGACCACAAGAAGCCGCTCGTCATTGACCCAGTGCTCAGCTACTCGACCTATCTGGGCGGCAGCGGAAACGATTACGGCTACGCCATTGCAGTAGACTCATACGGCAACGCATATGTGACCGGGCAAACCGCGTCGGTAGACTTTCCTGCCGCCCAGCCGTCGCAGTCGAGCTTAAACGGAGTGGCGAACGCCTTCGTGAGCAAGTTGAATGCGACGGGCTCCGCGCTGGTCTATTCCACATACCTCGGGGGAAATGGAATTGATGGTGGCCATGGCATCGCCGTCGATTCCATCGGTAACGTCTATGTGGGAGGGACCACGGCGTCAACAAACTTTCCAACCGTCAATCCGCTCCAGGCGAGCAACAATTCGCCTGCCCTCGGCACTGGGTTTGTCGCCAAGCTGAACGTGTTAGGCTCAACCTTGCTCTATTCGACTTACCTCGGCGGCAGCGGTGGCGACAACGGGGGCGACGCCATTAACGCCCTCGGCCTGGACTCCTCCGGTGAAGCTTTGGTGACGGGCAGGACTTTCTCGACAGACTTCCCTACCGTCAACGCATTGCAGGCTAGCAATAACTCACCTGCCGATGGCAATGGATTCGTTGCCAAACTGAACGTTTTTGGCTCAGCCTTGGTGTACTCGACCTATCTCGGCGGCAGCGGCGGCGACGGGGCCTATGGCATCGTCGTGAGCTCCTCTGAAAATGCCTATCTGACCGGCTACACTCAATCAGCGGATTTTCCCACCGTCAATCCGCTTCAGGCGTCGCTGAAGGGCCCTTCCAACGCCTTCGTGGCTGAGCTGAATTCGGCCGGAAGCGCGTTTGTGTACTCGACCTACCTGGGCGGCAGTGGTTCCGATCAGGGCAACGCCATTGCTGTGGATGCCTCCGGCAATGCCTACGTGAGCGGGTACACAGGGTCGACGAATTTTCCTATCGTCAACCCGCTGCAAGCGACGAATAAAGGCGCCGCGCCCTTGACGCAAAACGCTTTCGTTTCCAAGCTGAATCCGGCGGGCACTGCGCTTGTCTATTCCACCTACCTCGGCGGCAGCGTTGAGGAATCGGCCTCTGGCATCGCCGTTGACTTCTCTGGGAACGCCTACGTGGTCGGAGATACCTGGTCGAAGGACTTTCCAACCGTCAACCCGGTGCAGTCGACCAACAACAGCACAGGAGCGGGCGGTGGCACGGCGGTTACGGCGTTTGTTACTGAACTCAACGCGGCCGGCTCCGCCCTAGTCTATTCCACTTATCTGGGAGGCAGCGTTCAGGAAAATGCCTCGGGCGTGGCCGTGGGTCCCGGCGGAAACGCCTACCTGACTGGGAACACCTGGTCTCCCGACTTCCCGACCGTGAACCCGTTGCAGCCGGCCAACAAGAACGCTCAGCAACCCGGCCCCACGGCGTTCGTCGCCGAACTTTCGCCGGGGCCGGCGCCCTCACTGAGTTTCTCGCCCTCCGTCCTCAACTTCGGAGGTGTGCTTATAAACACCGCCACTCCGCAAAAGACCGTCACGGTAACCAATCTCGGCAATGCGGCGTTGAATATCAGCGGCATTGCTGCCAGCGGCGAGTTTGCGGTGGACACGGCGACCAGTTCTTGCCTTTACGTGATTAGCACGCTGGCGCCGGAGGCGAACTGCACGATCGATGTCACGTTCACGCCCACGGCGCTAGGCCTCAGCATCGGCGCGCTGACGGTCACGGACAACGCTTCCGGCAGTCCGCAGACGCTTCAATTGGTTGGGAGTGAAAGTGTGTCCGCAGCCAATATCTCCCCGACGGGCCTGGAGTTCACGTACCACTACAGCGTTGGGCCCAGTGCCCCGTCACCGGTCACCCTAACGAATACGGCCTCGGTGGCCCTGGCGGTCACCAACGTGACGGTCCCGAGCGGGTATACACAAACCAATAATTGCCTTCCCGCCGTTGGTCCCAACGCAAGTTGCACGATCAATGTCAGCTTCCAGCCCGCCGCGGGCGGACTCTTTCAAGGCCTGCTCGCGGTGACCGATGACGCAATCAACAGCCCCCAAACGGTGCAACTGATGGGCACAAGTTTTGCAGGGCCGGCCAGCCTCTCGCCCACCAGCCTCACCTTTGGTGACCAGCCCGTGGGCACAACGAGCCCTTCCCAGACGATCACTCTCCTTAACGCCAGCAATGGCGGAAACGGGGTGCCCGGCTTTGCGATCACTGGGGATTTCAGCGCGGATCCGGGCGGCTGCACGAGTGAGACGATCCTGAGCACGGGCAGCAACTGCACCATCAGCGTCTGGTTCACTCCTACCGCAGGTAACACGCGAACCGGGACGTTGACGGTGACGTACGCCCAACCGACGCCGCTCACGCTGACGGCGAGCTTGACCGGTACTGGACTAGGGCCGGCGGTCAGCCTCTCATCTACAAGCCTTGACTTCCCCGCGCAGACAGTTTCAACCCGGAGCGCCCCGCAGGTGCTTACGCTGACGAATACGGGCAATGAGGCTCTGAGTCCCCTCAAAATCACACGGTCCGGTCCCTTTGCCGAGACCAACAATTGCGGCGGTTCTGTGGCGGTGGGCGCGAGTTGCGCTATCAGTATCACTTTCTCTCCCATTGACGCCGGGAGTGGCAGCGGCACGCTGACGCTGACAGACAATGCGGGCATCCAGACGGTTCCGCTTTCGGGCACTGGCATGAACTTCGCGGTATCGAGTACCACCACCAGCCAGAGCGTGTCCGCGGGTCAGACGGCAAATTACTCGTTGACGCTCGCTCCCCAAGGAGGGTTCAGCCAGACGGTAAACCTGGCCTGCACCGGCGCCCCATCGGAAGCGACCTGCACACTCACACCCAACACTGTTACGCTGAACGGGACGGCATCGGGGACAGCGGCGGTGGCAGTTTCCACCACGGCGCCATCGCTCGCGCCGCCGCAGGGAAGATTCCTGCCGCCCGGGATGACAGGGTTAGGGAGAGTCTTCTGGCTGTACGCGTTGTTGGGGCTGGCGAGTGTGCTGGGGTTAGCCGTGGCCAGGAGGCGTCGCGCCGCGTGGCTGCTGGGCGCAGGCTTGCTGATCGTGATGTTGTGGAGCGCCTGCGGAGGAGGAGGAACCAAGACGGTTCCACCACCCATCGAGCCCGGCACGCCGGCGGGAACTTACACTGTGGACGTAACGGCGACGGATGCCTCGACTTCCACGCTTACCCACACGATCCAGTTGACTCTGACGGTGAATTGAACCGTTTTCAGTTCGACGTGGTGCGGGCGTCCCGCCCGCTGTGGCGCAGGCGCTCCTTTGTTCCGCTCAGGACAGGCGCGCGGGAGCGGGACGCTCCCGGGACAGCGGGCGAGACCCCGACAGGTCGGGGCAGGCTGCCCGCACCACACCTGTGCACAGGCGGGGCATTTCTTCACGCCCTACTTGCCTTTCCCCATCCCACACTGGATTTCAGACGGTGCGATATGATTCCTTGCATCTGCTTCGCAGGCGGAGTATAGTGTGCGCGATTGTATTCCTTTGCGGCATGGAGGTGCCCATGTTTGCCGCGCTCATCCCAAAGTCGCACACCACGACGAAGCGCATGGTGATTTACTGGGCTTGCGTATCTCTAATTTTCCTGGGGAGTCTTTGGTTCAGTTTTCATGAAGGTTGGCAAGCAGGGAACGAGATTTCTGCCAAGCGAGGGATGTCCGGGGCTCAGGCGCAGCTCGTAGCGAGCTTTGGGAAGCTACCCCTCAGTTTCGAGGCGAATCAGGGGCAGGCTGATGGACAGGTGAAGTTCCTCTCGCACGGGCATGGCTACGCCCTGTTTCTCACCGGTGATGAAACAGTACTGGAACTCCAGGAGCCATCGGCCAGGATTCAGGATTTGGGAGTAAGGACTCAAGGCTCAGCCCAAAACCCAAAATCTAAAATCCGAAATCAGGTTCTTCGCTTTCGACTGGCGGGTGCGAAGCCCAACGCCGAGGTGAGCGGGCAGGACGAACTGCCGGGCAAGGTCAACTATTTTATCGGCAACGACCCAAAGAAGTGGCGCACGAACGTCCCCACGTACGCGAAGGTAAAGTACCGGAACGTCTATCCCGGCATCGACTTGGTTTATTACGGGAATGGGTCGGCGGGCGGGCAGCTTGAGTACGACTTCATGGTCGCACCGGGCGCCGACGCGGACGCTATTGCACTGGATGTAAGGGCGGTTCGCGAACCGCCCCTACGGATCGACGCCAGTGGTGACCTCGTGATCCCGGCGAAAGGCGGCGAGGTCCGCTTCCATAAGCCTGTAGTTTATCAACCTGCCGCAAACTCGTCACTCGTCACTCGTCACTCGTCACTGGTCCAGGGCCATTTCCGCCTGGACGCGCGGAACCTCGTTCGCTTCGACCTGGGCCCTTACGACCACAGCCGGCCGCTGGTTATCGACCCGGCGCTGACGTTCTCCACGTACCTGGGCGGCAGCGGAGCGGTAGTTAGTGGAAGTACCGGCAAGGCCATCGCTATTGACCCCTACGGTTATAATGTTTACATAACCGGGTCAACCTCACAGGCCGACTTCCCAACAATGAATCCGTTGCAGAAGAGCCTGGCGGGAGGCGAAAACGTGTTTGTGGCCAAACTGACCCCGACCGGCACCTTTATTTTTTCAACCTACCTGGGCGGGGACGGCGAGGACGTAGGCGAGTCTATAGCGGTTGACCTCGGTGGGGACATCTACATCACCGGCGCGACAAGTTCTTCCAATTTTCCTGTGGCTCATCCGCTGGAGGCGAGTCCGAAGTCGGTTGCCGGGCACGCGTTTGTGTCCAAGCTGAACACCATTGGCTCTGTTTTGCTTTATTCCACTTACCTGGGTGGCAGCGGCAGCGACATCGGAAACAGTATCGCGGTAGACACCCCGGGTAACGTCACCGTGGTCGGAAACACTTCTTCGGCTGACTTTCCGATGGTGAATCCGATCCAGGCTAACCCGACCGGTGCGTTTGTCAGCAAACTAAATGGGGCCGGCTCTGCCTTTGTTTATTCTACCTTCCTGGGCGGCAGCAGCGGCACCAGCGCGAATGCCGTTGCTCTGGACACCTCCGACAACGCTTATGTGACCGGCGCCAGCGCGGCGAATTTTCCCGTTACTCCGGGCGCATACCAGACTTCCTGCACGAAAGTTGGACCCGCAACGGATTGCGCCTACGTGACGGAGGTGAATGCGGCGGGCACGGTCCTGGTCTACGCTACCTACTTGAGCGGCAGTAATAACGACTGGGGAACCGGCATTGCCGTGGACACGTCGAACAACGCCTACGTGACGGGGTACACGACTTCCCCCGACTTTCCCAACGCGTGGGCGGCGCAGACGACCTTGGCAGGACTCCAGGACGCATTTGTGAGTAAGCTGAACGCAAATGGAACAACTTTAGGCTATTCAACTTTCCTGGGTGGCAGCCAAGCGCCGAATGCTTCGGGTATTACTGCTGCTAACGCCATTGCACTCGACCCTGGGCGCACTGCCTACGTGACCGGGTGGACCAACACGACGGACTTTCCTCTGGTCGATCCCATCCAGACGACCAACAATGCAGTAGGCACGCCAGAGAACGAAACCGCATTCGTGACGGAGTTCGACCAGTATGGCACGACCATATTGTTTTCGACCTACCTCGGAGGAAACGTTTACGACGTTGGCAACGGTATTGCCACGGACCTATCCCTTAACGCCTGGGTGATTGGGTCAACATCGTCGACCGACTTTCCGATGGTGAACCCGTTGAAGGCGACCAACACCGACACCTGGGCAAATCAGACCGTGGCGTTTGTGGCCAAGCTCTCACCGGGGCCTGTGCCGGCCGTTAGTTTCTCCGCCCCAGCCCTGAGCTTTCCGGGCGGATTTCTAAAAGTGACCAGCTCGCAGCAGAGTGTCACGCTGACGAACTTGGGCAACGCTGTCCTCAACATTTCCGGCATGGTAGCGACCGGCGACTTCGCGCTGGTCAACACAGCAACGTCCTGTCCTTATCTCGGCGGGACGGTAGCGGCCCTGGCCAATTGCACCATCGATGTGACCTTCACGCCGACGGTGACGGGAGCACGTACTGGCACGGTGGCGATTAGCGACAACGCTGGCGGCAGCCCGCAAGCTGTGCAATTGAGCGGCACGGGATACCCGACGGTCGCTGCCACTGTTTCACCTACGAGCCTGGCCTTTGGCAATCAGCTCATAAGCACCCTCAGCACCGCGCAGGGCGTGAGTGTCACGAATCCTGGTTCGGCGGCCATCAGCATCAGCAGTCTGACGATTTCGAACGGCTGGACCGAAACTAATAACTGTCTGCCCGCGATTCCTGCCAACTCCAGTTGCAAGATCAGCGTCGTTTTCGCTCCCACCGCCAGCGGAAATCAATCGGGCGCGATTACGCTTACGGATGACGCCAAGAACAGCCCGCAAATCATAACGCTGAGCGGCACTGCGCTGGCGCCGGTGGTCACGCTCTCGACACAAAGCCTGACCTTCGCGGGGCAAGCTCCTGCGACCACCAGCGGGCCGCAGACGATCTTATTGACCAATACGGGGACGGGAGACCTGACACCCCTCACGATTAGTACGACCGGAGATTTCGCCCAGACCAACAATTGCACCGTCCCTGTTAATCCCGGCACCGCTTGCACCATCGGCGTTACCTTCACGCCCAGCGCGCCTGGGTCTCGCACCGGCACCCTAACCCTAACCGACAATGCTACCAACAGCCCCCAAACAGTGACCCTCAGCGGTACAGGGCTGGCGGCTGTGGTCAGCCTTTCGGCGACGAGCCTGACCTTCTCCGGGCAAGCCCTATCAACCCAGAGCGCCTCGCAAACCATCACATTGACGAATACCGGTAGCGTAGCTCTGGCTCCCCTCGCGATTAGCGCGAGCGGAGATTTCGCCCAGACCAACACCTGCGCAGGCTCCGTTGCTCCCAGCGCCAATTGCGTCATTAGTGTTACCTTCACGCCTACCGCGGTCGGGCCTCGAAGCGGCGCCCTGACGCTGACGGATAATGCCATGAACAGCCCCCAAAGCGTGAGCCTGAGCGGTACCGGGCAGGCGCCTCTGGTCAGCTTCTCGGCGGCAAGCCTGACCTTCTCCGGGCAGGCCGTTTCATCCCAGAGCGCCCCGCAGACCGTCACACTAACGAACACGGGCAATCTCACTCTGTCTTCCCTCACGATCGCTCGCACCGGCAACTTCGCTGAGACCAACACTTGCCCGGCATCGCTTGCGGCGGGCGCCAATTGCACGATCAGCGTCACCTTCTCACCCCTTGGCGCCGGTACTCAAAGCGGGACCATTACCGTGACGGACAACGCCGCCAACAGCCCCCAGACAATTGCGCTTTCGGGCACTGGAATGGACTTCGCGCTGTCCAGCACCACTACGAGCCAGACGGTGACCGCGGGGCAAACGGCAAATTACTCTTTGACGCTCAGTCCCGAAGACGGGTTCAGCCAGACCGTGAACCTGACCTGCACGGGGGCGCCGTCGCTCGCCACTTGTACACTGACACCCAACCCGGCGGCTCTGAACGGCACGGCGTCGGCGACGGTGACCGTGGCGGTTACGACTACAGCGCCATCCACGGCGCGGCTCGCGCCACCTGCCGGAAGATTCCTGCCGCCCAGCTTCACCGGCTTCGGAAGAGTGTTCTGGCTGTATGGTTTATTGGGCCTGGCAAGTTTGGCGACGCTGGCAGCCGCCAGAAAACGTCGCGCCGCGTATCTGCTGGGCGCGTGCTTGCTTCTGGCGATGCTGTGGACCGCCTGCGGCGGTGGGTCGAGCAATCACTTCCAGACCGTCTCTGGAACGCCTCCGGGGACCTACACCGTGGTAGTCACGGGAACCGCCGCCTCGACTTCCACCCTCACCCACACGATCAATCTCACCCTGACGGTGAATTGAGCTCGGCGTGGTCCCCCTCCTTGGCTGCCTTAATCTTCCCCTCCAAAGCCAAGGAGGGGCGGAGGGTGGTTAGTTTGTGTGATGAGTTTGTGCCCGCGTGGGACGTGGTTTTCAAGAGAGGCTTCTCCCTGCCGGATTAAGCAAAGGGAAAATCATTCACAATGTCATCCTGAGGAGTTTGCATGGGCCTTTGGCCCACCCGAGGAAATGAAAGTCGAGCGTAAGAGCCTCCAATGGAGAATGGCGATACTTAGAAGAAAACAAAGCAAGTTAACCGTGTTTTCTCCACCTGACTTTCAGGAGAGCCGCAGGCGACGGAGGATCCCTGCAGTAGGCGAAAATTGGAACTACCGAGATTCTTCGCTTCGCTCAGAATGACAGTGTGGGAGTTTTTGAGTGTTTGGTAAAGGGGGTCAGGGGGTGACCGATGGAGGACGCACTCGAATCGGCCACCCCCTGTCTCCCGCTCTGCCAAGGAGAGGGAATTCAAGCTTACCTTGCTAACTCGCTCACCGTGTCGGCGGCCGCTACAAGCGGAAATGAAACGTGAACCGTTTCCTCGTCCGAGTCTACGTCAACAAAAACCGACCCGTTCAACTTGAAAACTCTCACATGCTCGCGACGGCTATCTACCTCAACCAGCGGGCCGTCGGCGCAGCGCGCCAGTTCTGCGCTGGCCGCTCTAATGGTCGGAAGCCACGGCCGGATTTTGTCGCGAGCGTCGTGGAGTTTGCTCCTGGGGATCATAAATGCAGCCACCGGGGCAACGGCGGCCGGCAAAATCAAATGGATGTGGTTGCCACCTTGGCTCTTTTCCCGCACATCGACCCTCACCGCTCCCTCGTTACAGACAACCACAGCGCCGGCCGTGAAAACCCCGAGCGCCCCTGCGAGAACCGCCATGCCTGCTGTCATAACCCACCGCCTTCCGCCAACTTCTGTACGGGCAGCCCGCGTGGCTACCCTCGGGCTGCCACTGGGGTCGCCCCTGCGACTCGTTCCATGTTCCAACGAGTTCAGTCCGCGGTATTGTTCGAATCCACCCAGATGCGGACGTCGTCGCTGCCGTCCTTCACGGTGACCAACTCCAGATTCTGGTATTCGTCGAGAGCACGAACTGCCGCCAGCACATTCAGTTCGTCGTTGGGGCCAGAGAGCAGGGCGTGTGCGACCTTAAATGGAATCTTGATGTCTACCGTGTTCGTCGTTTTCAAAGCCTGGTCTTTTTTTCCGCTATGTTTGCAGTATCCATGAACTTTGATGAGCAGGAACTCCCCGGCTTTTGCAACCTCGACGTTCTGATCATTCGACTCGACGGTGACGTACTGGTTGTCCTGCGTCTTGCGGACCGCTTCCAGCAAGGCGCGCACATCCACCTGGTCAAAGGCGTGGCCTTCCACCTTGACTCTGCCTTCGTAGAGCTTGTCACATTTGATCGTGGGGAGAACGGCTTCCGCCAGGCTCAGAGGAATGTTGACGCGTACCCGATCTCCGTCCGGACCCGACTCGATGACCCGGATGTGTATCCAACGGTCCGCGGGTAATGCCAGCGCGGCAAAGACCAACATGCCAACCATCACACCAACTGTTTTCTTCATCATTGGGGACCACCTCCTCACTCTAAGCTTAGGAACGCAGGTAGGGCCGTGAAAGTTCCACGATTTTTGATTTTGTGGTGCGGGCGTCTCGCCCGCAGTGGCGCGGGCATCCTGCCCGCGCGGGGGAGCGGGACGCTCCCCCGACCGCGGGCGAGACGCCCGCGCCACAAAATAAGCCGCAGAACCGGCAACCTGAGCTACAGTACCGGTGTCTAAGCCAGTGGCGGAGACGTTTTTCTTTCAACAAGCCGCAGTCAGGTCACTACCGTTTTCGTGGGAATGACATCCAGCATAAGGGAGAATTCAATGCAGAGACTAGTATTGGTAAGTGCGTTAATGGTTTCGTTCCTGGCCATCGCGAATGCCCAGCAGAAGCCCAGTGGCCTAGCTGAGACGAAGGACGCGGCGGAGGCGCAGGAGCGGTTGCCGGTGAAACGCGTGGTGCTCTACAAGAACGGAGTTGGTTACTTCGAGCACTCCGCGCGGGTACGCGGCACGCAGGAACTCAACATCGACTTCACGACGGCACAGCTTAATGATGTTCTCAACTCGCTCACCGTGGTGGACCTCGGCTCAGGCCGGATTAGCGGTGTGCGGTTCAACTCGATTGCGCCGCTCAGCGAACGGCTGAAGGCCCTTCGATTGCCCCTTAGCGAGGGGACTTCGCGGGATGATTTTCTCAACGCCCTGCGCGGCACAAGAGTGGAGGTGCATAACGGTTCGGCGTCCGGCGAGGGCCGGGTGTTGAGCGTCGAGACACGCAAGACCCTCAACCCCAAAGGCGAGCAACTGATGGAAGTCACCGAACTCTCTCTCGTGACCGATGGCGGCGAGCTGCGGAGCTTCGAGATGGGGCCGGCGACTTCGGTGCGCATCGCCGATCGCGACCTGAGCGACGATGTGGGGCGCTACCTGAACCTCATCGGGTCTGCCAAGGCCATGGATTTGCGCCGCATGACCATCTCCGCCACAGGCGAGGGCGAGCGCGACGTGTTTGTGAGTTACATCAGCGAAGTGCCGGTTTGGAAGAGCACTTACCGCATCCTGCTTACTGAAAAGCCTGACGATCCGCCACTCATCCAGGGATGGGCAGTGGTGGATAATACGATCGGCGAGGACTGGAAAGGCGTGCGGCTCTCGCTGATTGCCGGCGCGCCGCAGTCCTTCATCCAGCAGATCTCGCAGCCCTATTACGTGCGCCGGCCGGTGGTGGCTCTGCCCCAGGAGATGACACTCACGCCCCAGACGCATGAAATGGCGTTGATGGCAGCGCCGGCTCCGCCTCCGCCTCCACCTCCGGGTTCAGGCGAGGGCGGCGGGGTGGGCGGTGGGGTGTACTCTGCGGGCGCCCCCAGCAACGGTCCAGGTGGAGTAATCGGCGGCGTGATAGGTGGCGTGGTGGGTGGGGCGACCGTCCTGGAGGGTACCGTGAGGGATCAGACCGGGGCGGTCATCCCAAATGCCAAGCTGACCCTGACGAATAACGCCAACGGCGCCTCCCGGACCACTCGCGCCGATGCTAACGGCCACTACCGGTTCCGGAACGCTCAGCCAGGTGACTCGACCCTTACCGTCGACTCACCGGGATTCCAGCGGCTGGCCGTGAATAACGTGGCCGTCTCCTCCGGCAGGAATCAGTTTCAGCCAACTCTGACAGTCGGAGGCGTTACGCAAACTGTCGCGGTCGATGCCAACGGACAACTAGCTGAGCCCAAAAGGTGGGTGGAAGAGGAGCAGCCCGAAGCGGAAGGGAAGGAAATCGGCGACCTCTTCGAATACGATATCAAGCAAACCGTCACCATTGACAAGAACCAGTCGGCCCTGGTTCCGATTATCCAGGCGCATATCGATGCGGAAAAGGTGACGTTGTGGAACCCTGAGTCGGCCACGGCCCTGCGCGCCCTCTGGCTGACCAACACAAGCGGGCAGACGCTGGATGCGGGAAGCTTCAACGTGCTCGAGGGCGATACGTTTGCCGGCCAGGGACTGCTCGAGGCCGTTCATCCTGGCGAGAAGCGGCTGGCTTCCTACGCGCCCGATCCGGCGTTGCGCGTTAAGGTGGAGGAGAACTTTTCGGAAAAACCCATCAGCAGGATTGTGATCAACAAAGGTCTGATGCTCACCACCCGGGAACAACGTTCGAGCAGGACTTACAAAATCTCCAATTCGGACGTCACTTCACGAGAGGTTGTCATCGAGCACCCGGCCCGCCCCGAGTGGAAGCTTGCGGACAACTTGAAGCCGGAAGAATCGTCAGCTTCCTTCTATCGTTTTCGAGTGAAAGTGAAACCGAAGGAGAGCGCACAGCTTGTGGTCGAGGAGCATAAGCCCGAAACGGCCACGTTGGCGCTCACCAACCTGACGAGCGACCAAGTCGAAGTCCTGACCCAGCAGCAGCGCGTCACTCCTGCCATGGGGCAGGCTTTCCGGCGCGTGCTGGACCAGAAGAGCGCGATTGCAACGCTCGACGCGCAACTTCAGGCCCGCCGTCAGGAGATCGATTCCATTAGCGCCGACCAGGCGCGCCTGCGCGAGAACATGAAGGCGCTCAAGGGCGGTGCAGAGGAGAAAGCCTTGACTGAGCGCTACACTCGTGAACTCAACACGCAAGAGGACCGCCTCGCCGCGCTGCGCGCGCAGATCGCTGATCTCGACGGAAAGCGCGAGCAGGCGGCACAACGCTTGGACCAGACGTTGAATGAGATTAGCTTGAGCGAGACGTTCTGAGGGAGGTGGCGCGGGCGTCTCGCCCGCGGTCGCGCGGGCATTCCTTCGCTGCGCTCAGGACAGGCTCTGCCCGCGCGCGGGAGCGGGACGCTCCCGCGACAGCGGGCGGGACGCCCGCACCACGCAGGAGCGAAGCAAGGCTTTTTCCCGTGGCTAGAAGTCGTTGGGCTTCGTCCCGTTTTATCCTACGATGAAGCATGAGCAGGGCGAGCGGCAAATTTCCTCCGGCGGCTTTCAGGGTCCGGGCGGCGCGGGCAGGAGTGGCGCCCGTGGAGCGCGTCAGGATTCGCTGGCCTCTCTCGCGCAGCTTCCGGTTGGTCAATCGCATGTTGACCATCCAACTTGAGAAGACGCGCCCTAGGCGGACCATGAGGGTGGTGGAGAGCATATTGAGGACGAGCTTCTGGGCGGTTCCGGCCTTCATTCTGCTGGAGCCGGTAAGGACCTCAGCTCCCACCACGGGCGCAATGAAGACGTCCGCGAGCGGCTTCATGGGGGCGGCAGGGTTGACAGTCAGACCGACCGTCCGGGCGCCGATCCGGCGAGCATAGCGCATCCCGCCCAGCACGTAAGGAGCCTGGCCGCTGGCGGAGATTCCGACCAGGACATCCTTCTTGCTGAGCCTGATGCGGCGCAAATCACGTTCGCCCTCGAGAGGGTTGTCCTCCGTCTCTTCTGAGGATTTCAGCAGGGCGCCTCGGCCGCCGGCGATTACAGCCTGCACGCGGTCGCTGTCGAAGGTCGGGCCACACTCGGCAGCGTCGAGGACGCCCAGCCTGCCGCTGGTCCCGGCGCCCAGATAAATCATTCGTCCGCCGCGGCTGATGGCGTGCACAGCCGTATCCACTGCGCGCGCGATGCGTGGTATGACCTTCTCGACGGCCGGAGCGACGCGCCGATCTTCCCGGTTAATGATACGGAGGATCTCTGCGGTGGGTTTTGTGTCCAGGGCTGCTGAGGACGGGTTTTCGCGTTCCGTGATACGCATCTGAAGTGCAGGGGCGAATGACCAGTTACGAGCAGAAACGCCGTGCTGCCGGACAAACCGGTTTCACGCAAAGGCGCAGAGTACGCAAAGGCCGCAAAGAAAAGAAACCGCCTTCACTTTGCGAGTGTCTCCCAGCCTCGCTTCGAGAAGTCCCAATAGATGGCGTAGCCGGACGCTGCGGCTACACATAAGAAGGCGATCCCCAGGCTGGTGGAGCCCAGCAGTAAGTGACCAATTCCGAACAACGCCATGTACACCATCAGGCAACCGAGCACCCAATCCATGAGATTGTACCAACCGTCATGGCTAGGGGGAATTTCAGGCGCCAAGCGCGCAATTTTCTGCCAGCCTGCTACCCCGGGCCGCACTCGCCGGTAGAACTGAAGGAGTTTGGCTTCGGACTCCGGAGGCGTGAGATAAGTGACGGCAAGCCACACGCAACTCGTCACCGCCACGGTGAGAATGATGGACTTCGCAAAGACGCTGGCCGGAGTTCCTTGAATGTGAATCACCGTATGCAGAAGCACCGTCATGAGGGCGGCGGCAGACATGGCGGAGACTTCCGACCAGGCGTTAATCCGCCACCAGTACCAGCGCAGCAGGTAGACCGCGCCGGTGCCCGCGCCCACCCCGAGCAAGAACTCCCAGGCTCCGGCAACACTGGTCATCACCAGCGAAACAGCGGCTCCCAGGATGGCCAGGAAAGCGGTCAAGAGCTTGGCGGCGATCACGTAGTGCCGGTCGCTTTTCCCTCGCACCGCGAAGCGGCGGTAGAAGTCGTTAAGGATATAAGAGGAGCCCCAATTGAGCTGGGTGGCAATCGTGGACATAAACGCGGCAGCAAAGGCGGCAAGCATTAAGCCGCGCCACGCTCCAGGCAAATGATCAACCCAGACCTTGATGAAACCGATCTCCGGGTCCTTGAGGTGCGGATAGAGAACGACGGAGGCCAGGGCGGTCAGCACCCAGGGCCAGGTACGTATGGCGTAGTGCGCGATGTTGAACCACATGGTGGCCCAGAGAGAGTTCTTTTCATCCTTGGCGGAGAAGATCGTCTGCGCTACGTAGCTGCCCCCGCCCGGTTCCGCCCCTGGGTACCAATTGGCCCACCAGTTCATTCCGAGGTATACACAGAAAGTTAACAGCGGCATCCAGGCCGAGTCGAAACCGGGGACGAAGGAGAGAATGGAACCCGTACCGCCTGTTGCGGCGTGCCGTTCGGCATCCAGGAAGGAGAGTTTCTGCTTCAGTGATGCCATTCCGCCGACGGCTTTGATGCCGTAGTAGGCAAGGACCGTCACCATCGTCATCTTCAGAACAAACTGCACGGCGTTCGTCCAAAGCACGCCCCAGAGTCCCGATATCGAGGTGTAAAAGCCGGTGAAGGCGATGATGCCGAAGATGATGAGAATGGCCACGCTCCTCGGAACACCCAAAGCGGTCTGGAGGATCTTCTCCATAGCGAGATTGACCCAGCCGACGATCAGGCAGTTCATGAGGATGCCGAAGTACAACGCCCGGAAGCCACGCAAAAAGGCGGCCGGCTTGCCTTCGTAGCGCAGTTCGACAAACTCCGCGTCGGTGATGATTTCTGCGCGACGCCACAGGCGGGCGAAGAAGAAGACCGTCATCATGCCGCTGAGGAGAAAGCTCCACCAGAACCAGTTGCCGGCAATCCCTTGCCGGGCTACAAAGCCCGTGACCGCTAAAGGAGTATCCGCCGCAAAGGTCGCGGCCACCATGGATGTGCCCGCCAGCAGCCAGCCAACCTTTCTGCCGGAAACAAAAAAGTCGCCCGTGCTGGCGCTGGCCTTTTTGCGGTAGTACAGCCCAATGAGCAAATTGATGGCGAAATATGCAGCTACAACCAGCCAGTCGAGCGGAGTAATTTTCATTGGTGTACGGATCCTTCGAGGATTCTCTTCGCGACTCCCAATTGTCTGTTGACAGACGTGAGCGGAGAGTATATAGCAAAAGTCTCTTGAATTGAAGCTTGCGCCGCTTGCGCAGCCGTCGGCTAAGGTGAATGCACGCGTATGGCCCCGAAGGGGCGATCCAGCACAGCCCAGGCCGAAGAAGGTGTGAAGAAACTTGGAACATGTCATCCTAAGCGAGGCGAAGGATCGCTGCACTTGTTCGTACGCCGTTGGCTAGGGGTGTGTCACGTCGCCCCGTCGGGGCTCGGAGGTGAAAGTGAGTCGTTTGCGGATATGGAGTTTGGTGTTTGCGGTCTGCGTGCTCGCAGGTGCACCCCCCGCTCGAGCGGTCACGGTGCAGAAGACGAAGAAGCCGGAGCAGGACCTCATTAAACAAAAGCTGGCTGCCATCGATTCCGTGGTGAAGGAAGCGATTCGCCGAGGGGACTGCCCGGGGGCTGTGGTCGTGGTGGGGCAGAACGGAAAGGTGATCTACCGCAAGGCTTTCGGGCGTCGGGCCGAGGTTCCGCGTCCGATGCCGATGAGCGTGCGCACGATCTTCGACATGGCCTCGGTGACCAAGGTTGTGGCCACCACCACGGCCGTCATGCAACTTGTGGAGCAAGGCAAAATCGTCTTAAGCGCGCCCGTCTCCGAATACTGGCCGGAGTTCAAGGCTAACGGGAAAGAAGGCATCAGCGTGCAGGAGCTCATGACTCATTATTCCGGACTGCCTCCCGATCTCGAGTTAAAGCCGGAGTGGTCGGGGTACGGCACGGCAATGAAGATGATCGCAGAGACAAAGCTCATCAACCCGCCTGGCACCCGCTTCGTTTATAGCGACATTAACTTTGAGACGCTGGGGGAGTTGGTACATCGCGTCTCCGGCCAGCCGCTGGATGTCTACTGCTCGGCACATATATTCAAGCCGCTGGGCATGAAGGATACTCGCTTCAATCCCCCTGCGAGTTGGCGCAAGCGCATTGCGCCCACTCAATACCAGGAAGGTGACCGGGGAAAAATGCTGTGGGGCGAGGTGCACGATCCCACCGCGTACAACATGGGCGGGGTCGCGGGCCATGCCGGTCTTTTCTCGAGCGCCGATGACATGACGATATTCGCCCAGATGCTTCTCAACGGGGGCAGCTACAAACGCGCGCGCATCCTGAGCCCGCTGACCGTCGAGAAGATGACGTCCCCGCAGACTCCCCCGGATAAGATGGCCGTGCGCGGGCTTGGTTGGGACCTCGATTCGCCCTTTGCCTCCAATCGGGGCGAGCTATTCGAAGTCGGTTCGTTTGGCCACACGGGATTTACCGGAACGAGTATCTGGGTTGACCCGGTGACCAAAACCTACCTCATTATCCTCTCGAACCGGGTACACCCGAACGGCAAAGGCGACGTGGTCCAGATGCGTATACAGATCGCAACCATCGTTGCCGCTGCGCTGGGTCCCATTTCCGCTGAGCAGGTGCTGGCCAGCCGGCGCTCGCTCACCGGTTACTACGAATTAATGAGAGGCTATCGCGAGCAAGGCCTTAGGAACGGGAAGGTGCAGACAGGCATTGACGTTCTCGAGGCACAGAACTTCGCGCCCCTGGAAGGACACAGGGTGGGCTTGATTACCAACGCAACGGGCGTGGACGGCGAAGGCCGCCGCACGATCGATCTGCTTTACCATGCGCCCGGAGTGAAACTCGTCGCCCTGTTCAGCCCGGAGCACGGGCTCGCAAGCCAGGTTGACGCCAAGGTCGCATCCGGGACTGATGCCGCGACCGGCTTGCCGGTGCACAGCCTATATGGCGACGTCGAGAGGCCTACGGACAAGATGCTGGAAGGGCTGGATGCGCTGGTCTACGACATCCAGGATGCGGGAGTCCGCTTCTACACCTACACCACGACTCTGGGTTATTGCCTGGAGGCCGCCGCGAAGAAGGGAATTGACTTCTACGTGCTGGATCGGCCCGACCCCATTAACGGGAATGAAGTGGAGGGGCCAATCCTCGACAACGACTTGCGCAGCTTCGTGGCTTATTTCCCGGAGCCTGTACGCCCTGGAATGACAGTTGGGGAATTGGCCCAGATGTTCAACGGAGAAAACCACCTCGGCGCCAAGCTCCACGTGATCAAAATGCAGGGATGGCAGCGTTCCGACTGGTATGACGAAACAGGTCTGACTTGGTTGAACCCTTCGCCCAACCTTCGCAATCCGACCGAGGAAGTCCTTTATCCCGGCGTGGCGATGGTGGAAGGCGCGAACCTCAGCGTGGGCCGCGGAACTGACACGCCGTTTGAGGTGCTCGGCGCGCCTTGGATCGAATCGCGAAACCTCTCGACGTATTTGAACCAGCGACATATTCAGGGAGCCCGATTCCTGCCGGCGGATTTCAAGCCTGCAAGTAGTTCGTTCGCCGGCCAGGTTTGCCACGGCGTGCAGATTCTGTTGCTGGATCGCCAGGCGCTTGATTCGCCCGCGCTCGGCGTCGAACTCGCCGCCGCCCTCTGGAAGCTGTATCCGAACGATTTCAAGCTGGATAAAACACTGCCCCTGATCGGCGCGCACTGGGTTCTCGATGCCATCAAGGCGGGGAAGGATCCGCGCCGCATCGTCTTCGAGTGGCAAGACGCACTTCAGCAATTCCGCGCCCTGCGAACGAAATACTTGCTATACTAGACGTCCAGGCTACCTCGGCGTGCAGGGTTGTGCGGTGGATAAGACTCGCCCTCTGTGTTAATCTAACGGACATGGGAAATGCTGGTATCGAGACGGCGCTTGACGGACTCCTGGATCCACTGAGCCGCTGCCTTGACGCCGACTCAGCGCGCCGGGTAATTGAAATGCGAATAGACCCCCTCGTCCAGTCGCGTCTTGACGCTCTCGCCGAACGCGCCAATGATGGTGTGCTTACTGGGGAGGAGTTGGCGGAGTACGAGGCCATCATCAATGTCGGGGACTTCATCTCGATCTTAAAGCTCAAGGCCCGCAGACACCTAGACTCAATTCAGACTTAGCGATGGATGCCACCACGCGGGACCTCGTCCGCCGCCGAGCGAATAACCGCTGCGAGTATTGCTTGCTGCCCCAGGAGCACAGCGGGTTGATTCACCACATCGAGCATATCGTCTCCAGACAACACGGCGGTCGCGATGAGGTGGGAAATCTCGCGCTGGCTTGTCACCGCTGCAATCTGCACAAAGGCCCCAACCTTACAGGCATCGATCCTCTAACCGGCGAGCGTGTGAGTCTCTTCAACCCTAGGCATGATCGCTGGGATGAGCATTTCTCGTTTCACGGGACGCACATCATTGGAATTACGCCCGCGGGTCGTGCCACGGTGCACGTGCTTGCCATGAATGATCCTCGCCGACTGGAGTTGCGCTCCGAAATTCTCGCCCGTAACCAGCTCTGAGGTCACCCTTTACCCTTTGCATTTTTGTCCTATTGTTTTCGGCGCCGGAGCGGAGTAGTATTTCCACGGAAATTATCGAGTACGAGTCTCGAGAGGTTTATCTCCACACATTCGAAATGCTGGAGCAGCAATACGGGAGGAATGATGCGAACTTGCCGACCTACGTTCCTTTTGCTTGCCGCGCTTTGCGCAGTCTTGATAACGGCGGGGCTTCCGACCTTCTGTCCTGCCAAAGAAAAGCCTGCGGCGGTCAGTCCGAATGACGTGACGTTGCGCCTATTTCAGCTTCTCGACAGCTCTTACGGCGGGAAACTGGCGGAGTTTTACCTCGTGGGCGACGTCTACAAGGACCCCAATAACGCCGACAAGGAACTCCAGCATGTTTTCAAAGCAGAATACGATAAAGATAAAGCCTTCGGAAGGTTAAGGATCTACGTTCGCAGTGTCGACAAGCTCAGCCCCGGTCAGTTGAAAGACTACACTCCCAAACAGATCTACGAGTTTGCCGACGCGGATATGGAGAAATTCACCAAGACTGACCCCGGTCCGCTGGGCAGGACGGGCGATCTTTATTTTCAGGCCACGGAGAACGGCCCTCTCGCTACGGTCCCCATCACCGACGAGGCCAGAAAAGAATACGAAGCTTACGTATCACAGTGGATTATGCCCGCCCTCGAAAAGAAGTGACCTTAACGCACCGCTGTCTGCTGATCTCTCCAACTGGTTCGATAACTGACGCCTTACTGGAATAGATCCTCGCGGATGAGTTTCTGTCCTCCAAGTGAAGTGTAGAATCCCCACCCGGCGATTGCGACGAAGCTGAGTACTACGGCCAGCGAGTTCGTGGCGTACCAGTTGCTGAAATCGAAGGTGTAGGGCACGCTCAGGAGAACGTTGGCGGTGAAGATGGCCACGGCCAGCGAGATCAAGCCGAAGCGGGTGACCGCGTAAGCGGCAATCCCAAAGACTACCAGCCAGACGGGCACAAAAACTTCCGGGCTCGTATTGCGCAAGGAATTTTCCGTGGTCCAAATAGCGATGAAGACGGCGGTGGCCAGCCACTTGTTGCGCAGCACGATGCGCAGCAGGAACATCGCGAAAAAGAACTCGATGGTGGCCCCGATGCACTGCACGATGTTCAGCAGCCAGATTCCCACCATCTCGCGGCCGCCGGTGAGAAGAGATTGACTGGGTAGTTCCGGAACTTCACCAAGCCGGTTCAGGATGATGAGGCCAACGCCGATCACCACTGTCCAGATCACGCCGAGGAGGACACCCCAGAGCACGTCGCGCGCCACTAGCGGATCGCGCATGCGGCCTGTGGTCAGCCTGCTCCAGGAGACGACCGCTTGCGGCCAATGCCGCCGCACGAACGGTTCGAGCGCCAGGTACAGCATGCCAATGGCTCCCGATAGAAAGAGCCCGGTGCTCACGGCCAGCACGAAGCGTCCAAATGCGGCGAGAGTGGGGATGAAGTGGTAGCGGCAGACCCAGATGGCGATCTCGATCACGAAGACGGCGATCGCCAGGCGAAGAGCGCCTCGAAGATCGCTTTTGCCGCGCAAGTAATTCCGGCGCGCGATCAGCGCGCCGGTGGTCAAGAAGAGAATTACCACCGTGGCGCCCAAAATCGAGCCCGTGTGCTCGAGCCCATTCGTGCTGGATTGCTCTTCGCGGCCGGGCGTCACCCACGGTCCGCTCAGCCGGAAGTAAACCGGCTTACCCCGCCAGGCGGCGGCCTCCACTCGCAGGGGCCGGCCGGAATCGGGCCAGGTCCCCGTCCATGCGGCGCGTGTGTCAGCAGCACCCAGTTCCACCCATTGCGGCTCTGCGGATTTTAGCTGCGCGGGATTGATTCCAGCCGCCGCGAAAAGGGGCTTCCAATCTACGGGACAGGCCGGCGGCGGGTTCGGGTCGAATTCCTTGGGGATCGCTTCGAAGGAAATCAATCGTCCCTGGGAGTCGATAACGAGGTTGATCATGCCTGACTGGATAGCGGGCGGGTCATCAAACTGCACGATTCCGGGAGTGAGCGCCATGCCCTGATAACCATCGGGATCGAGATAGACGGGACTTTGCCGGTACCCATAGACGAGGACTTGGGGTCTTTCGGAGAGGATCTTCGCCCAGTCTGGCCGCGCACCGTCGTTCTTTCGAACATAAGCGGTGAAATCAGATTGATAGTACCACTGCGCTGAATGGTCGACCGGCCGATCGGTGTAGCCAAGGCTCTTCACGATTTCCCGCGCTTTGTCTTCCAGGACGGGGGCCGGCAAAGGCTGCGGCATCAGGCGGAGCGCATTCACCCGGGCGCCAATAAGGCTGGTGATCGCAAGCCCCACGAGGACCACCGCGAAGGCGCTGACCGCTACGCGTGGCGCGACGCCTTCTTTCTCGCCCGCCGCCGCCACCATTTCCGGCGAAGGCGTTTCGCCCGCTGCCAGAGCGGCGGCCAAAGGATCGCCGCCAGGCAACGCGGCAGCAACGGCAAGCGGGGAAGCCGGCCGCGCGCCGGGCTCCTGCTCCAGGCAACGCATAATCACTCGCTCGACCGTGGGATCAAGGTCTTTCACCCAGCTCGAGGGATTGCTCACCGGCCGTTCGTTCCGAATCTGCACCAACTCCGCGAGTGTCTCGGCTTCAAAGGCACGCTTGCCCGTGAAAATCTCGTACAGCACGAGGCCTAGCGAATAGATATCACTTTTGGCGGTTACTTCCTTGCCGGCGAGCTGCTCCGGCGACATATAGGCGGGCGTGCCGCTGCGCACATCGGCGCCCTGAATCTGATCCACGAGTCCGGCCAATCCGAAATCCGTCATCACGGCTCGGCCGCGCCCGTCCAGCATCACGTTCGCCGGTTTCAGATCGCGATGCAGCACGCCTTCCTTGTGCGCAGCCGCAAGCCCGGCGCAAAGTTGCCGCGCGATCTCCACTGCTTTGTCCGGCGGCAAACGGCCAATGCGCCGCAGGAGCGACGCCAGGTCTTCGCCATCGACGTATTCCATGGAAAGAAACATCTGCCCGTCGACGGTGCCCACGTCATAGACTCGACACACATTGGAATGGGAAACCCGGCGCGCGGTGCGGACTTCGTTGCGAAAACGGTTGAGCAGTTCCGCGTTGCCGGCGGCCGCTTCCGGCAGGAATTTCAAGGCCACCGGCTGGCCCAACACCAAGTCGTCAGCGCGATAGACTTCCCCCATTCCTCCCCGCCCCAGCAAGGCCACGATTCTGTATCGCTCTGCCAGCAAAGCTCCGGGGAGAAAACGGCCTTCGCTCGACAGGCCGCTTGAACTCGTGGGCGTGCGCGGGTTGGCGGGCGGCCGCGAACCGCTGGAGCGCGGCTGAGCCTGCACGCTCGCCACCCTTGGGGTGGCCGGCGCCGGTTCGGCCGTCATTGCAGCCGCACTAGCGGCCGCAGTGACTGCATAGTCAGAAGCTACACTTGCCCCGCAAGACGAGCAAAACCTCGAATTCTCAGTCAGTGCAGCTCCGCATGATTGGCACTTCAGCATGAATGGTCTCGTCCGGGCGCCTATCGCTTACAGTGTGAATTTGTAGCGGCGAGTTTACCTCGCCAAATGGCGGCATAAAGCCGCCGCTACGCCAACCTGAGACTCTCCCGCAAATGTTCTGAATGGCACAAGCTGGCTGCATAAATGATATCATTTAAGGTCCATGAAAAAGCCAGATTTCGATCCCGGTCTAACGCAACAATACAGCGCCACGCTGCGGCGTGCCATTCGCAAAGACGGCGAGTTCAACGTGAGACGCCGGGGTAGAACCTGGCGAGACGTTCACCCTTACCTCTTCCTGCTCAACACGCCCTGGACGTCGTTCCTGGGGCTGCTATTTGTGAGTTTCGTCGGTGTCAACCTGCTTTTTGCGTTTCTCTACTATTGGATCGGCGGGATCGAACGGGTCCATCACGCCTCCGTCACGGCGCTCAGCCGATTTCTGGATGCGTTCTTCTTCAGCTCGCAGACCTTGACCACGGTCGGTTACGGGACTATCTGGCCGGAGACCGCGGCCGCGAATTTGATCGCTTCCCTGGAGGCGATGATCGGACTGCTGGGTTTTGCGGTGGCGACGGGATTCTTGGTTGGCCGCCTATCGCGCCCCACGGCGCGCATCGGCTTCAGCCAGTCGATGATCGTGGCGCCTTACCAGGACGGTACGAGCCTTCAGTTCCGCGTGGTGAATCGCAGCGTCAGCAACCTGATGGAACTCGAGGCCCGGATACTGCTCATGACGGTGCAACCAGTGGACGGGCGCCTGGAGCGCAAATATGAACGACTGGAGCTGGAGCGGCCGAGCGTCCTGTTTCTACCTCTGACCTGGACGATTGTTCATGTTCTGGATGCCGAAAGCCCGCTTTATAAGAAGACCGCCGCTGATCTTGAGCAATTACAGGCGGAACTCCTAATCCTCGTCAAGGGTGTTGACGACCGATTCAGCCAAACCGTGCACGCCCGCTATTCCTACCGCTACGATGAGATTGTGTGGGGCGCGAAATTCGCCCGAGCCTTCGATGTCGACGAGGACGGCGACTTGCGGCTCGATCTCGACCGCGTGAGTGACATCGTTAAGGCTAGCTGACGCAGGGGCGGCTATGGCGGCCGCGCACACGCAACCACCCGGGTTGCCCCGACGGTGAAGAGGTGAATCATGAGGGTCCTCCTGATTTCCGCCAACACCGATACGATAAGTATGCCCACCCTCCCACTGGGCGCTGCCGGCGTGGCGGCCGCAACACGCAGCGCTGGCCATGACGTAGCCCTGCTGAACCTGATGTTCGAAGAAGATCCCAACTCGAGCGTCAAGCACTCCATCGAGCACTTCCGCCCGGACGTCATCGGGGTTTCAGTGCGAAACATCGATGACCAGAACATGGCCGAACCCCGGTTCCTCCTCGCGCCGGTCAAGGAGGTCATAACAAATTGTCGAAGCTTGTCCGAGGCCCCGATTGTGCTGGGCGGGGCGGGTTACAGCATCTTCCCACAGAGTGCGTTGGATTACCTGGGCGCCGACGTGGGAGTTCAAAGTGAAGGAGAGGTTGTTTTCCCTCTCTTGGTGGATCGGCTAGGCAAGGGCAGGGAAGTCTCGGATCTTCCCGGAGTCCACTTGTCCAGCCGCTTCTCGTCATTCCCGCGAAAGCGGGAGTCCACCGCTGGCATGGACCCCAGCTTACGCGGCGGTGGCAACGGTTGCTCGTTCCGGCAAGGAAGCGGAGCGGATGCAGAGCGCGAACCGCGCCGGCGTGTTCTCGTAGAAAACCTCGACGAATTGGCTCTCCCGGAGCCCAGCCTCTGGATTCCGCCGGGCGTCGCCAAGCGCAAGCTCTGGGTCCCGGTGCAGAGCCGGCGAGGCTGTCCGCTGGACTGCACCTATTGTTCGACCAGCCTCATCGAGGGAAGAGGGATACGGAGACGTTCGCCCGCTCAGGTAGTGAAGTGGCTGGCGCAATTGAGGGAAACGGGCTGCGGGAATTTCAACTTCGTCGATAACACCTTCAACTTACCGCTGGACTATGCAAAGGACCTTTGCCGGCACTTGATTCGAGCGGAACTCGACCTCAGGTTTTGGTCCATCATTTATCCCAAGTGGGTCGATACGGAACTGGTGGAACTCATGCGCCGGGGCGGCTGCCGGCAGATCAGCTTTGGATTCGAGAGTGGCTCGAACGAGATGCTGCGTAGCCTCGGCAAGCAATTCGATCAGGAGGAAATCAGAGCCATCTCAAAAATGTTCGCGGAGGCCGGAATCGAGCGGATGGGATTCTTGCTGCTGGGCGGTCCTGGGGAGACGAGAGACAGTGTCGAGGAAAGCCTGTCGTTTGCCGAGTCCCTTCATCTCGAGGCTTTGAAGATTACCGTCGGCATCCGCATCTACCCCCAAACTCCGCTGGCCACAACCGCTTTGGCCGAGGGCATCTTAAAGGCGGAGGATGACCTGCTGTTGCCGCGATTTTACTTGCAGCCGGAGTTGAAGGATTGGCTGGCTGAGCGCGTGGCCACATTCAAGGCGCCACGGCCGTTCGTGATGTAGGGGTGGCCGCTCCCTGCTCTGAAAACTGTAGTGCGGGCGTCTCGCCCGCTGTCGCGCGGGCATCCTGCCCGCGCGCGGGAGCGGGACGCTCCCGCGACCGCGGGCGAGACGCCCGCGCCACATCCATCCACCGTCGGCCCATGCTCATGGTTTCTGGGTGCCCGTCGGCGACGGGCATGAATGACTGCTCTGAAAGCTGATAGCCGAGGGCTGACTACGCTTCCTTGGCCTTGCCGGCCGCGGCGTCCCAGCATATCTTCTTGCCGCTGCGCACGGAGAGATTCACCATGTGGCCGGCGGCGGCGGAGTGGTGCCCCATTGCGGCGTCCTCCACGGGCTCGCGCCGGGTTCGAACGGAATCGAAGAAGGCGTTTAGGTGGAAGATGACCGCGTCCGGGCCGCCGGGCTTGAAGTCCAAGGACCCTTCGGTTCGCACATAAGGGTTCGACTCCTCGCGGTGGTTTCCTTCCGCCCAGAATTGGTCCTGCAGCTTCTTGGGCCACGGCTCGATCTGCGACTGGTAACTTTCTCTCACGGTCTCGTTGGTCAGGGTCATGTCCCTGTCCAGGCTGACCATCAGCGTGCCTTCCGTGCCGAGGTACTGAATGCCTTGTTGAGAGCCGCTGGCGTTGTTCATGGTCGAGCCCATGTTCACGTGGAAAGCCGGGTAGTCGAACAGCGCATCGAGCGTATCCGGCACTTCGCGGCCATCGTGGCGCGCCAGAATGCAGCCGATGGCGGCCACCGTGTCCGGCATCGGGGCGTCCATCACGAAGTGGATCGTGTTAATCAGGTGGACGAAGAGGTCGGTGGAAATGCCGCCGGAGTAGTCCCAGTATTTACGGTACCGGAACACCCGCTCTGCGTCGAAGGGGCGCTTGGGAGCGGGCCCCAGCCATTCCTCCCAGTGGAAGTTCACGCCTTCCTTCAAATCCGGCGGGATGGGATAATTCCACGCGCCGGTGGAGCTGTTCCGGTTGTAGAAGGCGACGACCTTCGTTACTTTGCCGATTTTTCCTGACTGCACGATCTCTTTTGCCGTTTTGTGCATGGGAGCGGATACCCACTGGCTGCCCACCTGTACCATGCGGTTCGTGCGCTTCGCCGCCTCGATGATCTTCTGCCCCTCTTCAATGCAGTACGTCATCGGCTTTTCGATGTAAACGTCCTTCCCGGCTGCCACAGCGTCCAGCACCATGGTCGTGTGCCAATGGTCCGGCGTCGCGATGACTACGGCGTCAAGGTCTTTTCGATCGAGCAGCTTCTTATACTGCGCAAAATAGGTTTCAATCGCGCCGTCAGTGCGTTCCTTGGCACGGTCGAGATGCCCTTGGTAGCAGTCGGCCACGGCAACAAGGTTCGCCTGCTCCGTCTGCTTTACGTTTTCCATCAGATAACATCCGCGGATGCCGTAGCCGATGAAACCGACGTTGATCCGATCATTAGGGCTGGCGGGCTTGGGGAGCGGCGCAGCTTCCAATTGGACTCGTTTTCCATTGAGGAATAATCCCAGTGCAGTAGCCCCGGCGGCGCTCTGCTGTATGAATTGGCGGCGTGTGACAAACGACATTTTGTGCTCCTCCATCAGGCACGATTGGTCCCCGCTATATTATCTTGCGATCCGCTGCAGGGCAAGCAAAACGGCACCGCGAAATCGGGCGAACCGGTGAAGATCTGATCACGTGATTTGGCGACCCTCACACCCGCCAGATGTCATTCTGAGCCCGCTGTTTTTTGGCGGGCGAAGAATCTCGGTAGTTGTTTGCACCCTTCACTGACCGTGCGGACTGCCGGGATGCTTCGCTGCGCTCAGCATAACAGACTTTCATGTTGGGGGGCATACCAACCGATGGGAGGAAGGTGAGCCGCTGGAGAAATGCTCTATTCGACCGGCCACCGCATCTCCCCTCACCGGATCTCCGCATCACCCGATCACCTTGATCGCAGAATTTGCCAACCCAAAGACACCTCGGTTTGGTATTCTCTGTTTCATATCTTTCTTGGAGAGACAAGCATGGCAATAAAGAAGCACGAAGCTGAAGAGACACTCTTATTGGCCTATCAGAACCACCATTTTCTGGAAAGCGGCGATGCCCGCATGTTGCGGATTCTGAGCGAGTACCTGGAGCCGCAGGCCAGGCTGCGGCGATTGGGTGTCCATCACACAGTGGTGTTCTTCGGTTCGGCTCGCATCCGGCCGCGTGATGAAGTCCTTCCGACGGTTCAGGAATTGGAAAGCAAGGGCGGACACGAAGGCAAGGGCCCCTTTGGCACAGCGTTAAAGAGAGCACGCATGGACCTCGAAATGTCTCAGTATTACGAGGACGCGCGGGAGTTGTCACGCCTGGTAACGGAGTGGGCGCTGTCTCTGCAACCCCTCTTTATGGTGGTCTGTTCGGGCGGTGGGCCGGGCATTATGGAGGCCGCCAACCGCGGGGCTGCCGAGGCCGGCGGCAAATCCATCGGGCTGAACATCGTGCTTCCCGCTGAACAAAGTCCCAACCCTTATATCCCGCCGCAACTTGGGTTTCTGTTCCGATACTTTTTTATGCGCAAGCTTTGGTTTGCCCAGCCCGCTCGGGCCCTCATTGCTTTTCCGGGCGGCTTCGGAACGTTGGATGAGCTTTTTGAAATGCTAACTCTCGTTCAAACGCACAAAATGGGGCATCGCGTTTCGATTGTGCTCTACGGCTCAAGCTTTTGGAAACGCGCCATCAACTTCGAGTATTTCCTCGAGGCGGGGACTATTTCGGAAGACGACTTCAAACTCATTCGCTTTGCAGACTCGCCCCAGGAGGGATTCGGTATAATCAAGGAGGACTTGACCCGCATCCTGCAAATCAGACCGGTGGTCAAGCATCCGTTCATTTGATTCTGGATTATTGATTCTGCATTCCGCGGACCGCCCGTTGTCCGTCGTCGGTGTCCGTTCTCCATGCTCTGAATCCCGCATCCTTCCTCCCGTTCAGCGCTATAATTCTCAGCGGAGGGCCCAATGCAATTTTTCAAAGAGAGCATGTTGGAACTGATCATTCAGACTTCTACGAACCTGCCGCCCGACGTCCGTCAGGCGATGGGTGTGGCGATCAAGACCGAGGAACCGGCAACCCAGGCGGGCCAGGCGCTGGCCATCATTGGCCAGAACATTGATATGGCTTACGAAGACGAAGGGGCGATCTGCCAGGACACGGGTATGCCCACATTCGAAATCAAAACCCCTGTGGGCGTAAACCAGATAACAATGAAGAAGCTGATCCAGGAGGCCATCGCGGAAGCGACCCGGCGCGGCAAGCTGCGGCCCAATTCCGTAGATTCGATTACCGGGAAAAACAGCGGCAACAACCTCGGCCCCGGCACTCCCGTCATCCACTTCGAGCAGTGGGAGGAGTCGGAGATCGAGGTGCGCCTGATTCTGAAGGGTGGCGGCTGCGAGAACATGAACATTCAGTATTCGGTGCCTTGCACGCTCGAGCACCTGGGCCGCGCCGACCGCGACCTTGCGGGCGTCAAGAAGTGCTTGTTGCACGCCGTGTGGCAGGCGCAGGGACAGGGTTGCGCGCCTGGGGCGATCGGCGCCTGCATTGGCAGCGACCGTGCGGCGGGCTACCATTTAGCGAAGCTGCAACTGTTTCGCTCGCTCGACGATGTGAACCCCGACCCCGCGCTGGCCAAGCTCGAACAGGAGATTATGGCCGAGGCTAACAAGATTGGAGTCGGTCCGATGGGCTTCGGGGGCAGGGCCTCCCTGATCGGTTGCAAAATCACCGCCGCCAACCGCCTGCCCGCCAGCTTCTTCGTTTCCGTCGCCTACGATTGCTGGGCCTTCCGGCGACTTGGGATGTTGCTCGAGGCCGAATCCGGCGCCATCAAGCGGTGGCTGTACCGCGACCCGAAGCGGCCCGTTGAGAAGTTGGTGGCAGGCGCCGGGTTCCAGGTGTCAGGCAGGGAAATACGGCTGGAAACGCCGCTCAGCGAAGAGAAAGTTCGAGCCCTTAAAGTTGGCGACGTGGTTCTCATCAACGGGCCCATAATTACCGGGCGTGACGCAGCCCACACTTACCTGAGGCACCACGACGCGCCTTGCGACCTTAAGGGCGCCATCCTCTACCACTGCGGCCCCGTAATGATGAAAGAAGGAACGCCGCCCCATGTTCGCTGGCGCACCAGCGCTGCCGGTCCCACCACCAGCATCCGCGAAGAGCCTTACGAGGCCGATGTGATCAAGCGCTTCGGCATCCGAGCAGTGATGGGCAAAGGCGGCATGGGCGCGAAAACACTCGCGGGCCTGAAGGAACACGGAGCTGTTTATCTCCACGCCGTCGGCGGTGCGGCGCAGTTCTACGCCCGGTGCCTGCCTAAGGTCCACAGTGTGTACTTGCTTGAGGAGTTGGGAATCCCTGAGGCGATGTGGGTCTTTGAAGCCAAAGATTTTCCCGCCATCGTGACCATGGATTCGCACGGGAATTCGCTGCACGCGGACGTGGCAGCAGCCACGGGAGCGGAATTGGAGAGGGTGGGGGTGGGGAGATAGGCAGAAGGCAGAAACTTCTTCCTACTGGTTGAATTCGGGAAACGCGAAGGAGCAACGCAATCCAGAGTTCATTCGTCTTCGGGCAGGGATTCGTGGTATTCGTCGATGGCTTCGGCGGCAGCTTCGGCCTTCATTTTCAGCCAAAAGAGCTCCGCGTAGAGCTGGCACAATAGATCCTGATACGGCTCGCTTTCCCGCTTCGTGCGGGTCATCTTCTGTCGAATCTTATGAACGCGCCCCGACCACTCTTCGACCTCTTCAATGAGCCGCTCAACGGTTTCTATTCCAGGGGCTGTTTTCGTTGTCATGAATTTACCACTCTCTCTTCAGCCGTCGGGTCAGCGAGTCGATCCTGTTTCTTGCGGCGGTGATTTCGCGCTGCCAAGTTCTTATGGCGCCTTCGTCGGGTACGGCCTTCATTTCCTCCCGGCGGGTTTTCTCCTCGTGATCCTCGGCAACTTCCTTCAGTGCCGCTATCTTCTTGCGAAGCTTCTTATTCCGTCCCATCCGCCCTCTGTATTATACCACCTCCAGGCGGACTCTTTGGCTCTGTC
>CAWJHY010000100.1:0-40552 GCA_963842495.1 uncultured Acidobacteriota bacterium
TCGTTATTGATATCCGCGTAGGCAGCGCCGCGCGACGATGCGGCGCGCTAAGCCAGTGGCTTCGATCTTCCGGAAACTTGTCGTGGCCCTCGTCGTGGAGGGACAGGGGAAGCTGGGGGAAGCCACTGTCGCTGGATACCTACCGATGTCCGGCTCGATGTGGCTGTTTGGCGACGACAATCCTCAGGCCATCGAGGTCGTAATCGAAAAGAAGAGGCCGAAAGAGCAGCCGAGAGCAAGGCGCGGCTGACGGAAGAGGACGGCGCGATATCAAGGAAGAAGCGGCCGCCCTCGTCGCGATAGAGGCCGAGCATCGGTGGGAGAAATTGCCGATGGCCAGGCTGGGACAGCCGGAGCGATCGAAATCGTCTCGTCGATCCCCATGGCGCCGCGCGCCACCCCATCCTCGCTGAAGGCAATGCCGGCCTGTATAGCCTGCTCGGTGAATGTGCCGTCGTGGTTGTTGCGGTAGAGTTTGTTGCGCTCTGTGTCGTTCGAGACCGCGAGGTCCGGCCAGCCGTCCATGTCATAGTCAATTACCGCCACGCCCAGCGATTTGCTGGTAGGGTCGTAGATGCCGGCTTTCTCGGTGACGTCCTCGAAGCGGCCGTTGCCGAGGTTATGAAAGAGCCGGGGAGTGTCGCCCTTATAGGCTTCCGGCGTGCAATAGGATTTGTGCTGGCCGTCGAGCGTGCAGTAAAGGTCTTCCCTCTCGGACCACTTGACGTAGTTGGTCACGAACAGATCGAGTTTGCCGTCTTTATCGTAATCGAACCACGCGGCGCTGGCGCCAAAGCCAGTGTTATTCACGCCGGCGGCCTTCGTGACGTTCTTTGAACGCTCCGTTGCGCTCGTTGTGGAAGAGATGCGCCTCGCCGAGGCCGGTGATGTAAATATCGTCCCATCCGTCGTTGTCGTAGTCGCCCACCGCCACGCCCATGCCGTAGATCCCGACGTCCAGGCCTGCCTTGGCCGTAACGTCAGTGAATGTGCCGTTGCCGTTGTTGTGGTAGAGCTTCGGGGTCGAGCGCCGTGTCTTGTGGCTGGGAAAGTCTTTTCCGTTGATAAGCAAGATGTCCGGGTAGCCGTCGTTGTCGTAGTCCATGAACGCGCAGCCCGGTCCCATGGTCTCGGGCAGGAACTTCTTGCCGAAGGCGCCGTTGTAATGGGTGAAATTGATTCCAGCTTTTTGGGTGATGTCCTCGAAACGAATCGTCCCACTGCTGTCGTTGGGCGGAGCCTTGATAGCGCTTGCGGAGCTCGCGGTGAGCTTTAGTCTTACGGTGAAAACCAGGCTCGCAATACCGATGACCAGGAGAATGCCTGCGATTTTGGATTTCAGATAATGGATTTTGGATTTGCGAGCCATCGCATCCTGTTCCTAAGACGCGACCCCCTCACCCGGCCCGCTCCGGCTGATGAAAACGCCGGTGCGGTCCACCCTCTCCCCCAAGGGGGAGAGGGTATCCATCCGAAGGGGGAGAGAGCCGCCCTTTCACGGGTGTGTCATTCCAAACCCACACGCAGTCATTCTGAGCGAAGCGAAGAATCTCGCTCTGGTTCTTGTTTCTGCTTTCTAATTGCTGCTTTCTGAATTCTGGCTGTTTTCTTCTGCCTTCTGCTTACCGCGTACTGCCTTCCGCCGGCCTCCTGCCCTAGCACCACCGACACGTGTTCGTGAATGGGCTGCGCTTCGTTGTTGTCTTCAGGATGCGCGAGCTTGTAGGGGCCAGTGATGGCGCGCGACGATTCATCCGCCTTGAAGCGCAGGTAGAGCTTCTCTTCCCGCGCGGCCTGCGCGTCGTCTCGCAAGCCGCGATAGCAGAGCATCAGGTCGTAATGGGCCTCGAGGTCCTCCGGATCGACCGCCAGGGTCTTATCGAATTCCGCCACCGCATCCTGGTATTTGCGCTCCAGAAAAAGCATGCGGCCCATCTGGTTTCGCACCACCCGGTCGCGCGGGTACAAGGCGGAAGCTTTAGAGAATTCGTCGAAAGCGGCAGGGTAGTTGCCGTCGGCTTTGAAGGCAAGGCCGGCGAAGTAGTGCGCGCTGGCGAGCCGGGGATTAAGTTGGATGGCCTTTTCGAGCAGGGGCTTTGCCGCATCGGTGTTGCCCTCCTGCACGCGAGCACGGGCCATGTTGACCCAGCCGTCCGCGTAACCGGGATCGAGCTTCGTTACGGTTTCAAAGGCTCGTTCCGCGCCTTTCAAATCGCCTTGCAGCAACAGCCCGATGCCGTAATCGTTCCAACGCTCGCGGTCCGCCGCATCCAGGCTCAATGTTTCCGGGAAGGGTGCAGGGCTCTTGGCCAGAACCGGAATGGTGCAAGTATCCTGCGCGATCACCACGGTAGGCACATCCGGGATGGCTTTGAACTTGGCGGAAACGTGGCTGAGGTCGCCTTGAAAAACCCAGCGGCCATCGTCGTAATTCCTGGTTACATCGGGATTCGGCTGGGAGGGATCACGGACACCGGCAAACGCCCACTGGGTATTCCACCAGGAGAACTTCCGGTAGTTGAGCTTGGCGGTGAGCGTAATCGAATCCCCGCAATCGTCAGGGACCTTCATCCGGAAGTGCACGGTGTCCGCGGCGCCGGGAGGTATCAAGTGCGCGTACATGGTGGCACGCGTTGACCAGGCATTGCGCTTGTTAATAGGATTGCCGTGCGCGTCGAGCTGGAGAGAGCGGTAAAAATGCGCGCCGGGTTCGACCGGGCCGTGGCCGTTGTCGGCCGCTTCGCCGCTCCAGAAGATGATCCTCCCTTGGTTGTCGCGGGCCTGAAGCTCCAGCCAGCAATCAAACGCGTCCACCGTGCCGCCCGGAAAAAAATGGCCAACTCGCCGGGTGCGGACCACCACTTCCACGCGCACTGTGTCGCCACGCCTCACCTCCGCCGCGGCGCGACCCAGTGGCGCCATCAGCTTGACGGGAGGAATGGCACTAACCCCTGCAGCCGCCAAGCCTTGCGAGGATTCTTCACCCACCGCAAACGTGCTCGCAAGCTGTGGCGCTTCTCCTCCGATTTTCCTCGTCGGGCCCGCGGGCCCTGCTGGTTCTTCGGCCAGGGCGAAGATATCGACGCTTAAAGCGCCCTTGAGGAAGCTCTCCACTTGCTGGACCTGTTCCTGGTCGCCGTAAGAAGTGGGGACCGCCGTGTTCGCGGCCGCAAAGCGGTGCGAGTGCACGAAGCCGTTGATGTTTCCGAAATCCTTCGAGGGGACCAGCGGCATGTGGCAGTCCGCGCATTGAGACGGCTTGGGTGGATAATAGAACGACCTCGCGCCCTGCCCGGAAACGCCGCTGGCCTGCCAGTTGTCGTAATCGTTGAAGCCGCGAATCCAGCGGTAGTTATTGACGGGCACATCCAGGTGGACCTTGTGGCAGGCGGAGCAGAACTCCGGAACCCGCGCCGGGTCCTTGTGGAAGGGCTTTAGAAAGGCATTACGATGCGGCTTGGGATCGAGCTTCACGGCATAGTCGTGGATGAAATGGAGCAGGGGGTTCTTGCTCGAGGCCAGGCGGTCAAGCGGCGGATAATCCATGACGAAACCGCCCTGGCCCATCGTGTCCTTCACCCGGCGATGGAATGGCAGGACATGCACCCGAGGCCGTTCTGGCCTTCGCGCGTGTCCTCGACCTCGCGAATGGGGTGGGTCTGCATCTTGTTGGCAAAGACGAGCGCATGGTCGTGACAGCCGCCGCACCAGAGCGAAGGCTTGACGCCGACCGTGTCCTGCATGTACTCGATGGCCTTGCGGTACCACTGGTTATTGAACGAGGCCATGTGGTGCATCGAGCTTTGCCACTGATTGTAGATGTCCGTATGACAAGGGCGGCAGGATTCGGAATCCATGAAGAACTGCGAGGTGATGGTCTTACCGTCGCTGGTGGTCGCAGAACTGGGGAAAAGCAGGCTGGATGCGCCTCCCCCTTCGTGATTCATGCTGAGCGGAGGGGTGGACGGGTTCTCGATCCTGTAGCGCGGATCGGAGTGGGCGAAGTGGTAAATCGCTACGACTGCGTAAAACACACCCGCAGCCACGGCGACTCGCAGGCTCCAGCGCCACACGGATGGCAGGCCTTCAGCTTCGGCGGCGACACGCGCCCAGATGCGGCCTCGAAAGCGGAGGAGGAGAAAGAACAGGCCCACGATCGCCAGCCCCACGTGCGCGTATAGCGCCAGGCTGTGAGGCCGGGTCATGCCTACGAAAACAAGATAGAATCCGAAACCCGCTGCCAGCCCAAGCAGCCAGAGCCCGCCGCTTCCCCAAACCCCGGCGAAGGACCGTCGGTGCCGAATCACGAAGGAGACGAATAGAATGCCGACGCCCAGCCCCAAGAGCGGGTGCAGCAAGGCATTCGTCACGTAGAATAGCGTGGGGGCGCCGAAGGCTGCGATGTAGGCGGCATTACAAATGAGGAGAGCCGCAGACGCGGGGAGGAGCCATCCTCCCCGCGAACGGCCAGGACGTGTGTTTTCCATTTCTCTTTCGATCTTGCCCTGATGTTGCCCAAGACCCGACGCAGCCTATAGGTTAGCGAAGATTGCCCAAAGCTTTCAATCACTTTGCGCCGGGTCGTTGGACATTTTCTGCATTAGCAGTGCGATTTCTTTCCATTATGGCGGTTTTGAGACGGACATCCCGAAACCACGAAAATGCGCGAAGCGCCTTGGAGTGCGGCGGCTCGACGCCGCCTTCGTATTGTGCAGTTCGAGATTACCGGTGCGAAGAACTCGAAAGGAAAAGACGGGCGCGTTGTGTACTTCGGCGCTCTGCGGTAATTCCAAGGCGGCGTCAAGCCGCCGCACTCCAAGGTGTCTTCGGCACACAGATTCTCAGCGCAGAAGGTCCGCCGCGGAGTACTTTGGTGCTAGTGACATGCTGGGAGCCGATATATAGGATTCGCATATATGAGAGAATCTCAAGCCAACATTGGAAACCAAATCAAACGCGGCAGCGCGGAATTGGCCATACTTTCGGTGCTGGCGGAAGGGCCGCTGCACGGCTACGAAATTGCCAAGCGCATCGAGCGCCAGACGCAAGGAGCACTGCGCTTCAACCTCGCCTCGCTCTACCCGTTGCTTTATCGCATGGAACGGCGCGGATGGCTGAAAGCGGCCTGGGAAGAGCCTGCCGGGGGACGTCGCAGGCGCTTTTACCGGCTGGAGGAAGCAGGGAAACGCCGCCTGGCGCCCCTTCGTGAAGAATGGCGACAGTTGTTTCAAGCCTTGGACAGCTTGGCGGGGGTGACCCATGCCTGATTGGCAAAGTCTTGCGCGACGAAGGTTGACACCGCTGGCACTGGACTCCGCGCGGGAAAATGAGATCATCGCTGAACTTGCCGGCCACCTGGAGGACCTCTACGCGGATTTGGTTCGTCAAGGGATACCCGAAGAGGAAGCTGTCCAGTCTACGTTGAGCGCCGCCGCGGACTGGGATGAGCTTCGCCGCGAGATTCAACGCGCTGGAAATGAGGAGATCATTATGAATTACCGTGTAAAGACCCTGTGGTTACCAGGAGCCTGCACGATCGCCCTTTCAGGAATCGTTCTTCGACTGCTCCAGATCCCGGCGGCGCCTGTTCCACGCGTCCTCTGGCCGTGGCGCAGCACCGAACTGGTCATCTACTGGTGGTGGTTGCTGTCGTTGCCGGTGATTGGCGCCATCGGGGCGTACTGGTCCCGGCATGCGGGCGGAAGATTCCTGGAGAGAGCGTTGGCAGTCTCGCTTCCAGCCTTGGGGATGGTTTGCCTGCCGCTACTCATGTTTCCATTTGTTCTTGTTTACGACTTGATTCGCTACCAGAGCTTCCCGGTCGTGCCTATGGCACTCCTGTTGTTGGGCTGGGGCGTGCTGCCGGAGGCTGCGCTGCTGGTGGGAAGTTTGCCGTTCCTCAGAGGGCAATCTGGGCAGGTTGCAGCACGGCATTAGACTTCCGCAAGGGAGACCGGTGAAGGGCGGGTAGCTACAGGTGGATGGCCACGCAACCCCTCACCCGGCTCGCGACGGCTGATGAAGGCGCCGTCGCGGGCCACCCTCTCCCCACGGGAGAGGGCTATGATCCGGCGCTCTACAACCGGCGCTCGACGGCTTGCTGAGCGAGAGTGAGCGCGGAGCGGATGGCGCCGAAGGTTTGGGCCTTATCCTCAAGGGAGCTGAATTTGACGGGCGGAGCGTTCTCCTTGTAAATGTGCTGAACGATCTTGTTGACCGTGGAAAGCATGAACTCCGGCGCACCCTTCGCGATGCCTCCCCCCAAGACAATCAAGTCGGGATCGAGAACGGAGATCATATTGACGATGCCGACGCCCAGCATGGTGAAGATTTTCTCCAGAACCGCGCGGGCATTGGGGTCGCCGTTGCGGAAAGCTTCAAATACAAAGTAAGCGTCACGCTCCGCAGCGAGGCCGGATGCTGCTTGGACGGCCCCGGCGGGGAGTGCCTTCCGTCCCTCGGCGGCGATGCCCATTCCGGAAACATAAGTTTCAAAGTGGCCCGAATCGCCAAAGTCTTCCGCCCAGCGCGGCCACTCAAGAACCATGTGGTAGACTTCGCCGGCGGAGCCGGTGCGGCCGCGACAAAGCTTGCCGTCCACGAACACCCCGGAACCAGTTCCCGTCCCGATGGCGAGGAAAACAAAATTGTCAACTCGTTGAGCGACGCCGCGCCAGTGCTCGCCGATGGCCGCCATGTTGGCGTCGTTTTCGAGGAAGACGGGCACCCGCAGCTTTTCCTCCAGCTCATGCCCCAGATGGATGTCTTTCCACCCGGGCAGGTTGTAAGCGAAAGCCACCACGCCGCGCTCCGCGTCAACAGGGCTCGGCACGCCGATGGCAAGCGCGCGGAGGCGCCCGCCGGACTTCGCCGTGAGCGAGCGCGCACCCTCGACGATTTCGCCTATCAATTTGTGCGGGCCGTCCTCAGGGCGAATCTTTACGTTGGAATCCCCGAGGATCTTTCCGCAGAAATCCGCCAGCGCGAAGTGCACGTGGCTGCCGCCCAAGTCGATGCCGATGACCTGGCCGTAGTCCGGCTTGATCCCGACCTTCGCGCGGCCATCGCTGAAGACCAGGAGCCCTTTCTTGACCAGCGGACGGAGCTTGGCCACCACGGAGGCGGGACGAATACCAACCTGGCGGGCAAGTTGGGCGACGGAAGCCGTCTCGCGGTTTGCTATTTCCTGGAAAATCCGCTGCTCAGTGCTTTGTGGTTTGAACATATCAAGCCTCTTCGTCCTCGTCATTCCCGCGAAGATCGTTCTTCGTTGAAGTGAGGGAGAGAAAATCCCAGATTTCAAATTCCAGATTCGAGATTCAAAACTTCAGATTCTTCGCGAGGATCAAGTCGGAATACGATTCTGCAACGATGTCCTTTGCGGTGATGCCGAACAGTTGCTGAAAGTGGCGCGCCTGGGATCTTATTTTCTTCACGTCACCCGTCCGCGAAATGGCTTCCACCTCGAGGAATTTGCCCAACTGCCGCACTCGGTCGAGATGAATTTTCACATTTTTCACGAAGTAAATCTCACGGCGCTTGTCGACCACGGCCAGGGTCGCGAGGGCGCGCTCGAGGATTGCCCGCAGGGAATTCCGTCGCGGAAGCAGCATCATCTCCACGGCAGACTGGCGGGCGCGGCGAGCGTTGCTCCGCCGGTAGAAAATCAGGGCGTTCTCGATTCTCCCCTCCCGAACCTTCAGCCGCCCGGCGGGGACGCGAAAATAAGTGTCAACCTGATGGTCCGTTCCGATGGAGCGCGCGTTCAGCGTCTTGAGCGCGTCGCGAACACGCTGCTCGTCCTTGATTCGTGCTTTAAACTCGTAGTTGACTATTTTCATTGCGGGACGGAAGATTAACGGAATGTTACGCACGGATCAAGGCTTTTCAGCTTGGGGTCCTGTCCTGATTTGAACGCAGCGCCGGCCTTCCGCCCGGCAGACGCCCCGGCAGGTCGGGGCGCTACGTAGAGGTTAGTAGACCTCGCAGCGTTGCGGCGCGAAGCCGCCATTACAGGCCGAGCTTGGCCAGGACCTCCGGCGGGCACCCCTCCCAGTCAGCCACCATGGTGTTTCCAAGGTAGGGCAGATCTTTCACGCCCATTTTGCTGGAGAAGAAACCGCTCACCACCAGGTCGCGCAGGTGGCTGAAGAAGGCCACCGCGTTTGCGTCACGGGGGGCTGCCTTGGCTGGGTAAGCGATGCGGTCAAGGATCTGCTTTTGCTGGGTCTCGGAGCAGTCCGCGAAGGCGCGGTTGAAGAGGCGATTGCACTCCACATCCAGCCACGTCAGGCCGCCCCGGATTTCCGCCAGAAGATCACCGCGCCGCAGTTCGAGCCACGCGTCAATGAATTCGGGGACGCCCGCCCGAGTGGCGCTGCCCGTGCGTTCGTCGGCGGGGACGATCAGATCGCTCAAAATGCAGACGGCCTTCCACTCGTGCTCGTCCAAGACTTTGCGGGTGTAAGTTGTCTCCGCCGGCGGCTGTGAAAAGTCCGGCGCGGCGATGGGCGCGCGCTCAGTGCCCCCGGCGGATGAGAGGGGGACAAGGGCCGAGGCGGGGATGGCCGTCAAGGCCTTCAACAGCGAACGCCGCCCAAGCGAGCCTTCCGGACGATTGTTCTCTTCGTGATTCATGGTCTCCTCTGCTGCTGCCGTAAGCCGGATCACCTCGTGATTCCGGCTGGGACTGGGCGGTAGTCGGACGCTCAGGATTTCAAATTTCAGATTCCAGATTTCAGATTCCAGACGAATCGACAATCACAGACCGACAACCCACGGGCAACGATCGGCAATCGGCAAATCGCAATCAACAGTCAACTATCGACCATCACACGTTCCGCTTTTTGACCTGGTCCGCAATGTATTCGCTGGTGCGCCAGGCTAACGCCAGGATCGTAAGTGTCGGGTTTTTGTCCGCATTGCTCACGAAGGGGGCGGCGTCCGCGACGAACAGGTTCTTGCAATCCCAGGCCTGACAATACGGATTCAGGACGGAAGTACCGGGGTCATTGCCCATTCTGGCGGTCCCCACTTCGTGAATGATTTCGCCACCTTTGCTGATCCCCCACTGGGCCTCGGCGCCCGTGGATTCGATCACTTCGCCTCCCGCCTTGCGAATGATTTCCTGAAAAGTCTCCTGCATGTGGCGGGCTTGGAGGATTTCGTCGCTGCTCCACTTGAAGTGGAATTTCAGGACAGGGATGCCCCATTGGTCGACCACCTGATCGTCAATTTCGCAGTAACTATCCTGGTTGGGGATCATTTCACCTCGACCTGAAAAGCCCACAAAGGCGCCGTATAACTTGCGGCATCCGCGCTTCAGCTCAAGGCCATATCCGCCTCCCAGAAACCGCTCGGAATGAGCGAGGATGCCGGCCGAGGGCATCTCTCGCCCGCCGCCGAATTCGATGTGGTAGCCGCGCGCGAAGGGGAGCTCGTTCTTGAGTTGCTTGTCGTAATTCCACCAGGGCATGTACAGATGCATGCCGCCGGTGCCGTCTTCGTTATGCGGTGGAAGGCCCATGAGAGCGGGGATGAAACCCGCGACATCAGAGCCCACAGTGTCCATCAGATATTTGCCTACCAGGCCGCTGGAGTTTCCGAGGCCCTTGGGGAATTGGCGAGGGTTCGAGTTCAGCAGCAGGCGAGCCGTCTCGCAGGCGCTGGCGGCGAGCACCACAATTCTGCCGCGCGCCTGCACCTCTCGCCGCGTTTTCTTGTCGATGTAGGAAACGCCGCTGGCCCGGCCCTCGGCGTCCACCAGCACCTCGCGCGCCATGGCGTCACAGCGAATCTCAAGATTCCCGGTCGCGAGGGCGGGAGGGAGCAGCACGGTTGGCGAGGAAAAATTCGAGAAGGTGGCGCAGCTTCGGCCGCACTGCGCACAATAATGGCACGCGGGCCTGCCGTTCAGCGGCCGCGTCAGAATAGACAGCCGGGAAGGGATACAAGAGATGCCGAGGCCCCGGCAGGCCATCTGAATCAGCAGTTCGTAACAGCGCGGCTTGGGCGCGGGGAGAAACTTGCCATCGGGAGTGTTTTCGAGATTCTCCGCGGACCCGAAAACGCCGATCAGTTCTTCTGTCTTGTCGTAGTAAGGCGCCAGATCGTCATAAGTGATCGGCCAGTCGAACCCTTTGCCGTCCCGGGCGTAAGGCTTAAAGTCATAGGGTCCCATGCGCAGAGAAATGCGGCCCCAATGGTTCGTCCGACCGCCCAACATCCTGGATCGCCACCACCGCCAGTCGCTGCCCCGGGCGTTCGTATAAGGTTCACCGTCAACCTGCCAGCCTCCCACTGAGGCCAAGTAATAACCGAAAGGATGCGAAGGCGTGGAAGCGTTGTGATAAGGGGCCTCGTAGTCCCAGGCGAACATCTTGGATTGCTTGGCGGTGTCATACCAGCTCCCCGCCTCGAGCAGTAGGCACTTGGCACCTGCCTTGGCGAGGACATAGGCTGCCATCCCTCCTCCGGCTCCGGAACCCACAATAATGACGTCGTAGACTTTGGGACTGGCGATGGTCTGTGGCACTTTCGATGCAACCTCGAGTGGATAGCCCTAAGTAAGAATTTTAACACGGCGGGGCAGACCCGCGATTACAAATTCCAGATTCAAAATTCAAGAGTGGCTCTGCATTGCACATTCGTAGTCGCTTCCTTCTTACCGGGCTTTTTTCCTTTCAGTCCCCGACAGCCGCATGAGTATTCGCTTTCCACCCACAAATGATTGATAAAGGCGGTGATGAGCTTCTTGAATCTTGAATCTGGAATTTTCGATTCCGGCCGCAGGCCGCGGCGCGCAGTCGTTTCAAAATACTATAATCAGGTAATGGCGATGAAACCCCGGCTCGAGACCTGCTGGAACCTGACACCTCGTGAAGCGATGCGGCTTCAAGAAAGCTTGCGCGAGCGGGTGGAGCTCGAGGACCGCTTTGGGGAAATTCGTTATGTGGCGGGCGCGGATATGGCGTTCGATCCGGCGACGGATGTGGCATTCGGCGGGGTGATTGTTTATCGCCTGCCGGGATTGCAGGAAGTGGAGCGTCGCATGGCGCGGCGGAAGCTGCGCTTTCCGTACGTCCCCGGACTGCTTTCGTTCCGCGAGTGCCCTGTCCTCCTTGCAGCCTTTACGAGGCTCAAGACCGAGCCGGACCTTATTCTTATCGATGGCCAGGGGTACGCTCACCCGCGGCGTCTGGGCATTGCATGCCACATCGGCATCCTCTTTGACAAACCGACGATTGGTTGCGCAAAATCGCGTCTCATAGGCGAGCACGATGAACCCGGCCTCCGTGCCGGCTCGACAGCTCCGTTGAGGCTGGACGGCGAACTCCTCGGCGTGGTGTTGCGGACGCGGCACGGCGTGCGGCCCATTTACGTCAGCGCGGGACACCGGGTTTCGCTCGATTCCGCCGTAGGCCTGGTGAAACGGTGCATGGATGGATTCCGCATACCCAAGCCTACGCGGGAGGCGGACCACTACGTGCGCGATCTGCGCCGGGCGTATCAGAGGAGTCGAGGGTCGAGAATCGATTATTCAAAGTCAAGGTCAAGTCAAGGTTGACCACCCCTTAATCCCCCTCCTCGACGAGGCGGGGAATTGGCGCGGAAGCATTTTCAAGTCGTGCAAAATGCGGTAAGGTTAAGCGAGAGGCGGCTTTACGCCGATATCGGGCAAGATGAGATCCGCCCCATTTGGCGAGGCGGACTCGCCGCCACCAAGAGCGTTCGGGAGCTTGAGATGGAAAATGGTGTAAGCGTTCAATCCAAAACAGCGGTAGTTCGCGAAAAGTCCCAATTGATGTCGGCCTCAGAGATCGACCGGACGGTGGTGCGCCTGGCGCACGAGATCCTGGAGCGCAACAACGGCTTGGACGGGCTGGTTCTGGTTGGGATCCGGCGCCGCGGAGTGCCGATTGCTGAGCGATTGGCCCGGAAGATGACGGAGATTGAACGGACCACGCCGCCGGTCGAGACCCTGGACATCACACTATACCGTGATGACCTCTCAAGCATCGATCAGAAGCCGGTGGTTCAGCCCGCCGCGCCGTTTTCCGTGGAGGCCAAGACCGCAATCCTTGTGGACGACGTCCTTTACACGGGGCGAACGACGCGCGCGGCGCTGGATGCCCTGCTGGAACACGGGCGGCCGCGGCGTGTGGAGCTCTGCGTCTTGATCGACCGGGGACACCGGGAATTGCCCATCCAGGCGAATTATGTCGGCCGGGTGGTGCAGACAACGGACGACGAAATCATTGAAGTCCGACTTCGCGAAGTGGACAACCAGGACCGCGTCATGCTTTGCGAGCGCGCTTAACGGAGAATCGTAGCGAGGGAGTGTTATGCCATATCCCGTTGGACCCGAAGATGTGAAGCTGATTCAGGGACGCAGTAAGGGGCTGCAGGTCATGTGCGACTGCGGCTGCGTCAACTTCAACTATCTTGACCCGCAGGATCCCGTGTGGCGCTGCCGCAACTGCCAGCGCGTTTTGAGCTTCGACTTCCCCCGCCTGATGGAGAAAGTCCTGGCTTCTTCTACATCTTCGAAATCTGCGTAATCTGCGGATAATCAAGGAGTCAACCATGCCCTACGCAAAGCCTTCGCGGCGCTCCTGGGCGGAGCCCTGGAAGATCAAGATGGTCGAGCCCATCCGCATGACGACTCGCCCGGAGCGCGAGAGGTTCATCGTTTCGGCCGGATACAACACTTTCCTGCTGCGCTCCGAGGATGTTTATATCGACCTGCTCACGGACAGCGGCACGAATGCCATGAGTGATATCCAGTGGGCGGGGCTGATGCGTGGCGATGAAGCCTACGCGGGCAGTCGCAATTTCTACCATCTCGCTGAGGCGGTAAGCAACTACTATGGATATAAGTACCTGGTCCCAACCCACCAGGGGCGCGGTGCTGAGCATATTCTTTCCAAGCTCATGATTGAGCCGGGCGACTCTATCCCCGGCAATATGTATTTCACCACCACGCGCCTCCACCAGGAGTTAGCCGGCGGAACCTTTGTGGACGTGATCATCGACGAAGCGCACGACCCGGCGAGCGAGCATCCCTTCAAGGGCAACGTCGACTTGGCGAAGCTCGAAAAGCTCATCCACGACGTGGGAGCAGGGACAGTTCCTTACGTCTCTGTGGCGGGAACCGTGAATATGGCCGGGGGCCAGCCGCAATCCATGGCGAATATGCGCGCGCTCCGGGAACTCTGCGACCGGCACGGCATTCCCGTCGTGCTCGATGCCACGCGCGCCGTCGAAAACGCCTACTTCATCCAGCAGCGCGAGCCGGGCTACAGCTCAAAGCCCGTCGCGGAGATCCTGAAAGAGTACTGCTCCTACACCCAAAGCTGTACTATGAGCGCCAAGAAAGATGCGCTGGTGAACATCGGGGGCTGGCTGGCCACGAATGACGCGGGGCTATTCGAAGAAGCGCGCAACATGGTGGTGATCTATGAAGGGCTACATACCTACGGCGGGCTGGCGGGCCGCGACATGGAAGCCATGGCCTGCGGGATCAAGGAAAGCGTTGAGGACGACCACATCCGCGCCCGGGTCGGCCAAGTCGAATACCTGGGCCGGCACCTGCTGGATTGGAGCGTCCCCATCGTCAAGCCGATAGGCGGCCACGCGGTTTTCCTGGATGCGAGGGGCTTCTATCCGCAGATACCGCAAGAGCAATATCCGGCCCAGACGCTCGCCGGCAACATCTACGTCGATTCCGGCGTGCGCACCATGGAGCGCGGCATCGTATCCGCTGGGCGCGATTCCAAGACGGGCCAGGAGCACCACCCCCGCCTGGAGCTTGTGCGCGTCACCATTCCGCGCCGCGTCTACACGCAGGCACATATGGACGTGGTGGCGGAGTCGATCCTGGAAGTCTACGAGCAGCGCGACCAGGCGCGCGGCTTGAAGATGGTCTACGAACCGAAGTATTTGCGCTTCTTCCAGGCACGGTTTGAGAAGCTGGAATAGACGGAAATCAGAGCACCGTCGGTCGGGCCGCCAGCGCCAGCGAAAAAGCATGAAAGCGGCTCCCCTCCTCGCTAAGGAGGGGCCAGGGGTGGTTGACCGATCCTCAACCACCACCCCCCCAACCCCTACTCCCAGGCACCAGGGGAGTTGAATTCAGAGCAAGTGTACGGTAGGGCCCAGTGCGTCATTTTGGTGCCGCGGCGCAGTTCGAAGGGCCCTTGTACTCCACTCCCATTCCCTCGGAACCACTCCAGCTAAGAAGACTTTAGCCATAAACCACCAGCCACCAAATAGATCCACCCCATTACTTTTCTCTAAAGTAATCGCAGGCCTCTGCCGATAGAAAATATGACCATTTTGTAGAGCGACATCGGCTGGGTAACGGGCTTTTGCGGATCAAGTGCCCCAAGTAAGAGTTTCAACTGCATGAGGTTGCGACTGTGAGTTACTTAATCTATTGCATCGTTCGCGGGCCCCTTCCGGCAGCCCTGGAAATCCCCGACGGCGTGGGGGGCCATCGTGTTTTCACTTCGAATTACAATGGCTTGGGCGCCGTGCTTTCCAAGCTCCCCGAGCCAGACCCACCCTTCGATATGGCGAATCGTCTTGCCTATGAGCGCGTGGTCGAGTCATTTTACCGCCATCTGACCGTGGTTCCGCTCCGGTACGGGTGTCGGGTGGAGTGTCCCTACGACGCGGTGGTTCTGCTGCGGGAAAATGAGGACGCTTACCACGCGCTTCTCCGCGAGCTGGACGGATATGCGGAAGTTGGCATTCAAGTTCAGCTTGGCGGCCCAACCGCCGGGTCGGAAACGCCCCGGCGCCGGATTCTGCCGGATTGGTTTCCACTTCGTCCACGCCCCTCTGGGGCCGCAGGTCTGGATATAAAGCCGGACTGTGAGCGTATCGCCGTGGCTCCAAACGTTTTGATTGAGAACCTCTGTGATTCACTGCACGGCTCCTTCGTCCGTCACAAAGTCGAGTTCCCTTCCTCTCGAACGAATCGTCTTCTGTCCCTCCATTTCCTGGTGCCGCGCGATTCCGTGGAAACGTTTCGCTGCGCAGCACGACACCTGCCCACGAACCCGTCATTTCAGTTGCAATTGAGCGGTCCCTGGCCGCCCTACAACTTTGTCGATGCGTTGCAGCCATAAGGGAAACTAATAAAGCACAGGCCAACGCAGGAAGTCTACGTTAGCCAGTCTTGCCTCACGCGAGAAGTGATAAACTGCAACCAGTGGGCTTCGATAGGGCGCTGACCGTCGAACTCCCGGAAAAACATGCACATTACTCTCAAGGATGATGTTGTTCTGGTTACGGGTGGGTCCCGCGGGATCGGCGCGGCAACCGTCAGGGCATTTGTTGCGGCGGGCGCGAAGGTTGTTTTCAACTATCGGAGAGATAACCGCGCGGCCAAGCGAGTCATCGAAAGCTGTAGGAGCATGGAGGGCGAGGCCATTGCAGTTCGGTCTGATGTGGCGAACATGGCCGGCGCCAAAAGGCTGGTTTCGGCAGCTCTGCGCCGTTTTGAAAGAGTAGATACCCTGGTGGCGAATGCGGGGATTTGGAATTACCAACCTGCGCCCATCGAGAGAATGACGGAGAAGCAGTGGGATGAAATGCTTGCCGTGAACCTCAAAGGAGTCTATACGCTGGTTCACTGCGTGGTTCCCGGCATGATCAGCCGCAAGCGCGGGAAAATCATCGTGGTCTCCTCGACGGCGGGGCAGCGCGGAGAGGCTTTTCACACCCACTATGCTGCCAGCAAGGGCGGCCTGATCAGTTTTGTCAAAGGGCTTTCGACAGAACTGGCGCGGCGCCACATCCTGGTGAACTGCGTCGCTCCCGGTTGGGTGGAAACAGATATGAGCTCTGAGGTGATGAAAAACAGGCGTGAGTATGAGCAGGTCCTATCGGTCATTCCGCTTCGCCGTTTTGCTTCGCCGGAGGAGATTGCCTTGCCGATTCTTTTCCTGGCGTCACCCATGGCTACTTTCATTACCGGCGAAGTGCTGAATGTAAACGGCGGGAGCGTATTGTGCGGGTAATAAGATGGTTTGCAGTGGGGCAGCATGCTGCCGCTTACGCTCAGGTCAAAATAGTAGCGCCGACCTTCAGGCCGGCGGAGAGCCTGCTGACCTAAAGGCCAGCGCTACGAGGAGAGGTGCTTCAAGGCGGCTTCGGCGCGGGGACAGAGCGTTGTCATGACTAAACGATCGATCATCACTCTGACGGCAGCAATGATTTTTCTGCTTATGGGCCCGGAGGGGATCGGCCTGCGGGCCGGGCAAAATCCTGCCGCGGCTCCTTCGAATCCCACGGTTTCGACTACCACCCCACCTCCTTCCCACATCGACCCGAAAGCCCAACAAATCCTCGATCGCGTCATACAAGTATTGGGCGGACCCGCCTTTCTAAAGGTAAAGAGATTGACCACTCGGGGCCGCATCTTTTCCATTCGGAACGAGGCCACTTCCGCCTACGCTCCTTTTGAGAGTTATGTTGAATATCCGGACAAGCGCCGCTTCAGCTACGGGAAGAACCCCCCGGTTATTCTCATCAACAATGGCGACCAGGCATGGGAGTTGGATCGGATGGGCCAGACCAGCCAGTTGGCGGAGCAGGTGCGGCGCTGGAAATTGTCCACTTACTATTCGCTGGAGAATCTTCTCCGTCTGCGCATTCACGAACCCGGGGTTCTCGTTCAAATGGGCGGCGTTGACTTCCTGGATAACGTCGCCACTCAGTCCCTGGACATGGTGGATGCGCAAGCAACTGAAGTGAAGCTGGATTTAAACCGTCAGACGCTGCTGCCGGTTAGCGTCACTTATCGCGTCCACGACCCGAAGACAGGAGACTGGAACGACTTCGCGGACGTTTACAGCGAATACAAGAACATCGACGGCGTCATGACCCCCATGCACATTGCAAGGTTCATAGATGGGGACCGAGTCTCTGAAGTCTTTCGCAGCTTCGCCCACTATGATGACGAATACCCTGTAACTTATTTCCAGCCCGTGCGCTAGGAATTACATCTGTTATAATGACCTGCTGGGGCACGTGTGAAGAATCAAATCCGAATGCGGCACACAACGATCCTCTGCGTCCGGCGCGACGGACGGCTCGCCATGGGAGGCGACGGCCAGGTGACCATGGGCGAGAACATCGTCAAGCAGAAGGCCCGCAAAATCCGCCGCCTCTATAATGAGAAAGTAGTGGCGGGTTTCGCCGGAAGCACCGCCGATGCCCTGTCGTTGTTCTCCAGGTTTGAGCAGAAGCTGGACGAGTACCACGGCAACCTCAACCGCGCCGTGGTGGAACTGGCCAAAGATTGGCGCACCGATCGCGCCCTGAGACATCTTGAGGCCTTGCTCCTGGTTGCCGACGAAAAGAACACCTACTTGTTAAGCGGCAACGGAGATGTGATCGAGCCTGACGACGGAATCGTGGCTATCGGCTCCGGCGGGCCTTTCGCGCTGGCTGCGGCGCGCGCCCTGGTGAAACACACCGGCATGACCGCCAAGGAGATCGTCGAGGAGGCCATGCGGCTGGCCGGGCAGATTTGTATCTTCACGAACGATCAGGTAACGATCGAAGAATTGTAGGGGCACGCCCTGGCGCGCCCCTACGGTTGGGCGCTTTAACCACTGAACCTTATGGTTTTCTATTTGCCGGAGAGCATCGAGACCGCGACTTCCCTGGATGAACTTACCCCCCGCCAGATCGTCACGGAATTGGATAAGTACGTGATCGGCCAGAATGAGGCCAAGCGATGCGTGGCCACAGCACTGCGCAATCGCATGCGACGGCAGAAGCTTCCCCCGGAGCAGGCGGAAGACATCCTTCCCAAGAACATCATCATGATTGGCCCCACCGGCGTGGGGAAGACCGAGATTGCGCGCCGCCTCGCGCGCCTGACGAATTCTCCTTTTCTTAAGGTGGAAGCCTCGCGTTTTACCGAAGTCGGTTACGTTGGCCGTGATGTCGAGTCGATGGTCCGCGACCTGGTGGAAATTGCCATCGACATGGTCAGGGAAGAGCGCGTCGACGAAGTCGCCGAGAAGGCCGAGCAGCAAGCTGAGGAGCGCTTGCTGGACCTCTTGTTGCCTCCTCCGCCTTCCGTCAGGCCCCATGAGAAGAACGGAAGCGAAGGGGATGAACGCGCCGCCGCCCAGGAACAGTTCCGGCGCACGCGGGAGAAACTGCGTGCGCAGCTTCGGGAGGGAAAACTCGACGAACGGCAGGTGGATATTGAGGTGCGAGATCGTAGTTTCCCGGCGTTCGAAGTGATCTCTTCGCAAGGCATCGAAGAGATGGACATCAACATCAAAGACATTCTCCCGGGGCTCTTTGGTTCGCGGACCAAGAAGCGTCGCATGCGCGTCGTCGAGGCCATGGATTACCTGACTCAGGAGGAAGAGAACCGGTTGATCGACATGGATCAGGTCACTCGCGTGGCGGTGGAGCGAGCCGAACAATCGGGGATCATTTTTCTGGATGAAATCGACAAGATCGCCGGGCGCGAACGGGGCCACGGACCGGACGTGAGCCGGGAAGGAGTACAGCGCGATATCCTGCCCATCGTGGAGGGCACTACGGTCAACACCCGATACGGGATGGTGCGCACCGACCATATCCTCTTTGTTGCGGCCGGAGCCTTTCACGTGAGCAAGCCGTCCGATCTCATCCCTGAACTACAAGGACGGTTTCCGATTCGCGTAGAGTTGCACTCACTCACGACGGACGATTTTATCCGCATTTTGAAAGAACCCAAGAGCGCCTTGGTTAAACAGTATGCGGCCCTGCTGGAGACGGAGGGCATCAAGCTCTCTTTCAGTGACGACGCGCTGGAGGAAATTGCCAAATTTGCGGCCGCCGTCAACGAACAAACAGAGAACATCGGGGCCCGCCGCTTGCACACGATTATGGAAAAGCTCCTGGACGAAGTCTCCTTTGAAGGGCCGGACTTGAAGAAGAAGACCGTCCGCATTGATGCGGCTTACGTCCAGAAGCAATTGGCGGATATCGTCAAGAATCAAGACCTCAGCCGGTACATACTGTAACGAGAGCGAGATTCCTCGCTTCGCTCGGAATGACAAAAATCACAACGGGATTTCAGAACCTTGGGAAGCCGCCGCGCTACCGTTTCCCCATCTCGATCGTCCCCTCTTTTTTTGTCGCGCAAGTTGCCGGGGCGGTCTTCTTGCTGAGTTGCGGCGTGCAGGGGCCACCGCAGCCGCCCCGGATCGAGGTTCCGGAACGCATCGCCGATCTCTCCGTGCATCAAGTGGGCCAAAGACTCGAGATCCAGTTTACACTGCCTCAGAAGGCGCAGGACGGAGAACGGTTAACGAAACCTCTGGAGGTTGAGCTTCTCCGCGCCCAACTCACTCCAGGCGCGAACCTGCCGAAGTCCCCACCCTTGGCCCTCTGGATCAGCCTTGAACCGAACCAATGGGCTCGCTACGCCAACGAGCGCAGAGTCACCTACCCCGCCGCCCTTTCAGAAGTCGAATTCAAGAGCTGGCGAGGACAAGATGCGATCATTGCGGTCCGCACGCTCACTCGCAGCATACGCCAGCGCCCCGTGGCGAGCGAGGTCTCCAACCTCGCCCGGCTTCGAGTGCTGGACGTGTCCCGCCCCGTGGAGCATCTGGAAAGTAAGACCACGGAGAACGCGATTGTGCTGGGGTGGCAGCCGCCGGTCAAAACGCTGGAAGGCCTTGAGGTCAAGTTTCTTGACGGGTATCGCGTTTACAGAAGCACCACGGGAAAGCCGGGATCGTTCCACTTGGTAGGCGAAAATAAGGAGCCGTCCTATCTGGACAGTGACTTTGAATTCGGACGAGCCTACTCCTACGAGGTTGGAGCAGTGTTCAAGGATGGCGGGACCACCGCCGAGAGCGAGCCCTCGCAACCCTACCAAGTGATCCCGCGCGATATCTTTCCTCCCGCGCGCCCCACGGGATTAACGGGTTTGTACGCGAACGGCGCGGTGGAATTGGTTTGGGACGCCAATACAGAGAAGGATCTGGCCGGTTATTACGTTTACCGGCACGAGAATGGCGAGCGACCCAAGCGGCTGAACAAAGCACTGTTGCCAACTCCCATCCTCCGCGACACCAGCGTGCAGCCGGGCCGCACGTACTTTTATCAAGTGACCGCAGTTGATCTTTCGAATAATGAGAGCGGGCCTTGCCCGGAAGTCGAAGTTGAAACTGGAAACTAGAAAGCGGCCGCTGATGCCGCCCTGCAGCGCCTGAAACTCGTGTAAACGATCCCGTCGTTTCGACTGAAGCGAGGAATCTCGCTGCGATGCGAGCCAGACTGATGAAGAGAAAGTCGGGGCGAGATTCCTCGTCCCGCCCGGAATGCCAGGCATTTTGAAGGCGGTCGGCAGTCGTTCGACGGCTCTGGAGTTTCAAATCTGAAATCTGGAAGGTCGCCGGTTTCCGCGGTATGTCCCCTGCAATGAAAAACCACACCGAAAGTCATAATCGTCGGCGTACCCAGGAAGCAATCGGACTTGAGGCACGTTCCCGCTTCCTTCCGGTCTTTTCTTGGCTCGCGGCTTTCGCCGTCCTTTGGCTTCTTCATTACCCGTTGCTCCGCTTGCCCTATTATTGGGACGAGGCGGGATATTACATCCCCGCGGCAACGGATTTCTTCCGTTCCTGGCGGCTCATTCCCCAGAGCACCCTTCTCACGGGACACACCCCTCTGGTGATCATCTACCTGGCTTTTGCCTGGCGGGCGTTTGGGTTCTCCCCGCTGGTTACACGCACGGCGATGATGGCTCCGGCCGCGGGCACGCTAGCCTGCGTTTACGGGCTCGCGCGCCGTGCAGCCAACCGGGAAGTCGCTTTCTGGAGCGTGTTGCTGCTGGCGCTTTCTCCCCTGTTTTTCGCGCAGAGCACGCTAGCTCATCTCGATCTTGCGGCGGGATTATTCACTCTACTGGCCCTCGCAGCCCTGCTTGACGATCGTCCCGCGAGGTTTGCGTTCGCCTGCACCGCGGCCGTTCTGAGCAAAGAAACCGCCGTGGTTCTGCTGCCTGCTGCCGGGATCTTCGTTTGGTGGCAGCGCCGGCGATCGACCGGTTCCGCGGTCCGCGGCTGGTGGATTGCCTCGCTTGTTCCCCTTGCTGCGCTGATGGCGTGGGTGGCCTTCTACCACCATGTCACAGGGGACTGGACCGGTAACCGCGAATACCTACGCTATAACCTCTATGCCACCCTGAATCCGATTCGAGTGCTATTGACGTTGCTCCGTCGCCTCTATGAAACCTTCGTGGGCGGATTCAATTGGGTTCTGACCGCCGGCGCCATGGCGGGAATTCTCTGGACCAGGAAGAGCAATCCTGCCGTGGTCCGAGGGAGGGCGGGAATGGGTCCGACAGCGATCGAAATCTCTGTCCTTCCTGCGAAAGCGGGAATCCATTCCTTCTTTTTTCTTGCCGGTTTGCTCAGCGCGGTATATCTGCTGATGCTCAGCGCGGTGGGTGGCGCCGTCTTGCCTCGTTACCTGCTGCCCATCTTCCCCCCGCTGGTCTTGTCCGCTGTCTTCCTGATCTGGCGCCTGCCAAGGCGGATGGCCCGGTCGATTATGGTCTTCACCGCCGGCTGCTTTGTCTGGGCCTGGTTTTTGAATCCACCTTACCCATTTCCCTTTGAGGATAATCTGGCCTACGCGGACTTCATTCATTTGCACCAGCAAGCCGCGCGGCTTCTCGAGGATCAAGCGTGTAAAGGGCGGATCCTGACCGCCTGGCCCGCAACTGACGAGCTGGTGCACCCGCTGCTGGGCTATGTTCTCCAGCCGCTCAAGGTGGTTCCTGTGCAGGATTTCACTGGCCCTGATTTCGACAGCGTCTCCGCCGAGTCGTTCGATTGTGTATATCTTTACTCTCGCCACTGGGAGCCTCCGAACAACTGGTTGAATCGCCACATCTGGCTGCAAAGGCCTCAACAGAGCTATTTTGAATATCAACCCCAAATCTCCGAGAATGAACTTGCGACCAGGTATCACCTGCGCTTGCTGGCAGGCTTTGAAAGACGGGGCCAATGGGTGAAGATTTGCGCTAGAATTAACCCATGAAGTCTACGCAATTCGAGTCATCGAACCAGAAGAGCGGAAGAGGGGTAATTGAAACAATGGGTCAGGATACCGTCTTTATCACGGGTGAGGGACCGTCACGGGTCCGGAGGACTGGAACTTTCGGATCTGACAAGCCACGCTAAAATTCCTGGTAGACAGCGGTCGCGACATACACACTGCATGCCCCGAGGTGTGGCGGCGCGAATCGCTCTGCAGCCGGCCAAAACTTTCTCCCTGGAGATCTTATGTCTATTCGCCGATCACGCAGCTTACAGCATTGGTGGATGGCAGCCAACGCTGGCGCGCAAGGTATCAGAGTACCGCGGCGATTGCGAATTCCACAATGAAGGCGTAAACACGGCGAGCGTTCAGCTACGAAAATCATTACGAAGTGATGGCGCCTGGGCGAAGACCCGGCCAATTCGAAGCCTGAAGCAGGAGTTGCGCGATTCTTCAGCGCCGGCGACGCTTTTGAAAGCAGGTCGACGATGGTTATGGTGATGTGAGAGAAAAGGGGGAACGTTCTACCCCCGTGCTCCTCGGAGAGAAGAACGATGAGGCGCTTCTGGGAACGGTCACCCTCGAGGAACTTCGTCTGGTTCTGAACCCCTTCACCCGGCAGTTGCAACCCATGCGGATGATGCTTGCGTAGGCGGGGAACGGTTGGCGTGGTCATTGAGGTCAAGCGCCTACCGGCAGGCCGGCAAATGCCGAAACGACGAAATACTTCGTCTGGTTCTGAACCCTTCACCGCAGTTGCAACCCATGCGGATGATGCTTGCGTAGCGGGGAACGGTTGGCGTGGTCATTGAGGTAAGCGCCTACCGGCAGGCCGCAAATGCCGGCCCAAACGGGCAACGCAAAAAATCCGATACGAGCAGGCGTTGACACCCTGAAGTCGTGTGCTATACTGAAATCTGCTAGGGTCGCGAGGGGCTCTAGAGCCTTCCAGTGTGGCTTCCCTTTTGCCGAGTCACTAACGCGGGTTCGAGTGAGGCTTCAAACTCGCCATCCTATAATTATCAAACTGACAATCATTGAGGGCTTGTGGAAGCAGCGAATTGCAAGAAAGAGCTAATGATCGAGATTCCCGTGGATGTGGTTCGGCGCGAGGCCGAATCCGTGATCGCACAGTATGCGCGGAAAGCGCGTGTCCCGGGTTTTCGCCCAGGCCATGCCCCAGCCTCAGTGGTCCAGGGCCGCTTTCGGGACGAAATTCGCAGCGACGTGGTGCAAGCGCTGGTCCCCAAATACTTCGAGGACGCAGTGAAGGAGCAGAAATGGTCGGTAGTGGGGCGTCCTCGCTTCGAAGATCTTCGCTTCGAGGACGACAAGCCTCTGGCGTGCAAAGCCACGTTCGAGATAATGCCGGAATTCGAACTCCAGCAGTACAAGGGGCTGGAAGTCGAGGAAGAAACGCCCCAGGTTACCGAGGCAGACGTCGATCGGGCGATCGAAGGAGTTCGCCAACAGGCGGCCACGTTCGAGGTGGTTTCCGACCGTCCTGCGGCAGACGGAGATTATTTGACGCTGAGTCATAAGGCGTACGACACCAAAGCCCCTGCGAGCCGTCCCGTAGAGGTTCCCGAGGATTCGATCGAATTGGGCGCTGAACGGATCCCCCCCGAATTCAACGAGAACCTGCGGGGGGCCCGGCCTGGCGAAACACGCGAGTTCGACGTTACCTACGCGGAGGATTACCGCCAAAAATCGCTGGCCGGGAAAACCTACCGTTACCGTGTTGAGGTTCAAAGCATCAAACATAAGGTGGTTCCCGCTGCGGATGACGAACTGGCGAAGTCCGTAAGCGAGTTCTCCACCCTGGGAGAGCTTCGGGCCAAGTTGGCCAGCGATCTCACGGAACGCACCAAACACAAGTCTGAGATGGCGGCCAAACAGGCGCTGGTGGAGCAGCTTCTTCGGTTACACGAATTCGCTGTGCCGGAAATTATGGTAGAGGCCCAACTTGAGCACAAACTCGAGCGCATGCTGAGGCAGCTTTTCGCTCAAGGCATTGATCCCCGCCAGGCTTCGGTAGACTGGCACAAACTGCGCGAGGAGTCCCGGCCGGACGCCGAGAAGGAAGTCCGGGCTTCCCTGCTGCTGAGCAAGATTGCCGAGACGGAAGGGATGGAGGTTTCTGAGGAAGAAGTCGATGAAGCGATCCGGGGGATGGCTCAAGAGGCGCACGAACCACCGGCCACCCTCAAGACCCGCTTGACACGCGATGGCGAGTTGGATACTCTGAAGTCTACTCGCTGCAGCCAGAAGGCTATTGATTTCATCTACCGCAACGCCAAAATCACTCGTAAAAGTGACTAGGTTTTGGAAACAGCAGGGAGTTTCCCCAACGAAAAAGGCGATGACCAGCCAGCCAAATATGACTCTGATTCCAATGGTTGTCGAGCAGACTAACCGCGGGGAGCGCGCTTACGATATTTATTCCCGCCTGCTCAAGGACAATATTATTTTTATCGGGACGGCAATCGATGACAACGTGGCGAATCTGGTGACCGCCCAACTGCTCTTCCTGGAAGCCGAGGACCCGGAAAGAGACGTCTCTCTATATATCAACTCGCCGGGGGGAGTGGTGACCGCCGGGATGGCGATCTATGACACGATCCAATTCATCCGTCCCGACGTGGCCACCATTTGTATTGGCCAGGCGGCCAGCGTAGCGGCTCTGCTGCTGGCCTCGGGGACTCCCGGGAAGCGCTTTGCCCTCCCCAATTCCCGCCTGCTCATTCACCAACCCACCATGGGCGGCCTCTCGGGACAAGCCACAGACATCGATATCCACGCTCGCGAAATTCTGCGCATTCGCGCCAGCCTCAACGAAATCATGGCGAAGCACACGGGACAGCCGATCGAGAAGATCGAGCGCGACGTGGAGCGCGATTTTTGGATGAGCGCCCAGCAAGCTCGCGAGTACGGCATCATCGATGAAATCATCTACCAGCACAAGTAGCCTGCGGCCATGACCACGAAACGCCCAAACTCGGAGGAAACGCTCCACTGCTCCTTCTGCCGGAAGAACCAGGATGCGGTGGGTAAACTGATTTCTTCGCCGGGTGATTTTCCGCACGCCTACATCTGCGACGAGTGCGTGGCCGTGTGCAACTCGATTCTAGAAGAGAAGCGGAGCGAGGAACTTCCCACCACTCAGGCCAAGCCTCCCAAGCCGCCGGATATCAAAGCTTTTCTCGACCAGTACGTGGTGGGGCAGGAAAAAGCCAAGAAAAAACTCGCCGTGGCCGTTTACAACCACTACAAGCGCAATATCCTGACCCGTGTACGCAGCGAGGTGGAGCTCACCAAGTCCAATATTTTGTTGATCGGCCCTACGGGGACCGGCAAGACCCTTCTCGCCCAGACCCTGGCCCGCGTTTTAGATGTCCCCTTCGCCATTGCGGACGCGACGACCTTGACGGAGGCCGGCTATGTGGGCGAAGACGTGGAGAACGTGATTCTGAAGCTCCTCCAGAATGCCGGGGGCGACGTTCAGCGGGCCCAGCAGGGCATCGTCTACATCGACGAAATCGACAAAATCTCGAAGAAGGACGAGAACCTCTCCATTACTCGGGACGTCTCCGGCGAGGGGGTACAGCAAGCCTTATTGAAGATTCTGGAAGGGACGATCGCCAACGTGCCGCCTCAGGGGGGTCGCAAACACCCCCACCAGGAATGCACGCCGGTTGATACCACCAACATCCTATTCATTTGCGGAGGTGCTTTCGTAGGGCTGGAAAAGCTCATCGAAAATCGCATGGGAAAGAAAACGGTGGGCTTTCGTGGGGATAACACGAGCGAATTCCCAACGCAGGAGCGACGAAATGTCGAGATCCTCGAACAAATGCAGCCTTCCGACTTGATCCGCTACGGCTTAATTCCTGAATTTGTGGGACGCCTGGCGGTGGTCAGCGTGCTCAACGATCTGGATGTCCCGGCCCTGATCGAGATACTGGTACGGCCCAAGAACGCCCTAGTCCGTCAGTACCAGAGACTGTTCGAATTCGAGAATGTTAAGCTCCGGTTTACGGAAGGCGCGTTGAAAGCGATCGCGACCCAGGCTATCGAAAGGAAGGTGGGCGCTCGCGGACTGAGAATGATCCTTGAGGATTTGATGTTAGACCTGATGTACCACCTGCCGAGCCAGCGGAAGTTGCGTGAGTTTGTGGTGACCGAGGAGATGGTCCAAAACCACGAAATAAGCTTTACTTCGACGTTCCTTGAGAAGGCAGGTTAATGGATAATCCTATGTTTTCAGGCCGTGAAAAAAGTGAAACTCGTTCGTTGCCAATGATGCCCATCCGGGATGTCGTCATCTTTCCTCACATGATGACCCCTTTCGTGGTGGGGAGGGAAGCTTCAATCCGCGCTCTGGAAGAAGCGCTGGCGGGCGACAAGAGGATTTTTCTGGCCACTCAGCACGATCCCTCAGTTGACGACCCCAAACCCAACGAGATTTACCAGGTTGGGACTGTGGCCAACATCGTGCAGAGCCTGAAACTGCCGGACGGCAATATCAAAGTGCTGGTGGAAGGTATTGACCGGGGTAGAATCCTGAAGATCTCGAACGAAGACGGTTACTTCCGGGTCAGCATCCAAACGAAGGTCTTCCGCACGGTAACGACGCCCAGCCTCGAGCAACTCGTCCAGAGGGTCACGTCGCTCTTCGAGCAGTACGTCAAGCTCTCCCAGAGCCTCAACTACGACACTATGATTGCCGCGATCAAGGTGGACGAGATCGGCAAGTTTACCGACACCATCGCTGCCAATCTGAACGTGAGCGTCGAGGAAAAGCAGGAACTTCTGGAAATCTTCGATCCTGTCGACCGTCTCACCCGCCTGGCGGATATCCTGGATGTGGAAATCGAAAAGCTCAACGTTGACCGCACCATTCAAGGCCGGGTCAAGCGTCAGATGGAGCGAGCCCAGCGCGAGTATTACCTCAACGAAAAAATCAAGGCCATCCAAAAAGAGTTGGGGCGCAACGAAAAGAGCGAGCTCGACGAGCTTAAGAAGAAAATTGAAACCGCAGGCATGACCAAGGATGCCCTCGACCACGCCATGGCCGAGCTCAAGCGCCTGGAAATGATGCCTCCCATGTCCGCGGAGTCAACGGTCTCGCGGAATTACCTCGACTGGCTGCTGGCTGTTCCTTGGAAGAAGAAATCCAAAGAAATCCGCGATATCAGCCGAGCGCAGAAAGTCCTCGAAGAAGATCACTACGGGCTCGAGAAGATCAAGGAGCGCATCCTGGAGTTCCTGGCGGTGCGGCAGCTTGTAAAGAACCCGCGCGGCTCCATCCTGTGCTTTGTGGGACCTCCGGGAGTGGGCAAGACTTCCTTGGGCCGGTCCATCGCCCGCGCCACGGGACGGAAATTCGTTCGCTTGTCTCTGGGCGGAGTTCGTGACGAAGCGGAAATCCGCGGCCACCGCCGGACTTATATCGGCGCCCTCCCCGGCCAGATCATCCAGATGATGAAGAAGTCCGGCACGGTCAATCCGGTTTTCCTTCTCGACGAAGTCGATAAGATGAGCATGGATTTCCGCGGCGATCCTTCCGCGGCCCTGCTCGAGGTGCTCGACCCGGAGCAGAACAACACGTTCATGGACCATTACCTGGACGTGGAATATGACCTCTCGAAGGTCTTCTTTATTACCACGGCCAACGTTGTTCACACTATTCCTCAGCCCCTACAGGATCGCATGGAAATCCTGCGCCTGGAGGGATATACTGAGCCCGAAAAGCTGGAGATTGCCAAGCGCTTTCTGGTTCGGAAGCAGCGTGAGGCAACGGGCCTGAGCGGCGGGAATATGACCCTTCCCGACGAAGCTATTGTGCACATCATCCGGCACTACACGCGTGAGGCGGGGGTCCGGAACCTGGAGCGCGAAATTGCCAACGTGTGCCGCAAAGTGGCCCGTAAGGTGGTGAAAGAAGGCAAGCATCTCCAGATCACTCTGCGGCCGGAAGATCTGGCGGAGTATCTGGGAGTTATAAAGTTCCGCGACACCAAAGCCGAAGAGAACAACGAGATCGGACTGGCTACGGGACTGGCTTGGACGGAAGTGGGCGGCCAAATCCTCAACATCGAAGTGACCCTGATGCAAGGCAAGGGTAAACTCCTCTTGACCGGCAAGCTGGGCGACGTGATGCAGGAATCCGCTCAGGCCGCCATGAGCTACGTGCGCTCCCGCGCTATCCAATTGGGACTCCATCCCGATTTCTATCGCCACTTGGATATCCACGTTCACATCCCGGAGGGTGCAATTCCTAAGGACGGGCCTTCGGCCGGAATCACCCTTGCCACCGCCGTGGCCAGCGCCCTCACCAAAATCGCGGTGCGACGTGACGTGGCCATGACCGGCGAAATCACCTTGCGCGGCAAGGTTCTACCCATCGGGGGCGTGAAAGAGAAGCTCCTCGCCGCACATCGCGCCGGCAGCCGCACCGTGATCCTGCCCCGCGACAACGAAAAGGACCTGGCGGACATTCCTGTGGCGATCCAACAGGAATTGAGCCTGCGGTTCGTGGAAAGCATGGATGAGGTCTTGGACCTGGCGTTGGAAAGGAAGATCGAGGCTCCGCCAGTCCTGGTTCCTGAGGCCGAAACTCCGGTTGTATTGGAGCAGCCGAACCTTGAAACGGATCGCGGGTCGCTGACCAATTAGCGCCTTGGAGAGGATTACAGGGCGGTGACTTCGGTTCGCCGCCCCCTGACGGGTAGCCGCGATGTATCGTCGCCGCGAGAGCGCGGCAACTCGAATAGTGAAAATTGAGGAACCTATAGGAGGGAATGCGCATCTAAGGTTCTGGTGTATGTGCTCTTTCCGGCGAGCACAAACCAGGATGGGCTGCCCCTTACAGATCTAGCTTGCAAGACTACGGCTCCACGTGAGTAGTTCTTCACCGCATCTCGTGCCGCTCCTGCATTACCGCCAATGACTATTCGTTCTCTTGGAACGGACTGGAAAATCAAAGAGCGGTCGAGCTTGAAATCACTGGCGTACAGATCCCAGGTCTAGAAATGATGTCCTATTCTGAGCATAGTGCAGACCTCTGGGTCGGCAAGTGCCTCGACGGGTCGGGGCGCTACAACTCAAAACGGGACAGTGCCGATTTAGAAATCCACCTAAAATAGAGAGAAAAGTCATGCCTGCAAAGAAACAAGAAGTGAAACCAGCGGAAGACATCCAGGAAGAAAAGATAGCGGAACTGCAAGAAGGCGAAGTCCTCGACATCGCCAAGCTGAAGGAAATGAACATCAGCACCTTGACTCAGGTGGCTAAAGACCTGAGCGTGGTGGGGGCCACCGGGATGCGCAAGCAGGAGTTGATCTTCAAGATCCTGCAAGCGCAGACCGAAAAGAGCGGCCTCATCTTCTCCGAGGGCGTGCTCGAATGCCTTCCGGACGGATTCGGGTTCCTCCGCGCGCCGGATTACAACTACCTCCCCGGCCCGGACGATATCTACGTATCTCCGTCCCAAATCCGCAAATTCGATTTGCGCACGGGCGATACGATCTCCGGCCAGATCCGGCCACCCAAAGAGGGGGAGCGGTACTTCGCGCTCATCAAAGTCGAGGCGATCAATTTTGAGCCGCCCGACGAGGCGCGCAACAAGCTCTTCTTCGACAACCTCACGCCCCTCTATCCCCAGGAGCGCATCCACCTCGAGACGGTCAAGGACAACATCTCGGCGCGGGTGCTCGATCTGTTGACGCCCATCGGCAAGGGGCAGCGCGGTTTGATCGTTTCGCCGCCCCGCACCGGCAAGACCATGCTCTTGCAGTGCGTCGCCAATTCCGTCACCACCAACCACCCGGAAATCACCCTGATCGTGCTGCTGATTGACGAGCGCCCCGAGGAAGTGACGGACATGCAACGGACCGTCAAGGGCGAGGTGATTAGTTCCACTTTCGACGAGCCGGCGGCGCGGCACGTGCAAGTAGCTGAAATGGTGCTCGAGAAGGCCAAGCGGCTCGTCGAACACCGGCGCGACGTGGTGATTCTCCTTGACTCCATCACCCGTTTGGCGCGCGCCTACAATACCGTGGTTCCACCCTCCGGCAAAGTGCTCTCCGGCGGCGTGGATTCCAACGCGCTCCAACGCCCCAAGCGCTTCTTCGGCGCAGCCCGCAACATCGAAGAAGGCGGCAGCCTCACCATCATCGCCACGTCCCTCATCGACACGGGCAGCCGTATGGATGACGTGATCTTTGAAGAGTTCAAGGGCACCGGCAACATGGAAATCAACCTCGACCGCAAACTCGTCGACCGGCGCGTCTTCCCTGCCATCGATATCAACAAGTCCGGTACCCGTAAGGAAGAACTGCTGGTTCCCCGGGATGAGCTCAACCGCATCTGGGTACTGCGCAAAGTGCTGAACCCGCTCTCACCGGTTGAGAGTATGGAGCTGATAATCGACAAGCTCTCGAAGACCAAGAGTAACGCCGAATTTCTCGCTTCCATGAGCAACGGAGGAAGGTAAGTCCGGAGGTGCATTAGGCTTTTCCCGCCTGACCTGCCCTCGCTCGGTCCCTGCTTCCAAGTCTTCGATTCACGATGAATTTGCAAGTTGAAGCGCTCATACCTACACTATCACTGGAAGTGTGCCTGGCGAGGACTAACCCCTGTCAGTGAAGCGGTCCGGAGTGTGTGATAGCGCCAATCCAATAGCTCCACTGCACCGACCTTGCCTTACGACCTCAGCTCAACCCGTTTGTTCTTCCGCGCCAAATCCACAATCTGCTCGACGACTTGATCGGCAACGAGGCCGGTGGAGTCAATCGTCACGGCGTCCGGCGCCGCCACGAGCGGAGAAATCTTCCTCTCCGCGTCAAGCTGGTCGCGCAGGGCGATTTCGCCGGCGGTTTGTTCGAGGGTGGCCGAACGCCCTTTCTTGCTGTCTTGTTTCAGCCTCCGCCGCGCCCGCTCGACTGGATCAGCCTGGAGAAAAACCTTCAGGGAAGCGTTGGGGAAAACCACAGTGCCGATGTCGCGCCCTTCCATGACCACCCCGCGCCCAACAGCGCAATTCCTCTGCACCGCCACCAGCTTGGCGCGCACCTCCGGTAAGCGCGACACTTTAGCGGACGCTAACGTCACCTCCGGAGTGCGGATGTTGTCCGTCACGTCCTGACCGTCAACGAAAACGCGAAATTGCAGTCCATCCATGACGATGTGGATTTCCGTCTGAGCAACCAGCTTAGCCACCGACCGAGCGTCGTCAGGGGCGACTCCCGATTGAAGGACCTTCAAAGCCATGGCGCGGTAGGTGGCCCCGCTATCCACATAGGTCAATCCCAGGCGCGCCGCCACTCTCTGCGCGACGGTGCTCTTGCCCGCGCCGGCCGGGCCGTCGATGGCGATGACTAGAGGTTCGGACATAGGAAAAAGCTATCAGCTATCAGCCGTCAGCTTTCAGCAAACGACTGCCACGAGCGCTCCCTTGCTTTGGTGCTACAACGACTTCCATGTAGCTGAGAGCTGACAGCTGATAGCTGACGGCTAGATTCTCTTAAACGCCTTTTGCAAATCCTTCATCCCATAGCGCAGGACTGTGGGTCGCCCGTGCGGGCAAGTCATGGGGCACTCCGTCTTGGCGAGGGCTTGGAGCAACCAATCCATTTTGCTCTTGTCGAGCGGCATATTCACCTTGATCGCCGCGTGGCACGAGACCGAGGCGGCGATCTTGTTCTGCACGATGTCGAGGGATACCGTCCGCCCCTCTTGCCGCGCGTTGTCCAGGATTTCGCGCATCAGGTCGCCCACATCGTCGGCACGCGTTTCCGCGGGCGCAGCCTTGACGGCCAAGGTCCGCTGGCCAAAGGGCTCCACCTCGAAGCCGTTGGCCGCCAATTCTTCCGCGATCTCCTGATAAGTAACCTGCTGCTCGGCCCTCAATTCCAGAATGATGGGCACCAACAGCCGTTGCATCGAAACCTTCTTCTCCTGCCTCATACGGACATGCCGGTCAAATAATACCCGTTCGTGCGCGGCGTGCTGGTCGACGACCCAGAGCCCGCTGGGGTTAGTCGCCACAATAAAACTTTCCTGGACCTGTCCGAGCGGCTGAAGATCCACCGGCAATTCGCCCGGCGGCGCGATGTCGGATGGGGCGGTTTGGGGCACACGCGAATCAGCTTCGAGTCGGGATAATGGCGGAGCGTAAGGAGACAGCGCGGCCTCCAGGGGGAGCCGTTCCGTCCGTGCCACTAGCTCGGGGGATGACAACTTGAACGGCGGCGTAGGAGCGCGCCATGGCGTACCCGTACGGGTCTGCAAGGGCCTGCTTGCGCGTCCCTGCGATGGCGCGGTCTCGACAAGCGGATTCTGTACAGCTTGGCCCAGCTCCGCTTCTTCCTCGAGTCTCTCGCCCACTTCCGCCACGTCAGTCTCCACGGGCAGTTTTTGCGACGACCGGGCCATCGGAAACGCGGCGACGGGCCGCGTTGCCAGCAGAGCCTGGCGAAGCGAGTCCCGCACCAAGTCGTGGATAAACCCCGAATGACGAAACCGCACCTCGATCTTGGACGGGTGAACGTTTACATCCACTTCGACCGCCGGCAACTCGAGAAAAATCAGGGCCACTGGAAACACCGAGGCAGGAAGAATGTTGCGGTAGGCTTCCGTGATGGCGTGCAGGATCAGGCGGTCGCGAACCAGCCGGCGATTCACGAAGAAGTAAATGTTGTTGCGGTTGAGTTTGTGTACCTCGGGCCGGGAGGTGAACCCAAATACACGGACGAGGGGCGCCTCGGCAGGACTCTCGCCTTCCTCTTCCATGCCCGGCGGAGCAGGAACCGTCATGCGCCGCTCCACAGGAACAATCTCGATCAGTTGCTCGAGGGTTTGAGCGCCCATCACCTGGTAAACTCGTTCGCGCAGGCTCGAAACCGGCGACACCTGAAGAATCTCGTTGTTCAGGGATGCGAGGCGAAAACCCCTGTCGGGATGGGCGAGCGCATAATGCGTCACCAGACTCGCAATATGACCGAGTTCGGTGGATTCAGACTTCAGAAACTTGCGCCGCGCAGGGGTATTATAAAAGAGGTCGCGCACTTCCACTCGCGTGCCCGCCTCCCACGCCACTTCCTTGACATCGCGCAGCTTTCCTCCCGCAATCTCCAGGCGCGTGCCGGAGCTCTCCGTAGCGTGCCGGGTCTCGAGCACCAGGCGCGAAACGGCCGCCATCGAGGGCAGCGCTTCACCCCGAAAACCCAGCGTCGCGATTTCAAATATGTCCTCGGCAGAGTGAATTTTGCTGGTGGCGTGCCGCTCGAAAGCCAGCAAGGCATCGTCGTGGCTCATGCCGCACCCGTCATCCACGACGCGGATCAAGCGTTTCCCTCCCGATTCCACCGACACCTGGACATGGCCCGCCCCGGCGTCCACCGAGTTCTCCACTAATTCCTTCACCACGGAAGCAGGGCGCTCCACCACCTCGCCCGCGGCGATTTTGTTGACGACGATTTCCGGCAGAATCCGAATGATTGACATAAGGTGAAAACGTTAAAGGGTAAGGGGTAAAGGTTAAAGGCTTAAAAGCCTCCTGACACGGGCACACTCACGTGCACCTTCAGCCTTTAGCCTTTACACTCTACTCTTTGACCTTTAATCCCAGCTCTTCCAGTTGCTCCGGCTCGACCCCGGCAGGAGCCTCGCTCATCAGATCAACGGCGCTGGCGGTCTTCGGGAAGGCGATAACCTCGCGGATATTCGACTCGCCGGCCATGAAGGCATTAATGCGGTCGTAACCGAGCGCAATACCGCCATGTGGCGGCGTTCCGTATTCGAGGGCCTCGAGAAAGAAGCCGAAGCGCTCCCGGGCTTTCTCCTCCGTCAAGCCCAGGACGCTGAAGACGCGCCGCTGAATATCCTGCCGGTGGATACGGATCGAGCCACCGCCAATTTCCGATCCGTTGAGCACCAGATCGTATCCGAGCGCCTTCACCGCGCCGGGATCGGTTTCGAGAGCCTCCAAGTCCTCCTCGCGTGGCGAAGTGAAAGGATGGTGCATGGCGGTGAAGCGCTTCTCCCGCTCATCGTAATCGAACATGGGGAAGTCAATCACCCACAGAAAGTTCCAGGTCCCAGGCCTGATCAGCCCGAGCCGTTCCGCCAACTCCAGCCTGAACCAGCCTGAGGCTTCATCGAGTTGCTGAACTCGGTGGCGCGAGAGTTCCTCGCAACCGAGGATCACGATGAGATCGCCGGCCACCGCTCCGGTGGCGCTCACGATGCCCCGCAAGTATTCCTCTCCAACCGTCTTCAAGAGCCGCGACTGAATTTCCCTATCCTTCAATTCCACAATAGCGAAATTCCCCGTCCCCAGCGTCTTCAGCGGAACCTGGTACTTGTCCATCTGGCTGCGCGAGATTTTGCCGGCCCCGCCCGGAATTCGCAGCGCCTTCACTGCCTTGAACCCGCGAACCTTGGACAAGGGATTTCCAGTCACATCGATTCGTTTCCAAGGCAGGTCGAATCCCAGATGGGGCTTGTCGGAGCCATAGCGCTCCATGGCCAATTCATAAGTGAGGCGCTGGAACGGGCGCTTGACCTCCACCTGGACCAGCGCGAAGAGTTTCTCCATCAACCGCTCGATGATGTCAAATAGCGTGTCCCGTTGTGGGAACGCCATCTCGATATCAATTTGCGTAAACTCCGGCTGGCGATCGGCGCGCAAATCTTCGTCGCGAAAACACCTGACAATCTGGAAATAACGGTCGAAGCCCCCGATCATGAGGATCTGTTTGAAGAGTTGCGGAGACTGCGGAAGCGCGTAGAAATGGCCGCGATGAAGGCGGCTGGGAACCAGGTAGTCGCGCGCGCCCTCCGGCGTCGAGCGGGTCATGAACGGCGTTTCGATCTCATTGAATCCATGCTCGGAGAGGTGCTGGCGAACCACCTGGCTGGCGCTGTGCCGAAGCCGCAAGTTGCGCTGCATCCGCCCCCGCCTTAAGTCCAGGTAGCGATAACGAAGGCGAGTCTCCTCGCTCGTCTTCGTTTCGTCCTCGATCGGAAAGGGCGGCGTCTTGGACTCGTTGAGGACCAGAAGCCTTGCCGCTTTGACTTCCACCGTCCCCGTGCCAATCTGCGGGTTAATTGTCTCCTTGGAGCGCAGCACCACCTCGCCTTCCACGCCCACCACATACTCGGGCCGCACTTCGTCGGCCCGGTCGTGCGCTTGGCCGCTGATTTCCGGGTTGCAAACTACCTGCGTCAGTCCCGTGTGGTCGCGAAGGTCGAGAAAGATGATGTTTCCCAGGTCCCGGCGGCCATCTACCCAGCCGGCCAGAAACACCGTCTGCCCCGCGTGCGATTCTCGCAGCTCCCCGCAGTAGTGTGTTCGTTGTCGATCTCCAAGAAGGTCAAGTTTCACGGTCACCGTCCAAAGCAATAGTAAATTATAAATTGTAAATTCTGAATTGCGAAAATCGAGCTTACGCTGCCCTGTCATGAGAACAGGAACGAGGGCGTATCGCCCGCATCGCATCCGGCTGGCCCGCTCTTCATAATTTACAATTTACTATTTATAATTCACTAATTGCCGTTCACAATCTTGCCTTAAGATACGATACGATATTCCCAGGCTCCACTTCCTGTTGCTGGCCGGCGGTCATGTCTTTCACTTGGTAGCGCCCGGTGGAGATTTCGCCCTCGCCGATGATAATGGCAAAGCGCGCCTGGAGCTTGCTTGCCACTCCCATCGCCCTCTTGATCTTCATGGGATCGTAGCCGATCTCAACGCTCAAACCCTGCGCGCGCAGTTCGCGCGCCAGGCCCGCTGCTACCGGAAGCGCCGCTTCCCCCATCCAGACGATGTAAGCCGCCAGCGGCGTCTCGGGTTTAAGCACCGCGGCCGCCTGCACCGCCAAAATCAGACGGTCCTGGCCGATCGAGAAGCCGATGCCTGGGGTGGGCGGACCGCCCAGCATCTCCGACAGTCCGTCATACCGGCCGCCGCCCAGCACGGCGTTCTGCGCGCCCAAGGCGCCACTGGTGATCTCAAAAGTGGTCCGCGTGTAATAGTCGAGACCGCGCACCAGGCGGGGCGTGACCTGATAAGAGATCCCCCGCCCCTGAAGCTCGCTTGTGACACGCTCGAAGTGCTGCCGGCACTCGGGGTCGAGATGGTCGATGATTTTGGGCAGCTTCTCGATGATGGGCTGGTCCGCCTCCACCTTGCAGTCCAGCACCCGCAACGGATTCGTCTCCGCGCGCCTCTGGCAATCCGCGCACATCGAGGCCTTCACGGCTCCCAGGGCCTGGCGCAGAACCGTCAGGTACTCGGCGCGGCACTTAGTGCACCCTACCGAGTTCAGGAGAAGCTGATACTCTCGAATCCCCACTCGCTCCAGGAAAAGCACGAGCATCTCAAGAACTTCCGCATCCACCAGCGGGCTCTCGGACCCAAGCACTTCTGCGCCGATCTGATGGAACTGCCTGTAGCGCCCCTTCTGCGGGCGCTCGCGCCGAAACATGGGCCCAATATAGTAAAGCTTGTGAATGCCGCCCTGGTTGTACAGGCTGTGCTCGATGTAAGCACGCACCACCGAGGCGGTGGCCTCTGGGCGCAAAGTCAGGGATTCGTCGTCGCGATCCTGAAAGGTGTACATCTCCTTCATCACAATATCAGTATCGGCGCCCACGCTGCGCGAGAAGAGGCCCGTCTGCTCTAAAATGGGCGTGCGAATTTCGCCGTAGTGATAAGCGCCGAAGATACGACGCGCCTCTGCTTCCACCCGTTGCCAGAGGTTTGTGTCCGGGGGCAGCAGGTCGCGCGTCCCTTTGACGGAGCGAATGGGTTCGACTCTCATGGTTTATCGCACCAGCTCAGAAGGGTATGTCATCATCATCAACAGAGATGTTGCGAATCTGCGAGAGGTAGCGCTCCGCATATTGCACGTAATGTGAGGCGTGCAGGTCGATAAAATTCCGATCCGCCTCCGTGAGTTGCCGCTTCAGCCGGGCCGGCGCCCCCAGGTAAAGGGTGTGGGGCGGAACTACGGTATTCTCCACCACCAGCGCGCCCGCCGCCACAATCGAGCCCTCTCCGATGCGGGCGTTGTTGAGCACAATCGCGCCGATGCCGATCAAGCAGTGATCCTCGACGGTGCAAGCATGAAGCACGGCGCGGTGTCCCACGGTGACCCAGTTGCCGATCGTCACCGGTGAATTCGGGAACCCATGCACAATGGTTCCGTCCTGAATGTTGGTGTCCGCGCCCACGCGTATGGGAGCAACGTCGCCACGCAGCACCACCTGAAACCAGATGCTCGAGTTTTCGCCAATTTCCACGTCCCCAATGATGTCCGCGCTACGGGCCACAAATGCCGTGGTCGCAATGCGCGGTTCGATCATTCCCAAGTCTTCAATCATAGACAGCCCACTCACTCGAATCGTAATCAGTCCACAAACCTTTTGAAATTATCACAGGCGTAAGAAACCCCGCAAGGAGTTAGTCTGGTCGATTGCGGCCAAGGATGGCCGCGCTCCCAGGAGAATGCTGTTTTTTACCGCGCAGTGGGGATCAATTCGAGCGGCTTGCCCTCTGCCCAGGGCTTGTAGGTCGCAGCGAAGCGTATGCGCTCCTCGGTTGACGGATGGGTATACAACCAGAAGCGGATGAAGGGACTGGGATCAGGATCTTCCAGGTCTTCCTGAGCCATGATCTGGAAGGACCGAACGTCGGCGGTGTTGGGGTCGGAGACAACGCCGTAAGCCACTTCCAGGCCGAATTGATCGGCCTGGTGCTCGAAATGACGGGAGATGCCGTTAAGGGCCGGGGAGGCTAGAAACACAACCACGGTCAGTACGATGAGGACGATCGGAAGCGAGGCGAGATCGCCGACGCCTTCGATTGAGTCATTCCGAGCGAAGCGAGGAATCTCGCCCTGCCACGCGTCTTCAGTGCGAGATTCCTCGCTTCGCTCGGAATGACGGCTCATAGCGATGACCCCGTTGATGACGAGGAACCCCACGTAGAACAGCACCAGAAAAATCATTTCGTCGAACGCAAACTCCTTGGGGATGTGGTGGAGCACATAGTGGCCGGCTTCGTGCCCGACCACCAAAAGCGTCTGGTCGGAGTTCAGCTTCTCGAGGGTAGTATCCCACACCACCAGGCGTTTGCTGGCGCCCCAGCCGGAGACGTAGGCGTTCACAATCCTGGTTTTGGCGCTCGCGTCCATTTCATAGATGCGCGAGCGGGGAATCGCCAGGCCGGCGTGTCCCAGCATTTTCTCGATGCGGTCCGTCAAAGCGGGCTGCGTTTTTTCGAGGGGCGTAAATCGGTAAAACAGCGGCTCCACAACGTAAGGCTCAACGACGATGAAAGCCAGCGTGATGGGGATGGAGGCAAACCAGAAGTAAAGCCACCAGCGTCGCGGACTGCGCCGCACCAGCCAGTAGAAGACCCAGGCAAGTAAGATCGCCACCACCTCCGTGAGGCCGAGGTCCTTCGCCCAGTCCGCCACCCAGGACCCGATGCCCTGGGTCGAGAGGCCGTAGCGGTGCTCGAGCACGAAGCTCCAGTAGTAATCCAAAGGGGACTCGAGTGCCCTCACCGCGATCAGAAATATCGCGACAAACAAAGCCGCCTGCACCCAGCGGCGGGCGGAGAACCTTCTGACCCGATTCCGCAAGCCGACCGCGAACCCGCTCCGCCAAAGGAATGCGTAGAGGGCAAGGGCTAGCGCGATAGCTGCGAAATACAGGATATACTTGGCGCGCGAAAAAGCCATAGCCTTGGCGCGCTTTTCCGGCGTCAGGACGTAATGAGCTTCCGCCGTCTTTGTACCCGCCCGCTGCTCACCTGCTCCGGTCTTCGACTCCTTCGCCGCCGGAGGTTGAGACCTGGCGGGCGGCGTAGGAGATTGCGAAGCTGAAAGGGATGGTGAGATTGCCAATAGACAAAGAGCGAACAGCAGCGGCCAGCCAAACCTGCGCATGTTTCCCACTTTGAAAGCTTCCGCACCGCAGAGGCGAGGAGCTATGTAAACCCACGGCCTCGGCTCCACGTCTGATTGCCACCGCGGTGATGATTTCGGTTCTTCCGACCCTTTACTGCCCTTGCATGGAGCCGCCGCCTCGCCCCATCATAGTGCAGGAGAAAATCCTTGACAATGGCAGCTCCAGAATTTACGATAAGACCTGCGTTTTCAGGAGGTTCGTTTGATAAAGCTGGACATCATTAACGACGTGGTAAATCGCACCGGCATCACCAAAACCAAAGCGGAAATCGCGGTCGAGACCGTCTTCGAGTCCATGAAGAAGGCCCTCGCCGGAAGCGACCGCATTGAACTGCGCGGATTTGGTGTCTTTAACGTGAGGCCCCGCAAGACGGGAATCGGCCGCAACCCCAGGACGGGCGCGGAAGTGAGTATTCCGCCCGGAAAGGCCGTGCGCTTCAAACCCGGCAAGGAACTGCAAACGCTTCCCTAGACTATTTACAGACTTCGACGAGCAGGCGAGAATAGACTTTTGCATCCTGTGCTATGGGTGATGGAATCTATATCCGGCCTGGCCCTGGGGAGACCCCTCTGGACCTGTTTCCGCCTCCGATTGAGCCGCCGCGGCGGCGCTTCCGAAGACTTCGGCAGCGCTGGCTTAACTCGCTTCCCTTTCACGCCCTGCTGTTCCTGCTGACCTGTGTGACTACCCTCATCGTAGGCACTCACATCGCCCAGAACTACGAGCACAACTTTCCGGCCTTCGACTGGGACATTTCGCGGGCATTCTTTGCGGCCATTTTTCAAAACCCCGCGACCCTGGCGCAAGGGATACCGTTTTCATTTACGCTGCTCAGCATCTTGCTGGCGCACGAATTAGGACATTATTTCACCTGTCGGTACTACGGCATCGAGGCAACCTATCCTTACTTCATCCCCGCTCCGACCTTGATCGGAACCATGGGCGCGTTTATTCGGATCAAGACGCCCATCACTACCCGCAAAGCGCTCTTCGACGTGGGAATTTCCGGGCCGTTGGCGGGTTTTATGGTGGCGATTCCGGCCCTAATCGTGGCCACGCTGAATTGTCAACCGGTGATTCCGAGAAGTCTTCCCGACACCATTACGTTGGGGAATCCGCTGGCAATTACATTCCTGGCAAGATTCCTGCGCCCGGGCTTGCACCCCATGAGCATTTCGTTGCAGCCTGTCGGCTGCGCAGCCTGGGTGGGACTGTTTGCCACCGCGCTTAATTTGCTGCCTGTTGGTCAACTTGACGGCGGCCACATCCTCTATGCTGCGCTGGGCGACAGGCATCGGATGATTTCCAGGGGCCTGTTTCTGGCCTTGGTCCCGCTGGGAGTTTTCTGCTGGGCCGGCTGGATGGTCTGGGCCGTCGTTCTGCTGGTGGTCGGCCTGCGCCACCCCGTCATCATGATTCCGTCTGAGCCGCTGGGCAAAGGCAGGCGAATCCTCGCCTTAGTGGCCACCTTGATATTCCTTCTCACCTTCGT
>CAWJHY010000101.1:0-29816 GCA_963842495.1 uncultured Acidobacteriota bacterium
CCCTGGTTCACATCGTTACTCAGAAAGGCAAGGGCTACCATATCGCTGAGCAGCTGCCGGTGAAATATCACGGCGTAACGCAATTCGATGTCTCTACCGGCGCTTTCCACAAAACGCCCGCCGCCGCTCCCTCCTACACCGCCGTCTTTGGCAAGGCCCTGTGCGAGCTGGCGGAAAAAGACTCCCGCGTCATCGGCATCACCGCCGCCATGAGCGAAGGTACGGGCCTGGATGAATTCTCCAAGCGCTTTCCGGACCGCTTTTTCGATGTGGGCATTGCCGAGCAGCACGCCGTAACCTTCGCCGTGGGCTTGGCCTGCGAGGGCATGAGGCCTGTCGTGGCCATCTATTCCACGTTCTTGCAGCGCGCCTTCGACCAGGTGATGCACGATGCCTGCCTGATGCGCGCTCCCGTTACCTTCGCGCTTGACCGGGCCGGCATCGTGGGCGCCGATGGGCCGACCCATAACGGCCTCTATGATCTGGTCTATCTCTCCGCCCTGCCCGGCATCGTGGTCATGGCTCCTAAAGATGAAAACGAGTTGCGCCATATGCTCTATACGGCGCTGACGATCGCCGGCCCCGCGGCAGTGCGCTACCCGCGAGGCAACGGCATCGGCACCCCACTTGACCCGGAGTTCAAGAAGCTGGAGATCGGGAAGGGCGAGATCCTGCGGGAAGGAGCCGATATCGGCATTCTCGCCCTCGGCAGCATGGTCTATCCGTGTTTGGAAGCCGCCAGCCGGTTGGACGCCATGGGCATCAGCGCAACCGTCATCAACGCGCGCTTTATGAAGCCGCTCGATGCCGACCTGATCTGCTGCCTGGCGGCTGAGAAGCGATTCCTGGTGACCGCCGAGGAAGGGACGGAAGCGGGAGGCTTCGGAGCCCAAGTGGCCGCTTTGCTTCAGGACCGACGGGTTCCGGCCAGCATTTTACGCATCGCGGTGCCGGACCGCATTGTGCCGCACGGCGCGCCCGCCCTGCTGCACGCCAAGTATGGCCTGGATGTGGACGGCATCGTGAACCGTATTAAAACTTACGCCGACGAGTGGCCCGCGCATACGCCGGGGAAGTATCGCTCCGCCCTGCGGGCGTAGCAGGCAGCGGCTAGTGGCTAGTGCGCAGCGGCTAGTGCCCAAGGGATGGTTCCGTCCGACGTTGACGGAAGCGCGGCAACGGTCGCCGAGCTGCAAAAGATGATGACCTCATTGCGGGGGAAGCTCACGGCGCGTCTAGCCACTAGGCACTAGCCACTGAAGTACTGGGTTTCAACTGCCCTCCCATGACCCTACCGAATGCCATATTGCTCTTTTTCGCCGCAGGAATCGCAGGCACCATGAATTCGGTGGCCGGCGGTGGCAGTTTCTTTTCGTTTCCCGCCTTGATCTTTACGCACGTGCCTCCCATCCCGGCCAATGCCACTTCCACGGTGGCGCTCTGGCCGGGCAGCGTCGCCAGCGCCAGCGCATATCGGAAGCGCTTTCCCAAAGACTTCAAGATACTGGTGGAAATGCTCACCACCAGCGTGGTCGGTGGAACGCTGGGCGCGTTAATCCTGCTTCGAACCCCGCAGTCCACTTTCATGCGCTTTGTGCCCTACCTTTTCCTGGTGGCCACGCTGCTGCTCATCTTCGGCAAGCAGATCGCCGACCGGGTGGAGACCACGTTCAAGACCTCAAAGCAGCCGCGCTGGCTGGTGGTCGCGGCCTCCAATCTGTTCCAGTTTTTGATCGCCCTTTACGGGGGGTTCTTCGGCGCCGGCATCGGAATCATGATGCTCGCGCTGCTGACCATGCTGCGCATGGAAGATATTCACGCCATGAACGCGCTGAAAACGCTTCTTAATGCCGCTATCAACGGCGCAGCCGTTATTACCTTCATCGTGGCGGGCGCGGTGCTTTGGCCGCAAGCCCTGGTGATGCTTGTGGGTGCCGTCGCGGGCGGCTACGGGGGCGCCTACTTTGCCCAGAAGCTCGATCCCCAAATCGTCCGCCGCTTCGTCATCGCCGTGGGCCTTTGCATGACGGCGTATTTCTTTCTGCGAAGGTAGCGCTGACCTTTAGGTCAGCAGGATGGATGGCGACCCTTCGCTGCGCTCAGGGCAGGCTCTGAAGGTCGGCGCTACCTGCCCGAGGTTGACCACTCGCTGGGTTGAGATCGGATGCCAAAGGAGCGGCAAGTACGAATCCGCCTGGACCGGCTGCTGGTTGAGCGCGGCCTGGCGGAGACGCGCGCCAAGGCGCAGGCCATGATCCTGGCGGGCGAGGTGCTGGTCGACGAGCAAAAAGTCGAGAAGTGCGGTGCCTTGGCGAATGCCGAAGCGAAGCTTCGCCTGTTGGGTGAGCCGCTCAGGTACGTGAGCCGCGGTGGAGTGAAGCTGGAGGGAGCGCTGGCGCATTTTGGGGTCTCGCCGGAAGGGAAAACCTGCCTGGACATCGGCGCCTCGACGGGCGGGTTCACGGACTGCCTCTTGCAGCGCGGCGCGAGCCAGGTCTTTGCCGTCGACGTGGGCACCCATCAACTGGATTGGAAGCTCCGCCGGGATCCCCGTGTTGTCTCCCTGGAGAAGATCAACGCGCGATATCTGAAGTTCGACCAACTCGGCACGAGGGTGGCGCTGGCGGTGATGGACGTTCTCTTTCATCTCGGCCACGCTGATCCTTCCCGTGCTGCCGCCCTTGCTCGAAACGCCGGCAGATGTGCTGGTGCTGGTGAAGCCGCAATTCGAAGTTGGCAAAGGACAGGTGGGCAAGGGCGGCATCGTGCGTGAGCCAGCGCTTCGCCAGGAGGCGGTGGACAAGGTTTCGAACACGCTGCTAAAGCTGGGCTTCTGCGATATCGCCCAGGCGGAGAGTGTTCTGCCGGGCGCGGAGGGAAATATCGAATATTTCCTGCACGCTGTTTGGCGAAAATCCTCTTAGGCTGATCCTGCAAGGTATTGTTGTTTCTTATGCCGCACGGCCCAAGCCCATAAGCGCTAAGATACGGCTTGACAGAGTGGCCCCGAATGGGGCCAACCGTAAGTAGCCGCAGGTTTTAACCTGCGGATGGCGGGAGCGTCCCCAAGTCAGGCCAACCCCAACGGGGTTGACCTCGGACGGGTCGGCCCCTCCAGGGCCGGAAGGTTAATGGACGCTTCAGTTTTCCGTAGGTTTCACCTACGGCTACTCACAGTGTCCCGCTTCGCGGGACGCAGTTCACAGCGCCGGATTGACTGAAGGCGGCTCTTACCTTAGTGCATATGCGGCCTAGGCCTGGCCGCACAGCGCCTGCCATGCTCGCCCAAAGCAAGGCGTGAAGATTCGGGCAATTCGACCGCGTTCGCATCTGCCGGTATTGGCACAGTTTCGTATCGAGGCGGCTTTAGGCCTCCACTTGGCGAGCTAAACTCGCCGCTACATCCCCAAACTGCACCACTCCCTATTTTCCCTATTTTCCGCTTGACAATCCCGCCCGCTTATGGTAGCCTATCGAGATTGTCGAAGGGACGCCGGCGCGAGCAGCAGCGGCGTGGTCACAATTCAGGTGACGGTGACCACTCTCAGGTCGGCGGGCGCCGGCTTGGTGGCCAGCGCTTTGAGGTCGCAGGATCCTGATGGGGCTGTCACCCTGAGGAGTTAGCATGAGCCTTTGGCCCACCCGAGGGAATGAAAATCAGCATCGTCACCCCCGCGAAAGCGGGGGTCCATTGTTGGTACGGAATACGATGGATTCCCGCTTTCGCGGGAATGACGTGTTTTTTCGAGGAAACGAACTCAAGGATCTATTGCAAACACACGACTTAAATGATTTCAAGTGTGCAAAACGAACTGGTTTTTGATGCAAACTAACTCTCAACCGGCTTCGGCAGGTATCAAAAGGCGCCTTTCGGATTCGGGGTTGAACCGGTCCGGGCTGACATGCAGGAAGCAAGGACAGCCCGCAAAGAGTCGCGGAATTTGGACGGTGCAGCAAAAGATGTTTTTTAGGGGAAACGAACTGGGTCATCTATTGTATTCAAAGGACTTAACAATTTTCAAGTGTGCAAAACGAACTGCCTTTTAGCGCAAAACGAACTGCTTTTTCGTGCAAACGAACTCAAAACGAGCTCCCAAAACAGAGCATGAACCAGGTTATTGTGCCATATCAAACTAGCTCGAGCGGGGGGGCGCGCAGGACAAAATGACAATCAAGAAGGTTGGGATCGTTTCAAAGCCGAAGAAGCTCGAGATTGGTGAAATCGTGCCGCCACTCCTCGAGTGGCTGCGCCAACGCGACATTGAGGTATGCATCGACAAGGAAACGGGCGCCATAATCAAGAACGCCGAGCCCTGCCTGACGCGCAACGAACTGGCCGGCTCCGTGGAGCTGCTGATTGTTCTGGGAGGCGACGGAACGCTGCTGGCCACGGCCCGGGCTCTGCACGGCAAGCCGGTGCCGATCCTGGCGGTTAATCTGGGTGGGCTGGGATTCCTGACGGTGACGACCCAGGAGGAGCTTTACCCGACCCTGGAAAGCGTCTTCAGGGGCGAGCACCACATCGAGCGGCGCGTGCAACTGGAGGGGTCGTTGATCCGCGCCGATGAGGTGATCGCTTCGTTTCTGGCGCTTAACGACGCGGTGTTGAACAAGGGCGCCATCTCGCGCATCCTGGATTTTGAGTTGCGGGTCAACGGCCAGTTTGTTTCCTCCTACAAATCGGATGGCTTGATTATCTCCACGCCAACCGGATCGACCGCTTATTCGCTGGCCGCGGGCGGTCCCATCACCATGCCGAGCGTAGGGGCGTTCATCGTAACCCCGATCTGCGCGCATACGCTGACCCATCGTCCCCTGGTCGTTTCCGACACGGCGAGCATCGAAATCGTGGTGACGACCCAGCGTGAGGCAGCCTACCTTACGGTGGACGGCCAGGTCGGGCTCGCCGCGCATAGCGACGATCGGGTACGCCTGAAGAAAGCGGACTCCTATGTGCAACTCATCCAGTCCCCCGACAAGGACTATTTCAGGGTTCTCCAGCAAAAGCTCAAGTGGGGGGAGAGGTAGAACAGTGTAGTCAGTTGTCAGTGGTCAGTTGTCGGTCGTCCGTTGCTGATGCGCAATTCTGCGCCCGTTCGCTGTCATCCTGAGCGTAGCGAAGGATCTCTGCAGTTCACTCAGCGTCGAGGCGGTGAAGACATGTTGCAGGTCCAAAAGAAACTGCAGCGATTCTTCGCTTCGCTCAGAATGACAGGTGTAGGCTTTAGAATGACAGACGAGGCGTTTGGATTGGAACCGCAACAAGGGGAGGTCGGTCTATGGCGGTCGCGGCAAACAGAATTTGGGAAGTGCACGCGGCAGCGCGGCTGGCGCAAGTGCGTTACGCCATTCGCGACCTGGCGGTGCTGGCGGAGGAGGTGGCACGCCAGGGCAAGGAAATCCTGCCGTTGAATATCGGCGACCCGCTTCAATTCGACTTTCGCACTCCGCCCCATCTCATCGAAGCCGTGGCCAAAGCGATGCGGGACGGGCTGGACGGGTACGCGCCCTCGCTGGGGATTCCGGAGGCGGTGGCCGCGGCGCGCGCCGCCGCAGAGCGCAAAGGTATCCGCAACATCCAGAGCGTCTTCATGACCGCGGGCGTGAGCGAGGCGGTGGACGTTTGCCTGTCGGCGCTCCTCGATCCGGGCGAGAACATCCTGACGCCCAGCCCCGAGTACCCGCTCTATTCTGCGGTGCTGGCCAAGATCGGGACGCCGGTCAACGCTTACATGCTCGATGAAGGGAAGGGCTGGGAACCCGACCTGGAACAGCTTTCCAGCCGCATCGTCTCGGGCACGCGCGCTATCGTGGTCATCAATCCCAACAACCCTACCGGGGCTGTCTATTCACGGAATACCCTGGAGGCTATCGCGGAACTCGCCCGGCAGAACAACCTGCTGATCTTCGCCGACGAGATTTACGAAAAGTTGATCCTTGACGACGGCCATCCGCACACTTCCATCGCCGCGCTCGCCCCGGATGTTCCGGTGGTGACGTTCAACGGTCTTTCCAAGGCGTATCTGGCTCCGGGTTGGCGGGTGGGTTGGGCGGTGGCGAGCGGCCCTGCCGCGGCGCTGAAGCCCTATATCGAGGGCGTGTGCAAGTTGTTGCGGGCGCGACTCTGTTCGAACCATCCGCAGCAATATGCGGTGCGTCCGGCGCTCGAAGGCCCTCAGAACCATCTTGCGGAGGTGAGGCATAAACTGCGCCGCCGGCGCGACCTTACCGCGCAATGGTGCAACACCACTCCTCGGCTGGGCTGCGTGAAGCCTCTGGGGGCGTTCTACGCCTTTCCGCGCCTGGACATTCCCGAGAGCGACGAGGATTTCGTGCGCAACCTGCTGCTCGAGAAACAGGTTCTGGTGGTGCACGGAAGCGGATTTGGACAGGCGCCCGGGACGCGGCACTTCCGCATCGTCTTCCTTCCGGACGAGCCCACCCTGGCGCGCGCCTACGCGGGCATCGCCGAATTCATTCGCCAGCGGTATGGCTGATTTACTTTTTTCGAAATCCTCTGTAAAATCAGCAATTTCTTGTCCATGTACATTCAGGAGGCCGATTATGGCGTTGCAAATTGTCGAGAAGGAATCCGGCGGGGTGACGATTCTGGCGTTGTCGGGGCGCATCACGCTGGGCGAAGAGAGCAATCAACTCCGCTCGCATATCAAAGAGATGCTGGCGGAGGGGGCGAAGCGGCTGGTGATGGACCTTGGTGACGTCAGCTACATCGATAGCGCCGGATTGGGCACGCTGGTGGCCGGCTTTACGTCCTCACAAAGCCAGGGGGCGTTGATGAAGCTGGCGAACCTCACGAAGCGGTTTCGCGAGCAGTTGAATATTACTAAATTGGTTACTGTTTTCGATGTCTATGATAGCGTCGAAGCAGCGGTAAAGTCCTTCGCGGCCTGAGCTGCGTTGACCGTCTGTCCGCGAGCGAAGGTTGCGGAGCCGGCCGTTTCTCATCGCCACAGGTGTTGCGCCGGAGGGCGGGGTGCGCGGGTTAGCTGGCGTCGGCGCTTGAGAGGCCGCCGCTCACCTTGCCGGCGGAAGCCGATGAAAGCGCTGCCGCCGGGCGCCCTCTCCCTGCGAGTGAGCGCTAGAACCTCGGAAGGGCCGAACGGCGCGCGGCGCCTGACACCTGTCCTACAGTCCCGCCGGATTATCCAGCCAATATAGGGCGAGGCCCGTCAACAGCTTGGGGTAAAAGTCGGTGGACTTTTGCGGCAGCGTCAAACCCGCCAAGGCATTATCTCGCACGGCCTGGACGGGAGTGGGGTTCAGCAGAAGACAGAGTTGAGCTTCGCCCCGCGCGACGGCAGCGGCAGCGGCTGGGAACTCGCGGTGATAAGTGAGGTTTCTCTCCTCACGCACGGCCTGGGGATTGATTCTGAGTATCTGCTCGAGGACCAGGCGGTGCAACAGGATGACGTTCGAGCCGGCGCAGGGTCGAGGGAATCTCGTGGAGAGCGCTATCCAGATCGTAATCGCTGCGCAGGCGGAGAAGGGCGAGCTTTCCGTGCCCAGCGTAGGCGCCGAATGCCGGCCCCGCAAGGCCCGCCCGTGCCAGCCTTTCAAGGAAAGCGCCAATTGCCAGCCTCGTCCCCCGCGGGCAACTCTTCCACCTCGAAGATCGAGCGCGCCTGGAGCAGAAAATCTGACCAATCGAACGCCGGCAGACCGTGAACCAGGCGGTGAGTCGGCAAGATGGTCAGGCCGTCGGTTTCCATGCGAACGAAGGTCATCATCACGTATTCCGCCTGCTCATCGGAGGTGGCCCGGCTTCGACAATAGTCGCGATAAGCGAGCGCCGTTTCGTAGCGATGGTGGCCGTCCGCGATCACCAGTTTTTTGTCCGCCATGGCCGCCGCGACCTGGACGATCGCCTGGGGCTCAGTGATTCGCCAGACGGTATGCATAGTCTGGTACTCGTCGGTGACTTGTTCCCAGGGCTGAGGGGGTGTTCTCTCCGCCAGCAGAGACTCGACCACGCCCGCAGGGTCGCTGTACAGCACAAAGATCTGGCCGAAATGGGCTCGCGTGACCTTCAACAGTTCCAGTCGGTCGGTCTTGGGCCCCGAGAGCGTCTGTTCATGCGGAAGGATGACTCTTGCCGAGTAGTCTTCCAGGCGACAAACCGCGATAAATCCGCGTCGCACTTTCTTGCTCTCCGTCCGGCCCGGAACTTCGTACTCCTGGTTATAAGGGTAGATCGCGGGTCTGGAATCCGAGACCAGAATGCCATCGTCGATCCAATCCCGGAAGCACCGCGACGCGCGCAGGTAAACGTTGCTCCGGGGATTGTCCTCGGCATGAACCTGGCCTCGGATCACGCGGACGAGGTTGTAGGGGCTCGAACGGTAGTAACGCGATTGCATCTCCGTGGAAATCTTGTCGTAGGGCTGCGTCACAACATCCGCAAGCTGTTGAATGCGCGATGGGTTGTAGTACAGCGCTCGAAAGGGTCGAATTTCAGCCATGGCCGTCTCCGTCTGTAAGCTTGCGACCTTATCACACTGGCGCGGAACCGTCGAGAGCACTGTTGGGTCGCGGTCCTGCGAGGCCCTCCGCATTCCAGCCCTCTGGCTATTGGCGGAGCGGGCCGCAGCCGGCGTTTTCACCAAGCAGGGCGGCGCGAGTGAGGGGCGCGCCAGTTCATATCTCGGGTGTGCTATATTTGCTGACCTGAGAGAAAGGATGACAACCGAGGAACAAAGACCATGGCAGAGCTTCGACTCGATCCAATAACTCACCGATGGGTGGTCTGCGGGAAAAGGCGGGTGATGGCGGATTTCAACGACGCAGAAACCATTTGCCCTTTCTGCCCAGGCAACGAGCACTTCACCCCACGGGCTATTCGGGAACTGACCGACAGCGAGGGCGCATGGACCGTCAGGGTGTTTCACGATCGCGCGCCTATCTTCCTCGTCGAGGGCAAGGAAGACCGGCAGGCCGTGGGCATGTTTGACCGCATGAACTCGATTGGCGCGCACGAGATCGTGGTTGAGACCCCAAAACACGGGGTGACGCTGGCGGAGCTTCCGGTCTCGCAGGTGGCAAAATGCCTCGGCCTGTATCGCGACCGTATCCTGGACCTCAAGCGCGACACCCGGCTTCGCTATGTTTCTGTTTACAAGGATCAGGGACTTCGCGGAGTGAACGAGCACGGCCATAGCCACTCGCAGGTATTGGCGTCGCCGGTTCTACCACAGTTTCTGGAGCTTGAATTCCGGTGGAGCAAGATGCATTTCCAGAAGAGAGAGCGGTGCCTTCTTTGTGACTGCGTTCAACAGGAGATTCAGGAAGAAAAACGGGTGGTGGACCAAAACGGCGATTTCATCGCGGTTTGCCCTTTTGCTTCGCGGTCGCCGTACGAATTGTGGGTGCTGCCGATCCAGCACTCCTCTTCCTTTGAAAAAGACCTGACAGACCCGGTCCGCTTGAAGTCGCTGGCATCGTTTTTCAAGCCCTGCCTGCAGAAAATCGAGAAGATTTCCTCAATTCTGCACTTCGTAATCCACACCGAGCCTAACCTCGACGCCCACAAGCCGACCAAGGATTGGTGGAATACGGTGCCGGATGACTACCACTGGCACATTGAGATTCATCCGGATGTAGAGGGCGAACGCCGGTATCTGGGCAGTGAAGGGTTTTATTTCAACCCGATTCCAGCAGAGGATGCAGCGTTGGTACTTCGCGCGCTGCAACCCGAATCTGGGGCCGCGCCGGCTTTGACGCCATGCCCAGTGAAAGCTTGATGGGGCGAGAAGATCCCTCTGCTGCACCGTGAATGAGAAGCACGATCGAAAGGAATGCTGATGACAATCGAAAGGCGTACCCTCCCGGGAATCCAATTGGTTGTCTTCGACTTGGACGGCACAATCGCGGACACGAAGCGCGACCTGGCGCTCAGTGTTAATGCCATGCGGGAGTTTCTGGGTTTGGGTCCGCTACCTCTCGAAGCCGTCACGTCTTACGTCGGACATGGTGTGACCGTTCTGATCAAAAGGGCGCTGGGCGATCAAGCCGCCGATGGCGATGTTGAGAAGGGGCTGAGGTTTTTTCTGGACTACTATGCCCGGCACCTGCTCGATAACACCGTGGCTTTCCCGGGAGTGCCCGAAGCGTTGCATCAGCTACGGAATCGAAAGCTCGCTATCCTGACCAACAAGCCCACACAATGCAGCCGCGAAATAGTCGCCGGCTTGGGACTTGCCCGCTATTTCTTCGAGATCTATGGCGGAGAAAGCTTCAGCCTGAAAAAGCCCGATCCGATAGGGATCAAGACTTTGATGAGCGTTTCGTCGACCCCCGCTGAGCAAACGCTCATGGTCGGAGATTCCGAGACTGATGTGCAGACGGGCCGCAACGCAGGCGTGTGGACATGCGGCGTAACTTACGGATTCGCACCTGAGTCGCTGAAGAAATCCGGCCCGGATTTGCTGTTGGATGACCTGCGCGATCTGCCTCCGCTGCTGAGCGAGCAGTGACCGGTCGCCAATGAGCGTAGGAAGCCGATCGCAGAGGGTTTGGCTGCCTTCTGCATACCGCTTGCTGAGTGTCCCAACTTTTGCCGGCAAGCGGGCATCCAAGAATTGGCAGACCGCAAAATGCAAAATACGAGAGGCATCTCGCGCGAATCGGACTACGGAAGATCGGCGAGGCTCGCGCTCGAAAGCCTGCTGCTCATGGCCTGTTGCTTTCTCGTCGCCACTCGAGGCTTGGCGCAACAGTCGGCGCAGCCCGCGCCCAAGGAGAAGAATCCGGCGTTGCAAACTCCAGACAACGATAGCGCCGAGCAGGCTGAGGCGCCCATCCCCGGGGACTGGGCGCCGGAGTTATTGGATGGGATTCTGAGCTCCCCGAACGCGCAGGCGGCAGACTCACTCTTCCGCGCCGCATTCGCGGCGGGCCCGAGCATCATTCCGCAACTGGCCGAGGCGATCAAGGATGATCGTACCGCGGAGTTTGCGGCACAGTCACTGGCCTTCCTCGGGGGCGACCAGGCGATGCAAGTCCTCTGGAAACTTCAGGATGACAAGCGCGATCTTAACCTGCGGCGCTTCTATTATGGCGCTTTGGCTGAGTATGATAACGACAAGGCCACTCAAACGCTTTTCCAGGTCATCAACAAGTCGGACGCAGAACCTGACCGCACGGTGACCGAGGCGGCAATTCTGGCCCTGACAGTTCGGACAGAGGCTAATCTGACGGACTTGATTCACCAAGCGGAAAAAAAGGTGACGGATGTAGTCATCCGCGATGACTTGGAAAACGCCCTGGATGTCATTCGGATTCGCTCCAAGTATTTGGCCACGCCGGAAGGCAAAAAAGCGGGCGGCTCCGTGGATGCCGCTGTCCGCACTTATTTCATCCCGGCGCTTCTGCCGCCCCCTCCGTCGCCGTCGGATGTCGCCGCTCACCGCCCGCCTGCGAAACCGGACGTCAAGCTGGAGATTCAAAACCTCACCTTCGCCCCAGACCAGAAACGAGCGCTGGCCGCCGTCACCTTGGAAGACCCCTCCGCCGTGGCAAAGTACGACTTGGTGCTGCAAAAGCGTCTGGGAAGCTGGGAGGTGGTGAGCGTCTGGCTGGGGTCCGAATCTGAAAAGCAAGCGCCTCCCCCGCCGGAAAAGCCGAAGGGTCCGAAGGGGGACGGCTTGCCGTCCCCTCTGCCCGGAACATCGCCGTGAGTTGATGGAGCCCTGCCCCTGCACCAGATTATTTCGGTTGCCCCGCCCAGTTTCCGTCTTAGAACGCGTATCCGAGCCCGACAGATAACGTGACGTTGTTATTCTCCCCGGTGGGCGGATTGCTGAGGTAAAGATCGATCAGGCTGGCATTCACCGTAAACTTGTTGAGCAGCTTGTAGGACAAGACTGCGCTGGTATCAAAACGGTATTGTCCGCCGTGAAGCAGGTCCGGGTAGACTTGAAAGTAATGGTCGAGCCGAAGCCGTTTGGAGAATTGCACGCCGAGAGTCTCTGCCAGCAGCAGTTCGATGGTCTGGGTGAGCTGCCCATTGAAGAACTTCTCTTGAACGTAGGTCGGGCCGCCGAGGACGCTGAATGTCGTTCGCGCGTTTTTGAAAACGTCGCGCCCGAAGCCGCCACCGTAGGTCTGTTGCAGGTAGAGGCCTTGGGTTGAGATGTGGTTGACTTGACCAAATACAAACACGAAGTTGTCGGGACTGAAAAGGTAGTCCTGCCGCAGGTCTGCGGTGAGGGTGCGCGAGGACACCGTGCTGGTGACGACGAATGGCGGTGTGATGCTCTTCTGCTCGGCATGAGAGAAAAGCGTAGTAAAGTCGAAGGTTGTGCGCATATGCCGTTCAAAAATGGGCGTCGCCGGACGTTCACGGGACGCGGCAACGCTTGTGGTCAGAGTGTTCGATTCCTGGTTGCCGTTCTGGAGGCTATACCCCAGGCTGGCACCGCCCTTCCAGCCTTGCAGGATTCCAGGGGCCTGTTCCAGTTTCTGATAGTCCTCGGCCGGCATGATAACTTCGGGTTTCGCGGCGGCGATGGTGTGCACCTGGCCGTTCTCGCCCTTGATCTGCCAGTCGCCGGAAGGCAGAAGTTCCAGCATGCCTTGTACGGGTTCCTGGCCTTTAATAACAACCGCAACGGGTTTATCTGATGAGTAAGTCGCCACCTGGGCCATGGGGATCGATACGGTCCCGAGGTTGGCCGTCTTCAGTTGCAGGGTTCCTCCTTTGATCGAGACAAGCGTTCCTGTAACCCGGTCTCCATTCTTGAGGGTTGCCACGTCAGCGTATGCCCAACTGGCCAGGCAGATGAGTACGAGAAGAGTGGTTACTGTGAATTTCACGTTTATCACCTCCGATAATGAGCAGATTCTGCCCTTTCTTATTAGCGTAACATGATGGATTAATTCTGGCCACCATTGGAAATCCTGGAAGCGATTGCTTCCCTGCCCCCTTTCTCGCATAATCAAAGGCCAGATGCGATACGTCACGGTGGGAACGGCGGGCCATATCGATCACGGAAAATCAGCCTTAGTGCTGGCTCTGACCGGCACCGACCCCGACCGTCTGGAGGAAGAGAAGAGGCGTGGAATCACGATTGACCTGGGCTTCGCCCACCTGGACCTCGGGGAAGGCGTGCGTGTGGGGTTCATCGATGTGCCGGGCCACGAGCGTTTCGTGCGCAACATGCTGGCGGGGGTAGGTGGGATCGACCTGGTCATGCTGGTGGTGGCGGCCGACGAATCCATCAAGCCCCAAACGCGTGAGCACTTTGCCATTTGCAAACTGCTGGAGATCCGCCAGGGGTTGGTGGCCATCACCAAAACCGACTTGGTCGATACCGACATCATCGAACTGGTGCGGCTGGAGATTCAGGAGTTTGTGCGCGGCTCCTTCCTCGAGGCCGCCGAGGTGCTCCCGGTGAACGCCAGGACCGGCGAGGGTCTTGAACCTCTGAAAGAGGAGCTGCGGCGGCTCGCCTTGGTGATTACTCCCAAGCCTGAAGGCCTCCCCTTTCGCCTCCCCATCGACCGCGCTTTTGTGATGAAGGGCTTTGGCACGGTGGTGACCGGAACGCTTTTGTCAGGGAGAATCGACAAAGACTCGGAAGTGGAAATCTACCCATTAGGCCGGCGGGTTCGGGTGCGCGGCATCGAGGTTCACAATGCCGAGGCACAGACCGCCCTGGCCGGGCAGCGGACGGCAGTGAACTTGCCCGGCCTCGAGGCGAAGGAAATCTCGCGCGGAATGGTTCTAGCGCCTCCCGGGATTTTCAAGGCGACAGGGCGATTGGATTGCACGCTGAACCTGTTGCCCGACGCTCGACCCTTGAAGAACTGCGCCCGAGTCCATTTCCACTGCAACACCTCCGAAACATTAGCCGAAGTGGTTTTGTTGGACCGGAAAGATCTGCCGCCGGGGACCAGCACCTTCGCGCAACTCCGGCTTTCCGAACCCGGCGTGTTCATGCCCGGAGATCACTTTATCATCCGGCAGTTTTCGCCCGTCACTACGATCGGGGGCGGAAGGGTCCTCGATAACCAGCCTGAGCGACACCGCGTGCGAGATTCCAGTGTCTTGCCGCTCCTCGACGCTCTGGAAAAAGGCGATCCGCAAGTGAGACTCGAATGGCTGGTGCGGCAAACCGGTGAAGCTCTCCTGTCCGGACTTGTGTCGCGCACGGGTTGGCTTCCCGGCGAGGTCCTGCGCCTCGGCAGGATGTTGGCCTCTGGGAATCGGCTCTTGCTGCTGGGGCAACCGCCGGAATTGTTCGTGCACTGGGAGCATTTCCTGGGATTGGCGGCGAAGTTGATTGAGCAGCTCGAGAGATTCCACGCTGCAAACCCGCTGGTTGCGGGTTTGCCCAAGGAAGACCTGCGCTCCAGGACGGGCGCCGGCGGCCCTCTGCGCCCTGCGGCGCCTTCAACCTTGCTCTTCAATGCGCTCCTTCAAACCCTCGTGGCGCAGGGCAAGATCGAGGTGCAAGGTGAAACGGTGCGGCTGGCCGGCCGGAAGATTCAACTGACACCGGAAGAGCAGGCCGCTAAAGAGCAGATCAGCGAAGCGTTCGGGAGAAGAGGGTTGGAGGTCCCGAGCCCTCCGGAGGTCTTGGCTAAGCTTCGCATCGACCGCCTGCGGGCCGAGAAACTGCTTCAGATTCTGCTGCGTGAGAACGTGCTCTACAAAGTGACCGAGGACCTGATTTTCCACCGCTCGGCGTTAAGGCAGTTGAAGGAACTGCTCGCCCGGCGGAAAGCTCAAAGCAACCGCATCAACGTCACTGTTTTCAAAGAAATTACCGGGCTGAGCAGGAAGTATGCAATCCCTTTGCTCGAGTATCTCGACCGGGAACACGTGACACGGCGGGAAGGCGATGAACGGATTATCCTATAGTTCATTGGCGATCTACGATTGCCGATTGTCGATTGAAAACCATCATTCCGAGCGGAGAGAGGAATCGCGCCCCAGGGTTTCGCTATTCGACCTCTCCGGTTGAACCCTTTCGGGGTATAAGCAACTTCCCCAAGCCGGCTAGAATCTGCCCACTGCCTACTGCCTACTGCCTTCTTTTTCCATCAGTGGCCTCAGAATTTCGTAAACCAGTGCGATCGGCAAGCCCACCACGTTCGAATAGCAACCCGAGATGCGCGTGACGAATTTGGACGCGAGTCCTTGAATTGCATAGGCGCCCGCTTTGTCCGAAGGCTCACCGCTCTCGACGTACCGGCGAATCTCTTCCTCATCGAGTTCGCGGAAAGTAACAAGCGTTGTCTCGTGTTTCAGTGCCTCAATACTATTGGGAGCCCGCACAAGGCAGATGCCGGTGTGCACCTGGTGGGTCCGACCCGACAGCAGGCGAAGCATGCGCGTGGCATCCTGCGGGTCTGACGGCTTGCCCAACGTCCGCCCGCCGATGACCACTACGGTATCCGCACCCAAGACGAGGCTGCCGCCAGGTGAGGAGGCCGCGATTTGCTGGGCTTTCTCTCGTGCCGCGCGGCGGGCGAAATCCTCGGGCAGTTCACCCGGTTGAATCTCTTCCACGATTTGGCCCGGTCGGACCTCGAAATCGAAGCCGGCATTGCGCAACAGGTCGTGGCGGCGCGGCGAAGCTGAAGCTATAATAAGACGCATGTGCAAGAATTATAAGCGACTTTCTCAGATTGACGAAGCGGCGGCTGTACGCCGTCAGGTTTCGAGGTAGATTCGCCACCTCGACAAAATACTCACCCACGATTTTTCTTCGACAGCGATTCCCCCAATGGGCCTCGATGTGTTAGACTGCACAATCAGTTTGCAAAAGAATCCACTGATTTGGGACTCAAGTTATGGAAGAGATCGGCAAAATTCTGCCCAAGGTTCTAAGGCCGCAGTTCTCTCGCCTCGAACCTCCGGTGATCGAAGTTCTGACCCCACTTTGGGGTCAAGTTACTGGTAAGGCGCTGGCCAAGAAGTGCCGGCCGGCGGCGTTCAGCGCGGGAACTCTGACGGTCGCAACCGCGGATCCCGATTGGGCCGCCCCCTTGAAACAGATGACAGATGAAATCCGCGCTCATGTAAACAAATTCCTGGGTGGACCGGTGGTAAGACATCTCAGGATTGAATGTACTCACGAGTTCACGCCCAGCAGCAGGTCACCGCGCCAGCGGGAATCGCCGGCTACTTCCGAACTTGGAGACTGGCCGCGCCAGCGCCCACGCCCGACATCCGGCATGGCGGAACCAATCGGACGTTCGCGTGTCAAATACGTCACACGGTAGCATGACAAGGTCCACTAATGGCACTTGAAGAAAAAGACGTGCGTTACGTCGCCGAACTCGCCCATCTCGAGCTGACTCCCGACGAGGTGAATAAGTTCCTGCCTCAACTCGATTCCATCCTTCAGCATATGCAAAAGCTGAATGAGTTGGATACCTCGCAAGTGGAGCCGATGGCGCAGGTGACCTATCCCGCTGCGGCAAACCCTTCCCTGCGTGGAGATCAGCCGAAGAAGACGTTCGACCAAGATGAGGCCCTTGCCAACGCGCCCGACCCCAGCGCGGGCTTTTTCCGAATCCCGCGCGTCATAGAAAAAGAGGAGTAGAGGTTGGCAGAATGAGATGATAGGTGAGGGGAGAGACAGCTCTTACGAATGAACCTTACTGAACTTACCATCGACTCGCTGCGAGAGCTCATCGTCCAGCGCAAAGTTTCTGCTTCGGAGGTGGCGCGCGCTCACTTCGAGCTGATTGAGAAGCGCGATAAAGAGGTCCGTGCTTACTTGCAGTTGTGCCCGGAACTCGCCCTCGAGCAGGCCGCCAGGATCGATCGCCAGGTCGCTGCAGGTGATCCGGTGGGAGCGCTGGCGGGAATTCCGGTCGCGATCAAGGACGTGATTCTGACCCGCGGGATGCGCAATACTTGCGCGTCGAAGATTTTAGGGAATTACGTGGCGCCCTATAATGCTCCGGCGGTCGAAAGGTTGGAGGCGGCAGGCGCAGTCATCCTGGGGAAAACGAATTGCGACGAATTCGCCATGGGATCGTCTACAGAAAACTCCGGCTTCTTCCCGACCCACAACCCACACGATTTGACCCGAGTTCCCGGCGGCTCGAGCGGCGGTTCTGCGGCGGCGGTTGCCGCGAACATGGCGGTGGCGTCGCTCGGGTCTGACACGGGAGGTTCGATCCGGCAACCGGCGGCTTTCTGCGGCCTTGCGGGCATGATGGGGACATACGGCAGGGTCTCGCGCTACGGGCTAGTGGCGTTCGCCTCCTCGCTCGATCACATCGGGCCGTTCGGACGCACGGTCCGCGACGTTGGGCGCGTGCTCCAGACCATTGCTGGCCGCGACCCGCACGACTCCACCTCGGCAGACGTTCCGGTGGAAGACTACGTCGCCGGCCTGGATCAAAACGTGCGCGGCCTCAAAGTGGGCGTTCCGGGCGAGTATTTCAAGGGGCTTAATCCGGAGACCGGAGATAACGTCCAAAAGGGAATTGACCTGCTGGCGAAGCTGGGATGCGCCATCGTACCCATCAGTCTCCCTCACACTGATTACGCGATCGCCTGCTACTACATCATCTGCACAGCGGAGGCTAGCTCGAATCTGGCGCGCTACGATGGCGTGCGCTACGGATTCCGCTCCTCGGAGCAGACTGATTTGCAGGAGATGTACAAACAAACCCGCTACGGCGGATTCGGGGCCGAGGTAAAGCGGCGCATTATGCTCGGCACCTACGTGCTGAGCTCCGGTTACTACGACGCCTATTACTTGAAAGCCCAGAAAGTGCGTACTCTCATCACGCGAGATTTCCTGGAAGCGTTTGACGACGTGGACATCATCGTTACTCCCACCTCTCCCATCCCTGCCTTCAAGCTCGGCGAGCGTATGGATGACCCCTGGCAAATGTATCTCGCTGATATCTACACCGTTACCGCCAGCCTGGCCGGAATTCCCGGCATTTCCGTCCCTTGCGGAAAAACTAAGGCTGCGCCCCACCTCCCGGTGGGCATGCAACTTCTCGCCCGTCATTTCGACGAAGCAAGGCTGCTGCGAGTGGCCGACGCGTTCGAGAGAGCGGGCGGATTTGAAGTTGGGTGAACGGCTCGCGTACAAGAGTCCGGATTCGAAAGAGAGATTCGTTTCAGACTTTCTGAGTTCCCGAGGCTGTCCCTGAGCTGTCAGCAGCCGAGCTGCCCTTTTTCCTTATCCGCTCGAGTTTCTTCAGAAACTCCTCGCGCTCCTGACGAGCTTGGTCCATCCGGCGTGTCTTCTCCGTAACGTAGCGTTGACCCTTCAGGTCAGTATCCCGTAGGGTTCGGATCCAGGCGCCAAGCTGCCTGGAAACGCTTTCAATGCTGGATTTCAGATTCAAGATCCCAGATTCAAGATCGCGGAAATCAGGCATGCGCTCAATAAGGCATAGCATCGACCGCACTTCGCCGGCAGAACCACGCGAAATGTACAAGAAAGTCAGCAGCTCCTGATTCGTGCCCCTTTCAAATCCTTCCGCGATGTTGTTGGAAACGGAGAGCTCAGCGCGCTCAAGCTGGTCGCGCAGACTGTGTTGCCGCCGGAAGATTGGCTGTGCGGTTATAGCTACGTCGCCAGGGCCAGTTCGATACTGGCTTGCCAGACTGGAAGTTCCTCAAAGCGTTTGTACACCACGCTAGACCTCTTGAATCTGGAATCTTGAATCCGGAATTCTGATTCCGCAATTCTAGGTGAGTCTATCAGAGAATTCACGAACCGCTCCGGTTTCTGCGCATGGCTCCCCTGCATGGCCCGTCGGTTTGTCTCCCATCCTCAACCCTTGAACAGCGAGTCAACTTTCCCCTTGACTCGGTCGGCTGCTGAGGCGGGGCCGTCGGCGCTGGCCAGTAGGGTTGGGTTGGGGCGAAAATAATCGCAGTAGTTGGCGGCTTCTTTATCGCGGACCCATTCAGCACGAGTTTCCGCGCACTGGTTATGTTTGCCGGGGTCGTAGAACTGGCAATTGCGGCAGGCATGCAGGTCGGAGCCGCACCGGGGACAGTTGTCGCGGGTGCCGATGCGGCTTCCGGAGGGATACTCAATCTTCTGGCGGCATTTGCAGCAGTTGAAGAACATATTTCTCTATCAGCGTTCATCCGCGTCAATCCGCGGCTCGCTGTTTAACCCGAAGAACCGTTCGAAGTTCCGCACCACAATTTCTCCCAGCTCCTCTGGGCTCAAATGAAGAAGAGTGGCCAGCGTGCGGGCAACTTCGATCACAAAGGCCGGCTCATTGCGCTTGCCGCGGTAGGGAACCGGCGCCAGGTAAGGACAATCTGTTTCTATCAATAAACGATCGAGCGGAATCTCTCGCGCCACCTCGCGGAGGTCCTCGGCCTTCTTATACGTCACGTTGCCTGCAAACGACACCTGAAATCCCCAATCCAGAAACTTCATTGCATCCTGGCGTGATCCTGAAAAGCAATGCAGGATGCCGCCCAGCCCGCTCGATTTCCAGTGGGCTTGAGTAATTTCGGCGAGGTCGGGCCACGCCTCGCGGCAATGAATAATAATCGGCAGCCGTGCACCTCGAGCCAATTCCATCTGCCGGATGAGGACGAGCTTCTGAATGTCGCGGGGTGAGTTGTCGTAATGATAGTCGAGCCCGATCTCGCCGATGCCCACTACGCGCGGCTGTTGCGCCAGCCTGCAGATTTGTTCGGCGTGGTGTTCCGTGAAGTGTTTCGCGTCGTGCGGGTGAACGCCGACCGTGGCGTAAATCCAATCGTGGCTCTCGGCCAGGGCGAGGGGAGCCTCGAGGTTGTCCGGGCCGGTACCGCCCCCTACCGCCAGCAGATAGCGCAGTCCGGCGGCGCGGGCACGCGCGATCACTGCCGCGCGGTCGACGTTGAAGTCGGAGTCGTCAAGGTGGGCGTGGGAATCCAGGAATTGAGTCATTGAGTCATTGAGCCATTGAGTCATTGAAAGAAGCCACGATTTAGTAGGTCAGCGAGAAATTGATTCAATGGGCCAACAGATCAATGACCCAATGGCCAAATGACTCAATGACTCAATGGCCCAATGACTCAATCACTTCAGCCTCGCTCCGTTCTCCACGTCTTCCTTGAACGTCACCAGCACGGGACGACCGTGGTCCTCCGCCGAGGCGGCCACGATCATGCCGTTCGATTCTACACCGCGAAGCTTGCGGGGTTGGAGGTTGGTGACGACCACGACTTTCATTCCAATCAGGTTTTCCGGCCGATAGTACTCTGCCAGGCCGGCCACAACCTGGCGCACTTCCGTGCCGATGTCCACCATCAGCTTCAGCAGTTTCGACGCGCCCGGTACGTGCTCGGCGGCCTTCACTTCGCCCACCCGCATGTCGACCTTGGCGAACTCCTCGATGGAAATCAAGGCTGGGGACTGAAGGCTGGGGGTTGGGGGCTGGGGACCAGGTGCTTGGGATGCGGGCGTGGGGGTCGCGACTGCTTCGGGTTTGTTTTCTGTTGGCACAGCTATCAATGCCTCCTTAGATTTGTCAGGTTCGGTGCCGGATTCGGCGAGCTCAAGCTGGACGGGCGCCGGTAGGGGCGTCTGTAGGGGCGTTTCGCGAAGCGCCCCTACCATGGGCTTTCCACGCTCGCGGTCAATTTCGGCGAGTTCTTCGAGCTTGGCAAGCGCCTTTGCCTTGTCAAGTCGCGGGAAAATGGGCTCGGGTTTCGCCGACCTTTGTGCGCGGGCCTCAGTGCGCCCCAGTTGAGTTGGTCAATGCATCTTGAGTCCTGCCGAGGCGACGCCTCACAACCGAGTTGTATCCAGAGTTTCTCCGTCGCCGTCGGAAGGCATATGGATGGGCCAAAGTCGCGGCAGCTCTCAACGCCTCGAACGCTATATAAAGCACGCCATCCACAAAGTAGCGTCTTTCCATGTTCTCCGCGTGGGTCCAGGGTTGGTGCGTCGCCAGGAATTGATCTCCATAATGGGAGATGACTCTCCAGATTTTCTCGGCAGCACTGGAAAGGGCGAAGGCGTCGTAGGCGGCAGAAACCTCCCGGGCCAGCGTATCCCACCCTAGACCCTGGTCCCATCCCGGTACCCTGGCCTTGAATTCAGCGAAGTCGGGCACCTTGCCACCACAATACTTAAGGATCATCGCAAGAGTGCGGCTCGCGAGGTTGCCGAGGCCGTTCGCCAAGTCTGAGTTGTACCGCTGAATCAACCCCTCATAAGAAAAGCTCGTATCCTGTCCGAACGGGGCCTCGCGCAGCAGGTAATAGCGCAGCGCGTCGTTGCCGGGCGCGCCGAAGGAGTCGAGGGCCTCGACGGTTGGCTCGGGGTAGATCATTCGCCAAATCCGAGTTGTAGCGCTGAATCAGCCCCTCATATGAGAAGCTCGTATCTTGGCCAAAGGGCGCCTCGCGGAGCAGGTAATAGCGCATAGCGTCGTTGCCCGGCGCGCCGAAGGAGTCAAGCGCGTCGACGATGGGCTCGGGGTAAACGACGTTGCCTTTCGATTTCGACATCTTATCCTGCTCGTAATAAATCCAGCCGTGGGCGAACACCGTAGTCGGCAGCATCTTGACCTGGTCGGGATATGCGGCCATGATGAATGCGGGCCAATAGACGGCGTGGAAGCGCAAGATGTCTTTGCCGATCATGTGGACTAGTTCCGACTCGCCCGGTTTGTTGCACCAGTATTTGCGGAATTCCTCGTTGCCGTTTTCGCCCTGTGCGTAGCCGATGCCGGTCATGTAGCTGGTGAGCGCGTCGTACCAGACGTAAAACACCTGCTCCGGATCATCCGGCCACGGGATGCCCCACTTGAGGCGCTTGCGGCTTACCGAAATGTCACGCAGGCCGCTCTTCACGAAGCTCGTGACTTCGTTCCGGCGGTAATCCGGCTGTACGAATTCCGGATGCTTCTCGTAGAGCTCGAGCAGACGATCCTGGAATGCTGAAAGCTTGAAGAAGTAATTCTCTTCGCTGATCAGCTCCGCCGGCCTGCCGCAGATGTCGCAGTTCACCGGATCGGTGCCTTCGGAAATATACCGCTCGTCGGACACGCAGTACCGGCCCTCGTAGCGGCGCTTGTCAACGAAGCCTCGTTCGCGGGCGCGAATCAGCAGGCGCTGCACCGACTTGTCATGGTCGGGGTGGGAGGTGTAAATGAAACGCAGGGAATCAGGCTTGCCCTCGGGATAAACGCTGACCGGGATGCCGAGTTTTTCCCAAAGCTGAATAAACAGTTTGCGCTTTTCCGCCACAAATTGGCTGGGTGTCTGGCCTGCCGCCGCCGCGGCGCGCTCGAGTTTTTCGCCGTGCTCGTCGGTGCCGGTAAGGAAAGCCACATCATACCCGCACATGCGTTTGTAGCGCGCCAGCACGTCGCAAACAATCGTGGTGTACGCTGAGCCGACATGGGGCCGAGCGTTTGGATAGTAAATGGGAGTTGTGAGGTAGAACGTTTTCATGGATGTCAGGTTCCAGGTGTGGGGCTTGACACCTGCTCGAGGTACGAGGCTTGCGCGGCGATCATCACCTGCTTGAGCGGCACACCCTTCTCGGTCGCCAGGCGCTTGCAATCTTCGTATTCCGGCGCAACATTCAGCACCTTCCCGTCACGCTTGGCCACTTTGACCTTGACCGCGCCATACGGGGTCTGGATGCTGACGAGTTCGCGTTCCAGAATCTTGCGCCGCGCCTCATAGATTCGCACTCCGATCGTGGTGGTTTGCTCGAAGAGCATCTGGGCCAGCGCATCGCCTTTATCGGGAGTGCACAGCACGCTCAGCAGGATTCCCGGCCGGTCCTTCTTCATCTGGATGGGCGTGCAGGTCACGTCCAGGGCGCCTGCGGCCAGCGCCTGGTCAATGAAGTAGCCGTAAAGCTGCGGGCTCATGTCGTCGACATTGGCCTCAATGACCGAAACCACTTCATCTCCGGGAGCACCGTCGCGGACTCGCACCGGTTCGGCGCTTTCCCCGAGCAGCAGGCGCGCCAGGTTCGGATGCCCCGGAATTTCGCGCGCCCCGGCGCCGTACCCGATGCGTTCCACTCTCATGGGCGGGATGGGTCCGAAGCCCGTGGCGAGGGTGGAGATGAGCGCCGCTCCGGTGGGCGTCACCAACTCGCCGTCGACGCCGGAAGAATAGATGGGAAGGTCCTTGAGTAATTCGAGCGAGGCGGGAGCGGGAACCGGCAGCGAGCCGTGCGCGGCCTCGACGCATCCGCTGCCCACGTTCACCGGCGAACAAGTCAGGTGCGAGATCTCGAGGAACTCAAGTCCGATGCAGGTTCCCACGATGTCTAGAATTGCGTCGACCGCGCCAACCTCATGGAAGTGCACCTGCTCGGGCGGCATGTTGTGCAGTTTTCCTTCTGCTTCAGCCAAGCGACTAAAAACCTTTTGGGCGCGTTCTTTGACGCCCGCAGAGAGTTCGCTGTCTGAAATCAGCGCTTCGATATCTCTCAGCTTGCGGCTGGGCTGCTTGCCCGGGGCGCGAATCTCTACTCGCGTCCCCACCAAATGTCCTCGCAGCGCGCGCGTACGCTTGAACTCGTAAAAGCCCAAGGGAATCTTCTTCAAGTCCGCAAACAACCGTTCCAGCGGCAGACCCACGTCGAGCAAAGCGCCCACGAACATGTCACCGCTGATGCCGGAAAAACAATCCAGGTATGCTTGTTTCATAAAAGCAGGATTCAGGATCCAGGATTCAGGAGTCAGGCAGCTTCCGAATTCTGGCTTCACCCGAGCAATTTTGCCTAAAATTGGATACTATGCTGTAGTCTCAGAAGTTGTCAACACGACAGGATTCAGGAGTCAGGATTCGGGATTCAGGAAAATGCGGCACAAGGTGTTTCCTAAGATTCGTGGCCCTTGTTCGAAGGTATGAGAATCGAGGTGCCAGGCGATTTGAGCATTTCGGTTATTGGCCCCCAGAACAAGCAGCGGCACAATCTGCGTTCCTGAATCCCCAATCCTGAATCCTGAATCCTATTTCCGACGAGGTAATCATTCATGAGAACACTCGACCGACGCGATTTTTTGAAAGTCTCTGCTGCCGCAGGGGCTGCAGGGCTAATGTCCGCGGCGCCTGGCGTTCCGGCTCGAAAAGGCATGCGCCTGGGCATCATTATCGGCATGGGCAAGAACCCTGATGCAGCCTTGCAGAGAGTCCATGACTTCGGAGTTCCCACTTGCCAGGTATCGACCGAGGATTTCTCGGAGCAGATGGAGAAGGGCATCCGCGACGCGGTTCAGAAGTTCGACCTTGAAGTGACCGCCCTCAACACCAGCGGACCCGGGCCCGCGGTATACGACTTCTACCAGGGACCGCTGACAATTGGCTTGGTGCCCGTGAAATATCGGGCCCAGCGCATCGCGCACTTTAAGCGAGCGTCGGATTTTGCCAAGAAGCTCGGCATCCCCGCGCTCCACACGCACTTCGGGTTCATCCCCGAAAATCCCAACGATGCCGCCTACAAGGACGTGCTGCCAGCCCTTCGCGAAGTTGCAACCTATCTAAAAGGGAACGGCCAGATGATGCTGTATGAGACGGGGCAGGAGACTCCCATCACTTTGCTGCGGGCGATCACCGACGTGGGCGTTGATAACCAGTTTGTAAACCTCGACACCGCCAACCTGATCCTCTATGGCAAAGGCAATCCGAACGACGCCCTGGATGTGATCGGTAAGCTGCTGCGCGGCACCCACGCCAAAGACGGTCTCTTTCCTACCGACCCGAAGAAGCTTGGAGAAGAAGTCCCGATCGGCGAAGGAAAGGCGGACTTCCCCAGGCTCATTGCCCGTCTAAAGCAACTCGGCTACGACGGGCCTCTTACCATTGAACGTGAAATATCGGGTCCACGCCAACTCGAGGACATTCGGAAGGAAAAAGTGTATTTGGAAAAGCTGATCGCCTAAGAGAAGCAGGGGCGGTTGGCGAACCGCCCCTGCCGCGGTGTTACTTTTTGCCGTACACGGGACCGAAGTTTGCGCAGGCGCGATAGTCTGCTCCCTGCGGATCCTGAGCTCCAAAAGCCGTCCAGGCGCTGGGGCGGAACACGCGCTCTTCCGGCACGTTATGCATGCAGACCGGGATGCGCAGAATCGAGGCGAGGGAGATTAGCCGATCTCCGATGTGGCCGTGGCTGATGGCGCCGTGGTTGGCGCCCCAGTTGTTCATTACCGCGTAGACGTCTTTGAAGGGGCCGTCATCGGTGAGAATAGGTGCAAACCAGGTGGTGGGCCAGGTGGCATTGGTTCGCTGGTCGAGCGTGTCGTGCACGTCCTTCGGCAACTCAACCGTGTAACCCTCGGCGATCTGGAGCACCGGTCCCAAGCCTTGCACCAGGTTGAGGCGCGCCATGGTCACCGGCAATTCTCCCTTGCTTGCAAAGGTCGAAGAGAACCCGCCGCCCCGGAAGTATTCGGTGATCGCCGGGCTCCATTGCGTGGCGTCGAGGCAACGGCCGACTTCCTCCGCAGTGATCTCCCAGAACGGCTTCATGACCCTGGCGCCATCCTTCATCTGTTCACCGGTGGCATCGAGAGTCGCCGCGCCGGAGTTGATCAGGTGGATAATGCCTCCCCCGGCCTTTCCGGCCAGGCTCTTTCCGGTGACGCGCTTCACCGCTTCCGGACTCCAGTAGGTGCGCACGTCCGCAAAGATTTGCGCGGTGTCGGTCAGCAAGTGTCCAAACAACATCGTGGCGCCGTTGAGCGAATCGTTTTCGGTGGCGAATACAAAGGGCTCTCGAATGCCGTTCCAGTCGAAAGAGGAATTGAGGATGGCTTCCATGAAATCGCCGTTCGGGAAGTGGTCCGTCCAGTGCCGCTGGCCTTGAAACCCGGCCAGAATCGCGTTGTGCCCCAAAGCCTCTTCGCCGAATCCCAGCTCCGCCAGCCTCGGGTTCCCAATCAGCAGGTCGCGCGCGATCAGCGTCATCTTCACCACGGTGTGCCAGTCGTCGTACTTTCTGGTCCGCGACATTTTCGGAACGTTGTGATCCTTGCCCTCGGGACAGTTCGCCTTCACCCATTTAGCGGCGCTCAGGTATTCTTTCGGGTCGTAGATTTTTTCGTCGATGCGCCGCACGAACTCCGACATGTCCACATACTCATTGCGCATTCCCAGGAAGTTCTGGAAGAAAGCCGCATCGACCATAGAACCGGCAATGCCCATGGAAACGGAGCCGATGGAAAGATAGGACTTGCCTTTCATTTCAGCCGCAGCCAGCCCCGCTTTGGCGAAGCGCAGCAGCTTTTCCTGGACGTCCTTCGGGATATTCGGATCGCCTGCGTCCTGAACGTCCTTTCCATAAATGCCGAATGCAGGCAGTCCCTTCTGATTGTGCCCAGCCAATACGGCTGCCAGGTAGACCGCGCCGGGCCGCTCGGTGCCATTGAAACCCCAGACGGCTTTGGGGATGAGCGGATCCATGTCCATGGTCTCCGATCCGTAGCACCAGCAGGGCGAGACCGTGAGAGAAAGGCCCACGCCTTGGCGGGCAAACTTGTCCGCGGTCTCCGCAGCCTCCGCCACGCCGCCGATGCAGGTGTCGGAGATCACACATTCCACAGGCAGTCCATTGGGGTGGCGCAAATGCTCGTGAAAAAACTTAGCGGCCGTCTTGGCCATTTCCATCGTCTGGTTTTCCAGAGATTCCCGGACCCCTTTGCGCCGCCCGTCGATGGCCGGCCGGATCCCGATCTTCGGCAAGGTGCCGCGCAAGCGTTGCGCCGGTTTGTTCACCTTTAGATCTTTGACGTTTGCCATGATGCCTCTCCTTTTAACATGATTGATTAATAACCCATCGTTCGTCGAACGTATTCACGGCTCATCTTCAAGCTCTCGCGCAGGGGCCTGGTTCGCGCGAAGTTCCTCTCGTGCGCAAGCTCGATCGCCATATCACCAGCATAACCCATTTTGTGAAGTTCTTTACCGACGGCGGCGAAGTCGGTTATGCCTTCACCCATGGCCTCCGACCAGGCGCCGTCCGCCTTCTGATCGCGGAGATGCATAAACACGATGTGCGCGGAGTGCCGGCGGATAAAATCCACCGGATCGACGCCAGCTCGAACGAGCCAATTGAGGTCCGGGCCCAGTTTGGCGTCAGGAATCCGGGCCAGCGTTCCATTCAGGTCGTATTCGTTGTTCTCGACCTCATAAGTGTGATTGTGAAGGTTCAGCACGACGCCGTGCTCGTTTCCGACGGCGATGATCTTGCGCAGAATCTCCGCCTGCGCGTCGAGCTGTTCCGGCGTTTTCTTTTGCGGCGCCTTGCCGACGGATGTCCCCAAGGTCCGCCCCCTAAGCTGTCGGATGCGCGTAATGATCATCTCTGCGTAATCCATTATGGCGGCGTGCTTCGAGCGGTCCCACAGGTCGGCGCCAAACGAGGCGCCGAGCACCGGCAAACGGTACTTGTGTGACAACGCGCCAATGCGCTCCACTGAATCCGGATGCCGCAGCGCTTCGTGCATCAGTTCAATCGCCTCGATCCCGGCGTAGCTCATGTCGGAAAAGACCTGCTCCAGCACGGGTGTGATGTCGTACTCCGGGAGCGGCGCCGCGTACACCCAGGGATGCGCTGCCACGACCACCTTTTTCTTCGGGCCCGCGCCAGGTTGCCCGGGGCGGAGAGAAGCCAGCGATCCGACGCCACTTCCCACCGCTATGGCCACGCTTGTCAACTTTAGGAAATCCCTCCGCGATGCGCAATGAGGAGACATGTGCTGCTGTGCCTTTGCCATAAGTACTCCTTTCGTGGTCGCGAAAGTATAGCTCCGGACGGTGTTAACTACAACAACCCAAAGTCGCGACTAACGTCTAACGAAGAAGTACAGGGTCATCGAAATGCCTACTGCGATGACGAAGCGGCGGACGATTTGGGGATCGAGCTTCTGGGCAAAGTAGGCGCCGCCGTAGCCGCCCGCGACGGCGCCAACCAGCATCACGAGGGCCTGTGGCCACAGCACCGCACCCGCCACGATGAAGGTAACAACGGCGGCTCCATTGATGGCGGCGTTGAGGAGGGTTTTCAGCGCGTTCATGGCGTGAATATCTTCCATGCGCAGAATAGTCAGCAACGCGAGCATCATGATTCCGATGCCGGCGCCGAAGAAACCCCCGTACAAGGCGATCAAAAACTGGAACAGATTGGACGCCGTAACCACCATCCAGCGCGGCTGCTTTGAAGTCTTGAATGTCGTCTCCAGCCAGTCGGCAATTCGCTTGCCAAAGATCAGCAGCAGCGTGGCCAGCAGAAAGAGATAGGGCACAAAGCGCATGAAGGTGGACTGGGGGGTTCGAAGCAGGATGAACGCACCCAGCGTTCCGCCGACCACACTGGTGGTGAGCATTTCCACCAGTATCTTGAAGTCTTTGGGAAAGCGCTTCCGATATGCACTGGCGCTGGCGACGGTGCCCGGCCAGAGCGCCACCGTGGAAGTGGCATTGGCCGGGATGGGAAGCACGTGCGTAAAGATCAGGGCCGGAAACGAAAAGAAGCTACCCCCGCCGGCTACCGAATTCATGGTGCCTGCGATACCTGCGGCGAAAAAGAGCAATATAGCATTTGATAGGGTCATGGAAGGGCAGTCGATAGTCGAGAGTCGAAAGCACAGGTCGAGTGGTGCGGGCTTCTCGCGCGGTATCGTGCGGGCATTCCTTCGCTGCGCTCAGGACAGGCTCTGCCCCCGTCCCCCCTGCGGGAGCGTGGCGCTCCCGCGACAGCGGGCGAGACGCCCGCACCGCAATTCAGCCTGCTACGCCCGCAGGGCGGAGCGATACTTCCCCGGCGTATGCGCGGGCCACTCGTCGGCGTAAGTCTTAACACGGTTCACGATGCCGTCCACATCCAGGCCATACTTGGCGTGCAGCAGGGCGGGCGGGCCGTGCGGCACAATGCGGTCCGGCACGGCGATGCGCAAAATGCTGGCTGGAACCCGTCGGTCCTGAAGCAGAGCGGCCACGTGGGCCCCGAAGCCTCCCGCTTCCGTCCCTTCCTCGGCGGTCACCAGGAATCGCTTCTCAGCCGCCAGGCAGCAGATCAGGTCGGCGTCGAGCGGCTTCATAAACCGCGCGTTGATGACGGTTGCGCTGATGCCCATGGCCTCCAACCGGCTGGCGGCTTCCAAACACGGATAGACCATGCTGCCAAGGGCGAGAATGCCGATATCGGCTCCTTCCCGCAGGATCTCGCCCTTCCCGATCTCCAGCTTCTTGAACTCCGGGTCCAAAGGGGTGCCGATGCCGTTGCCTCGCGGGTAGCGCACTGCCGCAGGGCCGGCGATCGTCAGCGCCGTATAGAGCATATGGCGCAACTCGTTTTCATCTTTAGGAGCCATGACTACGATGCCAGGCAGGGCGGAGAGATAGACCAGATCATAGAGGCCGTGGTGGGTCGGCCCATCGGCGCCCACGATGCCGCCCCGGTCAAGCGCGAAGGTAACGGGAGCGCGCATCAGGCAGGCATCGTGCATCACCTGGTCAAAGGCGCGCTGCAAGAACGTGGAATAGATGGCCACGACAGGCCTCATGCCCTCGCAGGCCAAGCCTACGGCGAAGGTTACGGCGTGCTGCTCGGCAATGCCCACATCGAAAAAGCGGTCCGGAAAGCGCTTGGAGAATTCATCCAGGCCCGTACCTTCGCTCATGGCGGCGGTGATGCCGATGACGCGGGAATCTTTTTCCGCCAACTCGCACAGGGCCTTGCCAAAAACAGCGGTGTAGGAAGGAGCGGAGGCGGGGGTTTTGTGGAACGCACCCGTCGAGACATCGAATTGCGTCACGCCGTGGTATTTCACCGGCAGCTTCTCAGCGATGTCGTAACCCTTGCCCTTCCGGGTAACAATATGGACCAGCG